>NZ_JBEPMW010000006.1:0-1193 GCF_040545985.1 Brevundimonas sp. 1080 | reverse complement strand
ATGGCCAAGGAAAAGTTCGAACGGACGAAGCCGCACTGCAACATCGGCACGATTGGTCACGTTGACCACGGCAAGACGACGTTGACGGCAGCGATCACGATGACGCTGGCGAAGGCCGGCGGCGCGAAGGCGATGAACTACGCCGACATCGACGCTGCGCCGGAAGAGAAGGCGCGCGGCATCACGATCAACACCGCGCACGTGGAATATGAGACGGCCAACCGTCACTACGCCCACGTCGACTGCCCCGGCCACGCCGACTATGTGAAGAACATGATCACCGGCGCCGCGCAGATGGACGGCGCGATCCTGGTGGTGTCGGCCGCTGACGGCCCGATGCCGCAGACCCGCGAGCACATCCTGCTGGCCCGTCAGGTCGGCGTGCCGGCCCTGGTGGTCTTCATGAACAAGGTCGACCTGGTCGACGACGAAGAGCTGCTCGAGCTGGTCGAGATGGAAGTGCGCGAGCTGCTTTCGTCGTACCAGTTCCCCGGCGACGACATTCCGATCACCAAGGGTTCGGCCAAGGCCGCGACCGACGGCGTGAACCCGGAAATCGGCGAACAGCGCGTTCTGGCCCTGATGGAAACCGTCGACGCCTACATCCCGCAGCCGGAGCGTCCGGTCGACCTGCCGTTCCTGATGCCGGTCGAAGACGTGTTCTCGATCTCGGGCCGCGGCACCGTGGTCACGGGCCGCGTCGAGAAGGGCATCATCAAGGTCGGTGAGGAAGTCGAGATCGTCGGCATCCGTCCGGTCCAGAAGACGACCTGCACGGGCGTGGAAATGTTCCGCAAGCTGCTGGACCAGGGCCAGGCGGGCGACAACGTCGGCGTGCTGCTGCGCGGCACCAAGCGTGAAGACGTCGAGCGCGGCCAGGTGCTGTGCAAGCCGGGCTCCATCACCCCGCACACCAAGTTCCTGGCTGAAGCCTACATCCTGACCAAGGAAGAGGGCGGTCGTCACACCCCGTTCTTCACGAACTATCGCCCGCAGTTCTACTTCCGCACCACGGACGTGACCGGCATCGTTCAGCTGAAGGAAGGCGTCGAGATGATCATGCCGGGCGACAACGCCGAGCTGAACGTCGAGCTGATCACCCCGATCGCGATGGACCAGGGCCTGCGCTTCGCCATCCGTGAAGGCGGCCGCACCGTCGGCGCCGGCGTCGTGGCCAAGATCATCGCCTAAGC
>NZ_JBEPMW010000005.1:0-5602 GCF_040545985.1 Brevundimonas sp. 1080 | reverse complement strand
AGAGGTAAGCCTCGCTTTCCTCCGGTGGTTTCTTGCGGTCTGAAGGGTTCGCTCTTCTCTCCGAAAGATCTCTGAAAAGAGCGGTTGACACGGGGTTTGCGGTTCTCTAAATCGCCGCCTCCGCCGACGACACGGCGTTAAACGGTCGGGCCTCTCCGGAGGTTCCAGGGTCTTTGACATTGTTGATTTGGAAAGAGAAACGCAGGCGGCGGTGTTCTTGCGATGACCCTAGAAGGTCATCATACGACACTGACTATCTGCGGTCTTTTTGAAAAGATACCATGCGTCGGTCTTCGGATCGATGACGTGGGAACTCGTCAATAAAATACGTAGAACTAATGCCAAGGACGACTTCGGTCGGTCCGATGCTTAGGTCAGAAGTCAACTCAACCTGAGAGTTTGATCCTGGCTCAGAGCGAACGCTGGCGGCAGGCCTAACACATGCAAGTCGAACGAACTCTTCGGAGTTAGTGGCGGACGGGTGAGTAACACGTGGGAACGTGCCTTTAGGTTCGGAATAACTCAGGGAAACTTGTGCTAATACCGAATGTGCCCTTCGGGGGAAAGATTTATCGCCTTTAGAGCGGCCCGCGTCTGATTAGCTAGTTGGTGAGGTAAAGGCTCACCAAGGCGACGATCAGTAGCTGGTCTGAGAGGATGATCAGCCACATTGGGACTGAGACACGGCCCAAACTCCTACGGGAGGCAGCAGTGGGGAATCTTGCGCAATGGGCGAAAGCCTGACGCAGCCATGCCGCGTGAATGATGAAGGTCTTAGGATTGTAAAATTCTTTCACCGGGGACGATAATGACGGTACCCGGAGAAGAAGCCCCGGCTAACTTCGTGCCAGCAGCCGCGGTAATACGAAGGGGGCTAGCGTTGCTCGGAATTACTGGGCGTAAAGGGAGCGTAGGCGGACATTTAAGTCAGGGGTGAAATCCCGGGGCTCAACCTCGGAATTGCCTTTGATACTGGGTGTCTTGAGTATGAGAGAGGTGTGTGGAACTCCGAGTGTAGAGGTGAAATTCGTAGATATTCGGAAGAACACCAGTGGCGAAGGCGACACACTGGCTCATTACTGACGCTGAGGCTCGAAAGCGTGGGGAGCAAACAGGATTAGATACCCTGGTAGTCCACGCCGTAAACGATGATTGCTAGTTGTCGGGATGCATGCATTTCGGTGACGCAGCTAACGCATTAAGCAATCCGCCTGGGGAGTACGGTCGCAAGATTAAAACTCAAAGGAATTGACGGGGGCCCGCACAAGCGGTGGAGCATGTGGTTTAATTCGAAGCAACGCGCAGAACCTTACCACCTTTTGACATGCCTGGACCGCCACGGAGACGTGGCTTTCCCTTCGGGGACTAGGACACAGGTGCTGCATGGCTGTCGTCAGCTCGTGTCGTGAGATGTTGGGTTAAGTCCCGCAACGAGCGCAACCCTCGCCATTAGTTGCCATCATTTAGTTGGGAACTCTAATGGGACTGCCGGTGCTAAGCCGGAGGAAGGTGGGGATGACGTCAAGTCCTCATGGCCCTTACAGGGTGGGCTACACACGTGCTACAATGGCGACTACAGAGGGTTAATCCTTAAAAGTCGTCTCAGTTCGGATTGTCCTCTGCAACTCGAGGGCATGAAGTTGGAATCGCTAGTAATCGCGGATCAGCATGCCGCGGTGAATACGTTCCCGGGCCTTGTACACACCGCCCGTCACACCATGGGAGTTGGTTCTACCCGAAGGCGCTGCGCTGACCGCAAGGAGGCAGGCGACCACGGTAGGGTCAGCGACTGGGGTGAAGTCGTAACAAGGTAGCCGTAGGGGAACCTGCGGCTGGATCACCTCCTTTCTAAGGATGCTTCTCCAGGCCGTCTCTCACGAGACTGTCTATTGAGGCTCCAATAAACGGCGGAACGCCGCCGTCTCCGTTTCTCTTTCCACTTTCGTCATCGACGCCTCGGCCATACGGGTCGTTGAGTTGGTGACGCGATCGCGAGCCTGGGTGTTTATGACCCGGCTGTCGCTGCCATAGGCCCGTAGCTCAGGTGGTTAGAGCGTACGCCTGATAAGCGTAAGGTCGGCAGTTCGAGTCTGCCCGGGCCTACCAGCCCTGCTGGACTTCAGCCTTGGACAGTATCGTATGACAGCTCTCCTGGGCTTCGCACCATTCCTGATGGAATGGGGCCATAGCTCAGTTGGTAGAGCGCCTGCTTTGCAAGCAGGATGTCGTCGGTTCGACTCCGTCTGGCTCCACCAGGATCTTGTGATCGCATTCAAGTTTGCCGTCGGCCTTTGGGTTGGCGTGCATTGATATCGTAAAGGAAGAACGTGACCGGCTCCCCTGAGCTTTGAGGTCCTGTTCGAGAAGAAGACATTGTCTGACAAAAATCAGGCTTGGTCCCCCGGCATCTTTCCAGTCGGGCGGAATACACCAAGCATGAGTTTTGCTGAGAAACGATCAAACGTTGAAGGGCTTCTGACGGATGCCTTGGCGTAGAGAGGCGATGAAGGACGTGGCAAGCTGCGATAAGAACCGGGGAGGCGCTAGCACCCTTTGATCCGGTTATTTCCGAATGGGGAAACCCACCTTTACAGTCTTCCAACTCTGTTTCTTCGGAAGCAGCGATTGGCGGATTGTTGAAAGGTATAATGAGCTGAATACATAGGCTTCATTAAGCGAACCCGGGGAACTGAAACATCTCAGTACCCGGAGGAAAGGACATCAACCGAGACTCCCGTAGTAGTGGCGAGCGAACCGGGACCAGGCCAGTGCTCTTGTGAAATAAAGACGAACGATCTGGAAAGGTCGGCCATAGTGGGTGAAAGCCCCGTAGTCATCAAACAGCAAGAGACTCGAGTAGGGCGGGACACGTGAAATCCTGTCTGAACATGGGGGGACCACCCTCCAAGCCTAAGTACTCCTCTACGACCGATAGTGAACAAGTACCGTGAGGGAAAGGTGAAAAGCACCCCGACAAGGGGAGTGAAACAGATCCTGAAATCGGAAGCCTACAAGCAGTCGGAGCCGCCAAGCGCGGTGACGGCGTACCTTTTGTATAATGGGTCAGCGACTTCATGTGTCGAGCAAGCTTAAGCCGTTAGGTGTAGGCGCAGCGAAAGCGAGTCTGAATAGGGCGCTAAGTTCGACGTATGACGACCCGAAACCAGGTGATCTATCCATGAGCAGGTTGAAGGTTGGGTAACACCAACTGGAGGACCGAACCCGTGAATGTTGAAAAATTCTGGGATGACTTGTGGATAGGGGTGAAAGGCCAATCAAACCTGGACATAGCTGGTTCTCCGCGAAATCTATTTAGGTAGAGCGTCCGACGAATTCCTTGGGGGGTAGAGCACTGGATGGTTGCGGGCTGCGCGAGCGGTACCAATACTAACCAAACTCCGAATACCCAAGAGAACTATCGGGCAGACACACGGCGGGTGCTAACGTCCGTCGTGAAAAGGGAAACAACCCTAACCATCATCTAAGGCCCCCAAGTCACGGCTAAGTGGGAAACGATGTGGGATTGCTTTGACAATCAGGAGGTTGGCTTAGAAGCAGCCATCCTTTAAAGAAAGCGTAACAGCTCACTGATCAAGCGATCCTGCGCGGAAAATGTAACGGGGCTCAAGCCGTGCGCCGAAGATATGGGTTTGCAGTTTACTGCAAGCGGTAGCGGAGCGTTCCGTAGGCCGGTGAAGGTCAGGCGTGAGCCTGGCTGGAGGTATCGGAAGTGAGAATGCTGACATGAGTAACGATAAGAGTGTGAGAGACACTCTCGCCGAAAGACCAAGGGTTCCTGCGTAAAGCTAATCTGCGCAGGGTTAGTCGGCCCCTAAGGCGAGGCTGAAAAGCGTAGTCGATGGGAAGCAGGTAAATATTCCTGCACCAGCTGGAAGTGACGGATGGCTTAACTCGTACCCACTTATTGGATTGTGTGTGCGGGGGCGTTGTCCCAGGAAATAACTCCAGCAGAGACCGTACCCGAAACCGACACAGGTGGTCAGGTAGAGCATACCAAGGCGTTTGAGAGAACTATGCTGAAGGAACTCGGCAAATTGCACGCGTAACTTCGGAATAAGCGTGACTCACCTTGCGCAAGCAGGACTGAGTGGCACAAGCCAGGGGGTAGCGACTGTTTAGCAAAAACACAGGGCTCTGCGAAGCAGCAATGCGACGTATAGGGTCTGACGCCTGCCCGGTGCCTGAAGGTTAAAGGGAGATGTGAAAGCGTCGAACTGAAGCCCAGGTAAACGGCGGCCGTAACTATAACGGTCCTAAGGTAGCGAAATTCCTTGTCGGGTAAGTTCCGACCTGCACGAATGGCGTAACGACTTCCCCACTGTCTCCAGCATAGGCTCAGTGAAATTGAATTCCCCGTGAAGATGCGGGGTTCCCGCGGTCAGACGGAAAGACCCTATGAACCTTTACTATAGCTTCGCCTTGGCGTTAGCGACCGTATGTGTAGGATAGGTGGGAGACTATGAAACCGGGGCGCCAGCTCTGGTGGAGTCGTCCTTGAAATACCACCCTTACTGTCGTTGACGTCTAACCGAGGGCCGTTATCCGGTCCCGGGACATGGCGTGGTGGGTAGTTTGACTGGGGCGGTCGCCTCCTAAAGTGTAACGGAGGCGCGCGATGGTGGGCTCAGACCGGTCGGAAATCGGTCGTCGAGTGCAATGGCATAAGCCCGCCTGACTGCGAGACTGACAAGTCGAGCAGAGACGAAAGTCGGCCATAGTGATCCGGTGGTCCCGAGTGGAAGGGCCATCGCTCAACGGATAAAAGGTACTCTAGGGATAACAGGCTGATTTTGCCCAAGAGTCCATATCGACGGCAAAGTTTGGCACCTCGATGTCGGCTCATCACATCCTGGGGCTGGAGCAGGTCCCAAGGGTATGGCTGTTCGCCATTTAAAGTGGTACGTGAGCTGGGTTCAGAACGTCGTGAGACAGTTTGGTCCCTATCTGCCGTGGGTGTTCGAAGCTTGAGAGGATCTGTCCCTAGTACGAGAGGACCGGGATGGACATACCTCTGGTGTACCTGTCATGGCGCCAGCTGTGCAGCAGGGTAGCTAAGTATGGAATAGATAACCGCTGAAAGCATCTAAGCGGGAAACTAACCTCAAAACAAGGCTTCGCTGAGGATCGTGGAAGACTACCACGTTGATAGGCCAGGTGTGGAAGTGGGGCGACCCATGAAGCTTACTGGTACTAATAATCCGATCGGTTTGATCGTTTCTCAGCAAAACTCATTCGATGATCGTTCAGACCAGAACGATCGCAGACAATGTCTTCTCATCATCCGCTGTCCCCCTGGTTGACCTGGTGGCTATGTCGGAGGTTCCCCACCCGATCCCATTCCGAACTCGGTCGTTAAGCCCTCCAGAGCCAATGGTACTTCGTCTCAAGGCGCGGGAGAGTAGGTCGCCGCCGGGTCTACCAGGCGGACAGCCGATGATGAACAAAAACCGCAATCGCGGTCCTTCTCGAAACCGTTCTTCCTTCTCGATACACTACCGTTTGCCGCGGGATGGAGCAGCCCGGTAGCTCGTCAGGCTCATAACCTGAAGGTCGTAGGTTCAAATCCTACTCCCGCACCCAA
>NZ_JBEPMW010000004.1:0-241922 GCF_040545985.1 Brevundimonas sp. 1080 | reverse complement strand
ATCGCTGCCGTCAACGTCGTCTTGCCGTGGTCAACGTGACCAATCGTGCCGATGTTGCAGTGCGGCTTCGTCCGTTCGAACTTTTCCTTGGCCATGGCCAAACTCCTGATGGCCCGGGTCCGTCAGCGGAGGGGCGCGATGCTGATCTTTTTAAAAACCTGGAGCGGGTAGACGGGATCGAACCGACATCCTCAGCTTGGAAGGCTGCTGCACTACCATTGTGCTATACCCGCGCGGAGACTGCGGAAGTTCTTTCGGAACGCCGCAGCCGGTTCCTCTCCGTCGTCCTGATCCGTCGTATCCGTCAAGGCGCGTGGTGGGGGAAGAAGGACTCGAACCTTCGAAGCTTACGCAGGGGATTTACAGTCCCCCCCCTTTGCCACTCGGGACATTCCCCCAGCGCGCCTTGTCGAACCGTCGGACCCCTCGTTTCCGCCCATAAAGAAGCGGGACGAAACAAAAGCCTTCGGCTTGTCGCCTCCTCTAGGATAGAGGGGGCACCCAGACCCGAAAGCCCTTGGGGCTCCAAATCGGAGGGCGTCTTATAGTGTCGTCGAAATCAGAACGCAACGACCGTAAAAGCGGTAAAAAACCGGTCTTCGGAAACCGTCCCGATGGCCCCCGCGACAAGGGCCAAAAGCCCGCTGCGCAAGGGTTTGGCCGGCGCGAGGAAACTCCTCGCCAGCCCCGTTCGCCCGACCGGGGCAAGTCGGACGCCGATAATTTTCTGTGGGGCCGACATCCGGTTTTGGCCGCTCTGGCGAATCCCGCCCGTCGCGGCATGGGTCGTCTGCTGGCCACGGCCGAGCGCGCCGCCGAGATCGAGAACAATGCTCTCGCAAACGGCCATAAGATCGAGGTGGTCGATATCCAGGCCCTGACCCGGATGCTGCCCCCCGGCGCCGTGCATCAGGGGCTGGCCTTCAAGGTCCAGCCGCTGGAAGGCGTGTCGCTGGAAGAGCTGGCCGATCCGGCTGAGGGCGTCATCGTCATGCTGGATCAGCTGACCGACCCCCAGAACGTCGGCGCCATCTTCCGCTCTGCCCTGGCGTTCGGCGCACGGGGAATCATCGTTCAGGACCGTCACGCTCCGGCCCTCGCCGGCGCCTTGGCCAAGGCGGCCGTCGGCGCCACCGAACGCCTCCCTCATGCGCGCGTCACGAATCTGTCCCGTGCGCTGGAGCGGCTGGCCGATCTGGGCTGGCGCGCCGTCGGGCTGGACGGAACGGGCGAACAGACGCTGGAAGAAGCGCTGGATCATCAGCCGACCGTTCTGGTCATGGGGTCCGAAGGCGACGGCATCCGTCGTCTGGTCGCCGAACACTGCGACGTCCTGGCCAAAATCCCCATGCCGGGCGGATTCGAGAGCCTGAACGTCTCCAATGCTGCGGCGGTTGCGCTTTATGAAGCGGCGCGCGCGCAACGCGGCTGACAGAACGCCGCACCGAGGCTAAGGAGCGGAAATGGAATTCCTTTCGTCTCCCGAACTCGCCAGCCAGGCCACGGCTCTGGGCCAGGTCTTGCTGATGGATCTGGTCCTGGCCGGCGACAACGCCGTCGCCGTGGGCCTGGCCGCCGCCGCCCTGCCCCAGGACCAGCGTAAGAAGGCCATTCTGATCGGCCTGGCCGCCGCCGTCGTCATGCGAATCGGGTTTGCGCTGATCACCGTGCAGCTTCTGGCTCTGGTCGGCCTGTTGCTGGCCGGCGGCCTGCTGCTGCTGTGGGTGTGCTGGAAGATGTGGCGCGAACTGCGCGAGCAAGCGACGCACGACCAGGCCGAGGCCGAAAAGGAACTCGAACTGGCCATGAGCATCGAGCACGGCTCTGGACCGTCGCCCGAGGAACTGGGCCTGAAGCGCAAGAGCTTCGGCGCCGCCCTGCTTCAAATCATGGTCGCCGACATCACCATGTCGCTGGACAATGTGCTGGCCGTCGCCGGCGCCGCGCACGAACACCCCTGGATCATGGTCTTCGGCCTGGTCCTGTCGATCGCCCTGATGGGCGTCGCCGCCACCTATATCGCCAAGCTTCTGCACCGCTTCAGCTGGATCGGCTATATCGGTCTGGTCGTCGTCCTTTATGTCGCCCTGCACATGATCTGGGACGGCGCCCGTCAAGTGGTGGTGCGCACCGGCCATATGGACGAGTTCAACGCCTCGGCCCCCGCCTTCCTTGAGATCGGTCCCGAGGAAGCGGCCAAACACCTGGGCCAGAAGCGCACAGAGGACAGCCCAACGCCGGCGCCCGCCGAACCGACGGTCGCGCCATGACCGTCGCCACGGTCACCGTCGAAGAGGCCGCCGCCTGGCTGCAGGCGGGCGAAGCGGTGCTGATCGATGTGCGCGAGCCGGACGAGTTCGCCGCCGCCCGCATCGACGGCGCGATCCTGGCCCCGCTCAGTCAGATGCCCGCCGCATGGGAGGCGCTGGACCTTCCGGCCGACAAGAAGATCATCGTTCAATGCCTGAAGGGCGGCCGCAGCCATCAGGTCTGCGCCTTCGTCGGGCCGACCGGCCCCGAGGGCCAGCCGCTGTTCAATCTGACCGGCGGCATCCAGGCCTGGAACGCGGCGGGGCTTCCCGTCGTGTTCGCCGAACAGGACTGATCAGCGACCGCGCAGCCAGCCGGTGACCGAAATCCGGTCCGCCGCCGCCGACAGGGCGACCTGCGTCACCGAATGGGGCGTCGGCACCTTCAGCAGGTTCAGGGTGTTGAAGCGCGGCGTAAAGGCCTCCGCCACATTGCCGTCGGCGCCATGGAAAGCCAGAAGGCCGCCCCACTCGATTCGCCAAGCTGGGGTCAGGTTCAGCACATAGGCGAAGAAGCGATTCTTGCCCTCGGCGTGATCGTCATGCTCGGTCAGAAAATGGCCGGCGCGATAACGGGTCAGTTGCGCATCGGCCAAGGCGAGCCGCGGCTCGCCTGTCACGTCCCGCATCAAGCCCAGGAAGGCCTCGCCGTTCAGGAAGGCCAACAGATCGGCCCACACCGGCGCCGCCTGCCCCGCCTGGACCAGATCGTAGATCGGGTGATTGTCGTACAGATATTGGAAGTCGGTCTGGGCCGAGGCCTGCACCGCCTGACCCAGCGCCTGTTTCTGATCCGGCGTCAGAGAGGCCAGCCAGGCGGCGGGCAGATCGACATGGCCGGTCCCGCGTCGCGTCACGACGTTGTAGTCAGCGGCCGTCGCCGCGTCGTAGAGCGCTTGCGCGTCAGTCACAGCCAAGACGCCGTCGATCTGCGCCCGCCCCGTGCGCGCCAGCCGTTCGCGAATGGCGGCGCGCGCTTGGTCAGTCAGGGGCGTCAGGGTCGGCGTCATCGCTTATCCCTTTCGGATCAGGCGTCCGCGCCGCCGAAGCGTTCGGACCATTCCGCGACCTGGGCGTCCTCGATCTTGGCGAACAAGACGCCCTGAGCTTCGACCTTGCCGCCGACCGGCAGACGGTTCAGCAGATCCTCGTCGGCGCCAGGCCAAC
The DNA here is from genome assembly GCF_040545985.1 of Brevundimonas sp. 1080. NCBI lineage: Bacteria > Pseudomonadati > Pseudomonadota > Alphaproteobacteria > Caulobacterales > Caulobacteraceae > Brevundimonas > Brevundimonas sp. 1080. The sequence goes on along the minus strand of NZ_JBEPMW010000004.1, from coordinate 238,446 downwards.
TCAGGTCGTCCACCCCAACCGACGCCGCGATCCTGGGCGCGGTGAAGGGCAGGATCGGCGCGGCCAGACGCGCGAACAGGGCCACCAGATTCAGCCCCGTGCGCACCCCCACCGCCGCGCGGTCGCGATCGGTCTTCAGCGCCGTCCAAGGCGCCGCGACCTGCAGATACTCGTTGCCTAACACCCAGGCGGCGCGGATGGCGACGGCGGCCTTTCTAAACTCCATCGCCTCCAGCTGTTCGGTCGCCTCGGCGACGGCGGCCTTGATGTCGGCCTCCAGCTGGATCTCGACCGGTCCGGCCTCGCCGCCCTCGGGCACCACGCCGTCAAACTTGGATTCCGCGAACTTGACGATGCGGTTGACGAAATTGCCCAGCACATCGGCCAGGTCCTTGTTGGTCGAGGCCTGGAAATCCTCCCAGGTGAAGGCCGAATCCGCGTGCTCCGGCCCATAGGCCGTCAGGCGCCAGCGCCAGTAGTCGGCCGGCAGCAGTTCCAGCGCCTGATCCATAAAGACGCCGCGCTTCTGGCTGGTGGAGAACTTGCCGCCGTACCAGTTCAGCCAGTTGAAGGCCTTCAGCTGGTCCACCGTCTTCCACGGCTCGCCCGAGCCGATGATGGTCGCGGGGAAGCTGACGGTGTGGAAGGCGACGTTGTCCTTGCCCATGAACTGGACATAGCGAACGTCCTCAGCCCCCTCGTCCAGACGCCACCAGTCACGCCACGATCCGCCCGTCGCCTCGGCCCATTCCTCGGTCGCGGCGATGTATTCGATGGGGGCGTCGAACCAGACGTAGAAGACCTTGTCCTCCATGCCCGGGCGCGGGAAGCCGTCCTTGGTCACCGGCACGCCCCAGGCCAGGTCGCGGGTGATGCCCCGGTCGATCAGCCCCTCGTCCAAATGTTTGTAGGCGATGGACTTGGCCAACTGTTGCCAGCCTGTCTTGCCGTCGACCCAGGCGCGGATCTCGGGCTCGATCTTGGTCTGGAGCAAATAGAGGTGACGCGTGTCGCGCACCTCCAAATTCTTAGAGCCCGACACCGACGAATAGGGATCAATCAGGTCGGTCGGATCCAGCAGGCGTCCGCAGTTGTCGCACTGATCGCCGCGCGCGCCGACATGGCCGCAGTGGGGGCAGGTTCCCTCGACATAGCGGTCGGGCAGGAAGCGGGCGTCGTCGATCGAATAGATCATCCGATCCACCCGCTCCTCGATCAGGCCGTTCTTCTCCAGCGCCTCGGCGAAATGCTGGGTCAGGCGATGGTTCTGCGGATTCGACGACCGGCCGAACCAGTCGTAGCTAAGGCCGAACGCCTGACCGGCGGCCTTCTGGATTTCGTGCTGCTCGTCGCAATAGGTGCGCACATCCTGGCCGGCGGCGGCGGCGGCCAGCTCAGCCGGGGTGCCGTGCTCGTCGGTGGCGCAGATATAGAGCACCTCATGCCCCTGGGCCCGCTTAAACCGCGCCCAGACGTCGGCCGGCAACATCGAGCCCGCCAGATTCCCCAGGTGCTTGATGCCATTGATGTAGGGCAGCGCCGAGGTGATGAGGATGCGGGCCATGATCGTCCAGGTGTTCGGGGAAGCGCAGGGATATAGAGCGGCGGCGCGGTTTCCTCAAACGCCTTGCGGCAGACGGCGCGCAATACGGATGAAACGCCCGGTCAGCAGGGTCGAGGACGCCAGGCTGGCGATCACCACCGCCCAGACCAGGCCGTTGACGCCCATTTGGTGCGCCAGCACCCAGCCCAGCGGCATCATCACCGCGCCGTAGGCGGCGAAATGCATGATGGTGGGCCACCAGACGTCGCCCGCCGCGCGGTTGGCCTGGGCCGCAACGACCTGAATGCCGTCCGCCACAAAGAACAGCGTCGCCAGCACCAGGGCCGGCGCGGCGATGGCCAGCAGGGCTGGATCTCGATTATAGGCGCCGACGATCAGGTGGGCGCTGGGCCAGACCAGAAGGGCGACCACCAATGTCAGGGCCGTCACGACGCCCAGCCCCACCAGACCGGCGCGCAAGACCCCTCGCCCGTCGCCGGCGCCGTAGCTGCGGCCCACCAGCACCGCCGTCGCCGACGATAGCCCCATCGGCAGCATGAAGACGATGGCCGAGACGTTGAGCACCACCGCCCAGGCCGCCGTCTCCGCCGTGCCGATTTGACCGGCGAAGAAGGTGAAGCCCGAGAAGGCCCCGACCTCGATGAAGTAGGAGGCGCCGGCGCCCAGGCCGACCTTGACCTGTTCGCGCGCGGCCTCGGGATCGCGCTCGGGCTTGTCGAAGATGCCCAGCGCCCGCGCCTCGGGTAGACGCAGGATGTAGATCACCAGGAAGATCGCCAGCGCCGCCCGCGCCCCGAAGGTCGCCCAGGCCGAGGCGAAGGCGCCGTCGAAGCCGAAGCCGAGCAGGTCCGGCACCAGTACGATGTTCAGCGCCAGATTGACCCCGTTCGCCACCCACATGGCCACCATGCCGGGCTTGGGCCGGCCCAGAGCCTCCAGGAAGAACTGGCCCGTCACCGAGATCAGATAGAAGGGCATGGACAGGGCGAAGACGACCAGGGCAGGCCCGGCGCCCTCCGCCAGACCATCCTCCAGCCCCAGCTTGCCCAGTCCCCACGGGCCAATGGCGATCAGGGCGATCATCGACACCACGCCGATCTGCAACGAATAGGTCAGGCCGCGACGCAGCACTGAGCCGACAGCGTGCCGACGCCCCTCGCCCAGCATCCGCGCCGTCATCACCTGCACGCCCAGCATCAGGCCGACCGCCGTCGTCACCACGATCGACGTCGGCGCCCAGGCCAGAGAATGGAACGCCAGTTCCTGGCTGGAATAGTTGCCCACCACGATGGCGTCGGTCAGCCCCATGGTCATGATGCCGATGCGCGCCAGGATCACCGGCCATGCCAGGTTCAGCAGGTCGCGGAAGGCGGTACGGGTCTGGAGGCTGAGCGCGATCATCGGACGCGGCACAGGCCACGCTGACCCGCCGGGGTCAACTCCCAAAACGTTGAGGGCTTGGCCTTACCAGGCGCCCAGTTCGCGAAGCTGACGCACTAGTTCTTCCGGAGCCTCGCCGGCGTCGAGGTCGGTCAGATCGACCGGCGCATCCTTGGGCTCGAAATATCGCCAGCCCTGGAAGGGTCGCCGGGCCATGGGCGCGGTGCGGACGACCTTGGGTTCGAGCGTGATCTCACAGCGGCTCTGCTTGCCCTCACCCAAGGTTGTGATGTCCAGCACCGGTTGGCGACAGACGATCGTCCCCTTCACCACCCAATAGAGCGAGCCGCCGTCCTCGATCTCGGTCGCCCGTTTCGGCGTCATGCGTGTGTGGACGACGAGCGCCCCGCCCCGGGCGGCGCGGGCCTCCAGCCATTCGACGTCCGGCACCCCGACGCCCAGCTTGATCATGTGAAGCGGCATGGCGCCCACGTAGTGCCCCTTAGGCGCATTGGCCAGATTCTTAATCTAAAGGGGTTAGTCATGATCGCGCGCCGCTCAGTTCGCCCAGCGCGTTTAGGACCAGTATGTACGGATTGATTACCCGCCTGACGGCCCATCCCGGCCGCCGCGACGAACTGGGCCTCTGCCTGCTGGACGCCAATGTGAAGCGACCGGGCTGCCACAGCTACGTCGTGGCGCACGACGTGAATGACGCCGACGCCCTGCTCGTCACAGAGGTCTGGATGAGCAAGGCCTCGCACGACGCCTGGTTCAACACGATCCGCGAATCCAGAGTGATGCGTCCGGCGCTCGGCCTGATCGCGCTATGGGGCGATACGGTCGTGACACGCCCGATCGGCGGCGTGGGGCTTTAGTCCGCCCTCACCACCGCCAGCACGGCCGCCTCGACGACCTGATCGCCAAGAGACGCGACGCTTTCCACCACGCCGTCGAACGGCGCGGTCAGGGCGTGTTCCATCTTCATGGCTTCCAGCACCACGACCGGCTGTCCCTTGGCGACGGCGTCGCCCGCCTTGACCGGCGTCGCGACAATCTTGCCAGGCATGGGCGCGCGCAGCGAACCGTCCGACACCGCGCCTGCGCCTGAACCCACGGCGGCGCGATAGGGGGTAACGCGACGCGCCTCGCCATCGACGAACAGGACGAAACCGTCGTCGACGGCCTGATAGCCGAACAGACGATCCCCGGCCTGAACCTGGTCGAACCCGACATGGGCCACTTCGCCCTGAGAACCGCGCCAGCCCGTTTCGATGGGCGTCACCGCAGCGGACACGCCCTGACCATCGACGTGGGCCCAGACGGTTGTCTGAGCCGGCGCATTCAGGCGCACGCCATAGGACAGGCCCGGCTGGCCGCCCCAGGGGCTGAAACGGTCCGAACGCGTCTCGACCGCATCCGCCGCCGCTTCCGCAATCAGGGTCAGGGCCGCCAGCGTCGCCGCGTCGGATGGCTGCGGCTGCAACGCCGCCTCCTCCGCCGCGATGAAGCCCGTGTCCACATCGCCCGCGACGAAGCGCGGATGCTCGAGACAGCGCTTCAGGAAGCCGGCGTTGGCCTTGACCGGCCAGACCTCGACCTCGCCGGCCGCCTCGGCCAGACGCGCCGCCGCCGCCTCGCGCGTGTCCTCATGGACGATCAGCTTGGCGATCATCGGGTCATAGAACTGGCTGACCTCGCCGCCTTGCTCCACGCCGGTGTCGACGCGGATGCCGTCCGGCATGACGAAATGCTCCAGCTTGCCGATGGAGGGCAGGAAGCCGTTGGCCGGATCCTCGGCATACAGCCGCGCCTCCATGGCCCAGCCGTTCAGCTCGATCTGATCCTGCTTCAGGGGGATCGGTTCGCCTGCGGCGACGCGGAACTGCCATTCGACCAGATCGACGCCGGTCACGCTCTCGGTCACGGGATGCTCGACCTGCAACCGGGTGTTCATCTCCATGAACCAGACGCCGTCCGCCTTCAGCCCGTCCGAGGCGTCGGCGATGAACTCGATCGTGCCGGCCCCGACGTAGTTCACGGCCTTGGCCGCCTTGATCGCGGCCCCGGTCACGGCGGCGCGCACGGCCTCGCTCATGCCCGGCGCGGGCGCCTCTTCGATCACCTTCTGGTGGCGGCGTTGCAGCGAACAGTCGCGCTCATAAAGGTGGACGACCTCGCCATGCTTGTCGCCGAACACCTGCACCTCGATGTGGCGTGGGCGGGTGATATAGCGTTCGATCAGCACCCGATCGTCGCCGAAGGCCGCCGCCCCTTCCCGCTTGGCGCTGGCCAGACCGGCGGCGAAATCGGCCGGATCATCGACCCGCTTCATCCCCTTGCCGCCGCCGCCCGCGACCGCCTTGATCAGCACCGGATAGCCGATCCGCGCCGCCTCGGCCGTCAGGGTTTCCTCCGACTGATCCGCGCCCTGATAGCCCGGCGTCACCGGCACGCCCGCCTGGATCATCAGTTCCTTGGCCGCGTCCTTCAGGCCCATGGCGCGAATCGAGGACGGGTCCGGCCCGATCCAGATCAGGCCCGCCGCCGCGACGGCCTCGGCGAAATCGGCGTTCTCGCTCAGAAAACCATAGCCGGGGTGGATCGCCTCTGCGCCGGTCGCCTTGGCCGCCGCCAGCACCTTGGCGCCGTCCAGATAGCTCTCGCGCGCCGCCGCCGGCCCGATCAGCACCGCCTCGTCGGCCTCGCGCACATGCAGGGCGTTTGCATCCGCCTCGGAATAGACGGCGATGGTGCGTATCCCCATCCGCTTGGCGGTGCGGAAGACACGGCAGGCGATTTCGCCGCGATTGGCGACAAGGACGGACTTGAACATGAAGCGGTCTTAGCCGGATCGTGCGCATCAGGCGAGAGGCAGGGCACGACCCTTCTCACGCGACGCGGCAGGCGTTAAGCCCCTTCCATGTCCCTGCGCCCCCTCTTCGTCACCCAGGTCTATGAAGCATCGCTCGCCGAAGGGCGTGGCTGGCCCGACTTCAACGAACAGCTGATCGACGTCATCCGCATGATGGCCGAGGAGGATGCGGCCGGCCGCCAATGGTGCAAGGCCAACGCCTATCGAGGCTACACCTCCTACGGATCGCTGAACGACCTGCCCCAGCGCTTCCCGGAGTTCGCGGAGCTGAAGCGCCACCTGGATCGCCACGCCGTCGCCTACGCCAAGGCGCTGAACTTCGACCTGGCCCGCAAACCCCGCCTCGACAATCTGTGGGTCAACATCTTGAAGCCCGGCGGCGGCCATACGGGTCACATTCACCCGCACGCCTTCCTGTCGGGCACCGTCTATATCAACGTGCCAGACGGCGCCTCATCGCTGAAGCTGGAAGACCCCCGCCTGCCCTTCATGATGGCCCGACCGTCGGTGACCGATGACGCGAGCGAGGCCGAGCGACCGTTCGTCTATCTGCAGCCTCAGGCAGGCACGGTGCTGATGTGGGAAAGCTGGCTGCGGCACGAGGTGCCGACCAACCTGGCCAAGGCCGACCGGATTTCGATCAGCTTCAACTACGCGTGAAATCGGCCGCCGTTTCCGGCGGCCGATCAGCGCAATCAGACCGTCCAGCTGGCCTTGCGCTTTTCCAGGAAGGCGGCGACGCCCTCGCGGCCTTCGTCCGATACGCGGGCGCGGGCGATGCGTTTGGCGGTTTCGTCCATCAGACCGTTGTCGATCTTGTGGTGGGCGATGTCGTTGACCAGACGCTTGGCCTCACCCATCGCGCCCGGCGCATTGTTGGTCAGGCTGTCGCTCAGCATCGAGATGAACTCGTCCACCGATCCTTCGGGCAGCACGAGGTCGATCAGGCCGGCATGGGCGGCGTAGTCGGCGTCGAAGGCGTTGGCGGTCAGGAACAACTGGCGGGCGCGGCGCGCGCCGACGGCCTCGATCACATAGGGGGCGATGGTCGCCGGGATCAGACCCAGCTTGACCTCGGAGAAGGCGAAGCGCGCCCCCTCGACCGCCACGGCCATGTCGCAGGCGGCGACGATGCCCGCTCCGCCGCCCATGGCGTTGCCCTCGACCACCGCCACCGTCAGGGCGGGAATGTCGTGCAGGGCCTTCAGCATTTTCGCGAGGCCCATGGCGTCGTCGCGGTTGTCGCTCTCGGACCAGCCGGCGGCGTCGCGCATCCAGTTCAGATCGGCCCCGGCGCTGAAGGTGCCGCCCGCCCCCCGAATAAAGACGGCTCGCACCCGGTCCGCGCCATGCAGCGTTTCGAACGCCTCATGCAGGGCTGCGATGGTCGCGGCGTCGAAGGCGTTCTTCTTGGCCGGCCGGTTGATGGTGACGAAGACGACCCCGTCGGTGGTCGAATCGATCTGCACCAGATCGTCGTCGGCGTCCGGCGCGGCATCGGGCACCAGCGGCTGGGCGATACTGTTGATCTCGGCCGCCTCGGAGTCGGTGACGTCCAGGGCGTTGAGGTCGGCTTCGGTCGGTTGATCGGCCATGGGGGGTCTCCAAGCTGCGTGTCCGCTCACAACGAGGCGCGGACCAATAGGTTACATCCGGAACAGGCCGAACGTCGTCTCCGGGATCGGGGCGTTCAGGCTGGCGCTGATGGCTAGGCCCAGCACATCGCGGGTCTGGGCCGGGTCGATGACGCCGTCGTCCCACAGGCGGGCGGTGGCGTAATAGGGATTGCCCTCGTCCTCATACTTTTGGCGGATGGGCGCCTTGAAGGCCTCGGCGTCGTCCGCGCTCCAGGTCTCGGCGTCGCGGTGCACGGTGGCCAGCACGCTGGCGGCCTGCTCGCCGCCCATGACCCCGATCCGGCTGTTGGGCCAGGTGAACAGGAAGCGCGGCGAATAGGCCCGGCCGCACATGCCATAGTTCCCCGCGCCGAAACTGCCGCCGATCAGGACGGTGAACTTGGGCACCTCAGCCGAGGCCACGGCCGTCACCAGCTTGGCGCCGTCCTTGGCGATGCCGCCCGCCTCATATTTGCCGCCGACCATGAAGCCCGAGATGTTCTGCAGGAACAGCAGCGGAATCTTGCGCTTGCAGGCCAGTTCGATGAAGTGCGCGCCCTTCTGGGCGCTCTCGGAAAAGATGACGCCGTTGTTGGCCAGGATGGCTACCGGATAACCCCAGATGCGCGCGAACCCGCACACGAGGGTCGAGCCGTACAGGCTCTTGAACTCGTCGAACTCCGACCCGTCCACCAGCCTGGCGATGACCTCACGCACATCATAGGGGGCGCGGACGTCGTCCGGGATCAGGCCGTACAGCTCCTCTGCGTCGAAGGCCGGCGCGCGCGGTTCGCGCACATCCATCTCGACGGCCTTGGTCGTGTTCAGATTGGCGACGATGGAGCGCACGATCTCCAGCGCGTGCTCATCGTTCTCGGCGACATGATCGACCACGCCCGAGCGACGACCGTGGGTCTCCGCCCCGCCCAGTTCCTCCGCCGAGATGACCTCGCCGGTCGCCGCCTTCACCAGCGGCGGGCCGGCCAGGAAGATGGCCCCCTGATTTCTGACGATGATCGTCTCATCCGACATGGCCGGCACATAGGCCCCGCCGGCGGTGGACAAGCCCATGACGCAAGCGATCTGGGCGATGCCCTTGGCACTCATCCGGGCCTGGTTGAAAAAGATGCGGCCGAAGTGGTCGCGGTCGGGAAACACCTCGGCCTGGTGCGGCAGATTGGCCCCGCCGGAATCCACCAGATAGACGCACGGCAGACGGTTCTGCTCGGCGATTTCCTGGGCGCGCAGGTGCTTCTTGACCGTCATGGGGAAGTAGGCGCCGCCCTTCACCGTCGGGTCGTTGCAGACGATCATGACCTCGCGGCCCGAGACCCGACCGATGCCAGCGATGACGCCCGCCGCCGGGGCCTCGCCGTCATACATGTCGTGCGCAGCCAGTTGCCCGATCTCCAGAAAGGGCGAGCCGGGATCCAGCAGGCGCTCGACGCGGTCGCGCGGCAACAGCTTGCCGCGAGCGACGTGACGCTCGCGGGACTTGTCAGACCCGCCACGCGCGGCCTTGGCCACATGGTTGCGCAACTCGGCGACCAGGGCGCTGTTGTGTGCGTGTAGGGACTTGTATTTTTGGCTTTGCGGATCGACCGCGGACGTCAGCTTCGGCATGTGGCTGGTTTAGGCGGGGTCGAGGGGCGCCACAAGCGTCTGCCGCCATCCTTGCTTCCTCGCCCCTTTTCGCCTATAGGCCCCGCCTTTCCAGGGCTTCGGTCCTGTCGCGGAGCACCAAAGGGTTGGACGTTCGGTCCGGCCGCCGCGCCAGGAGCCATCGTGGAGACCGACTTACCCGGTCGTTTCCGCGCCGACGCCCACAAGGGAGACTACCGCATGGCTCTTTACGAGCACACGGTCATGACGCGCCAGGATATCTCGGCGCAACAGGCCGAAGCGCTGAATGACACCATCAAGGATCTGATCGTCGCCGGTGGCGGCTCGGTCGCCAAGATCGAATACTGGGGTCTGCGCAACCTGACCTACCGCGTGAAGAAGAACCGCAAGGCTCACTATTCGCTGCTGGCCGTCGACGCCCCTCCGGCCGCCATGGCCGAAGTCGAGCGTCAGCTGTCGATCAACGAAGACGTGCTGCGCTGGCTGACCGTCCGCGTCGAGGAACTCGACCTGGAACTGTCGCCGCTGCTGGCCCGCCGCGAGCGTGAACGCGAGCGTGAGCGCGAGCGCACCCCGCGCGACGACGCCGCCGCCGACGCCGAATAAGGAACCCGGAACATGACCGATACCACCGCCCCGACCCCGGGCGCACCGGCGGGCTCCGGCGCCGCCGGCCGCCGCCCCTTCTATCGTCGCCGCAAGGTCTGCCCGTTCTCGGGCGCCAATGCGCCGAAGATCGACTACAAGGACGTCAAGCTGCTGCAGCGTTACGTCTCCGAACGCGGCAAGATCGTGCCTTCGCGCATCACCGCCGTCTCCCAGAAGAAGCAGCGTGAACTGGCCAAGGCCATCAAGCGCGCTCGCTATCTGGCCCTCCTGCCTTACGTGGTGAAGTGAGATGAAGGTCGTTCTGCTTGAACGCGTCGAGAATCTCGGCGCCATCGGCGACGTCGTGTCCGTCAAGGACGGCTTCGCCCGTAACTTCCTTCTGCCGCGCGACAAGGCCCGCCGGGCCACCGCCGCCAACCTGAAGGCGTTCGAACTCGACCGCGCCGCCATCGAGCAGCGCAACGAGAAGAACAAGGCCGACGCACAGAAGGTCGCCGACAAGATCGACGGCCAGACCTACGTCATGATCCGTCAGGCCGGTGAAACCGGTCACCTGTACGGTTCGGTCGCCGGTCGCGACGTCGCCGAGGCCATCCAGGCCGAAGGCGGCAAGGTCGAGCGCTCGCAGGTCGTCCTGAACACGGCGATCAAGAGCCTGGGCGTCCACGAAGTGCCGGTTCGCCTGCACGCCGAGGTCCGCGCCACGGTCAAGATCAACATCGCCCGCTCGATGGACGAGGCCGAGCGCCAAGCCAAGGGCGAGGACGTGATCCGCAGCCAGTTTGACGATGAGCGCCAGGCCGCCGAGCAATCGGCCCAGGAACTGATCGAAGGCGGCGCCGGTCAACAAGAAGGCTTCGGCGACGAAGCCTGATCCGACCGGATCCCAAACGACATCAAGGGCGCGTCTCGCAAGGGACGCGCCCTTTTTGCTGCGCGTGAACGGCATCCACCGCACGGGACATCGGCCCGTAGATTTTCTATAGCTCCGAGACAGAAAACATGGCGGTGGCGCGCGATTGACCCGCCGCATCTTCGCCCTGATATCGCCATGACCGCTGGGCCTCCCCGCCCTGTGGTCGGAGATGGTGGTAATGATATTGTCAGATTCAGAGGCTGTTCGGCGCATCGTCGCGCGATGTTGCGACTGAGACCGCACGCCATACCCAATCCAAGCCGAACATAAAAAGCCCGCCGCAATCAGCGGCGGCGATGCGCGCTCGCGCCAAAAACAGACTTTAGGAAATCTCTCAATGCGTTCTCTTTCTCAACGGGCCGCCGCACCGGCCCTGCTCGCCACCGTCTCGACCTTCGCCCTGCTGACCGCCGCCCCGGCCTTTGCTCAAAGCGCCGAACCCGTCGCCGATGAGGCGGCGCAGGTGGACGACATTGTCGTGACCGGCACGCGGGTCCAGAACCGCTCGCGCCTCGACACCCTGGCGCCCGTCGATGTCGTGACGTCCGAGGCGTTGCAGACGCGCGGCACGACGGAGTTCGCCACGGCCCTTGCCCAGGCCGTGCCGTCGCTGACCTTCCAGCGGCCGTCCGCCAACGATGGCTCGGACTCGATCCGCCCGATCACCCTGCGCGGCCTGTCGCCGGATCAGACGCTGGTGCTGGTCAACGGCACGCGTCGCCACGCCTCAGCCCTGGTCAACGTCAACGGCGTGGTGGGGCGCGGCTCGGCCGCCGTCGACCTGAATACCATCCCGACCGGCGCTCTGGACCGGGTGGAGGTGCTGCGCGACGGCGCCTCGGCCCAATATGGTTCGGACGCCATCGCCGGCGTGGTGAACCTGCGTCTGAAGGAGGCCTCCAGCGGCGGCGGCGCTAGCGTGACCTATGGCCAGTATTTCACCACCGTGAAGACCGCGCGCGGCGAACGCGACGAGACCGACGGCGGCACCGTCACGGCCTCGGCCTGGCAAGGGTTCTCACTGGGCGACGACGGCTTTCTGACCCTGTCGGCGGAGTATCTGAACCGCGAGTCGACCAATCGCTCGGACTATGACCCCCGCGCGGCGGCGAACGGCGCGATAACCGCTCGCTTCGGCGACCCGGACGTGGAGCAGTGGACTGTCTTCGCCAACGCTGGCAAGGGCCTCGGCAACGGCTGGGAGGCCTATGGCTGGGCCAGCTATCAGGACCGCGACAGCGAAGGCGCCGCCTTCCCTCGCCTGTCCGACAACGTCAACAACGTCGCCTCCATCTACCCGAACGGCTTCCTGCCGAAGGTCGCCATCAATTCAAAGGACGCATCGCTGGCCGGCGGCCTCCGCGGTGAACTGGCGGGCTGGAACACAGACATCAGCCTGACCTATGGCCGCAACGCTTTGGACTTCCGCACCGAGGATTCGCTGAACTCCACCTACGGCGCGACTTCGCCGACCAGCTTCGATTCCGGCAGCCTGATCTACGATCAACTGGTGCTGGGTGCCGACTTCAGCCGTGAGTTCGAGGTCGGTCTGTCTGGCGGCCCGCTGAACTTTGCCTGGGGCCTGGAGCAGCGCTGGGAGAACTACAAGATCGAGGCGGGCCAGCCCGAGAGCTACAACCGTGGACCGTTGGGCGCCAACACCGCCCTGACCGGCGGCGCCCAGGGCTTCGTCGGCTTCCAGCCCTCGAACGCCGTGGATGTTGATCGCGACAACTTCGCCGCCTACGCCGACGTCGAAATTCCCCTGACCGACAAGCTGCGCGTCGAGGGCGCCGTGCGGTTCGAGGACTATTCCGATTTCGGCGACACCCAGACGGGCAAGCTGTCGGCCCGCTATGACTTCACCCCCAGCTTCGCCCTGCGCGGTTCGGTCTCGACCGCCTTCCGCGCGCCGTCGTTGCAGCAGTCGTATTTCACCTCGACCGCCTCAGTGATCCAGAACGGCGCCGTGGTCGAAACCGGCACCTTCCCGGCCACCAGCGCGGTCGCGACGGCTCTTGGCGCGCGTCCGCTGAAGGCTGAGACCTCGACCAACTACTCGGTCGGCGCGGTGGTGCGACTGGGCCGGTTCGACCTGACGGTCGACGCCTACAAGATCGACATCGACGATCAGATCGTTCTGTCCGAACTGATCAACCGGACGTTCTCAGGTCAGGTCGCCAGCCTGCTGGATCCGCAAGGCGTTCAGGCCGCGCGCTTCTTCCTGAACGGGGTCTCGACCTCGACCGAAGGCGTGGACATCGTCGGGCGTTACCGTCTGCCGACCGATACGCTCGGCGATTTCGACTTCACCGTCGCGGCGAACTTCAACGATGTGTCTGTCAACCGCGTGCCGACGTCCTCCTCGGTTCTGAACCCGGTGCCGACTCTGTTCGCCCGCCAACGCATCCTGACCATCGAAGACGGCACGCCCGACACCAAGGTCTCGGCGTCGGCGGACTGGAGCCGGGACAAGTGGGGCGCCACGGTTCGCGCCACCTACTATGGCGACGTGCTGCAACCCGGATCGACGGCGGCGAACGACTATAGCACCGGGGCCAAGACGGTCGTGGATCTGGAAGGCCGGTTCGAGCTGACCGAACGCGTGGGCGTGGCGATCGGCGTGGACAATGTGTTCGACGAATATCCGGACTTCGTCCCGGCGTCGCTAAACTCCAACGGCGTTTTGGGCTTCCCCTACTATTCGCCCTTCGGTTTCAACGGTCGCTACGGCTATGCGCGCCTCAGCCTGAAATGGTGAGGTCGGGCTGATCGCCAGCAGGCAGGGTGCTCCTCGGAGCGCCCTTTTGCTTGTTTGCATTACGAAACCTTCAGCTTGGCCGTTCTGCTTCGCCCCAGTTGCGACACATATCGCCGTTCAATGTGGACGTAGCCAGAGGGGGCTTTGGAGGGGACCAGATGAAGACCAAGTCAATTGCGGCCGGCGTCCTGGCGATGTCGCTTTTCGCCGGCGCGGCCAGCGCCATGACGGTTCAGGAATTCCTGACCACCGCCAACACCATTCCTCAGAACCCCACCGCTCTCCTGCGCTCGGACACCCGCCGTCTTATGGCCGAGTTCCGTGGCGCCGTTCGCACCGTCCGCGCCGAACAGACTCAGGCCAGGGCGGCCGGCCGTCAGCCCGCGACCTGCATGCCGGACAAGGTCGGCTTTTCGCCCAACGCCATCCTGGGCCATTTCAACGCCGTCCCGCAAAGCCGGCGCAACATCAGCGTGACCCAGGCTGTGCGCGAATGGATGGCCCACGACTATCCCTGCGCCTGACGCGCGCCGATTGAGGAATTCCGGTTCGTCCCCAAGGCGGCGCGATCTGTCCACGGTCCAGGCGGCGTCCGCGTCTGACGCAAGGGCGTGAGAGGGCTAAAGCGTTAATCGATGAACGCCTTCGCCCCCATGCCCTTCTCGTCGTCTCCGCTGGACTCCGGCGGCGTCACTTCGATGCCGCACAATCTGGAGGCCGAGCAGGCGCTGCTGGGCTCGCTGATGTTCGACAACGCCGTCTTCGAGCGGTTGAACGACCGGCTGCGCGGCTCGCACTTCTACGAACCCTTCCACCAGCGGCTGTTCGACGCGATCGAGGACCATATCCGCCAAGGCTTGCTGGCCGAGCCCACCATTCTAATCGAGCGGTTCAAGCAAGATCCGGCGTTCCAGGAGTTCGGCGGCCTGCGCTATCTCGCCGACCTGGTCGACCGCGCGCCGCCCGCCGCCAACGCCCCCGACTACGCCCGCGTCGTCTATGACCTGGCGCTGCGCCGCGATCTGATCCGCATCGGCGGCGACATGATCAAGGAGGCGCCCAATCCGGAGACGCCCGCCGACGAGCAGATCGAACAGGCCGAACAGACCCTGTATTCGCTGGCCGAGACGGGCAAACCCTCGTCCGGTTTCGTCAGCTTCTCCAACGCCTTGTCCGGCGCTGTTCAAATGGCGGCCGAAGCGTATCAGCGTGAAGGCAAGCTGGCCGGTCTGGCCACCGGCCTGAACGATCTGGATCGTAAGCTGGGCGGCCTGCACCCGTCCGACCTGTTGATCCTCGCGGGCCGTCCGTCGATGGGCAAGACGGCGCTCGCGACCAACATGGCCTTCAACGTAGCGCGCGCCTATCAGTGGGAGCCGACGCCAGAGGGCCGCAAGACGGTCAACGGCGGCGTCGTCGCCTTCTATTCGCTGGAAATGAGCGCCGAGCAGCTGGCGATGCGTATTCTGGCCGATGCGTCCGGCGTGTCCTCGGACAAGCTGCGCAAGGGCGAGATCGACGCTACCGACTTCGGCAAGTTGCGCGACGCGGCGGTCGAGATCGGCGAAAGCCCCCTCTACATCGACGCAACCGGCGGTCTGTCCATCTCCAAGCTGGCGGCCCGCGCGCGCCGCCTGAAGCGCATGGAACATGGGCTGGACCTGATCATCGTCGACTATCTGCAACTGGTCACGACCGGCAACAGCGGCGGCCAGAAGAACCGCGTGCAGGAGGTGTCCGAAATCACCGGCGGGCTGAAGGCCCTGGCCAAGGAACTGTCGGTGCCGATCATCGCCCTGTCGCAGCTGTCGCGTCAGGTCGAGCAGCGCGACGACAAACGCCCGCAACTGTCCGACCTTCGCGAATCCGGCTCGATCGAGCAGGACGCCGACTGCGTGATGTTCGTCTATCGCGAAAGCTACTACCTGGGCCGCGCCGAGCCGCGCGAGGGCACCGAGGAACACCTGCAATGGCAGCAGGACATGGACCGCCTGCAAGGCCAGGCCGAGGTCGTCATCGGCAAGCAGCGCCACGGCCCGATCGGCATCGTCAAACTGGCCTTCGACGCCGACACCGTCCGCTTCGGCAACCTGGCGCACGGCTATGAGGAAGTCAGCTACGAGTAGCCTCTTCCATCGGCGCGGTGTTGGCGCATAAGGACGCCATGACCGCATCGACCCCCGCCGTCCTCTCCGTCGATCTGAACGCCCTGGCGCGCAACTATCACACGCTGGAGGCCGTCAGCGGCCAGCCGGTGCATCCGGTGGTCAAGGCGGATGGCTATGGAATGGGCGCACAAGCTGTGGCGACGCGGCTGATGGCCGAGGGGGCGCGGACCTTCTTCGTGGCGCGGGCGGCGGAGGGCGTGCGGCTGCGGGCGGCCTTGGGCGCCGACGGTCCCGTCATCTATGTGCTCGACGGATGCCACGGCGACGATGCGGCGATGCTGAAGGCGGCTGACCTGCGGCCCGTGCTGAACCATCCCGCGCAGATCCAGGCCTGGAAGGCGGCGGGCGGCGGGACCTGCGGCCTGCAGATTGACACTGGCATGAACCGGTTGGGTATTCGGCCCGAGGACGCGCCTGACGCTTTCGACGGCCTGGCCCTGGTCCTGACCCACCTCGCCTGCGCCGACGAACCGGCCAATCCGATGAACCGGCGCCAGCGTGACGCCTTTGCGGGCGTGCTGGATCGCTATCCGGGCGTAGTCCGGTCGTTCGCCAACTCCAGCGGCTGTTTCCTGGGCCCGGACTTCGCCTTCGACACCGTTCGGCCGGGCATCTGTCTTTACGGCGGCGGTCCAGAAGGGCGTCCCGATTCCCGGATTGCACCCGTGGCCACCTTGACGGCCGAGGTGCTTCAAGTCCGCGACGTGCCCGCCGGCGAGAGCGTCGGCTATACGCGTGGCTACATCGCCGAACGCCCGATCAAGGTCGCGACCGTGGCGGCCGGCTATGCGGATGGATTGCTGCGATCCTATTCGCCCAAGGGCGCGGTCTGGATCGCCAACGAGACCCGCCCGCTGCTGGGTCGGGTCTCGATGGATGTCTGCGCGGTGGACATCACCGGCCTGGATGTCGCGGTCGGCGATCCGGTCGAACTATTCGGCCCGCACCGCCTGTTGGACGACGCCGCGGCCGCGGCGGGGACCATCAGCTACGAGCTGCTGACTTCGATCACTCCCCGCGTGCCGCGCGTCTATTCTCAGTAGCCGGCGCCCATTCCAGCGAGCCCGGCCATGCCGACCGACGCGGCGACGAAGCTCATCGAAATGGCTCCGACGATCGCCGAGATGATGAAATACATCACGACGCCGGCGATCACCGTCACGATGAAATAGCCGACCTTCTTGTCTTCCGGCACCTTCATCAGGATCGGCAGGCCGACGAACAGCAGATAGAAGCTGTAGAGGCCCAGGATGGCCAGGATGCCCAGCATCGGGATCAGGCCGAAGACGCCCGCCAGCCAAGCGGCGGTCCAGGAATAGACGGCCAGCTTCATGGCCTGAACCTTGTTGGCCGTGCCGCCGAAGTTCGGCGCCAGCGCATTGATGATCAGTCCCAGGAGGAAGACCCCCAGCAAGGACATGCCGTAGCTGACGAGCGCCACGACGATCGCGCCCACGATCGACAGCTTCACGCCCATGATCGGCATCAACTGACCGCCGAGCAGCGAACAGACCGGGCCGATCGCCGCCAGGATCATCGCATAGCGGGTGAACAGGCTTTTGGTCGTGGCGAACTCGCCGTCGATCTTCAGCCATTCGGACTTGGGTTGCAGCAGTATGCCCTTGACCCGCGCGACCAGGGCCGGATCGACAGCGGGTTGGGAGTGGGTCGTCGGATCGGTCATGACAGGCCTCGGCGAGAGAAGATGGGCGGATGTTGACGTTGCGTCGCTTCAAGAAGCAAGGGTGTGCGACACATTCTCAATCCTTCAGTATGGCAAAGGTTGCGCCTGCGACCGAAACTGTCGTGAGCCGAGGCCATGTCCGGCGCGACCGTTCGATCTGCTAAGGAAGCCCATGGCTCGCGATTCCGCCCTCTACGTCTGTCAGTCCTGCGGCTCGGTCCACAGCAAGTGGTCGGGCCAGTGCGGCTCCTGCGGCCAGTGGAACACCTTGAGCGAGGAAAGCCGCTCGGCTCCGCCGGGTGCGATCAAGCCGTCAGCTGCGGCTTCGGCCCGCACGCGCGGCATTCAGTTCGAAACGCTTCAGTCCGACACGCCAGAGCCGCCGCGCATCACGACGGGCGTGGCCGAGTTCGACCGGGTCTGCGGCGGCGGCGTCGTGCCCGGCTCGGCCATCCTGCTCAGCGGCGATCCCGGCGTCGGCAAGTCCACCTTGTTGCTGGAGGTCGCAGCCAAGGCGGCGCTGCGCGGATCGCGCGTGGCCTATATCTCGGGCGAAGAAGCCGTCGAGCAGATCCGCGCGCGGGCCAAGCGGATGGGTCTAGCGGACGCGCCGGTCAATCTGGCGGCGGCGACGGCGCTGCGTGAAATTCTGGGCACGCTGAAGCGCGAACAGTTCGACATCGTCATCGTCGATTCGATCCAGACCCTGTGGTCCGACGTGCACGAGAGCGGCCCCGGCTCGATCACCCAGGTCCGGGCCTGCGCCGGCGAGATGGTGCGTCTGGCCAAGTCGCAGGGCGTCGCGGTGGTCCTTGTCGGCCACGTCACCAAGGACGGCCAGGTCGCCGGCCCTCGCGTGGTCGAACACCTTGTCGACGCCGTCATGACCTTCGAGGGCGAGCGCGGCTATCCGTTCCGCATCCTGCGCGCCGGCAAAAACCGCTTCGGCGCCACCGACGAGATCGGCGTGTTCGAAATGGGCGACGCCGGTCTGCGCGAGGTCGCCAATCCCTCCGCTCTTTTCCTCGGCGAGGGCAAGGAGCGCGCGCCGGGCGCCGCCGTCTTCGCCGGGATCGAAGGTTCGCGTCCCGTCCTCGTCGAAATGCAGGCCCTGGTGTCCAAGTCCGCCTATGGCACCCCGCGCCGCGCCGTGATCGGCTGGGAGACGGGACGTCTGGCCATGGTGCTGGCCGTGCTGGAGGCCCGCTGCGGCTTCGGCTTTGGCGATCAGGACGTCTATCTGAATGTCGCGGGCGGATTGCGCATCAATGAACCGGCGGCCGATCTCGCGGCGGCGGCGGCCCTGATCAGCTCGGCGACCGGCGTGTCCCTGCCCCAGGGCTGCGTCGTCTTCGGCGAAATCGGTCTGTCGGGCGAGGTCCGCAGCGTCGGCCGCGCCGAGGCCCGCCTGCGCGAAGCGCAAAAACTGGGCTTCGATCAGGTGCTCGGCCCGACTTTGACCGCCAAGACCAAGGGGGTGAAGGTGACATCCGTCACGCGCCTGACGGATGTGGTCGAACGAATCTCGCAGAACCGCTATTAGACCCTCGTAGCAGCCGCAGGATCCCGCACGCGTGACCGGATACGACGTCTTCGCCATCGTGGTGATCCTGTTTTCCGTCGCCGCCGGCTGGGTGCGCGGCGGGGTGCGCGAGGTCATTACGCTGCTCAGCGCGACCTTGGCGGCCCTGGTCGCCCTGATCGCCCTGCCCTGGACGGCCGGCGTCACGCGCGCCTTCGTCGATCCCGAGTGGGCCGGGTCGATCCTGGCCGCCGTCCTGACCTTCTTCGTCGTCTACTTCGGCCTGCGCCTGGTCGGCTCGATGATGTCCAAGAGCGCCAAGGACCATCCGCATCTCGGCGTCATCGACCGCATCTTCGGCCTGTTCATCGGCGGCATCCGTGCGCTGGTCCTGATCGGCGCGGTGCATCTGGTCATCGTCGCAGCCCTGCCGGGCGAGCGCACGCCGCTGTGGCTTGGGAAGGCGGCACTCTATCCGGTCAGCGCCATGGGCGCGCGGATGATCCAGATCGTCCTGCCCAGCATCGGACGCGGCGCCGACGCCATCACGCCCGTCGTGGATTCGTCCGTACGCCGGGGGTTTTCGGACGACGAAGCCTTGCCCCCGACGCAATCAGAGCCTAACTCGCGCCGCGAAGCCGCCCCTTAAGTTTCCCCGGTCATCGGAGCCCCACGATGCGCCACCATATCGCCGATCCCGTCGTTCACCGCGAGCACTGGCGCGAGCCGGAGGATGACCAGCTCCGTCTGGAATGCGGCGTCTGCGGCGTCTGGGGCGCGGACGAGGACGAAGGCTCTTCCGTCGTCGCGCTGGGTCTTCACGCCCTTCAGCATCGTGGCCAGGAAGCCTGCGGCATCGCCAGCGTCAAGGACGAGCGCTTCTACACCGAACGTCACCAGGGCCTGGTTGGCGAGGCCTTCGGCGGCGCCGACCTGATGACGCGGATGCCCGGCCGCGCGGCCGTGGGCCACACCCGCTACTCCACCGCCGGCGGCAGCTTCCTGCGCAACATTCAGCCGATGTTCGCCGATCTGGACCAGGGCGGCATCGCCATCGCCCACAACGGCAACCTGACCAACTTTAAATTCCTGCACGCCCAGCTGGTCAGCGAGGGCGCCATCTTCCAGTCGACCTCGGATTCCGAAGTCATCCTCCACCTGATCGCGCGCAGCCGCAAAGCCAAGATCGTCGATCGCTTCACCGACGCCCTGGCGCGGATCGAGGGCGGTTACGCCCTGGTGGCTCAGACCCGCACTAAGATGATCGGCGCCCGCGACCCGCTGGGCATCCGCCCGCTGGTCCTGGGCCAGTTGGGCGACGGTTGGGTTCTGGCGTCCGAGACCTGCGCCCTGGACATGATGGGCGCCACCTTCGTGCGCGATGTCGAACACGGCGAGATCGTCGTCATCGACGACAGCGGCCTGCGCTCGCTCAAGCCCTTCCCCGCCCGCGCGGCGCGTCCGTGCCTGTTCGAATACGTCTATTTTTCGCGCCCGGATTCGGTCGTGAATGGCCGCTCCGTCTATGAGGTCCGCAAGGAAATGGGTCGCGGCCTCGCCCGCGAACTGGGTGTCGAGGCCGACATCGTCGTGCCGGTGCCCGATTCCGGCGTCCCCGCCGCCCTCGGCTACGCCCAGGAAAGCGGCATCCCCTACGAAATGGGCATCATCCGCAGCCACTATCTGGGCCGCACCTTCATCCAGCCCAGCCAGGGCGCCCGCCAGAAGGGCGTGCGCATGAAGCACAGCCCCAACAAGTCGGCCCTGGCCGGCAAACGCGTCGTGCTGATCGACGATTCCATCGTGCGCGGCACGACCTCGCTGAAACTGGTCCGCGCCGTGCGCGCTGCCGGTGCCACCGAGGTCCACCTGCGCTCGGCCAGCCCGCAAATCCTGTTCCCCGACTTCTACGGCATCGACATGCCCGAGCGCGCGCAGCTGCTGGCCGCCAACAAGACGCTGGAAGAGATGCGCGACATGCTGGAGGTCGATTCGCTCGGCTTCCTGTCCATCGACGGCCTGTATCGCGCGATGGGCGAGACCGGCCGCAACGCCGCCGCCCCGCAGTTCACCGACCACTATTTCACCGGCGACTATCCCACTCGCCTCTTGGATCGCGAGATCGAGGAAGGCGGCCGCGAGTTCGGGGCCAAACAGCTGTCCTTGCTGGTCAGCGCCTGACGGCCGTCACTCGCGGTCCTGCGCTGTGTGGAACAGGCGTATGATCTGGACCTGGCCGCCTTCGGCGTCGTCCGCTAGGGCATAGACGATCAGATACGGCGCGCCGGCCACGAGCTTTTCGTAGGTGTCCGGCTGTTTGCCCGGCCGACCGATCGGCCGTCGCGCCAACTTCTCGGTCGTCTCGATGATGAGAGCTTCGATCTTCTGCGCGGCGGGCAGATTGCGCTGGGCCAGATAGTCGATGGCGTGGGTCAGTTCCAGCAGCGCACGCCGTGACCAGACGACGGAGCGCATCAGGACTCGTATTTGGCGATGGTCTCGCGGATCTGCCGCATGGCTTCGTCATGCGTGACGACATTGCCGGTGCGAAAATCTTCCAAGCCTTCCTCGACGGCCGTCATCATTTCCAGTTCTCGTTCAACGTAGCCGGCGATGGCACGTTCAGCGAGAAAAGACTGGGTGCGCTGGGTTTTCTCGGCAAGCAGCCCCAGCCGCTCTTTGAGTGTCTCACTCATGCGGACAGTAACGGTCGTGCTGGCAGCCATGACAGAGTGCTCCTGTACACATCTGCTTACAGCTTAACACATTGACCCGTCGCGTCGCCACTCCTACCACCCGAACATGACCGACGCCCTCCCCCTGAACGACCGTATCGCCCTCGTCGTCGGCGCCTCGCGCGGCATCGGTTACGAGAGCGCCCTGGCCCTGGCCAAGGCCGGCGCCCACGTCATTGCGACGGCTCGCACCCAGGGCGGTCTGGAAGAGCTGGACGACGCCATCTTCGCCGCCACCGGCCGCCATGCGACCCTGATTCCGTTCGATCTGGTGGACGGCGGGGCCATCGACCGGCTGGGCGGCGCCATTTTCGAACGGTTCAAGAAGCTGGACATCTGGGTCCACTGCGCCGCCACCATGGGCCCTTCGGGCCTGACGCCGGTGTCGCACGCCGACCCGCGCGAGTTCGCCAAGGTCGAAAAGACCAACTTCACCGCCGTCTATCGTCTGATCCGCTCGCTCGAGCCTCTGTTGCGCGCCTCCGACGCCGGCCGCGCCATCCACTTCACCACCAGCGTCGCCAGCGCGCCCAAGGCCTTCTGGGGTATGTACGCCGCGACCAAGGCCGGCGCCGAGGCCTTGGTGAAGGCTTGGGCCGATGAGATCGAGAGCACGCCCGTCCGCGTCAGCATCGTCGATCCCGGCCGCATGCGCACCGCCATGCGCGCCCAGGCCTATCCGGGCGAGGACCCCTCCGTCCTGCCCCACCCCTCCGAAATCGGCCCGCTAGTCGTCGAACTGTCGAACGCCGCCGCCACGCCCCCGTTGACCATCAAGTTCCGCGACTGGACCACCGGCCCCTCGGTCGACGCCTTGATCTAACGATCGCCGATCAGCGGCAGGCGGAGCGAAGTCAGAATTTCCGCTAGTTCCGCCGGCCAGATCGTCTCCTTGGATTGGCGGATGTCGTCGAGGCTCCACCAGCGGTGTTCGGTCAGAACCCGCTGCTCCTCGTCCGTCCAGCCCTTGGGCGACAGGACGAAGTCGTCGGTGCGCAGCAGGAAGAATCTCTGATCCACATCCGCCATTCGACCGTCAGGCAGGCGGAAGCTGACGCGGACCTGGGCGACCTGCGGGCCGGGGTCTTCGACGACCAGGCCCGTCTCTTCAAACAGTTCGCGGCGCGCGGCGTCTTCAAAGGTTTCGCCGGCCTCGCACCCGCCGCCGGGCGTCGCCCAGAAGGCCGTGCCGGCAAGCGGTCCTTCGGAAAACACGAAGTGGAACAGCAGCACCCGCCCCTGCCCGTCCAGGATCAGCCAACGCGAGGTGGGCCGGGCGGGAAGCGCGCTCTCGGCCTCGCTCACGCCGTCACTTCTTGGCGCCGCCCTTTTGGCCTGTGCGGATCCGGCCCGAACGCGACACCTGGCGAGCGCCGCCGCGCGCGCCCTTCTGAACCGCCACGGACGAACCGGCCTTCTTCGACGCGCTGGACTTCAACCCGCCCAGAATCTTGGGCTGGGCCTTGCGGGTCTTCTTCTGCTCCAGCGCCTTGCCGGGCAGTTTGGACAGGGCCTCTTCCTTCTCGGCCTTCTTGACGCGGCGCGGCGCGGTCTTGGCGTCGCCCTTGTAGCGTTCCGGCCCGGACTTGGCGCCGCCTTCGGCATAGGGGTTCACACCGCTGGACTTGACGTTCAGACGGATCGGCGTGCCCGGCAGGTCGAAGCTCTCGCGGATCGAGTTGACCAGATAGCGCTTGTAATGCTCCGGCATCGACTCGGCGCGGTTGGCCATCAGCACGAAGGTCGGCGGGCGGGCCTTGGTCTGGGCGATGTATTTCGGCTTGATCCGCTTGCCGTCCACGGCGGGGGGCGGGTGCCGCTGGGTCGCCATGGACAGCCAGGTGTTCAGGTCCTTGGTCTTCACCTTGACCGACCAGGTGTCATAGGCCTGAAGCACCGCCGGCATCAGCCGTTCGACTCCGCGCCCGCTGTGCGACGACAGGGCCACGAAGGGCGAACCCTTCAGTTGCGGCAGCTTGTCCTCGGCCATGCCCTTCAGCTTGGCCATACGGGACTGGGGCTCGTCCTCCAGGTCCCACTTCGACGCGACATAGACCAGGGCGCGGCCCTCGCGCTCGACCAAATCGGCCAGTTGCAGGTCCTGGGTGTCGAAGGCGTCGTCCTTGTCCATCATCAGGATGACGACTTCGGCGAATGTGATGGCCCGGATGGTGTCGGCGACCGACAGCTTCTCCAGCTTCTCCTGCACCCGCGCCTTGCGACGCATGCCGGCCGTATCGACCAGACGGATGTTCTTGCCCTCGAACTGCCAGTCGACCGAGATGGAATCGCGGGTGATCCCAGCTTCCGGCCCGGTCAGCAGCCGGTCGTCGCCGATCAGGCGGTTGATCAGCGTGGACTTGCCCGCATTGGGCCGGCCGATGACGGCGATGCGGATCGGCTTGTCCGGCTCGTCGATCTCCTCGACGAAGATGTCCTGCGAGGCCGCGACGATGGCGGCGTACAGATCGGCCATCCCCTCGCCGTGCTCGGCCGAGATGGCGACGGGTTCGCCGAAGCCCAGGGCGTGCGCCTCGCCGACGCCGCCGCCGCTTTCGCGGCTCTCGGACTTGTTGGCCAACAGGATGATCGGCTTGTGCACCCGGCGCAGGCGCTCGGCGAAGATCCGGTCCAGCGACGTCACGCCCTCGCGGGCGTCCATCATGAACATGACCAATTCGGCGTCGTCCAGCGCGGCCTCGGTCTGCTCGCGCATCCGGGCTTCCAGGCTGTCGTCGGTGACGTCCTCGTATCCCGCCGTGTCGATGAGCGTCAGGTCCATGTCGCCGATGTTGCCGTCGGCGTATCGCCGGTCGCGGGTCACGCCGGGGCGATCGTCGACGAGCGCCAGGCGCTTGCCGACGAGGCGGTTGAACAGTGTCGATTTGCCCACATTGGGGCGGCCGACGATGGCGACCTTCAGAGCCATGTCGGCCTTCTAGCTTAGTTTGGGCTGAAAATCAGCGGATGCAGATCAGTTGGCCGTTGTCGGTCAGCACATAGAGCGCGCCGTTATAGGCGGCCGGCGCGATATAGGCTGGCGCGCCCAGCTTCAGCGTCGTCTGCGCCACGCCAGTCTTCGGATCGAAGGCGACGGCCTCGCCGAACGAATTGACCATCACCAGACGGTTGGAGGCCAGCAGCGGTCCCGACCATTGCGGGCGGATGGTGCGACGGCCGAAGGTCAGGAAACCGCCCTCGCGGCGCTCGCGGCCCTCGTTCAGCTCGCGCGTCCAGTAGATCTGGCCCGTGTCACGGTTGGCCGTGATCAACTGCCCCGACTTGGACACCACGAAGACGGCGTCGCCGACCGGCAGCGGCGCGTTCACGCCCGTCACCGGCAGTTGCCACTTCGGCTGACCCGAACGCAGATCCAGCGCCGACATCACGCCCGAGTGGCTGACGCCATAGACCATGCCACGGCTGATGACCGGACGGCCCGCCACGTCGCGAACCTCAGACAGGGCGCTGGTGCGGCTGGTGCGCGACAGGGTCTCTTCCCACACCGCCTGGCCGTTCAGGGCGCTCAGCGCGACCAGCTGGCCCGAGGCGAACGGGGCGACGACGGTCGTGCCGCTGACGGCGGGGCTGGAGGCGCGCATGACGCGCGCCGGCTCGGCGATGCCGCGATAGGTCCAGTCCTGGGCGCCGGTGTTGGCGTCAAAGGCGAACAGCTGGCTGTCCACGTCCACGACGAAGACCCGGTTGCCCGAGACGGTCGGGGCGCCGTGGATCGGGGCGTCCACCTGCTGGGTCCAGACCACCGCGCCGGTGTTGGCGTCCAGCGCCGTCATCGAGCGATAGCCGGACGAGACGAAGACCTTGCCGCCGCCGACGGCGACGCCGCCGCCGAAGCCGCCGTTGCGGTCACGATCGGCGTTCTTGACGTTGGCCTTCCACAGGATCGCGCCGGTGTCGGCCGAAACCGCCGAAACGGTCGATTCGCCGTCCAGCACGAAGATCTTGCCGTCGGCGGCCACGATCGGGGCCATGACGTTGCCGACGTGAGCCGATCCTGAGCCGACGCCCCGCTTCCACGCGATCTGGAAGTTCGGCGCCGCAATGACGTGCTCGACCAGGTTCTCGGACGTGCCGCCCGGCTGCGTCCAGGCCGTCACGGCCTGCGGACCCGGCAGGAAGAAGTCGCGGCCCGACAGGGCGGCCGACGGCGACAGGCTCTGTTCGAACTCAAGCACCGAAATTCGTTGCCCGGCCGAGGCGGTCGCGCCGGCGTCTTCCTTGCCGCCGCCCAGACCGAACGGCAGGTTGCGGCGCACGGTGCCGCAGGACGCCATCGTTGCGGCGACGCCGCAGATCAGCGCGACTTTCAGAACTCGGTTCATCGGGGGCGTCCTGTAAGGGGTCGTCACTATTGGGCGGCCGGCGCGGCGGCGGGAGCCGCCTGAGCGGGTGCGGCCTGAGCCGGGGCAGCTTGGGCCGGAGCAGCCTGAGCCGGAGCAGCCTGGGCGGCCGAGGGCGTCATCGCGTTCGCAGCGCCGGCGGCCGGAGGCGTCGCCTTGGCGGCGGCGTCGATGATGGGCTTGATGGCGGCTGCGGTGCCGGCGTCGATGGATTCCACGGCGATCTGGGCGCGCTGACGGATCGAGTCCGGCACGTCCTGACCCAGTTGCAGCAGCACGAAGGCCTCACGCGCTTCCTTGGTCTTGCCGTGTTGCAGGCGCGCCAGGGCCAGGGCTTCCTGGGCGAAGGCGTGCAGCGGGCGCTTGTCTTCGGCCAGCGGCGTCAGGCGCTTTTCGATCTCGGCCAGCGGCGCGGTGTCCATGATCAGGAAGGCGGCCTTCAGGGCGGGCGGGTCGGACAGGATCGGATCGCTGGACGCCTTGGCGGCCTCGTCGAACAGGCGAACCGCGTCCTGGAACTTGTTGGCGCTGACGGCCAGGCCGGCCTGCTGTTGCAAAGCCAGGACCTTATAGGCGCCATTGCCTTCCTTGATCGCTTCCTCGAAGGCGGCCCGAGCGTCCATCGGCTTGTCGGCGCGCAGGGCCTCCATGCCGCGATCATAGGCCTCGGCGGCCTTGGCGGCCTTGTTGGAGTTCAGGCTGTCCCAGCCCCACCAACCCAGGGCGCCGATCAGGGCGACGACCAGCACCACGCCGAAAACGGGCAGCCAGGTCTTGGCCAGGCGCTTCAACTTGTCGGAGCGAAGCTCCTCCTCGACCTGCTCGAAGACATCAACCACTGAAACGTCGCCCCAAAATCGCGAAATGCAAACCGGCGCGGACCCTAGAAGGTCGGCTCCCCGCCCGCAACGTCGTCCGTTACTGCGAAGCCGGCTTTTTCGAGAAGTAGGTCTCGACTTCGGCAGGAAAACGGCGGGTTTTCACATCGCTGGCGAAAGCGGCCGCCGCGCGGTCGATCTCGGTGCGCAGATCGGCGTATTTGCGCACGAACTTCGGGGTCCAGTCGAACATGCCCAGCATGTCGTTGACAACCAGCACCTGACCGTCGCAGGCGGCCGAGGCGCCGATGCCGATGGTGGGCGCGTCGATCGTCTCGGTGATCTCGCGCGCCAGCGATTCGGCGACGCCCTCAATGACGATGCAGAAGGCGCCGGCATCGGCGACGGCCTTGGCCTCGGCCAGCACCCGGTCGCGCTCGCTCTCGGTCCGGCCCTTGGCCTTGAACCCGCCTTCGGCCAGGATCGCCTGGGGGCGCAGGCCGACATGGCCCATGACCGGAATGCCGCGCTTGACCAGGAAGGCGACGATCTCGGCCATTTCGATGCTGGTTTCCAGCTTCACCGCCTGGGCGCCCGTCTCCTTCATCACCCGCACGCAGTTGGCGTAGGCGACCTCCTTGCCGCCCTCGTAGGAGCCGAACGGCATGTCCACGACCACCATGGCCCGCCTGGCGCCGCGCATGACGGCCTGCCCGTGCAGGATCATCATCTCCAGCGTCACGCCCACGGTATTGGGCAGGCCGTGAACCGCCATCCCCAGGCTGTCGCCGACCAGCAGCACATCGCAGTGCGGATCCAGCAGGGCCGCCATCGGCGCGTCATAGGCCGTCAGGCAGACGATGGGCTCGCCGCCCTTGCGCCCCGCGATATCGGGCACGGTGATGCGTTTGACGCTCTCTTGGGTGTGGATAGACATCGCCGGGCCTCCTGACGTGAAGGGGTCAGATAGGCCCCTGCCCCGCCGGTGTCACCCTCGCTGCCGCGCTCACACGTCCTGCGACAGCTTCGCCACGCCCGCCGCCATCAGGGCGACCAGGGCCCCGGCGACGATCCAAAAGGCCATCATGCCCGAGCCGTTCATCACATCCAGAGACCCGACACCGAGACCTTGAAGGCCCAATCCGTCCAGGCCTGATTGCGCCGCCCCCTGCGCCGTGGCGGCTGCGGCCCTGAGACCTTGCGCCAAGGTCGTATCGCCGTCGGCGGTGAAGTTGATGTTCACCCCCTCACGCACCGCCAGCACGCCGCCGATCAGTCCGGCCGCCGTCAGGGTCAGGGCGCGCCAGCGCGACCGCGTCTCCATGCGCGCTTGCACCGTCGCCAGGAACAGAGCCTCGTCCGGCAGGCTCGGCGCCTGGGCGAACAGCCTTTCGATCATCGGATCGAATTCGTCAGCCGACATGGACCGACCTCCCGCCTGAGCCGTGCGCCGGTTGAAGCCGCGCACGGAGTTTATCCAGACCACGTTTGACATGCGATTTCACCGTGCCAAGCGGCAAATTCATGGCTGCCGCGATTTCCGGATGCGACATCCCCGCGCCGTGGCACAGGGAGACGCAGACACGCTCTGTTTCGCTGAGCGTCTTCAACGCCTCGTCCAGGTCCATCAGACCGCCGCGATCGACGACCACATCCGCCTGATCAGCCTCGATCTCGGCGACGTAGCGCGCCTCCTTGGCCACCCGCTTCAGATAGAGCCGCGCGGCGATCTTCTTGATCCAGCCTGCAAACGTTCCCTGCCCGCGAAACTCCGCGCACCGCTGGAACCCTTGCAGAAAGGCGTCCTGCGCCACGTCGTCGGACAGGGACGGCGTCGCCCCCATCCGGCGCAGCAGCCCCCGCACCGCCGACCCGTGCCGACGCACCAGCTCGCCATACTCCCGCCGACCGCCGGCCGCCGCCTGGGCGGCCAGCTCCACATCGTGGAAGTCTCTCAATGATTTGACCATGACGTTTCCCCCTTCCGGCGGACGTCAGTCTTTGTTCGGGTTGAAGAAGCCCAGGATGATGAAGGCGACGCCGATGGCTGCGGGAATACAGGCGATGCCCAGCAACGCGCCCTGGCCATTGCCGCCCCAGACGTGGGTCGTGCCCTGAACGACGATGCCGAACCCGGCGATGCCGATGCCGCTCGCCAGGCTGAGCACGCCCTTGCGAATGTCCTTGCTGCGCGACGGCAGCCCCTTCTGCACATCCTTGGTCATCACATCGAGCAGTTCGGGCGGCAGTTCCTGACCCTTGTCGACGGCGAGACGCACGGTCTCCTGCATGTCGCGCTTTTCGCGGTATTTCAGGAAGGTGGGGCCGAAGACAATGGCCGTAATCGTGCCGAAGACGGCGAAGATGGCGAAGATCGGAATGAAGTCTTCCATGTCGAGTATCCCTTGAACCGTTGCAGCAGCCTGATGCGGCGGCCTTCTGATCACAAGAGGCTGGCCGACGCCTCAACGGATGCGCGGCGTTACGTGAAATCTTCGTAAGGTCGCCGTTTCGGCCGCCGTCGGTTCGGTCTAGGGTCCGGTTTCATCAATCTCAGGAGCGCATCCTCATGGCCCATGTCACCTATCGCATCGTCGAACACGACGGCGGCTGGGCCTACAAGTCCGGCGACACCTATTCCGAGACCTTCGCCACCCACGACGACGCCAAGGCCGCCGCCGTGCGCGTCGCGCGCGAGCAGCGCGTGCCGGACCAGACCGCAGCGATCGAATACGAGACCGCCGCCGGCGAATGGGTCACCGAAAGCGCCGACGGCCACGACCGCCCCTCCACGGACGTCGAGGGCTGAGGCCGAGATGATCCACCGTCGCACCCTGCTGGCCGCCGCCGCCCTCGCGCTGCTGGCAGGCTGCGCCACGGCCCCAAAGGCTAAGACGCCCACCGAGCTGAAGCTCGTCACCTTCAACATCTGGCACAACATGGGCGACTGGGCCGGCCGTCGTCCGTTGCTGGTCGCCGCGCTGAAGGCCCAGGACGCCGACGTCATCGCCCTTCAGGAGGTCCTGGAGGACGCCAATGTCGGGCTGGAGAACCAGGCCCGGATGCTGGCGCGCGAACTGGGCGGCTATCATGTCGCCTTCGTCTCGACCGACGCCGAGGGCGCCCCGCGCCGCTATGGCAACGCCCTGCTGACCCGCCTGCCGGTTCTGGCCGAGGCCTCAACCAGGCTTGAGCCGCTCGACGATTTCCGCACCGCGCTTCGCCTTCGCGTCGCGGTCCAGGGTCGCCCGGTCGATGTCGTCGTCACCCATCTGGCGTGGCAACAGGACGCCGGCCCGGTCCGCGCCCGCCAGATCGCGTCGCTGCTCGGCTGGCTGCCGCAGGACAGCACGCCCCTGATCGTCATGGGCGACTTCAATGCGACCCAGGAAGACTCCGGCCTGGCGACCCTGACCGGCCCCCGCTTCTTCAGCGCCCTGCCTCGCGGCTCGGTCACGACCACCCTGAACCCGGCCAAGGGTCACCCTGAGCGCGTCATCGACCACATCTTCGTCGAACAGGCCGCCTTCATGCCCGGCGAGGCCCGCCGCTTCGGCGATACGCCCACAAACGGCGAATACCCGTCCGACCACTTCGGCGTCGTCGCGACCGTCCGGCTCAGGTAAGCGCTGAGGCGTAGGTCTCGGGCTTGAATCCCACCAGCCGCCGATTCCCCAGATCCAGCACCGGCCGTTTGATCATCGACGGCTGGGCCGTCATCAGCGCGATCGCTTTCGCCTTGTCGATGTCCGCCTTGTCGGCATCCGGCAGCTTCTTGAACGTCGTCCCGGCCCGGTTCAGCACCGGCTCCCAACCGTGCTCGTCGATCCACTGCCCCAGCCGCCTCGCATCCACTCCGGCCTTCTTGTAGTCGTGGAAGACATAGTCGACCCCCTGCTGCTCCAGCCAGACCCGGGCCTTCTTCACCGTGTCGCAGTTGGGAATGCCGTAGAGGGTGTAGGTCATGGGTTTCTCGGAGGTCGTGGATCAAGCGGATCCAGCCGCTTTCGCCCCCTCGCCGAGCATCGTCAACTGTCGGTCAGACGCGACGCCGGTGCTGTGAACGTCGCCGAGAACCCCTCCACGCCGTAACGAAGATCCGCGCCGCCGCACCCCAGCAGGCCTCTCGCGAGCAGTTTGACGCCAAAGCCGGTCTTGAGCGGCGGATGGGCCGGCGCGCCCCCGCCTTCGATCCACGTCAGAACGAGTTCACCCTCATCCAGCCGCCAATCGACCGAGACGCGGCCGCCGGGCTTGGCGAGGGCGCCATGCTTGAACGCGTTCGTCGTCAGTTCGTGGATGATCAAGGCGACCGTCTGCGCCACACGCGGCGACAGGTGCACCGAGGGCCCCGAGATGGAAACCGGCCTGCGCACCAGATTACCCACCGCTTCGCGGACGATCTCACCGAGGTCGCCGCCATTCCAAGCCTTCTCATCCAGCGTCTGCTGGGTCTGGGCGATGGCGTTCAATCGCTCGTCAAAACGCTCCAGCACATCGCGATCGACGCCCGACAAGGTGCTGCGGGCGACCGCTTGAACCAGGGCGAGGGTGTTCTTCACCCGGTGACCGCATTCGTCGACCAACATCTGCCGGTGTTGCTCGCCCCGCACCCGCTCGGTCGTTTCGTTGGCGATATTGAGAATGCCGACGATCGCGTCGCCGTCCCGCACGGGGCTGTAGGACAGCACCCAGCAGGTGTCTTCCGAATAGCCGTTTCGAACCATCGTCAGCGGCAGGTCTTCCAGAAAAACGGTTTCGCCTGCCAGCGCGCGCTCCGTCAGCGGGCGCAAATCGTCCCACACCTCATGCCAGACCTGGTCCAGCGGACGACCCAGGGCGCTCGGATGCTTTTGTCCGAGCAGCGGAATATAGGCGCCGTTATAAAGCAAGGTGCGCTCCGGGCCCCACATGACGCTGGCCGCGAAACCCATTCCCATCATCATGTCATAGATAATGCTCAGCGCGGGCGACCAATCGCGCCTTGGCCCCAGGGGCGTCGTCGCCCAGTCGAACGCATCAATAAGGGCTGGCATCGGCGCGGCCCCTGTTGACGACGGCATTCGACGCGCAACCGACGAATGCAGCTCCAGCATCGATCTGTGATGCGAACCTCATCATCTTCGTTCAGAATAATCGAATGGTTTCGCTTGGCCGATCGACGATCACGCCCGCGACATAGAGTTTGCGCACCAGTTGCTGCGTGCCGAGAATCGTCCGGCTTTGAAAATCGAGCCAGTTCGCGACCAGGGTCTGATCCGGCAGATTGATGTCTCTCTTGCCCGCGACCCGGATGACCAAGCCTGCCCTTTCAAGCTGACCCAGGTGCCTGCGAACCGTTTCGTCGTCCATTCTGGCGGCCTTGGCGACCTCGATCACGCTCACCGGCCCGAACGGCGGGTTTAGGGGGCCAAGACGGCCGGCGTCCGGCTCCTGAACAACCCGCAAGGCGCTTCCGGTGAGATGCGACAGCCAGAGCAGGACGTAGTGCGTCGTCAGGCTGATTTCGGGCTTCAGCGATCGGGCGTGCTGGATGCCTTTCAGGACGTGCGCCGTCATCAGCCGCGTCGCCAAGCCTGCGACTGGCCAGGCTGGCGTGACGACCCGGTCGCCGTCGCGGGCGCCGCATGCATTCAGCATCGCCAACCCATAGACGAATTCCACCGTGGCCAGAAGGAAGGCTTCCATCGCGGACTTGAACGGTTTCGACTGCGACACCTCGGCGCGCAAGACGAAGCCGCCGTCGGTCCGCACCAGCACGCCCCGCTCCACCAATCCCGCCAGTTTGGTGCGTGCGCTCTCGCGCGGCACGCCCAGGGACATGGCGATGCTGATTGCATTCACAGGCCGCCGCAGGGCGTTCGGCAAAATGCCGGCTCCAATGGAAGAGTCGCGTGCCGCACCTTCGTCGTCGGCGCCTCTGACGTTTGCATCCACGACGCCCGCCGTCAGCAGGGCTGATATCAGATCCTCGTCGATCCAGGTGCGGGATGCGGCGATGAAATCGAGGGTCAGCTTCGTATTCAGCCAAGCGACCTGAGCGGCCTGTAAACGCAGAGACATTGGCGGACCGTTTGAGGCTTCGACGAACACTGTCGCCCTCGCTCGCGCCCCTGTCGACAAAGCAACTACCGAAAATGAGGTTTCGGGACAGATGCGGAGCGACGACCGATCCACGCTCAGAGGCGCCCACCCTTGCCGTCATTGTTCGCCGACAAATCCCCTTTAGTGTCGGGCGCTTAGAGACGGCCTTCGTCAATCGACCTGACGCATCCCCGAACGGGACTATGATGTCGACGGGTCTTTGAAAACAGCAGCGCTCACGAATTGCACCACCTTGCACTTTGCACGCCCTTTTTCGGCGTCGTGCAATTTCGTTCTGTCACTGATTTCAGACGAATTAGACGAATTAGACGGTGTTCTTGTCAGGCGACCGTCTAGGCCGCGAACCCGGCGAAGACGCCGATGACCATCACGATGAAGGTCGCAACGACGCTGGACAGACCGATGGCCGTCATCACGATCAGGCCCTTGGCTAGGCCGGGGACCACGCCCCGATACCACCGTCCCCGCCCCATCCGCATGAAGGCCACGATGCCCAGCGCCAGCATCAAAAGGCTGCACGCCGCGGCCAGCGGGCCGGGGCTGAACATGAACCAGGCCAGCGGCAGCAACGGCACGGTCCAGGCGTTCAGATAGGCGAAGGCCGCGCGAAACCCGCATCTCACGCCCAGGTCCTCGGCGTCCCACAGGCGAAACAGCGGCATGGCCGCCAGGGCATAGAGGGGCGCCATGATCGGCACGGCCACCAGCGACATCCAGCCGTCCGCGTCCGACATGAAGGCGTCGCGCGACTTGCCCGCTTCCTGAAGCAAAGGGTTCAGAACATCGGCCGGCATGCCTTCCAGATAGAGGCTCAAGCCCCCGCGCAGAAAGACGATCAGCATCAGGATCGCGTTCAGCGCCAGATACAGCTTCAACGGCTTGGCGTAACGCCCGCCCCCCGTCGGCCCCTCGATCATCCAGGCCTGAAGCACAAGTCGGGGCCGCACCAGCAGGTCGCGCACGGTCCGCACCTCTGCGCCGCCAAAGCCCAGCGCGTCCTCGGACAGGTCCTTGAACGCCTGCTTGCGCGTCGTCTCGCCGTCGGTCATCGGATTCTCCCCTGGGGGATGCATACACCGCCCGGTTGACCGCGCAACCGCCGATCAGAACCGCTTGCTCAGGCCGATGCTGACCACCCGCCCGCGCGGATCGGCTACGACCGGGTCATAGCCCAGGGCGAACTGCGCCAGCGGCGGCGCCTTGTCCGCGACATTGACCACCCCGACCGACAGATCCAGGTCGGCGCCGATCATGCGGCTGTAGAGCAGATCGAGCGTCGTCTGGCTGGCGATGCTGGCGTCGGTGATGCCGCTGCGATCATTGGCGTAGCCGTCGGTATAGTGGACCAGCGCCGTCAACGCGTTCGCCCCGCCGCTCCAGCCCAGGGCGAACTCCCCGCGATTGCGTGGCAGGGACCGGCCGATGTTATTCAGGTTGGTCGAACCGACGCCCGACACCTTCGCAGCCGACGCGTCCAGCCGGATGTCATAGGCGTCCACATAGGTCCAGGTCGCCGAGGCCGTCGCCTCCCCGCCCCACAGGCCGCGCCGATAGCGGGCCGACAGGTCGATCCCTTGGGTCTCGATGGACGAGGCGTTGACGAAATACAGCTGCACGAAGGTCAGGGCGCCGCTGGGCGAGCGGGTGATCCGGCTTTGGGCCTGCGTGCCGGTCCGCCCCGCCGCCGTATCGGCCGCCGCCTGGTTGATGATGCCTTGCGCCGACTCCTTGACCACCTGATCGGCATATTCGAACCGCCAGGCGTCCACGCCCAGCTCCAGCCCGTCGATCGGCGTCCAGACTGCGCCCAGGTTCAGGCTCTCGGACTTTTCGGGCTTCAGGTCGGCCCGGCCCGAGGTCAGGGTGTTGACGAAAACGAACGCCCCTCGGTCGAACACCGACGGCTGCGACGCCTGCGCCCCCGACTGGGCATAGACCGACGGCGCCCGGAACCCCTGCCCCCACGACGCGCGCAGGGCCAGGGCGTCGGTCACGTCCCACCGGATCGCGGCCTTGGGGCTGAACCGGCCCTCGTCGCCGTCGTAGGATTCGTAGCGCCCGGCCAGCTGCGCCTCGATCCGGTCGCCCAGATGGAGGCGGGCTTCGGCAAAGGCGGCCAAGGCTTCCTGATCGCCCTCGAAATCCGGCGACACGCCCGCCGTCAGCAGATCGCCCCGGTTCACCAGATCGCTCCAGTCGTGACGGAAGCCGCTGCGGCGATACTGGGCGCCGACGGCCACATCGACCGACCCGCCGGCCCAGGCCAGGGCCTCGCCGCTGGTCGAGGCGTCCGCCGTCGTCAGGGTCGCCGCGCCCCGCAGGCCGGTCGAGCCGATCAGGCTGTCGATCAGCGCGGCGCTGTTCGCCGTTCCGCTCCCCAGATAGGCGCTGCCGAACGGGTTGAAATACTGGCAGGCGCCGACGCCGGGCGTGCCCGTCGCGGCATTGCAGCCCGCCCCGCCCAGGCCGTTCAGCGCATTCTGCAAGGCGCTGCCGATGGTGTCGGGCTTGTCGTAGGCGACGTGCTGACGGCTGCTGGTCGCCGACAGGTTCCAGGTCCAGCCATTGCCGAAGCGCCCATCCAGCCCGGCCGCAAGACGCCAGGTGCGATAGTCGAACTCGGCCTGCGACGCGCCGGCCTCCGCCCCCAGCAGCCGCCCCCGGAACAGCACCGCCTCGCCGAAAGGATTGTCGGGATGGCTCGCCGGCACGGTCAGCGACCGCGCCAGGATCGGCAGCGACGGCGACTGGCGCGCGATGGTCTTCGTCGCCGACCACGCCCCTTGCAGCGACAAGGTCATGTCGCCCACAGGCCGCTGGTAGTCCGCGAACAGCTGCGTGCGCGTCTCCTCCGGCGCCAGATCGAAGAAGTCGGAATAGTCCAGCCGACAGAAGCTGTCGGTCGGCGTGTTCAGATAGGCGCTACCGAACGCCGGATTGCCGCACGCCGGATCGGGCGAAAACCCATTGCGGCTGGGTCGGAAATAGGAGCCCGGCTGGCCATAGCTGGTCACGGCCGTCCAGGCGGCGCGGCCATAGCGTTCGGCCTGGGTGAAGTCCCGCTCTTCCGAGCCCAAGGCCGAACGATGGAAATGCGAGGCCGCCAGCGTCAGGTCTCCGCCCAGCAGGCGAACCTCGCCAATGGCCTCGATCACGCTCTCTTCCGACCCGTCGGCGACGGCGTATTTGGCGCTGACCTCGGGACGGTCCACGCCCCGCCGAGTGATGAAGTTGACCACGCCCGCCACCGCGTCCGAGCCATAGACCGCCGAGGCGCCGTCCTTGACCACCTCGACCCGCTGAAGCGCGATCATCGGAACCAGCGAGTTGATGTCGACGAAGCCCGAGCCGTCTGTCGCCACCACGGCGCTGTTGGTCCAGCGCTGGCCGTCCACCAGAACCAGGGTCGAGCCGAGGCCGAGATTGCGCAGGTTGAACTGGGCGGTGCCCGAACTCTGCGGCTGGTTCAGCTGATCGACCTGGGCCTCCGATCCCGAATTGGCCGTGACCAGCCGGACAAGTTGAGAGGCATCGGCGATCCCGGCGGCGGCCACCGTTTCGCGGGCCACGGTCTCTACCGGGGCGATCCGCTCGCCGCCCGCAATCCGGGAGCCGGTGACGACCACATCGTCCACGCGCGACGCCTGCTGGGCCTGGGCGGCCGCAGCCGTCGCCAGCCAAGCGATCGAGGCTGTCGCCATCAAGAAGTTGCGTTGCGTCATTCGGATACTCCCCCGCGATTGGCAGCGGGCTTCTATCCATCGCTTCGATTTTGCGAAAGCTTAATTTTGCAGTTTTGCAATTTCAGTTGGGCGCGAGACATCCTCCGCCATTGATCCCGCCATGTAACCGGTTACGGTGCAGCAAAACAGAAACGGCTCAGGGAAGCAGGAAGCATGGCGAACGTCCGTCTGGTCGACGTGAAGAAGGCGTTCGGCGCCGTCGAGGTGCTGAAGGGTGTCGATCTGGAGATCGCCGCCGGCGAGTTCGTGGTCTTCGTCGGTCCCTCGGGCTGCGGCAAGTCCACCCTGTTGCGCACCATCGCCGGTCTGGAAGAGGCGACGACAGGCCAGGTTCTGATCGGCGCCCGCGTGGTCAACGATCTGTCGCCCTCCGACCGCGGCATCGCCATGGTGTTCCAGTCCTATGCCCTCTACCCGCACATGACGGCCTATGAGAACATGGCCTTCGGCCTGAAGCTGGCCAAGACGGACAAGGGCGAGATCGACCGACGCGTCCGCGCCGCCGCCGAGGCGCTCAGCATCACCGACTATCTGGATCGCAAGCCCAAGGCCATGTCGGGCGGTCAGCGCCAGCGCGTCGCCATCGGCCGCGCCATCGTGCGCGAGCCCGAGGTCTTCCTGTTCGACGAACCCCTGTCCAACCTGGACGCCGCCCTGCGGGTGCGGATGCGCTACGAGTTCGCGCGCCTGCACGCCGAGCTGAAGACCACGATGATCTATGTCACCCACGACCAGGTCGAGGCCATGACCCTGGCCGACCGGATCGTGGTGCTGAACGCCGGTCGGATCGAACAGGTCGGCGCGCCCATGGACCTGTACGAAAACCCCGCCAACCTGTTCGTCGCCGGCTTCATCGGCAGTCCCAAGATGAACCTGCTGACCGCCGAAATCGTTGAGGCGTCGGCGACCGGCGCGACGGTGAAGACGACGGCCGGCGAGACGATCCGGATCGCCGTGAACGCCGCTTCGGCCAAGCCCGGCGACGCCGTCACCCTGGGCGTCCGCCCCGAGCATCTGACCCTCAACGACGCCGGCGACGCCCTGAGCGCCGAGGTCATGTTCGTCGAGACCCTGGGCGCCACGACCATGGCGCACCTGAAACATCCGGCGACGCCAGACACGCTGACGGTTCAGCTGGCGGGCGAACTGCGGGCCAAGGCGGGCGAGCGACTGACGCTGCACGTGCCCGCAAAACAGGCGCACCTGTTCGACGCGGACGGGAAGGCGTTCAGGCGCCTCTGACCCCTCTCCCATTAGGAGAGGGCTTGAGCGCCCGAGAGCGTAGCGATCGGTCCTGCGCGAAAGGGTGAGGGTCGCTGAATCGACATGGCCACCGGCCCACACTCATCCGGCCCTTCGGGCCACCTTCTCCCACTGGGAGAAGGAAAAGGCTTTCATCAGCGCAATTCGACCCGCCGCGCCCCTGCCGTAATGACCAGTTCGTCGCCCGACCACGTCGCTGAGCGGCCGTCGATCCGAACGCGCTCTGGCCGCCCCGGCCCCGCCGGCCATTGCAGCACGAAGCCGCCCGGCGGCGTCGCGTCGTCGCCCAGGGTGAGCACATAGCCGCGCCTTTCCTTGCGATAGGCGTAGGTCAGCGGCCCATAGGCGGTGCGCAGATTCCGCACTCCGACGCCTTCTTCCGTATCCAGCCACGCCTCCGGCACGCCCGCGGCCAGCACCAGGGCGTGATCGCGGTCCCGCTCGTAAGCGAACAGATCCAGCGCCGAGCGGATATAGTCCGAGCTGATCCAGGCGTGCGGCATGTCGCCGATGAAGCGCAGCTCGCGCTTCTCGCGGCCGACCACCTCGGCCCAGCCGTTCCAGGCCTCGGGCCGACGGTCGCCCATCAGGAAGTCCAGCACCTCCAGCGCCCGGCCCTTTTGACCCAGCCGCACAAGGGCGCCGACCAGCCGCCACTCGTAGGGGGTGTAGTCCTTCCACGCCGTGCGGTTGGTCAGGCGGTTCTGGAAGTTTTCCCAGTAGCGATCGAAGGTCCGCGCCAGAAGCTCGGGCGGCAGATGATCCTGTTCGCCCGCCGGCGACAGGGCGATGGTCGTCGAGGTGGCGTCGAAGTCGCCCCGGTCCGCAGCGCCGGCGATCCAGTCGATGCCATGATGGGCCGCCGTCGCGGTGATCGACGCCCGGATGTCGGCGGCGAACTGATCCCGCGCCGCCGCATAGCGAGCCGCGGCCTCCGCATCGCCCAGGGTTTCGGCGATGAAGACCGCGTCCTTGTAGCCCAGCAGGCCCCAGAAATCGTCCCAGTAGGAATAGGCCGCCTTGTCCGAATAGCCCTCGTGGCTGATCGTCGGCGGCAGCAGGCCATATAGGTGACGCTGGTTCGGCGTTTGGAAGGCCGTCGTCCGGGTCGAGGCGCGCAGTTCGTCCATATAGGCGATCGCCTTTTGCACCTGCGGCCAGACCTGGCGCAGCAGGGCTTCGTCCCTGGTGTAGCGATAGGTTTCGGCGGCCAGGAAGACGAACTCGCCGTGGCTGTCGTTCTCGGGCACCGGATCGGCGCCGCGCGCATCGACGCAGCACGGCACCTTGCCGTTCTCGAACACATAGGGGGCGTACCAGCGCAGATAGTCGGCGGAATGCTCGGCCATGCCCAACCGGTTCAACCCCTCGGCCATCATGGCCCCGTCGCGAATCCAGGAGCGGTTGTAGCTGCGTGTGCCCGGCTGAAGGATCGGCCCCTGACGCGACATCAGCATATGGGCCAGCGACGATTTCAGCGCGTCCTCGATCCGCTGGGCGGCGGGTGGCAGGGTCAGTTCGACCCGGTCCAGCTTCTCGCGCCATTCGGCCGCCAACCGGCTCTCGACCGCGTCCAGCACAGCCGCCGCCTGCCCCACCGGTTCGGGCGCCAGCGCGTCGCCGGATAGCTGCGACACCCAGCCGACCGTGCGCGTCTCGCCCGGTTGCAGCGTCACTTCGTAGGTCAGGGCGCCGGCGGCCAGACCCGTGGCGTCGGTCGTCGTCATGTCCTCGGCGGCCGATCGCCGCGCGGACGGCAGCATCAAAGACTGCGGATCGCTGCCGGCGTCGAAGGTCGCCAGCGCGACCTGATCCGGGGCCGCCAACGGCTGCACCGGCACCGCGCCGTTCAGGCTCAACTGCGCGCCGTCCCAGCCGATCGTCTCCACCGGGCTGACGCCGCCGGGAATCGCCAGGAACTGACGCGGCGCATTCACTTGCATCGGGCGCGCCGCCAGGGCCAGGGTCAGGGTGCGCGGCCGGCTGGAGGTGTTGGTCAGGTCGTAACGGCCCCAGAGCTGCGCCTGATCGGCCTGCCCGTCGGCGAAGCTGGTGATCTTCAGCGTCCAGTCGTCGGCGGTCCAGGTCACCGACGGGATCGGCAGGTCGCCGCCCTTAAGCCCCTGTTCGATACTGACGTCGGCCCAGGTGATCAGCCGCCCGTTGTCGACGACGAAGGGTTCGATACTGGGCCCGGCGCGACGCAGTTCGATGGCGCCGTCCTCGCCGATCAGGCCGCTCTCCCCGCCCCCGTCGACCCCGACCAGGGTCCAGTAGGACTGCTCGCCGGAGAAGCCGCGCGGGTAAAGGCCGCGCCGGTTTTCCTTGGCCACGGCTTCCAGAAACACCGTGGGGTCCGCGCCGAAGGTCAGCGGTTCGACCTCGATCTCGTTTAGAGCATAGGTCGTCGCCTGGGCCGCGCCCAGCCGCTGACCCGCGCCGGACGAGCCGACCACATCGGAGGCTGGAACGGGTTTCAGGGGCTCAAGTCTCAGCCAGCGCGCCGTCGCCTCGGGCGTCCTCAGCCAGTCGACGCCACCGTTGCCGCTCGTGACCGTCGCCAGTTCGCGCCAGTCGCGCCCGTCGATCGAGGCCGAAACCCGATAATCGCTGGCCGCGCCCCGCTCGTCCCAGCGCAGGGTCAGCCCGCCGAACTCGCGCTCGTAGCCCAGGTCCAATGTCAGGGCCGAGTCTTGGCCCACCGGCGGGGTCCAGGCGGTTTTTGGGTCCAGATCGACGGCGTTGGCGGCGGTCGACGCCGTTCGTCCATCGCTGGCGATCGGCTGGGGCGGGACAGGCGGATCGACCGGCAGGGCGCGCAGGGTCAGTTGGTCGATCTCGACCGAGCCCTTGCCGCCCTCCGCCGCGACCACGACGAACTCCACCCGTTCGGCGCGACGCAGGGTGGTTTCAGGGCTTGGCCCCCAGGCTTTGGAAACCTGACGGCGTTTGATGACAAACCTGGTCCAGCCGTCGGGGAAGTCGTAGCGCGCCGTCTGCTTCCACCAGACATTGTCGGCCGAAGCGTCGGTCAGCTTGACCTCGAATGTGTTGGTCGGCCCGGCGCCCCGCACCCAGAAGCTGATCTCGTAGTTCTCGGGCAAATCAAACGGCAGCGGCCGGCTAAGCACCGCGTAGCCCGCCTTGCCGTCGAAATCGTAGTCGAGGCGCACCGCTTTCCCGTCATGGCCGGCGACGGCGGAGACGGCGGCGTGAACGTCGGTCGAGGCGCTGGCCTCCCACCGCGTCGCGTCGTCCATGCTGTCGAGAACGCGCGTCTCCTGGGCGAGGGCGGGCGCGGCCAGAGCGAGGGTCAGGACCGAGGCGGCGGCCAGCAGGAGATTACGCATCGACGCTCGCAGTTCTGGTCAGCCCTTCACGCTGCCCGCGAGCATGCCGCGGATGTAGTAGCGTTGCAGGGCGAGGAAGAGGATCAGCACGGGCGCGACCGTGACGACGGCGCCGGCCATCATCAGTTCGATGTCCTGCACATGCTCGCGCGACAGGGCCGCGAGCGCCACCGGCAGGGTGTAGTTCGACTGGTCCGTCAGGATGATCAGGGGCCACAGGAAGTCGTTCCAACTGCCCAGGAAGACGAACAGGCCCAGGGTCACGATGATCGGCTGCAAGGTCGGCAGGACCACGCGGCGGAAGATCTGGCCCTCGCTAGCCCCGTCGATCCGGGCAGCTTCCAGCATCTCGTCTGGAATGCTCAGCGCATACTGGCGCACCAGGAACAGGCCGAAGATGGACGCCAGCCACGGCACCAGCGCCCCGGCATAGGTGTTCACCAGCCCCATCGATTTCAGCATCAGGAACAGCGGCAGAGTGCCGATCTGGGCCGGCACCACCAGGGCGGCGACCAGCAACTGGAACAGCCGCTCGCGCCCGGCAAATTTCAGCTTGGCGAAGGCGTAGCCTGCCGGGACGGTGAAACCGAGCGCGAGGATGGTCGCCAAGGTCGCCAAGGCGAAGCTGTTCCACAGATACCGCCCCATGCCCTGGTTCAGGAACAGATCGCGGTAATGCTCCAGCGTCCAGTGCGAGGGCAGCAGCGGCGGCGGGAAGACCGCCGCCTCGCCCGTCGCCATGAAGCTGACCGACACCATCCAGACCAGCGGGAACAGAACGATCAGAGCGATGAGGCCGACGGCCAGGTTGAGCAGGATGGCGCGAATTTTCATTGATACGCCCCCACCCGCTTGGCGACCGCCAGCTGGACCAGGGTGATCGCCAGGATGCAAAGGAACAGGACGAAGGCGACGGCGCTGGCGGAGCCCAGATTCCACCATTTGAAGCCCTCTTCGTACATGAAGTAGAGCACCGTCACCGTGCTCTGGGCCGGTCCGCCTTGGGTCATCACATAGGGTTCTGCGAACAGCTGGAAGAAGCTGGCGACCGAGATGATCGAAACCAGCAGCATGGTCGGCGCGATGGCCGGCAGGGTCACATGGCGGAACTGCTTCCACGGCCCGGCGCCGTCGATGCGCGCGGCTTCATAAAGGTCGTCCGGCACGGTCTGAAGCACCGCCAGGAAGATCAGCATATTGTAGCCGAAGATCTTCCAGACCACGAACATCAGGATGGCGGGGATCGAGGTCGACGGGTCGCCCAGCCAGTCCACGGCGGGCAGGCCGATACTCTCCAACCCCCAGTTGATGACGCCGTACCGCGTGTGCAGCAGATAGCGCCACACCACCGCCGTCGCGACCAGGGTCGTGACATAGGGGGCGAAGAACATCACCCGCCAGATCGGCCGCCACTTCACGACCCGCGCATTCAGGATCACCGCCGCCGCCAGGGACGCGGCGATGGACAGGGGCACGCCGAGGACCGCGAAGGTTAGGGTGTTCTTCATCGCCCCCCAGAACAGCGGGTTGGTCAGCAGCCGCTCATAGTTCTGCAGGCCGACGAAACGCAGATTGTCCAGGTTCGCCAGGGCGTAGATGTCGAAGTCGGTCAGGCTGAGCAGCAGGGCCGCGATCACCGGAATGGCGAAGAACAGGCCGATGGCGAGCATGGCCGGGGCGACGAAGGCCCAGGCCGCTCGCTCGCGCGCGCCGCGGCCGCGTGACGGCTCAATGCTGGACCCCGCCTTGGACAATGTCGGATCGGCGACGGTCATACGGCCCTGCCCTGTTCCATCATCCAGCGGCGTTTTTCCAGCAGGCGATCGGCGCGGCGGTCGATCTCGGCGGCGGCGGCCTCTGGCGTGTATTCGCCGCGCACCATCCGTTCGGCGACGATCTGCATCTCCGTGACGATCCGCTCCCATTCCGGCACCTTGGGCACGGCCTTGGCGCGCGCCAGTTGCCCTCGGAACGGCGCCAGCATCGGGTCGCGCTCCACGCCCGCGATGTCCCAGGCGCTCTGGCGTGCGGGCAGGTCGCCGACAATGGTGTTGAATCTGGCCTGCACCGCCGGCTCCGACAGATAGCGAACCAGGGCCCAGGCCGCGTCCTGATGCGGGGAGGATTTGAAGACCGCCAGACTGGACCCGCCCGGCGCCGAGGCGCCCAGGCCGTTCGGTCCCGGCACGCCCGCCGTGGCCCAGTTCGGCTGGAACGACGCGGGCAGCTTGCTGCGGAAATCGCCCACACTCCACGGGCCGGAGAAGTAGAAGCTGAAATAGCCCCTCGCGAACTCGGTCCAGACGTTGGAAATCTGCGTCGACGAGGCCAGCGGCGCCAACTGCTCGTCGAACAGGCTGCGGTAGAAGGCCAGGGCCGAGACGAAGCCGGGGTTGGAGAAGTTTCCGCGCGTATCCCGATCCCGCAGCAGCGGCTCATCGATCTGAAGCCCGAAGGTCAGAAGCTGCTCGAACTCGTTCAACGGCAGCAGAATGGCGTAGTTGTCGCCGCCCGCCACACGCTTGATCGCATGCATGGCCCGCTTCCATTCGGCCCAGTTTTCGGGCGGGGCGTCGAACCCTGCCCGCGCCAGTAAGTCCTTGCGATAGAACAACAGCCGCGTGTCGACATACCAGGGCGTGGTCATGGCGCGGTCGGCGATCTCGTTGGTCTCCAGCACCGCCGGAAACTGGTCGGTCAGCAGGTTGGCGGCTTCGGTCGGGGTCGGGGACAGGGCGCCGATGGCGGTAAGCTCCGCCACCCAGGTGTTGCCGATCTGGCTGACGTCCGGCAGCGAGGCCCCGGCATAGGCCGTCAGCAGCTTTTCGTGCGCCGCCGTCCACGGCAGCGGCTGGACCGAGACGCGGACGCCCGGATTGCGGCGCTCGAACTCGGGCATCAACTGCCCGACGGTCCCGCCTTCGTTGCCCATGGCCCAGAAGCGCAGCACGGTCTCACCGTCGCGACGCGGGGTGCAGGCCGCAGCCACCCCTCCCGCCATCAGGGCCAGAGCGCCGCGTCTATGGGCCGTCAAACTCATCCGTTCATCCAGCCGCCGGTGAAGCCCGCGATGTCGAGCGCCCGGCGGATATTGGGCTCGCCGCGCATGTAGCGCCAGATGAACTCGGACCTGTGGTTCTCGGTCATAATGACGATCGGCCCCTGGTCGATGCCCAGATAGTCGCCGTCCACCCAGCCCACGCCGTCCACGATCTTGCCGTGCTGCAGCGGCCCGTCGCGCGCCGTCAGGGTCGGGTTGAAGCTGTCGAGGAACCCCCACTCGGTATAGACGCCCGAGCCATAGCGCGCCTTCATCGCCTTGACGCAGGGCACGACGATTTCGGGTGCGAAGGCGATGGAGCTGGCCGCCGCGGTCGGCGCGATGGT
Source organism: Brevundimonas sp. 1080 (assembly GCF_040545985.1). Taxonomy (NCBI): domain Bacteria; kingdom Pseudomonadati; phylum Pseudomonadota; class Alphaproteobacteria; order Caulobacterales; family Caulobacteraceae; genus Brevundimonas; species Brevundimonas sp. 1080. Next base: position 193,966 of record NZ_JBEPMW010000004.1, on the reverse strand, counting down.
GCCGTCGTCACGCTCGCCGGGCCCGCGCGCGCAATAGCTGAAGAACTCGCGTTCCTTGCCGTCGATGATCTGTTTGAAGTCGCCCGGCCCGTCACAGGCCGTCAGGCCCCAGACCTCGGACGAATAGCCCGCCCAGCCGCCCGGATTGTCATGGGCGTATTTCTGCTGCGCGTAGACGGCGCGGCGGCTGTTTTCGAAATAGTCGAGGTATTCGCCCAGTTGGGCAGACTGCCCGCGCATCCAGGCGTCCTGAATGCCGCGGAAGTCGATGAACATATGGCTGTACTGGTGCCCGAAGATGGGCGCGAAATTCAGGTGCCAGCTGCCCCAGCGATCGGTCCAGCTTTCGTCGTAGCTGGCCGCCCATTCGTGCCAGACATTGACCGACACCGGATGGGTCGGGCTGCCGATGGCCAGCAGCAGCACCAGCATGCCCTCGTTATAGACGTGCCAGTCGGAGGGAATGAAGCCGCTCTCGGGGTGCCAGCCCATGGTGATCCGGTTGTCGCGGATCACGGCCCACGGCCATTCGATCCGTTCATAGATGGCCTGGGCCTTCTGACGGATTTCCGCCTCGTCGGCATGACGGCCGTCGAAGTAGCGGGCGGCGAACAACATGCCGCCGATCAACAGCGCCGTGTCGACCGTGGACAGTTCGTTGGTCCGGTAACGAAGCCCCGTCTCCATATCCAGGAAGTGGTAGAAGAAGCCCTTGTACCCCGCTGTGCCGCTGGCCTCCGGGCCTTGCGGCAGGTCATGGAAGAAGCGCAGAGTCGTCAGCGTCCGCTCACGCGCCTCGGCACGGCTCATCCAGCCGCGCTCGACGCCCACCGGCCAGCAGGTCAGGGCGAAGCCGACCGCCGCCACCGAACAGAAGGACGGCGTCGGCCAGCGATCCGGCGTCAGACCGGTCTTGCGATCCGTGACCTTCTCGAACCACCGGAAGGTCCGCTCCTGAAGCTCCTCGATCTCCTGATCCAGCCGCATCGGCCGTCTCTGCGTCCCATTGATCGCCCCCGTCGCCGCCGCCTGCTGCGCCGCCGCCATCACCGGAATTCCAACGGCCAGAGCCGCCGCGCCTGTGGTGGTCCGCATCAGGAAGTTTCGACGATTCATGGGCACGCTCACTGGGTCTCAATCGAAAAAGAAAGGCCGCCTCGCGACAAGCACGAGGCGGCCCAGGCTCAGGATTTAGAAGGAGTAACGGGCGCCGATCTGGAACGTCCGCGTGGGGAACAGCACTGAACTCGGGCGGCCAAAGTTCGGGTTCGGGTTCGTCGCCGAACCCGTGCCGCCGTCAAAGCCATTGTAGTTCTTAAAGTTGAACACGTTGATGGCGTCCACATAGACCGACAGCTCACCAGCGCCCGGCACGTCGAAGTTCTTCGTCAAACGGAGATCGAGGTTCCGATAGGCGAAGGCGTTCGGCAGGAAGAACTGCTCCTTCTCCGGATAGGCGCCATAAGGGCGATAAACGAAGTTGGCGCCCCGTCCGTCAAACACATCAAAGGGCGTGCCGGAACCCAAGGTCAGAATGCCGGACAGCTGGAAATCGAGCGGCAGATCAACGATGCCGTTGGCCACGATACGATGACGTTCGTCGTTTGCCGACGAACGCATCGGCGAGCTTGCCACCGAGAAGCAGTCGAAGCAGAAGTTGTCATTGCCGCCGTTCTGTTCCGCCTTGGACAGCGTATAGGCGATGTTCACGCCCCAACCGGATTCACGCGTGTAGCCCTTGTCCAGCTTGACGTAGAGCGCCTTGAACGTCCGCTCCTTGTTGTGATCGGACACCAGATATGAGCGGTAGGGGTTCGTGCCGCCCGGGCCGCAGAAGCCGCCGTTGTCGCCGAAACCATTGCCGTCATTGCCGCGCGTTGGTTCGCGGCAGCGGTTCAAATACTGCCAGGTGAACTCGTTTTCGGTCTTGCCGTAAGCGAGGGTGAACTCGGTCTGCCAATCGCCGACCCTTTGACGTACACCCAGATTGAACTGATCCGTGCGGGGCGGTTCGAAGTCGTTCTTGAGCAGGAAGGCTTCACCTTTGGCCGGGATGTTGGCCAGGATGGCGTCAAGTCCAGCCGTGGTCTCGTAGGACGCATTCCACAGGATCGGATCCGCCGAGCTTCCGTCCGCCACGCCGGCCGGGCGCCCTGTAGTGGAGAAGAAGACGTTTTGCGTGAAGTCGAAAGGCTTGGCCAGTTCGTCGAAGGCGAAGTTGAACTGCACGCGATCATAATAACGACCGGCGCCGCCGAACAGAACTGTGCTGCGATCGCCGAAGACATCATACGAGAAGCCAATGCGAGGCTGGAAGGCCTTTTTGAACGGGTCACGATTGTCGCCGGTCGAGATATAGTCGTTGATGTTGAACCAGCTCGGCGCATAGCCGGCAGGCTTGCCGCCATCGTTGGAAGCGATCCACTGGTTGAGCCCTGCGACCACCGAAGCGGGCGTGACATACTTCTTGTTATCGGCGTTGGTCTCGTAGTCCCAGCGCAGACCCAAATTCAGTTCAAGCTTGTCCGTGATCTGCCAGTCGTCCTGCGCGTACAGGCCGATGACGGTGTTGGTCAGGTCAACCGTAGGGAATTCGTTGCCCAGTTGAACACGATACGGGACGGCGGCATTGCCGCTGGCTGTGCCGTTTAGGTCATAGAAGAACTCGGGATTACGGCCGAACTCCTTGACGACCTCATAGTCTTGGCGGCTGACCTTGGCGCCCAGCTTGATCGTGTGATTACCGTTGAACTGGATGTCGTTGAACGTCAGATCGTTGCGGATGGTCAGCGCGTTGTCGCTGATGTCCTGACGGCTGCCGGATCCACCAATGTTCAAGATGGAGACGCCGCCGAACGGATCATAGCCGTTTTCGAAGATGCGATAGCTCCGGCCGATCTGGTCGAAGTTCACAGCGGTCGGGTTGTAATTATAATTGCGGTAATCGACTGCCAACTCGTTCAGGAAGCCGTCGCCCTGCCATTGATAACGCAAATTGGCGCTCTTGGTCGTCTGCTGCAGACCGCTTGCGCGTTCGATGGAGTTTGCGCCGCCGACGCCCGTCACATCTGCTTCGTCTCGATAGGTGACGCTCAGATCAATGAGATGCCCCTCTGCCGGCTGGAAGCTCAGTTTGCCGAAGTAAAGGTCTTCCTCGAACGGCGTGGCGAAGGTGCCGATATATTGACCGAACTGACCGACATAGGCCGGGTTCTGACGGCCTAGCGTCACGGCAGCTGCGCGATTTTCTTGCTTGTGCTCATAGCTGCCGAAGAAGTGCAGCTTGTCTTGAATGATCGGCCCGCCCAGAGCGGCGCCGTATTGCTGAACTTCGAGCGCGGGCTTTTCACGGCCTGCCGCACGCGAAAACTCGTCTTGCTTGATGAAATCTTGGTCCCGATAAGTGCCGAAGATTTCGCCGTGGAACTCGTTGGTGCCGGAGCGCGTCACGGCCGTGATGATGGCTGACGAGGCCTGCTCGTATTCAGCCTTGAAGTTCTGGCTGACAACGCGGAATTCCTGGACGGCCGCCTGCGGGAACGGATTGCCGCGGCTGTCGTCCTGACCGACGATGCCCCCGGCGATAATGTTCGACTTCAGGCTGGCGCCGTCGATGAAGGCGTTGACGGATTCCGCCCGCTGACCACCGGCGGTGATCTGAACTTCGGACTCGTTGGTTCCGACCCGTACGCCCGGCGCCAGAGCCGCGAAGTTTAGGAAGTTGCGGTTGATCTGTGGCAGGGTTTGGATTTGCTGGGTCGTGACGTTGGTGGCGTTCTCAGGCGTGCGCACCTCGACCAAGCGACGCCCGGTCACGACGATGTCGCCCAGGTTGGCCGCATTGGCGTCAGCCGCGCCGGCCGCTGCGCCTGCCACGGCCAGATCCAGGTTGCCGACCTGGCCGACGCCGATGGAGACCGTGTCCGACGCCGTCTCATTTTCGGCCGTCGTCGCCGTGATCTCATAGGTGCCGGGACGCAGGCCCGACAGCGTATAGCCACCCTGCGCGTTCGCTGTGGTGCGGCTGGTGAAGCCGGAGGCGACGTTGCGGGCGACGATGGTGGCGCCGGCCTCGACCGTCGCGCCATCCGTCACACTGCCTCGGATCGTCGAGGTCGCGACCTGCGCCTGCGCGCCGCCCACCACCGCCATGCTGATGGCAAGCGCCGATGCGGCGGCCAAAGCGGCCTTACGCGTATTGAACTGGGTCATCCTGAGCTCTCCCCTCCTGATGGGATCGGTTTTCAGCAACATGGCTGGCCTACCCTTTGTTGAACCTGGCGGACGAGGCCGCCGCGGTGGACTGGCGTTCGACCAGGATCGGCCGAACGATTTCGCAAGCGGTGTCCGTGGCGTCGGCGGTCGCGCCGGCCTGGACCAGGCCGATCAGGCGTTCGACGCCCCTTCGGCCGATTTCCGCGATGTTGACGCGCATGGTGGTCAGCGCAGGCCGCATCAGGGCGGCGATAGGCACGTCATCGAAGCCGACGACGGCGATGTCTTCAGGACAGCGCACGCCAGCCTCCTGGAAGGCCAACAGGGCGCCGACGGCCATCATGTCATTGGCGGCGAAAACGGCGTCGGGCCGCTCTGTCATGGCCAGAAGCTGGGTCGCCGCGCGATGGCCCGAGGCCTGAGAGAAGTCGCCCTCGACGACGATCGGGTCATGGCCCTCGAGCGCCGCCGTGTATCCGGCCGCACGCGTGTCCGCCTCGATGTTGCCGGCGGCGCCGCGAATGTGAGCGATGCGCTTGCGGCCGGTGGACCGCAGATGCTGGACCGCGCCGACGGCGCCGCCATGGTTGTCGATCATGATGGACGCCCGGCCCGGCTCGGCCGCGCCGCCGTTCATCAGAAGGACTGGCATCCGACCGGCGAACTCTGACGACAGGTTCGCCGCGCCCAGGTGAGGCGACAGCACGATCATGCCGTCCACGCGCCCGCGCATCGAACGCACGGCCGCCAAGGTGTCCTCCGCGCCGTCATGCGAACTGGAGACGATCAGATGCTTGCCGTGGGCGCGGGCGGCCAGGTCCATGCCCCGTATCAGCTCGGAGAAGAACTCGCCGAACAGGTCGGGCAGGATGACGCCGATCGTGTCGTTCTTGCTGGTCGACAGGCTGCGGGCGCCGAAGTGCGGGACATAGCGAAGGTCCTCGACCGCATCGAGCACCCGCTGGCGCGTCGCGTCCGAGGTCACGGCCAAGCCGTTCAACACACGAGAGACAGAAGCCACCGACACATTGGCGCGTTCAGCCACGTCGCGCATGGTGGCGGCCTTGGCGAAGGGCTGGCCCTCCTGCCGTGCAGACGCAGCGCTAGGCGCGGCCATGTCCAATCGAACTCTCCCTGCTCCCTATCGTCCCGGCCCCTTTTCGAAGATCCGTCGATAAGCGATGTAAGCGGTTACATGACACAGGAGCAATGTGCGCCGCAAGCACCGTTCAGCCGCATTTCAGGCGATTTTCGATCTCTGCTAGAGCCGTGCCAACGGGCAACATGAGCTAAGTCGCTGCTTTGACTGCGCTATTCACAGGCTCATCGGTGGAGGAAACAAGGCGAACGCGGCAGGCGCGCGCCTTGGTCGCACCAACAGCCGACGATCCGCGTCGCGGCTGTGGCCTCATAAGAAAAGGCCCGCACCGCCGAAGCTGCACGGGCCGCAATCACAATGCGAAAGACGAATCTATGCCGCGTTAAGCTCTTCCAGCTTGCCGCGCAGCATCTGCAGCATGGCGGAGAAATCGCGGCCGCCGTGCCCGATCCCGTCGAACAGGGCGTAAAGCGCCTCGGCCTGTGCGCCCAACGGCGTCGAGGCGCCGGATTTCGCCGCTGCGTCCTGGGCCAGCTTGAGGTCCTTCAACATCATGGCCGTGGCGAACCCGCCCTGATAGTCGCGGTTGGACGGCGCGGTCGGCACCGGACCCGGCCAGGGATAGTAGCTGGTCACGCTCCAGCACTGACCCGACGACTTGGACGCGATCTCGAAGAACCGTTCGGGATCCAGACCCAGCTTTTCCGCCAAGGCGATGGCTTCGCAGGTGCCCAGCATGGAGATGCCGAGCAGCATGTTGTTGCAGATCTTGGCCGCCTGCCCCGCCCCATGATCGCCGGCGCGGATGGTGATGCGGCTCATGGGTTCCAGCGCCGCCTCGACGCGGGCGAAGTCGCCCTCGTCGCAGCCGACCATGAAGGCCAGCGTGCCCGCATCCGCCGCCGCTGTGCCGCCTGACACGGGCGCGTCGGCAAAAGCGTAGCCGGCCGATTTGGCAAGACCGGCGACCTTGCGCGCGGTCTCCACATCGATGGTCGAACAGTCGAGCAGCAGGGCGGTCGATGGCGCCGCGCCGATGATCTGTTCGGAATAGACCTTATGCACATGCGGCCCGGCCGGCAGCATGGTGATGACCACCTCGGCGTCCTTGACCGCCTCGGCGACCGATCCGGCCGCAACGCATCCCGCCGACGCGGCCCGCTCCAGCGCCTGCGCCGACAGGTCGAAGGCGGCGACCGCATGGCCCGCCTTGGCCTGGTTCGCGGCCATGCCGCCGCCCATATTACCCAGGCCGATGAAGGCGATCTTGGTCATGGTGTCTCTCCCTTTTTATCGTCCGCTCATCCCCGCGAAAGCGGGGACGTGATCAGGCCAGCGGCGTCCATTTTTCATTGTCCGGCAGCGGCGCGAACAACGCATCCAGCGTCTCGTCGGTAACGCCCGACAGGTCCGCCGGGGACCATTTCGGCGCATTGTCCTTGTCCACGATCACGGCCCGCACGCCTTCCTGGAAGTCGTGGGTGCGCACGACGCGGCCGCCCAGGGCGTATTCCATCGCCATATTGTCGGCGAAGCTGTTCAGCGTTTCGCCCATGCGGATCTGGCGCAGCGAGACCTTCAGCGACTGTGGCGACTTGGTCTTCAGGGTTTCCAGCTGCTGCAGCGCCCAGTCCGAGCCGTCCGCCTCAAGCGCCTGGAAAATCTTCTCAACCGTGTCGAAGGCGAACAGCCGGTCGATGGCCTCGCGGTGGGCCGACAGCGGCGCAGGCCCCGCGTCCCCGGCGTGGCGCGCCACCACCGACGACGGATCGGCGGCCTCGCCCATCAGATCGGCCTTCAGCGCGGAGACGCGATCCGCGGGCACGAAGTGCGTGTGGATGCCCAGGGCCACCGTATCCGCCGCCTTCAGCCGCGCGCCTGTCAGCGCCAGCCAGACGCCGGTCTGGCCCGGCAGGCGCGGCAGGAACCAGCCGCCGCCAACGTCGGGGAACAGGCCGATCCCGGTCTCGGGCATGGCGTAGGTGGTGCGCTCGGTCGCCACACGAATGTCGGCCGGCTCGGAAATGCCGACCCCGCCGCCCATGACGATGCCGTCCACGATGGCGATGATCGGCTTCGGATAGTCGAACATCAGGTGGTTCAACCGGTACTCGGCCAGGAAGAAGGCCTTGGCCTCCGACGCATCGCCCGCACCGCTTTCGGCGATCATGCGAATGTCGCCGCCCGCGCAAAAACCCCGCTCGCCGGCGTGGTCTATAAGTATGGAGGAGACGGAGGGATTCGAACGCCAGGCCAGCAGCGCCTCCGTCATCGCCTCGCACATCGCCCGGTTCAGCGCATGGATCGCCTTGGGTCGGTTCAGAGTGATGCGACCGACGCCATTTTCAATCCGGGTGACGACCTCGGCGTCGCTCACTTGGTCATCTCCCGCGCGATGATCACCCGCATGATCTCGTTGGTGCCTTCAAGGATGCGGTGGACCCGCAGGTCGCGCACGATCCGTTCCAGCGGATAGTCCTTCAGATAGCCATAGCCGCCGTGCAGTTGCAGGGCCTCGTCGGCGATCTGGAAACAGGCGTCCGTGGCCAGACGCTTGGCCATGGCGCACCATTTGGTCTTTTCGGGATGATCGGTGTCGATGGCCCAGGCGCCGCGCAGCACCATCAGACGCGCCGCCTCCAGGTCCGTGGCCATGTCCGCCAGCCGGAACTGCAGCGCCTGGAACGCGCCGATCGGGCGGCCGAACTGTTTGCGGGTGGCGACGTAATCCTGCGCCGTCTCCAGCGCCAGCCGCGCCCCGCCCAGCGAACAGGCGGCTATGTTCAGGCGCCCGCCGTCCAGACCCGCCATGGCGTAGCGGAACCCCGCCCCCTCTTCGCCCAGCAGGTTGGCGACCGGCACGCGACAGTCGTCGAACTGGACAATGGCGGTCGGCTGGGCGTTCCAGCCCATCTTCTTTTCCTGCGCGCCGAACGACAGGCCGGGCGTGCCCGCCTCGACCACGATCGCGCTGACGCCCTTCGGACCCTCGCCGCCCGTACGGACCATGACGACATAGACGTCCGACGTGCCAGCGCCGGAGATGAAGGCCTTGGAGCCGTTCAGCACATAGTGGTCGCCGTCGCGCACGGCCGTGGTCCGCAGCGCCGCCGCATCCGACCCCGAGCCCGGCTCGGTCAGGCAGTAGGAGGCGATCTTCTCCATCCCGACCAGCGACGGCACGAACCGGCCGCGCAGATCGTCCGACCCGAACCGATCGATCATCCACGTCGCCATATTGTGGATCGAGATGAAGGCCGCCGTCGCCACGTCGCCGCGCGACAGCTCTTCGAAAATCACGGCCGCCTCGACCCGGCCCAGGGCCATGCCGCCGTGCTCCTCAGCCGTATAGATGCCGCAGAAGCCCATTTCGGCAGCCTGTTTCATCACAGCGACGGGGAAATGCTTGTCCTCGTCCCAGCGCGCCGAATGCGGCGCCAGCTCGGCCTCGGCGAAGGCGCGGGCGGCGTCCTGAATGGCGCGCTGATCGTCGTTGAGAGCGAAATCCATCACGGCCTCAGCGCATCGTTGGGATGACGAACGAGCTGTCCGAATGCTCCAGCGCCGAGTCCGGCCAGCGGGCCGTCACGGTCTTGGTCTTGGTCCAGAAGCGGACGCCCTCCATGCCGTGCTGGTTGATGTCGCCAAAGGCCGAACGCTTCCAGCCGCCGAAGGTATGGTAGGCGACCGGCACCGGGATCGGCACATTGATCCCAACCATGCCGACATTGACCCGGGCGGCGAAATCCCGCGCCGCGCGGCCGTTCTGGGTAAAGATGGCGACGCCGTTGCCATATTGGTGGTTCGACGGCAGGGACAGCGCCTCCTCGAACGTCTCGGCGCGGACGATCTGCAGCACCGGACCGAAGATTTCCTCCTGGTAGGACGACATCTCGGGCTTCACATGGTCGAACAGCGACGGGCCGATGAAATAGCCCTTCTCGTGACCTTGCAGGCTGAAGTCGCGGCCGTCGACGACCAGTTCGGCGCCTTCCTGCACGCCCTTTTCGATCCAGCCCGCGACACGCTCGCGGTGCTGAGCCGTGACGACCGGACCATAGTGGGCGCCCGCGTCGGTCGAGACGCCGACCCGCATCGAGGGGATCTCGGCGACCATCCGCTCGCGCAGTTCGTCGGCGGTCTTCTTGCCGACCGGCACCACGACCGGCAGCGCCATGCAGCGTTCGCCCGCCGAGCCGTAGGCCGCGCCCGACAGGTCCTTGATTACCTGATCCATGTCGGCATCGGGCAGGACGATGCCGTGGTTCTTGGCGCCGCCCATCGCTTGGACGCGCTTATGGTTGGCGGCGCCCGTCTGATAGACATAGTGGGCGATGTCGGATGAGCCGACGAAGCTGACGGCGTGAACCAACGGATGGGTCAGGATGGCGTCCACCGCCGTCTTGTCGCCGTGCACCACGTTCAGCACGCCGTTCGGCGCTCCGGCTTCCAGCATCAGTTCGGCCAGACGCACCGGCACCGACGGATCGCGCTCGGACGGCTTCAGCACAAAGGTGTTGCCCACCGCAATGGCGACGCCGAACATCCACATCGGGATCATGGCCGGGAAGTTGAACGGGGTGATGCCCGCCACCACGCCCAGCGGCTGGCGCATCGAATAGACGTCGATGCCGGGGCCGGCGCCTTGGGTGTATTCACCCTTCAGCGCGTGCGGGATGCCGCAGGCGAACTCGATCACTTCCAGGCCGCGTTGAATGTCGCCCTTGGAGTCGGCGATGACCTTGCCGTGCTCGCTGGACAGCAGTTCGGCCAGTTCGTCCATCCGCGCCTCGACCAGGCGTTTGAAGTCGAACATGACGCGGGCGCGACGTTGAGGATTGGTCGAGGCCCAACCGTCAAAGGCGTTCTGCGCCGCCTGGACCGCACGATCGACCTCGCCGGTCGTCGCCAGTTGGACGCGGGCCTGCACATCCCCGGTGTTGGGATTGAACACGTCGCTGAAGCGTCCGGACGCGCCATCGAAAGCCGCACCGTCGATGAAGTGGCGAATGTCGCGCATGGCCTGGGTGTCCCTGTTGGTTCTTTTGTTGCGGCTATGGCTATCACCCCTGCGCGCCGGTCGATAATGCAAAGTTGCAGGCAGCATTCTGCGTTTTTGCAAGACAGTTAGACGACCATGTATGACTGGGACGATCTGCGCATCTTCATCGCGGCCGCGCGCGCGGGATCGCTGGGCGGCGCGGCGCAGCGGTTGGGCGTCGACGCCGCTACGGTCGGGCGTCGGGTCGCCCGGCTGGAAAGCGCGCTGAAATCCACCTTGGTTGTCCGCTCGACCACCGGGCTTCAGCTGACCGCCGCCGGCGCCCAACTGCTCGATATCGGTCTGGAGGCCGAAAGCGCGATGGAGGCCGCCGGCCGCGTGACCCAGCCCGACGCGCCCGCCGGTGTGGTGCGCGTCAGCGCGTCCGAAGGGTTTGGCGTCACGCTGATGGCCCCCGCCCTGCCCGCGCTGCGTCTGGCCCATCCGGGTCTAAGGATCGAATTGGCGGCCACCTCCGGCTTCTTGTCGCCGACGCGCCGAGAGGTCGACATGGCGATCACCTTGGCGGCGCCGCACGCCGCACGCCTGATCGTCGAGCCGCTGACGCCGTATCAGCTGGCCCTCTACGCCGCGCCCGATCACCTTCACCGCAACGGCGTTCCAAAGACTGTCGACGACCTGAGCCGCTTCGACATCGTCGGCTATATCGACGATCTGATCTATGCACCCGAGTTGCGCTATCTTGACGAGGTCCAGCCGGGGCTCGCGCCCCACGTCGCCTCGTCTTCGATCCGGGCGCAGCGGGAGATCATCGCCGCCGGGGGCGGCGTCGGCGTCCTGCCGTGCTTCCTGGCCGAGGGTCTGGTGCGAGTGCTGCCGTCGATCCTGATCGAGCGTCGCTTCTGGCTAGCCACCCACCGCGATGTCCACGACACCGCGCGTCTGCGCACCGTGCGTTCGTGGCTGAAGACCCTGTGCCAAGAACAACAGTCCAGCTTGAGGCCATTCTGACTTCGGCAGAGAAATCGAAGTGTGGTGCGCCGCACACACCCGCGCGTTTTTGAAAGTTCGGGGAACGGAGGTCTCGTTCAAATCTTAATAGAAGACGAACGAGGCCTGCCATGACACTGACTTTCAGCCTGACATTGATGACGGCCCTGTTGGGTGCCCCGACTGGACCGTTGCTCAAGGACGCGGCTCTTTACACTGCGCCTCAACCCGCCATCGAACGGGCCGTCGCGCCGAAGGCAGAGAGCACCGACCGTTTCAGCGTGCGGCTACGTTGCACCGCCCTGGCGTCGGGTCACGTCACCGATTGTGTCGTGCTGGAGGAAAGCCGTCCGGGCATGGGCTTTGGCGAAGCGGCCCTGGCCCTGATGAACGGCGCCGAGGTCACGCCGATAATGGATCGCGGCCGTCCGGTCGATGCGCCCTTCGAACGCACCATCGACTTCACGCCTTAAGGATATGGCAGAGGCCATTTACTCCTAAAGCAACCGATTCATCTCCTGCCTTTGTGGAGCGTTGCAACTCAGTTGGTACGGTAATGGACAGATGGTGGCTCACAGTGAAACCCATCGGGTCGATCGGATCGGCTGGCTCAGGGCGGCGGTGTTGGGGGCCAATGACGGGCTGGTGTCGACGGCCAGTCTGGTGGTGGGCGTCGCGGCGGCGGCGACCGGTCATGGCGGCATTCTGATCGCGGGCGTCGCCGGACTGGCGGCGGGCGCCATGTCGATGGCGGCGGGCGAATATGTCTCGGTTAGTTCGCAGTCCGACACCGAAAAGGCCGATCTGGCGCGCGAGGCGGTCGAACTGGCCGGCGATCACGAGGCCGAGACGCGCGAACTGGCCGGCATCTATGTCGGGCGAGGCGTCGCGCCGGATCTGGCGACCGAGGTGGCGCGCCAGATGATGGCGCATGACGCGCTAGGCGCCCACGCGCGCGACGAGTTGGGTATTTCGGAGATCACCACCGCGCGGCCGATCCAGGCGGCGCTGACCTCGGCGATCACCTTCTCGGCCGGAGCCGCCCTCCCTCTGGTCGTCGCCGCCGTCGCGCCATTGAGCACGCTGGCGATTTGGGTCGCGGCTTCCGCCCTGGCGGGTCTGGCCGTGCTGGGCGCCCTGGGCGCCCGCGCAGGCGGCGCGCCGATCGGGCGATCGGTTCTTCGCGTGGTTTTCTGGGGCGCGCTCGCCATGGCCATCACCGCAGGCGTCGGCCGCCTGTTCCACATCGCCGCCTGATCAGAACCGCGCGGTCAGGGCCAGGCGGGCGGTGAGCGGTCGTTGCGGCGTGCTGATGTCGCCCGAGGCGTAGAAGGGATTGCCGAAGGTGAAGGTGTCGTCGCTGCGGTTGAACAGATTGTCCGCCGACGCCCTGATCGCCCAGCGATCGATCTCGACGCCGACGCCCAGCGAACTGGTCAGATAGCCGGCCGACGCGCCGGTGGAGGTCGGCGACAGGGCGATATCGGTCGGGCCGACATAGCCCAGACGAAGCTCGGATCGCACCGTCGCATGCGCCAGATGCGCCTCATGCACGACGCCGCCCTGCACGCTGAAATCGGCGACCGCCGGCAGGCGCGTGTCGGTCCCCAGCGCGAAACCGGGATCGGGTCGGGTCAACTCGGGATCATTGACGACGGCGTGCGCGTTCAGCGTCCACGGCCCGTCGCGCCATTCGACCTCGCCCTCGATGCCGCGATTGCGGCCGTCGCCCAGATTGGCGGTGAATGGCAGGCCCCGGGCGTCGAACCGGTCCGACTGGATGTTGCGCCAATCGGCGACGAAGATCGCGCTTCGCCCGCGCAGTCGCCCTTCGAACAGGGTGAAGCGCGCGCCCGCCTCGCCGGCGACGATCTCGTCGGGCTTCACGCGTCGCGCGGGCTGCTGATCGCCATTTGGCACGGCGCCGGCGTTGAAGCCTGGCCCGCGATAGCCCTCGGTCGCCAGGGCGTAGAAGACGAAAGGACCGCGATCGTATTCGATCACCAGACGCGGGGTGATATCGACCAGCGCGTCTTCTCCAGACACCTGCGTCGGATCGCCGTCGGTTTCGCTGCGATGCTCGACCCCGATGCGGAACAGGCGCGCGCCGGCCGTGATCTTCAGGCTGTCGTTTAGCGCATAGGCGGCGTCGCCGAACAGAGCCGCCTCGTCCACATGGTCGCGCCTGCGTTGTCGATAGACCCCCGGCCCGCCTTGCCCGTCCAAGATCGCAACGGTGCGGGTGTGGGTGTATTCCGAGAAGAACAGCCCGGCGCTCCACTTCAGCCGTGCGCCGAAGTCGCCGTTCAACCGCACCTCATGCACCGCAGCCGACAGGTCGTCGGCCTGGTCCAGCGCTGCTGCGCCCGTCAGTCCGAACAGTCCGGACGCAGGCGTCGCATCGTAGCGCGCATCGAGGCCGTGCGACTGAACGCTGGACGAGGCCCGAAGCCGCGCCCAACCGAAATCTCCGTCCACCGAGGCCCAGACGCCGTCGAAATCGTTGCGGCTGGGCTCCGTCAGGCTGCGACGACGCGCATAGGGTTGGTCGGCGCCCAGGTTGGCGTACTGGCTGTCGTCGACGTCGATGGTCTGGGCCAGGAAGCCCGTCTTCAAGGTCCAGCCGGGCGTCAGACGCAGCAACGCCGCCGCCCTCAGCCCCTGCCGGTGCATACCGCCGGTATTGCTCAGTCCGAGGGCCTGATCATCGACGTAGCCCCCGACCGTCTCGTCATAGCCGACGACCCGGACCGCCAGGCGATCACGCAGGATAGGGGCGTTGATCATCAGCTCGACGGCGTCGCCCGGCGCGCCGCCGGCCGTCACCGCCCCCTCCGCCGTCACCCGCCCATAGACGCCGTCCAAGTCCGGCGCGCGGCTGACCATCTGGACGACGCCGCCCATCGAACCGGCGCCGTACAACGCCCCCTGCGGCCCGCGCAGAACCTCGACCCGTTCGATGTCGGCCAGACGCAACGCCGGGTCGGGCGCGTCATAGGTCAGGCGCACATCGTCGAGATAGAGCCCGATCAGGCTTTGCGCCTGTCCCGCAACGGGTCCGTCCGCCAGGCCGCGAATGAAGAGCTTGTCACGCCCCGGCCCCAGATTGGTGACCGTCAGGCCGGAGACGCGCGCGGCGACGCCGTCAAGGTCGCTGACCCCGGCCCGTTCCAGCGTCACCCCATCCAGCGACGACAGGCCGTAGGGGGCGCGCGACAGCAGCAGATTGTCCGTGCGTGACGCCGTCACCACGACTTCATCCAGCGTCGTCGGGGTCACGGGCGCGGGCGGTGCCGAGATCGTCCGCGCCACGGCAGGCGGCGCAGCGGCGACCCGCACGATCCTGTAGGCGCCGTCGCCGACGCGTGTCGCGACGCAGTGTGTGCCCAGCATCAATCTGGACAAGGCCGCATCGACGGAAAGTCGGCCTCTCACCCCGCGCGTGGGGCCGCACCGCTCGCTTCCGGCGGCGTCGATGCTGACGCCCGCCTGGAGACCGAAGTCGAGGACGGCGGTCCGCAACGGCTGAGGCGAAACCGACACCTGAAGCGAGGATCGCCCTTGGGCCATGCCGATCGACGGCGTGGTCACACCGCAAACGACGACCAGGGCGCAGAGGAAGGCTCGTACCAAAAGGCGACGTCCGAAGCAGGTTCAGCGCCGTTCTAGACGAACCCCTTGCGGCCCGCGAGTGGCCTTGATCGGCAGGAACCGTTCCAGCCGGCCGATCACCGCCGCTTCGTCATCAAGCACCAGCGTGCCGGAGAAGCGCAGGTTCGCCGCGTTCGGCGCCACAGAAACCGGCGTGGCGAAGGCGCGGCTGAGGTCGGCGGCGATCTCTCGCAGAGGCCGATCGTCATAGGCCCGTCGCCCTTGGGTCCAGGCGGCCGCGGTGCGGACATCGACCGGGGCCAAGGTCATCCGGTCGTCGGCGTCGTCGCGCTGCACCGACTGACCGACCGTCAGACGCACCCGCCGCGCGGGCTGTTTCAGGTCGCTGACCTCGACGACGCCCCGCAGCACCGCCACCTGGGTGTCATCGGCGGATCGGCGGATGTTGAAGGCCGTGCCGACCACGCGCACCTGGCTTTCGCCGACATTGATCAGGAAGGGTCGGCCGGCGTCATGCGCGACGTCGAAGGTCGCCTCGGCCTGATCCATATGCACCAGACGCCGTCCCCGCTCCATCTTCACCGACAGTGTCGAGCCGCCGTTGATCTGAAGCCGTGATCCGTCGTCCAGCGTCACCGTCCGCGTTTCGCCGGGTGCGGTGCTGTAGACCACGGTCGGCTCGGTTTGCAGCAGTGGACCCAGGAAGATCGCCGCGGCGACGGCCGCAGCCATCGCCGGGGCCGCCACCATCCATCGCCGCCCCAAGCCCTTGCGCCGCTCGCGGTGCGCCGACAGGTCGATGACCGGCCCCGGCTGAACGTCGGACAGGTCGTCCGAAGCGGTCCACAGCCCCTCGGCCTCGTCGAAGGCGCGCCGATGAGCCGGGTCTTGATCGAGCCAGGCCGTGGCCGCGTCGATGTCCACGATCGTCACGTCATCGGCGCGCAGACGCACGACCCAGGCGGCGGCCTGGGCGGCGATCTCCTCGTCCTTGATGACGTCGTCCTGGGTCATGATCCGGTCCGGGCCCGAGCGGGCTTTGGGGGAGAGACGACGCGGTCGCGCCGCATCCTCAATGAAAAATGGCGAAATCCGGTCGTCATGGCCAACCGACCCGCAGCAGCAGTTCCTTCAGCGAGGCGGAAACGTATTTTTCGACCGCGCTGCGCGAGACGCCCATCCGTTCGGCGACCTCGGCCTGGCTGAGCCCGGCCATCTTGTGCAGACGGAAGGCCTCGGCGGCCTTGGGCGGCATCCGGTCGATCGCGGCGACCACCTTTTCCAGCTTCAGCCGCGCCCAGACGGCATCCTCGGCCGACGGCGCATCCTGAGCTTCGGCCACGTCATCGATAGCGGAAGCGCGCCGCCATTCCAGATCGCGCGCGCCCGCACGACGCTGCGCCTTGGACGCATCCAGGGCCAGATTGGCGGCGATGCGATAGAGGAAGGCCTGCGGGTGGCGAACCTCGGCGGCGGCCTCCTCGGTCATGGATTGCAGCCGCACCCAGACATCCTGCGCCAGATCTTCGGCCGCAGCCGACGATCCCGTGCGCGCCGTCAGAAAGCGCACCAGGGCCGGGCGGCTGTCCAGCCACGCGTCCGCCAGGGCTTGCCGCGCCGGTCGGCTCGGGTCGTGCTGAGGGGGACCGGGAGAGGCGTTCACCACCCCATCGTGGGTTGCTGCGCCCTTTGCGGCAACCGCGATTGCGACGGCGAAAGATTTTTTTGTGGGGGTCGCCGCACCGCGTCGTCTCTGGCCCGAAGTCCCCAGGTCCGAGGCCCGCATGTTTCCACTCCGCCTGCCCGACGACGCCGATCCGGTTCGGCCGCGCGCCCGCCGCACGCTGTCGTCGCGCATCATTCGGTTCGACGATCCGTGCCGAGGCGAACGTCGCCGCGTGGAGCAGTTCATCGAGGCGGCCTATGCCGAAGCCTATGGCGGCCAGATCCAGGCCCATTTCCCGACTCTGATGAGTGTTCAGGACGAGGCGGGCGTCATCTACGCCGCCGTCGGCTTCCGACACGCCGCCGAGGCGCCTCTGTATCTGGAGCAGTATCTGGACGGCTCCGTCGAGACTGTGCTGAGCCAGGCCATCGGCGCCGTCATCGACCGCGCGCAGGTGGTCGAGATCGGCAGCCTGGCCTCCAGCGGACAGGGCGCGACCGTCTTCCTGTTCGCCGCCATGGCCCATCATCTGCAGTCCGAAGGTCTGAGGTTCGCCGTCGCCACCGCGACCGACGAACTGCGCCGCATCTTCCACAAAGCCGGCCTGGGCGCGCTCCAGCTCGCGCGCGCCGATCCGCGCCGCCTGGACGACGGCGGCGGCAGCTGGGGCGCCTACTATCAGACCGATCCGGTGGTGCTGGCCGGCTCGATCGACGCGGCGACCGCGCCGCTGGATCACTTCTCCGAAACGGCGCCGGTCGGACGGGCCGTCCGCACCCGCCTGCACTACGAGGATCGCTCATGAGCGCCGTTCTGGACGCCCTGTCGCGTCGCGCCCGCACCACGCCCGATGATGTAGTGATCCAATGGGCCGAAGGTTCGCTGACCGCGGCCGAACTTCTGGCGCAGGTCGGGCAACTGGCGGCCGTCCTGGCCGACGACCGGTCTCCCGTCGGGGTCCTGCTCGATAATGGGCCGGCCTGGGTCGTCGTCGATCTGGCGTTGATCCTCGCCCAGCGGCCGAGCGTGCCGATCCCGCCCTTCTTCACGACCGCACAACGCGATCACGCCCTGGCCGATGCCGGCGCGGGGCTGCTGATCGTGCCGGGCGCACCGGGCGAAATGACGGCGGGCGGCGCGCCCATCCGGCTGACGCCGACAGGGCTGCCGGTGCGCGATCTGCATCCCGGCACGGCCAAGATCACCTACACCTCCGGCTCGACCGGCGCGCCCAAGGGCGTCTGCCTATCGCAGGATCAGATGGAGGCGGTCGCCGCCTCTCTGGTTCAGGTCCTGGGCCGGGATCGCGCCGGGCTGCATCTGCCGGTGCTGCCGCTGGCGGTGCTGCTGGAGAATGTCGCCGGCCTCTATGCGACGCTTCTGGCCGGCGGCCGCTATCACGCCGCCAGCCTAGCCGAGGCCGGGATGGGCCAGGCCTTCCGCCCCGACTTTGCGCGCCTGCTGACCACCGTTGTCCAGACCGGCGCCACGACCCTGATCCTGGTTCCCGAACTGCTGCGCGGCCTGATCGCCGCCCAGGGCGCGATGCGGCTGGATCATCGGCTGGAGATGATCGCGGTCGGCGGCGCACGCGTCTCCCCGGTCCTGCTGGAGGCCGCCGCCAACGCCGGCCTGCCCGTGGTCGAGGGCTATGGCCTCAGTGAATGCGCCTCGGTCGTGGCGCTCAACAGTCCGGACGACGCCCGCCCCGGCACGGTCGGCCGGCCCCTGCCTCACCTTGAAGTCCATCTGGCCGACGACGGCGAAATCCTGGTCTCGCCCCATCCCTTCCTTGGCTACGTCGGCCAGGCGCCCGCGCCGGAGCGTCTGCACACAGGCGATATCGGCCGCTTCGACGCCGACGGACGGCTCAGCATCGAAGGCCGCAAGGCCAACACCCTGATCACCGCCTTCGGGCGCAACGTCGCGCCTGAATGGGTCGAGAGCGAGCTTCTGGCCGAGCCCCAGATCCTTCAGGCCATGGCGATGGGCGAGGGGCAGGCGGCGTTGTCGGCCCTGATCGTGGCGATGCCCGGCGCCGAACCGGCCCAGATCGAGGCCGCCGTCGCGCGCGCCAACGCCCGCCTGCCCGACTACGCCCGCATCGGCGACTGGCGTCTGGTGCCGCCCTTCGATCCCGCCGCCGGTCAGGTCACGGCCAACGGTCGTCCCCGTCGCGAGACCCTGCTGCGCACCTACGCCCCCTCCCCCTCGCAAGCCGCCTGAGAGTTCGCATGTCATTTTTTGAAACCCTGGTCGCCGCGACCGCAACCGAGCGGGCCGCCTTCGCCGCCATCCCCCAGATCAGGGACGGTCTGGCCGGCCGCATCAGCCGCGAAACCTACGTCGCCTATCTGGCCCAGGCCTATCACCACGTCCGCCACACCGTGCCGTTGATGCAGGCCGCCCGGTCGCGGCTGGACAATGACCACGCCGTCTTCAAGGCCGCGCTCGACGACTATATCGCCGAGGAAACCGGCCATGAGCAGTGGATCCTTAACGACATCCGCGCCGCCGGCGGCGACCCCGATCAGACCGTGCAGGACGGCCCGAACGTCGCGACCGAACTGATGGTGGCCTATGCCTATGATACCATCCAGCGCGTCAATCCGATGGCCTTCTTCGGCATGGTCTATGTGCTGGAAGGCACCAGCATCCAACTGGCCAGCGTCGGCGCCGAGGCCGTGCAGCAAAGCCTGGGCCTGCCGCCCGCCGCCTTCACCTATCTGATTTCCCACGGGGCTCTGGATCAGGATCATATCCTGTTCCTCAAGCAACTGCTGGACGGGGTGTCGGACGCCGACGACCGCGCCGCCATCGTCCACATGGCCAAGGTGATGTTCGGCCTGTTCGGCGGGGTCTTCGCCTCCATCCCCCACATCGCAGCGCGGGAGACGGTCGATGCAGTTTGAGGATCGCAACATCCTGGTCACCGGCGGCTCCGGCGCCTTGGGGCGCCGTGTGGTCGAGCGGATTGAGAGCGAGGGCGGTCGGGTCACGATCGTCGCCCGTGCGCCGGTGACGGGCCATCACACCCTGGTGGGCGATCTATCGACCCCGCAGGGCCTCGACCGGGTCGCTGAACAGGCCGGCGGCCGCGCCTGGGACATTCTGATCAATATCGCTGGCATCCAGCATTTCGGCCCGCTGGAACAGCAGACGCCCGAGCACCTGCTCGCGACCTATATGGTCAATCTGGTCGCGCCGGCGCGTCTGGCCCAAGCCGTCCTGCCCGGCATGAAGGCGCGCAAACACGGCCAGATCGCCTACGTCGGCTCCATTTTCGGCTCGATCAACTTCGCGCACTTCGCCAGCTATTCCAGCGCCAAGGCCGGGATGCGGGCGCTCAGCCAATCGCTGCGCCGCGAACTGGCCGGCACGGGGGTCGGTGTCACCTATGTCGCGCCCCGCGCGGTCGCAACGCCGTTCAACTCCGCCAAGGTCGACGAGTATGCGCGCCTGACCGGCATGGCTGTCGACGATCCCGACCCGATCGCCGACCGCATCGTCGCCGCCATCCGCAACGATCGCCGCGACGTCTATCTCGGCTTCCCCGAAAGCCTGTTCGTCCGCCTTAACGCCCTGGCGCCCGGCCTGATCGACGGCGCCCTGAAATCAAACGACCTGAAGGCCCGCGCCCTGTTCGCCGGCTGAACCACAGAACAAAAGGAGAGACACGCCATGAAGACCGCCCTGTTCGCCCTGGCCCTGATGGCCGCCCCCCTGACGGTCGCCTCCGTCGCCCACGCCGACGCCTGCGACGACCGCGCGCGCGGTCTCCAGCAGTCGTGGGACCATGTGAATTTCGAGGTCCCGCAAGGCGTTAGAATGGCGGAAATGGCGCGGCTGAACACCCAGGCCGACGCCGTCGTAACCCAATGCCCCAACCGCGCCGAACCTCTGGTCTGGGACGCCATCATCACCGCTTCGGAAGCGGGATTGAAGGGCGGCATCGGCGCGCTGGGTCTGGTGCGTGAGGCGCGCACCGAACTGGAACAGGCCGAGCGGATCAATCCGCGCGCGCTGAACGGCTCGATCTATGTCAGCCTCGGTTCGCTCTACGCCCAGGTCCCGGGCGCCCCGATCGGTTTCGGCAACCGCCAGCGCGCCCGCGACTACCTCCAGCGCGGTCTGGCCATGGCGCCCAACGACGTCGACGCCAACTTCTTCATGGGCGATCTGCTGGTGCGCGAACACGACTGGAATGGCGCCGCCCGTTATCTGCAAAAGGCCATCGACGCCCCTGCCCGCCCAGGCCGCGCCGTCGCCGACCGTGGTCGCAAGGCCGAGGCCCGCGCCCTGCTCGTCCGCGCCCAGCAGCATCACTGAACAGATCCATCATGAGCCCTGTTCCCCCCGCCCTGTCGCTCGACGTCGTTCAACGCCGTCGCAAATGGTTCGCCGGCCTGGTTCTGCTAGCCCTCATCGTCCTGACCGCCAGCGTTCGCTCGGTCGCCGCCCTCGACGGCGAATGGCATGAAGGCGTCGAGGGCTTGGGCCTGGCCGCGATCATCGTCGCCATCGTCGGCCGCGCCTGGTGCTCGCTCTATATCGGCGGACGCAAGAAGGCCGAGATCGTTGATCGCGGCCCCTATTCCATGACGCGCAACCCGCTCTATGTCTTCAGCTTCATCGGCGCCTTCGGCGTCGGCGCCCAGACCGGCAGCGTGACCATCGGCGCGATCTTCGCCGTGGCGACCTTCCTGGTCTTTCTGCGCACGGTCGGTCGCGAAGAGGCTTGGCTGGCCGAACATTTCGGCGCGCCCTATGCCGCCTACTGCGCCCGCACGCCGCGCTTCCTGCCCAATCCCGCCCGCTGGCGCGACGCCGAGGAACTGACCATCCGTCCCGCCTTCTTCGTCCGCACCCTGCGCGACGGCCTGGTCTTCCTCGCCGCCATCCCCGTTATGGAAGGCATCGAGCACCTGCAGTCATCAGGGTTGATCGGTTTTCCGGTCAGTCTGTTCTGACGGCCTGCCCGATCAACAAATCGGGCGAGCGCTGCCACAGTTAAATAGCGAAACTCAAAACCGATCATCGAACAGCCCCGCCTAGGCAGCCAAGGCAGAGGTCTTCAAGAATGCTTATTCCCACTCGATCGTCCCGGGCGGCTTCGATGTCACGTCGTAGACGACGCGGTTGACGCCGCGGACCTCGTTGATGATGCGGGTGGCGGTCTTGGAGAGGACGTCCCAGGGGAACTGGTAGAAGTCGGCGGTCATGCCATCGGTGGAGGAGACGGCGCGCAGGGCCAGGACCTTTTCATAGGTGCGGGCGTCGCCCATGACGCCGACGGTCTTGACCGGCAGCAGGACGGCGAAGGCCTGCCAGATCTTGTCGTAGAGACCCGCCTTGCGGATCTCGTCCAGATAGATGGCGTCGGCTTGTTGCAGGGTCTCGACGGCGTCCGGCGTAATCTCGCCGGGGATGCGGATGGCCAGGCCCGGTCCGGGGAACGGGTGGCGCCCGACGAAGGCGTCGCTGAGCCCCAGTTCGCGGCCCAGCGCCCGGACCTCGTCCTTGAACAGCTCGCGCAGAGGCTCGACCAGTTTCAACTTCATATAGTCGGGCAGGCCGCCGACATTGTGATGGCTCTTGATGACATGGGCCTTGCCGCTGGACGAGGAGACGCTCTCGATCACGTCCGGATAGAGGGTGCCCTGGGCCAGGAATTCGGCGCCCTCGATCTTGGCGGATTCGCGATCGAACACCTCGATGAACAGACGGCCGATGGTCTTGCGCTTGGTTTCGGGGTCGGAAATCCCGGCCAGTTCGCCCAGGAATTCCTTCGATGCATCAACGTGCACCAGAGGGATATTGTAGTGCTCGCGGAACAGGGTCGTGACCTGTTTCGCTTCGTCCTTCCTCAACAGGCCGGTATCGACGAAGACGCAGGTCAGCTGATCCCCGATAGCCTCATGGATCAGAACGGCGGCGACCGAGGAGTCGACGCCGCCGGACAGGCCGCAGATCACCTTGGCGTCACCGACCTGTTCGCGGATCTGGGCGATCTTCTCGTCGCGATAAGCGGCCATGGTCCAGTCGCCCTTCAAGCCCGCGATCCCGTGGGTGAAGTTCTTCAGCATCTGATGGCCGCGCGGGGTGTGCATCACCTCGGGGTGGAACTGCACACCGTAGAAGCGACGGGCCTCGTCGGCGATCACCGCATAGGGTGACCCCTCGGACGAGGCAACCACGTCAAAGCCTTGGGGGATGGCCACGATCTTGTCGCCGTGGCTCATCCAGACCTCTTCGTTCTCGCCGACAGGGGCCAGGTCGGCCAGCAGGGGCGACGTCTTCTGAACCGTGATCTCGGCGCGGCCGAACTCGCGCGTGTGGCCGCCCTCGACCTTGCCGCCCAGCTGCTCGCACATCGTCATCTCGCCGTAACAGATGCCCAGCACCGGCACGCCGGCCTCGAACACGCCCTGCGGCGCGCGGGGACTGCCCTCTTCATGCACACTCTCCGGACCGCCCGACAGGATGATGGCCGCCGGGTTCATGGCCGTCAGAGCGCCTTCCGCCTTCTGGAACGGATGGATCTCGCAATAGACGCTGGCCTCGCGAAGGCGGCGCGCGATCAGCTGCGTCACCTGGCTTCCGAAGTCGACGATGAGGACCTTTTGGTGGTCTTGCGGCGTGGTCATGGCGTGATGGAATCCGGGGCAGGAAGTTGGGCGGGGTCTTGGCCGGGCGGGGCCGATATTTCAAGGGCGGGAAGCTCAAGAGCGGCGGGTCCGTCGGCCTCCAGCACGGCGATCAAGCGATCCAGGGCGGCGGCCAGGTTCTCGTCCACATGATGCAGGGTCGAGGTCCAGTCCTCCAAAGCCTTTAACTCGGCGCGACCGTCCGACACGCCGCGTAAGGCGATCAGAGGCACACCGAAGGTCTGGGCGGCGCGGACCAGGGCCCAGGTCTCCATGTCCACCATCTCGGCGTCGATGGCGTCATAGGCGGCTCCGGACACGACGTTCGCTCCGGTCGACAGGGTCGCCGTCGGCACACCGGGGATCGGGCACGGCAAAGGCAGGACGGCGGGCTGGTCCAGCAAGGGGGTCACGCCCTTCGGAAAACCAAGCGGGCTGGCGTCCATGTCGCGATAGGCGACAGACGAGGCCTGATAGACCGCCGCATGATCCAGCACCTGCGATCCGCACGAGCCCAGCGATACGATCAGATCCGGCCGATCGCCCGCCGCCTCCAGCCGCGCCAGGGCTGCGCTCAGGCTCACAGCGGCCTCGACCGGACCGACGCCGGTCATCAGCGGCGCGATCCGGGCCTGAAGGTGCGGGCCGTATTCAGCAGGCGCGGCCATGACATAGAGCAGCGAGACCTCGCCATGCCGCGCCAGCTTCATGCCGCGCGCTCGTAGACGGCGGCGAAGAAGCCGTCGGTGTCGGCCGACGCCGGCGACAGGCGCAGGCGCGCCCCGGACGCCAGCTCGGCGAACTTCGCCTGCGCCGCCTGGCTCAGTTGCGGCGCCGACAGGACATCGGCGACGGCGACGGGGCGGAAGTCCGGATTGGCGGCCTCGAAGGCGTCCACGCTGGCCTCGTTTTCGCGCGCCAGCATCGAACAGGTGACATAGACCAGACGGCCGCCCGGCTTCACCAGCTTGGTCGCCTGGCTCAAAATACGCACCTGAAGGCCGTGCAGCTTTTCGACCTCTTCGGCGGTCAGACGCCAAGCGTCCTCGGGACGACGACGCCAGGTGCCGGACCCCGAACAGGGCGCATCGACGAAGACCAGATCGGCCTGGCCGTTCAGGTCTTCCAGGCCGCCGCCGTTCTGACCGATCAGGACCAGCTCCGCCTCGACGCCCGCGCGCTGCAGGCGAGGACGAATGTTCTCCAGCCGCTTGTTGACGACGTCCGAGGCGACCAGCTTACCCTGCCCCTTCATCGCCTGGGCCAGACCCAGCGTTTTGCCGCCGCCGCCGGCGCAGTAATCCACCACCGTCATGCCGGGTGCGGCGCCCGCCAGCCAGCAAACGACTTGGCTGCCTTCGTCCTGGATTTCGAACCGGCCGGCCTTGAAGCCTTCCAGCGCCTGGATGTTGGGCGGCGGTTCCGACGGCATGCGCAGGCCGACGGCCGACCAGGGCGTCCGCGAAACATCAAGACCGGCAACTTTCAGTTCGGCCTCGACCTCATCGACCGTGGCGGCTGTATCATTGACGCGCAGGTCGATCGGCGCGCGCGGCGCCATCAGGGCGTGGGCTTCCTCGGCCCAACGATCGCCGAAGGTCGCCTTGAAATCCTCGACCACGAACTCAGGCAGGCCGGCGGCGACCCAGCCCGGCAGTTCGCCCTGCCCCGCCGTGATGCGGCTGCGCTCCTGTTTCGACAGCGGGCGCGGACCATAGCCGTCGCCCGAATGCAGGGCCTCGATCTCTTCCAACGAAAGCCCGTCGATGGCGTGCAGCGAACCGATGACCAGGGCCCGACCGTCTTCCCGCCCGCCCATGATCCACGACAGGCGGCCGCGCGCGCGCAGCACCTTATAGACCCGGTCGGCGATGGCGCGCCGGTCCTTGGACCCGGCGTAGCGGTTGGCCGTGCCCCAAGCCTTCATGACGGCCTCGGCCGGTTGGCGGCCCTGGGCGATGGAGTCCAGGACGGAGGCGGCGGCGGCGAGGCGAGCGGCTGGGGTCAATTCAGGCTTTCAAACGAAGAACAGGGACGCCAGGACCATGACCAGTCCCGCAAGCGAGACCACCCAGACCAGCGACCGGATATAGGGAACGCCGAAGGCGTAGAGCGGCACATAGACCACCCGCCCCCAGAAATAGAGCGCCGCGCCCCACACCGTCAGGGCGCTGGACGCGCCGATGACATGGGCGATCAGCACCGCGCCGATGAACAGCGGCAGGGTTTCGTACAGATTGGCCTGGGCGCGTTCGAGACGGCCGGTCAGCGGCTTCTTCGCCTCCGGCGTCTCGTCGCGCGGACCCGCATTCCATTTCGAGCCGAACTCGGCCGTCCGCGCCCCGGCGGGCAGGAAGATCTGAACCAAGGCCAGGATCAGCGTCAGCGCCAGATAGGTGAGTTCGGTCGTCATGGTCGCCTACCCCTGCCGATAGTTGGGCGCTTCACGCGTGATCATCACGTCGTGGACGTGGCTTTCACGCAGACCCGCGCCGGTGATGCGCACGAAGCGGGCGCGTTCCTGGAACTCCGGGATCGTGCCGGCGCCGACATAGCCCATGGAGGCGCGAAGCCCGCCGACCATCTGGTGCAGGACCGGGCTGATCGGCCCCTTGTACGGCGTCTGGCCCTCGATGCCCTCGGGCACCAGCTTCTCGGACGAGACTTCCTTTTGGAAATACCGATCCGCCGAGCCGCGCGCCATGGCCCCGACCGAGCCCATGCCGCGATACGACTTGTAGCTGCGGCCCTGGTACAGGAAGACCTCGCCGGGGCTTTCGTCGGTGCCGGCGAACATCGAACCCATCATGGCCACGTTGGCGCCCGCCGCGATGGCCTTGGCCAGGTCGCCCGAATATTTGATGCCGCCGTCGGCGATGACCGAGGCGCCCGTGCCCTTGGCCGCCCGCGCGGAGTCCATCACCGCCGTCAGCTGCGGCACGCCAACGCCGGCGACGATGCGCGTGGTGCAGATAGAGCCGGGACCGATGCCCACCTTCACCGCATCCGCGCCTGCGTCGATCAGGGCCCGCGTCGCATCATAGGTGGCGACATTGCCGGCGATGATCTGCAGACGGTTGTTCTCGCGCTTGATCCGCTCGACCACCTGGGCGACCGAGGCCGAGTGACCGTGCGCGGTGTCGATCACCACCACGTCGCAACCCGCTTCGGCCAGCGCCATCGCGCGTTCGTATCCGGCGTCGCCGACGGTGGAGGCTGCGCCGACCAGCAGGCGGCCCTGCTCGTCCTTGGCGGCGTTGGGGAAGGCCTGGGCCTTCTCGATGTCCTTCATGGTGATCAGGCCGACGGCCCGATAATCCTCGTCCACCACGATGACGCGTTCGATCTTGCGGGTCTTCAGCAACTCACGCGCCTCGTCGCGGCTGGCGCCTTCGCGCACCGTGATCAGGTCGCCCGTGGTCATCAGCGCGGCGGCGGTGACGTTCAGGTCGCTCTCGAAGCGCATGTCGCGGTGGGTCAGCATGCCGACCAGCCTGCCCGTCGCCGGGTCCACGACGGGGAAGCCGGTGATCTTCTTGCGCGCCACGATCTCGCGCACTTCGCCCAGAGTCGTCTGCGGGCCGACCGTCACCGGATTGACCACCATCCCGCTCTCATAGCGTTTGACGGCGCGGACCTCGTCGGCCTGCTCCTCGATGGTCATATTGCGGTGCAGAACGCCCAGACCGCCGGACTGGGCCATGGCGATCGCCAGGCGGCTTTCCGTCACCGTGTCCATGGCGGACGACAGCAGCGGGATGTTCAGTTTGATGTCGCGCGTCAGCTGGGTCGAGACATCGACCATCGCCGGCATGAACTCGGATGCGCCGGGTTCCAGCAAAACATCGTCGAAGGTCAGTCCTTCGCGTATCTCCATAGGGAGTCTCCGTTTTGCGGGCCGCGTATAACGGGATGCGGGGGTCGGGGGCAAGGCCGATTGCGGTTATAGGCCCGATAGATTTTATTGCTTTGCAACCCGCAGGGCCGCTCACCATTCTCTCCGCATGGTCGGCGTCATCCTCAGCACCGCGCGCAAACTGGCTCTGAAGATCGCCAGCTATGGCGTCATGCACCTGATCGTCGCCATCCTGGTCGCCCTCGCCATCACCCGCGACTGGCGCGTCGCCCTGGCCGTCGGCATGGTCGAGCCGATCTTTCAGACCATCGCCTACACCGTCCACGACCGCGTCTGGCACAAGGTCGAGCGCCGTCGCATGGCCTCCAATATCGAAGAGGCGACAGAGGCCTTCACCGCCCGCCTCGACATCATGTCGCCCGAGGAACAGCGCCGCTCGCATGACGCCCATCGCGGCCACAGCCACGCCCTGCCCCGGTCGTTCAAACAGATCGCGCTGAAGACCGTCACCTATGGCGTTATGCACTTCGCCGTGGCGGTCGCCGTCGCCTACGCCCTGACCAACGACATCCGGACGGCGCTGACCATCGGCATGGTCGAGCCTCTAGTGCAGACGCTCTTCTTCACCCTGCACGACCGCATCTGGTCCCGCATGGAGGACCGTCGAGCCCGCGCGAGCGCAGCCGCCGCCTGACGCGTCAGCGCTTGTTCAGCGCCACCAGAAACACCTCGGCGCTGTCTTTCCGGCTCGACGCCGGCTTGACGTATTTCACCGTCTCGAACTCCTCGCGCAGCCGCGCCAGAACCCCGCCGGCGTCTCCGCCCTGGAAGTTCTTGGAGACGAAGTTTCCGCCGGGCCGCAGCGTGCGGATGGCGAAGTCGGCGGCGATCTCGATCAGGGCGATGATCTTCAAATGGTCCGTCTGGCGATGCCCGACCGTATTGTGCGCCATGTCCGACAGCACCAGGTCCGGCGCCCCGCCGATGGCGTCGATCAACTGCTGATCCACGCCCGGATGGGTGAAATCGGCCTGAAGCAGGGTCGCGCCCGGGATCGGCGCGATCATCAGCAGGTCCACGCCCGCCACCGCGCCCGCACCCCGGTTCAAGGCCACCTGAACCCAGCCGCCCGGCGCCGCGCCCAGGTCGATGACCTTTGACCCGCGCTTGATCAGACGGAACCTGTCGTCGATCTCGATCAGCTTGAAGGCCGCGCGCGAGCGCCAGCCCTCGGCCCGCGCCTTTTCGGACCATTTGTCCGACAGTTGGCGTTTGATCCATTGCTGGCTCGACATCGACTTGGTGTCGGCCGTCTTCATCTTCGTGCCCATGCCGCGTCCGGCGGCGGTCCCGCCGGTGGGCGGTCTGACCATCCGGCGGCGTTCCTGGGGCTTTTCGTCTTCGCTCATCGTTCCCACATAGCCCCGACCGGCGTTGCGGGCTATGTCCCGCCTCAAATCAACCCAAAGAGGACGACCGACATGGCCGACACCCTGACCTTCACCCTGGACACCGGCGACGGCGAAGCCCGCGACGTGGTCATCAAGCTGCGCCCCGACCTCGCCCCAGGCCACGTCGAACGCATCACCGAACTGGCCAAGGAAGGCTTCTACGACGGCGTGGTCTTCCACCGCGTGATCCCGGGCTTCATGGCCCAGGGCGGCGATCCGACCGGCACCGGCACCTCGGGCTCCAAGAAGCCGAACCTGAAGGCCGAGTTCTCGGCCGAGCCGCACGTGCGCGGCGTCTGCTCGATGGCCCGCACCTCGGACCCCAACAGCGCCAACTCGCAGTTCTTCATCGTCTTCGACGACGCCACCTTCCTGGACCGCCAGTACACCGTCTGGGGCCAGGTCGAATCGGGCATGGAACACGTTGACGCCCTGCCCAAGGGCGAGCCGCCGCGCAGCCCCGGCAAGATCGTCAAGGCTACGGTGAACTAAGCACACAATCTTGACGTTTCTCGATGATGGCTTTCAGTTGCAACGCTGAGCCATCGTCGGGGGACGACATTGCGCATTCTTCTGGTCATCGAGCCGTCCGGCGGCGGCTCGGGGCGTCACGTGGTCGATCTGGCCCGCGCCCTGATCGGAAGCGGCCATCAGGTGTCCCTGATCTGGTCGCCGCGCCGCGCCGAGTCCTGGTTCGAGGCCGCGGTCGCGGCCCTTCCCCTCCACGCCGATGAACGTGTGCCGATGCGACGCAGCGTCGGACCGTGGGACGTCGCCGCCCTTCACACCCTGAATCGCCTGATCGCCCGCCTCGGCCCGTTCGAGATCGTTCACGGCCACAGCGCCAAGGCCGGCGCCCTGGTCCGCCTCGCCCACGCGCCCGGCGCCGCCAAAATCTACACCCCTCACGCTCTGCCGATGATGGACCCGGCCAACCTGACGACGATCGTTGCAGGCGCGGCCGAGGCGCTTTTGGCCCGGTCCGGCGACGCCGTCATCGCCGTCTCTGAGGAAGAGGCCGTCGTCGCCCGTCGTTGGGGGCTCGGCGGACACCGCTTGCACGTCGTCCCCAACGGCCTGGCCGCGCCGCCCGCCAACGATCGTCTCGCCGCCCGCCAGGCCCTTGGCGTTCCCGAGGACGCTCTGGTCATCGGCTTCGTCGGCCGGCTTTGCGCTCAGAAAGACCCGATCCGGTTCGCCCACGCCGTCCGCCGGGCGAACGCCATCGATCCGCGTATCACCGGCGTGATGATCGGCGATGGCGATCTGGCCTCGGCGGTCAGGACCGCCGGCGGCGACGCCCTATGTCTGCTGGGTTCACGCGACGCCGGGCCGCTGATGGCGGGCTTCGATCTGTTCGCCATGACCAGCCGTTACGAGGCCGATTCCTACGCCATGATCGAGGCGGCCGCCTTGGGCCTGCCGATCGTCTGCACCGACGTCGGCGGGATCGGGCGTCTGATCCAGGCCGGCGCGCGCATCGACCGCCTGCCCGTCGACGCCTCGCCCGATCATCTGGCCGAGGCGATGCACGCCGCGCTGGCCAGCCGTGTCGTGCCCCTGCCGATCGCGCCGGGCCTGCTGTCCGCCTCACGCATGGCCGACCAGACGGTCCGGATCTACCGCGACGCCTTCGCTCGCCGACGCCTAGGTGGCTGACCCCGTCTTCATCAATGGCCGCTTCCTGACCCAGCCGATGAGCGGGGTTCAGCGCTATGCGCGTCAGATCGTCCGTGCCTTGGACCAGCGCCCCGGCGCCGCCGACCGGTACGTCCTGCTGACGCCCCCGGGCGCCGAGAACCTAAACCTGCTCCACATCCCGATCCGCACGATCGGGCGCGCCGGCGGCCATCTGTGGGAACAGAATGCCCTGGCCTGGACCGCGCGCCACGGCCGGCTGCTGTCGTTAGGCGGTTCGGGTCCGGTGCTGCACCGGCGGCAGATCGTCGTCATCCACGACGCCGCCGTCTTTCGTCATCCTGAGCATTTCAGGACAGGCTACGCCGCCTTTCACCGCGCCCTGAACAGGATCCTGGCGCGCCGGGCGCGGCTGGCGACCGTCTCTGAGTTCTCCCGGCGCGAGTTGGCCTCGGTCCTGAACCTGTCGCCCGCCAGCATCGCCGTCGCCCCGAACAGCGCCGACCATCTTCGCAACATCACCCCGGACCCGGCCGTCATCGAACGCCTCGGCCTGACGACCCGCCCCTATTTCGTGGCCCTGGGTAACCTGACGCCGAACAAGAACCTCGCCGTCGCCATTCGCGCCCTTTCCCGCCTTGCAGATCCCGCCGTTCGGCTGGTCCTCATCGGCGACCGGCCCGGCGCCGTGTTCGACCGTTCCGCCTTTCCGGCCGACCCGCGCGTGATCTTCGCCGGCCGTCGCTCGGACGCCGAGATCGCCGCCCTGCTCAGCGGCGCGCAGGCGCTCGTCTTTTCCAGCCTCTATGAAGGCTTCGGCATCCCGCCGCTGGAGGCGATGACACTCGGCTGTCCGGTCATCGCTTCCGACATCCCCGCCACGCGCAAGGTCTGCGCCGACGCCGCCCTCTATTTCGACCCTGCCGACGACGCAGTCCTGGCCGCCCATATGGCGGAGTTGCTTAGCCGACCGGATGTCGCCCGTCGCGACACCGGCCTTCGCCGCGCTGACGGTTACGCCTGGTCCCGCTCGGCCGAAGTCATCGAAGATCTCCTGCTCAGCACCTGACGATAGACGGCCCTGTGCGCCTCGACGATCGACGCCTCGGTCCACGCCGGCGCACCGACGGCCGCAAAACGCCAGCGTTCCGGCTGGTCCACAGCCGCCTGCATCGCCGCGGTCAGCGCGCCCGTATCCTTCGCCTTGACCAGGGCCGACATGCCCGCCCCCTGCGCCGCCTCCGGCAATCCCCCGATGCGCGAGGCGATCACGCCCCGTCCCTGCTGAACCGCCTCCACGACGCTGCGTCCGAACGGCTCGGCCCACACCGCCGGCGCAACCAGCACATCCACCTTGGGCCAGAACGCCCCCGCCTCCACCTGCCCCAGCCAGACGATGCGCGGGTCATCGTAAGCCCGCCTCAACGCCTGCACGTAATCCGCCTCGCCCCGACCGCCGATCATCAGCCTCCAGTCGCCAGCCAACCCTCTCGTCGCCGCCAGCAGAACCTCGATCCCCTTTTCCGGCTCGACCCGCCCCAGAAACCCGAATCGCATCGTCGGCGCCTCGGCCAACGATGGTCTTGGCGCGATCGCCGCCGCGCCCGCTGCATTGCCGATCACCGACCCTGGCGTCCGCCGAAAATAGCCCGCCGCCCGATGTGTCTCCAGCACAGCCCCGCTCAGGCCGATGACATGATCCACCGCTTGCGACCGCACCCGCTTGCCCGCCGTCAGCAACACGCACGACCCACACCGCCGCTCGCAACGCCGTCCGCGTCGAAACAGCGACGCCCGCGCGCACAGCATCGACCAATCCCTCAGCGTCTGCACCAACGGCAGATCCCACAGCGCCGCCGCGCGATAGACTGACAGTGAAAACCCCGTCGTCAGGTGCAGATGGATCAGATCCGGCCGCACCCGCGCGACCGCCCGATCCACCGCCTGATCCATCAGCGGATTGGCCGCCTCCAGCCCATGCCAGACCGCTCGCCGAACCGCCGATCGCCGCGCGCCGTTATATGGCCAGTACAGGTTTCGCAACGGCAGGCGCTGCACGGGCACGCCGTCGATCCGTTCGTTCACCGTCTCGCGCCTCGGCGTCAGCGTCAGCACGGACGCCTCCACGCCCGCCCGCCTCAGCCCTCGGGCCAACTGCGCCACGCTGCGTTCCGCCCCGCCGACCTGCGCCCGCGGATACAGGGTGTTGACGATCAGCACCCTCACGGCGCCAGCGGCCTTCGCCACGCCAGGGCGCCCACCAGACAGCACAGGAAGACCATCCCCGCCCCTTGCGTCAGATCCTCTCCGAACATCGCCGCCAGCACATAGATCGACAGCGGCGTCAGCGCGTCCAGCCGCGCCGCCGACGCCAGATGCAGCCCCAGCAGCACCAGCGCGCTCACCACCCCCGCCGTCCGCGCCGTGAACAGATAGCCGTTGTGGCTGACCGACAGCGCCCGGAACGCCCCCATCTCGTCCGCCGACGACCACCCCGCCCCCATGGGCCGCTCCACGACCAGATCGACCGTCCGCCGCCAGGTCAGCATCCGTCCGGCCAGATTGTCTTGCAGCGCCCCTCTGTCGAACCGTCCCGCGAACCGGCCGCCGTCGAGTTCGAACCGCCCCGCCTGCAAAGCCATCGCGCCCGCCGCCAGCACACAGACCGTCAGCACCACCCCCAGCGGCCGAACCTGCTCGCGCCAGCGCCAACCGACGACTATTCTCGCCAGCCCCGCCAGCATCGCCGCCATCATGCCGCTCCGCGACAGGGTGCTGACGAACCCCAGAACCGCCACGCCGACGCCGCCCCAGGTCGTCGCGCGCCGCGCCCAATGCCGCCTCGCCAATATCACGCCTGCCGGGACCGCCAATCCGATCATCGCCATCGCCGCATTCGGATGTTCGGCCAGGGTCGTCAATCGCACCTGGGCGGCCGTCGTGGTCACCATCGCGCGCGGCGACGCCAGCCCCACGGCCTGCAAAGGCTCAAGCCCGACCAGCATCGCCAGCCCATAGGTCGCTAGATGACACGCCGCGCCCGCCAGCACGGCCCAGAGGAACAGCCGCCGCCGTCCTTCATCCCTCAGGATCAGGCTCGCAACAGCCGGCGCCGACAGCGCCGAGGCAATCCACCGAAACCAGAAGGCCGCATCCCCGACGTTCAGCCGATCGCCGACCGGCGCGACCTGAACCAGCAGCGTCATCGCCAGAAAGCCCGCCGCGACCACGCTCGCAGCCCTCAGAACCGGCGCCATGCCTCGCCACCTCACACCTACCAGCGGCAAGGCGACGATCAGCGCCAGATCCCCCAGCCGCGGCCCGCTGACCTGCCCCGGCGTCAGAAACAGCGGCAAGGTCACGCCCAGGCCCAGCAGTCCCAATGCCAGCCACTCATACGCCGCCCTCAGCTGCGACCACCGCAGTGTTCCGCGCCGCGATGCGCTCAGGACGGCCTGCAATGCTCAACCTCGGGATCAAACCGCGCCCCGTCCACCACGCCGGCGACCAGCACCCCGGCCTTGCGCCAGCGTCCGCCAAGCGCCAGCCGACCCGCCAGCCTCAGCCGCGACGCGGCATAGCGCAGCGCAGAGCGCCGTCCCTCGTGCCGCCGCTTGGCCAGGATGACGTTGCGCGTCAGATAGCGATGCAGCCGCTCGCGCCGCGCATCCGGCTCAGTCTCGATGGTCAGCCGTCCCGGCGTCGCGCGCACATGCTCGGCGCGGCTGGCCGCAACCAGATAACCCGGCTCGTCGCGCGACAGCCGCAGCGTATATTCCGTATCGTCGCCCCAGATGAACATGGGCGCCAGCGGCAGGCCGTGCCGCATCACCGCCGCCCGGCTGACCAGGACCGACACGAACGTCGCCTGCCGCACCGGCGCCATCCCCTGCGCCAGCCGCTCGCCCCAGGCCGGATAGCCCAAAACGTTCTCGCGTCGGTCGATCTCGGGCGTATTGGTCAGATGCCCCTCAGGCGACCTGACGCTGGAACACAGGAAGGCCGGAACGACGCCCTCGTCCGCCAGCCCCGCTTCCGCCGCCAACAAGGCCTCCAGCGCATCCGGCTCCGCCAGCACGTCGTCGTCCATCAGCCAGACCCGGTCGGCCCCCGCCTCGATCGCCGCGCGGATGCCGGCGTTGAAGCCTCCCGCCCCGCCCGTGTTCACCGGCATTCGCACCACCATCGCCTGACCCGCCCAGGCGTCGGCCAGCATCTCGGCGGTGCCGTCGTCGCTGGCGTTGTCGACCACTACCACCCCGTCGCAATGCCGCGTCTGGGCGATCAGATGCGCCAGACATTGCTCAAGCAGGGCGCGCCGATTCCACGTCACCACCACCGCCCAAACCGACGCCCTCATGCCGCCATCCGGGCGATGGCCGGCGCCAGCGATTTCTCGACCAGGCTCAGCGCCCGGCCGACCGCCTGGTCCATGTTATAGTACTGAAAATCGGCCAGCCGCCCGGCGAACCAGACCTTGCCCGCCAGCGTCGCCGCCATCGCGCGATACTCTCCCGCCAATGCTCGCGACGCCTCCGTCAGTATTGGATAATAGGGTTCGTTCACGCCCGCCTCATAAGCCATCGGATATTCGGTCACCGTCGCCGTCGTCGGCCCACGCTCGCCGGTCAGGTGGCGGAAATCGGTGATGCGCGTGAAGTCGAAGTCATTGGGATAGTTGACCGTCCCGACCGGCAGCCCCTCATCGGCATTCACGACCCGATGGTCGAACCGCACGCTGCGATAGGGCAAGGCCCCGACCGACTGCCCGAAATAGTCGTCCAGCGCGCCGCAATAGACCATCCGGTCCCACGACCCCGCCCCGACCTGCTCCATCGGCGTGTTCAGCGACACGGTGATGTTCGGATGGTCCAGCATCCGCTCAAACAGCGCCCCATAGCCGTCGCGCGGCATGGCCTGATAGCGATCGACGAAATAGCGGTCATCCCGGCTGACCGCGATCGGCACCCGTGCGGTGACCGAGGCGTCCAGCGCCTCGACCGGCAGACCCCACTGTTTGGCGGTGTATCCGGCGAACACCTTGTCGAAGACATAGTCCCCCAGCCGCCTCAGATCCGGATCGTCCCCCGCCTGTCGCAGGTCATGGATGCTGGGCCGCGTCCCGAAACCGAACCGCTGGACCAGGGCCTGTCTCATCCGCTCGGCCGTTGCTGTGGAAAACAGCGTGTCGATCGAATCCAGATTGAACGGCAGCGGCACCTGTCGCCCGTCAACCTGCCCCAGGACCCGATGGGCGTATGGCCGCCAGGCCGTAAACTGGCTCAGATAGTCGAAGATGCGCGCGCTGTTGGTGTGAAACACGTGCGGGCCATAGGGATGGATCAGCTGCCCGCCCGCATCGCGCCGGTCGTGCGCATTGCCGCCGACATGGTCGCGCCGGTCGATCACCAGCACGCGCTGGTCCAGCCCGCGCGCCAGCCGTTCGGCGACCACCGCCCCGGTGAAACCGGCGCCGACGATCAACCAGTCATATCGCCGGGACATCGCGCCTCCCGCCGGTCTGGAACAGCGCGCTCCAATGCGCCCTCAATCCGATCAGACACGCCACGACCACCGCCGCCTCGCCAATGATCCGCGCCCCCGCCATCCCGACCGCGCCAAGGCCGGGCGCCAGCATCACCGCCGGCCCCAGGGTTGCGAAACACCCCAGCGCCACGATCAGCGCGAACCGTCCATCCATCCGCAGCGGGTTCATCAGATGCAGCCCCAGCACCTGGCTGACGGCCACCAGCGGCAGCACCCAGGCCAGAAGGCGCAGCAGCTCGACGGCGCCCGCAAACCCCGGCCCGAACAACAGACGGATCAGCAGCGGCGCCGCCAGCGACAGCGCCGCCGCCAGCAGCACGAACGCGCCCGTCGAGGCGGCCAGCGTCCACCGCGCCGTGCGAAACGCCGCCGCCGGATCCTGTCCCAGCAGTCCGGCGATCCGGGGCGCAATCAGACCGGCCAGCGGCCGCATCAGCGATCCGGACGCCGCGACCAGCCGGTCCGCCGCCCCGTAAAGCGCCGCCTGCGCCGGCCCGGCCAGCGCCGCGACGACCAGAACGCCCGCCCCCGTATAGGCGACGATGACCGCCCGACCGGCGAACAGCGGACCGCCCTGGATCAGGACGCGCCTCACAAAGCCCCGCTCCGGCGCCTGAATCTTCTGCTGTCGCAGCAACAGGGCGCCGGTCGCGACGAAGCCGGCCCAGACGCTGCCCGCCTGGACGGCCATCACGCCGCCGACGCTTAAGTCGCGCAGCGCCAGAACGACCCCCGTCGCTGCCAGGGCGCAGCCGACCTCCAGCATCGCCGCCGGACCGGGATTGCGAACACCCTGAAAGAACCACAGCAGGCTGGCCCCCTGCCCGATGCCCAGCGCGACCGCCATGGCCACGACGCCGCTGGCGCCTTCCAGAACCGGATTGAAGGCCGCCAGACCGACGCCGACCGCAACGGCGGGCAGGATCAGAAAACCGCGCATCGCCAGGGCCTGACCGACCAGAATGCCGCGTCCTTCGACGGCTCCAGCGATGTCGCGCGGCCCCGAAAGCGACTGCCCGTAATCGACCACCACCGACACGACCAAGGCCAGGGCGATGGCCGAGGCGAACACCCCGAACCCTTCCAGCCCCAGTCGTCGCGTCAGAACCGGATAGAGCAGCAGCGGCGAGACATAGCGGGCGACATGTGCGCCATAGACCCAGCCCGCATCGGCCGCGCCGCGCGCCGACATCAATCGGTGCCTGCCATCCCCCAACTGTCGCCCCCGCGATCAACCCTGGCGCGAGCTTTAGACACGCAAGGTCGCAATCGCAAGCGCGGGCTCAGCCGGGCGGCTTAGCCGAAACGGCCCTCGGCCCAGCGCGCGGCGAAATAGCCGCCGGTCGCCGACAGCATCGTCAGGGTCGTGCCCCAGATCAGGTCGATGATGGTCAGCTTGGTCTGCCACACCGCCAGCGTCGCCTGATTGGTCAGGTCGTAGGTGGCGTAGGCGACGAAGCCCAGCACCGCCCCGTTGATCGCCGCCCGCGTCCAGTTCCCTTCCTTGAGGGCCGGCGCAATCGCCAGAAACACGGTCCCGGCGATGGAGATCAGATAGAAGGCCACCGCCGCCTTCATGTCCGGCTTGTCGGCCATAATCGGCCCGATGACGGGCTTGTACAGCCGGTTCGTCATGGTGGTCAGCCAGACGAAATCGATGGCTGCAAAGGTCAGGCCGGCCCCGAGATAGGCCGCGACATATTTGATCATCCTCGTCTCCCTTAAGCCGGCTTCAGTCGATAGTGGCTGACCGCCCAGGTGCGGCCCTCATCGTTTCCGAACAGACCCGCCGTCGCCAGATAGAAGCGCCGCCAGCGACGGGTCCAAAGTTTGGCTTCGTCGCCATAGGTCTCACGCATCAACACCGCGATCCGCGGGGCGTTCCGGTCCATGTTCGCCAGCCAGTCGTTGGCGGTCTTCGCATAGTGACCACCGTTCCAGGTCCATTCCTGCTCGACCGCGAACAGGTCGGGAAACTGCCGGATCAGCCCGTGGCTGGGCATGACGCCGCCGGTGAAGAAATGCTGGGCGATGAAGTCGCCGCTGTCGGTATGGTCAAACCGATAGGGCGCGTTGCGGTGCGTGAAGACGTGGATGAACATCCGCCCGTCCGGCGCCAGCCAGCGTCTCGCCTTGGTCAGCAGGGCGCGCCAGTTGGCCATATGCTCGAACATCTCCACCGAGACGATGCGGTCGAACCGCTGCTCGGTGTCGAAGGCGTTCATGTCCTGGGTGATGACCGTCAGATTGGTCAGGCCCCGCGCCGCCGCCTGCGCTTCGATATGGCCGCGTTGGCCGTGGCTGTTCGACACGGCCGTGATCTTCGAATTCGGATATTTCTCGGCCATCCACAGCGACAGTGAACCCCAGCCGCAGCCCATCTCCAGGATCTCCTGACCGTCGTTCAGATCGGCATGGGCGCAGGTCTCGGCCAGCGCCGCCTCCTCCGCCTGATCCAGCGTCTCGCGGCCCGTGGGATAGAGGCAGCAGGAGTATTTCAGCCGCTTGCCCAGGCACAGCTGGAAGAACTCGGGCGGCAGTTCGTAATGCTGCTGGTTCGCCGCGTCGGTATGTTCGGCGATAGCGCGCTGGGCCATTTCGCGCGCAAAGGCCGCCTCGTCATGCGGCCCGTCGCGATCCAGACGCTTTCTGGCCTCCGTCACTAGGCTGTCGATCGCCGGGCGCGTCACGAAGTCCGGGAACGGCGCGTCCTGAAGCTGGCGAATGGCGACAT
The DNA here is from genome assembly GCF_040545985.1 of Brevundimonas sp. 1080. NCBI lineage: Bacteria > Pseudomonadati > Pseudomonadota > Alphaproteobacteria > Caulobacterales > Caulobacteraceae > Brevundimonas > Brevundimonas sp. 1080. Next base: position 155,509 of record NZ_JBEPMW010000004.1, on the reverse strand, counting down.
TGGTCAGGTTCATCGGCGTCCTCGATCGTCGGATCTTGCTGCAGGCTTAACTGCAATACGACGCCTCGCCCCCGATGGATGCCTCGCCCTCTTGAACGCAACCCCAAGGATGCCGACATCGGTCGTCCGCGCCGACCGATTCCGTAGAAAGTGCACCAATTGCACCCTCATTTTTGAACCCGTTTCGCCGTCGGTTCAGACGAATTAGACAAATTAGACTCTGTTTTTCGCCTTCACCGTCTGAAATCGCCGCGTCGGATCGACGCCGCGTCTTGCCCCCCGCCCGCCCCCGCGTTAGGCGTGGTCAAAAGCCGATATTCATCAGGCAGTGAAAAAAGGGAGAGCGATGGGAAAGATCTACGCTGACGTCACGTCCGCGCTGGAGGGCCTGACCTTCGACGGCATGACGGTCATGTCCGGCGGCTTCGGCCTGTGCGGCATCCCTGAGAACCTGATCGCCGCCCTGCGCGACAGCGGCGTCAAGGGCCTGACGGTCATCTCCAACAACGCCGGCGTCGACGGCTTCGGCCTGGGCCAACTGCTGGGCACCCGCCAGATCGCCAAGATGATCAGTTCTTACGTCGGTGAGAACAAGGAGTTCGAGCGCCAGTATCTCGCCGGCGAGCTTGAGCTTGAGTTCAACCCGCAAGGCACTCTGGCCGAGCGAATCCGGGCAGGCGGCGCGGGCATCCCCGCCTTCTTCACCGCCACCGGCGTCGGCACACTGGTCGCCGAGGGCAAGGAGGTCCGCAACTTCAACGGCCGCGACTACGTCATGGAAACGGGCCTCGTGGCCGACCTGTCCATCGTCAAGGCCTGGAAGGCCGACGAGCGCGGCAACCTGGTGTTCCGCAAGACCGCCCGCAACTTCAACCCGATGATGGCCACAGCCGGCAAGGTCACGGTTGTCGAGGTCGAAGAGATCGTCCCCGTCGGCTCGCTGGATCCCGACCACATCCACACGCCCGGCGTCTATGTCGACCGCCTGGTCCAGACCGTGTCCGAAAAGCGCATCGAACAGCGCACCGTCCGTCAACGTGCCGTCGGCGCCGCCGCCGGATCGGAGGTCTGATCATGCCCCGCACCCGCGAACAACTCGCCGAACGCGCCGCTCAGGAACTGCAGGACGGCTTCTACGTGAACCTGGGCATCGGCATCCCGACCCTAGTGGCCAACTACATCCCCGCCGGCATGACCGTAACCCTTCAGTCCGAAAACGGCATGCTGGGCATGGGGCCCTTCCCCTATGAGGGCGACGAGGACCCCGACCTGATCAACGCCGGCAAGCAGACGATCACCGAGATCCCCGAGTCGTCCTACTTCTCCAGCGCCGACAGCTTCGCCATGATCCGCGGCGGCCATATCAACCTGTCGATCCTGGGCGCGATGGAAGTGGCCCAGAACGGTGACATCGCCAACTGGATGATCCCCGGCAAGCTGGTGAAGGGCATGGGCGGCGCCATGGACCTGGTCGCGGGCGTCAAGCGCGTGGTCGTCGTCATGGAGCACGCCAACAAGCACGGCCAGTCCAAGGTCCTGAAGGAATGTAGTCTGCCCCTGACCGGCACCGGCGTCGTCAGCCGCATCATCACCGACCTGGCCACCTTCGACGTCAAGCCGGACGGCGCGGGCCTCGAGCTGATCGAACTGGCCGACGGCGTCACCCTCGACGAAGTCGCCGCCAAGACCGAGGCGGCCTATTCGGTTTCTGAGGAGCTCACGAAGGCCTGACCGATGGCGGCGATGACGACGTGCCCGATGATTGCTCGACGTGACGAGGGCACGTCGGCACGGCGTCTGCCGAAGTCTGCAATCCGCCGACCACGAATTGGATGACGGGCTCATTCCAGCGTTCGTAGCTGACCATCCCCGCGGGCACAGTGCAGACTGAGGTTTCGGCAGGCCCCCGTGCCTGCCCGCCCACATATCTGACGATGAAGCCGGAATACTTCAGGCCCTCGCCCTGACTGTTCTCGACCTTCAGCACCGAACCCACATCCCGACGCGCATGCAGTCCAAACCTGATCGTTCCGGGCGCCGCCTCATTCAGCGGCCCGCGTGAACCCTCGGCGGGCGGCAGGACATCGCCAATATCGATGCGGTCGACCTTGATCAGGTCGTAGGTTCCATTTGCGTTGCGACGCAGCGTCGCCCGCTCACCTATGGCGACATTGAGCGTGCCTTGCACGAAGCCGGACCGCCGACCTTCGAACTGTTGAGGTGTGGCGGGATATGCCGGCTGGGCGTCCTGCATGAGGAACCCGGCCATCAAGGCGGCCAATAGCATGATGATCTCCAGTTGCAAGCCAGATAGCCTGCATCGCCTCAGACCCGTCAAGGGGCAATGATTGAGAAGATCGCGCCAATGGCCGAAGGTCGATTGGGCAGCGCCAATGAGCCTAAGCGTCTAATCGGCGATAGGCGGCGCCCACAAAAGCCATCGTCAGCGGAGCCTGCAAGCCTGTCAGCACGACGGCGAAGACGATCCAGCCCGCCGTACCCGACAGCAGCCCCGCACCCCACAGCAACACCAGCGCGATCTTCGGCGCCGCCGTAAGGACAAGCCCAACCAGCAGGGGCCAGAAGCCGCCGCGCGCGATGCTCATGCTCTGCAACGACACCATCTGCCCGCGCCCGATCGTCGCCGGCGCGAACAGACACAGGCGCACGGCGAAGGCGATGACGGCGAACAGGGCGAAGGCCGTGACGACCGCCAGCAGGATCAGCTTCCACGCCGGCCCCACCGCGCTCCACTGGCGCATCTCGATGGCCTGTGCGTTCAACTCGGCCATGCCGAACACGGCCAACAGGACCAGGGCCACGACCGACAGGATCATGGCGAGAAAGATTACGCACAGCAGGCCCGCGCCCAGCAGCCGCCCCTCCGGTCGTCCGAACTGCAACCCAACCGGCCCAAGGCCCAGCCGCCGCGCCCCGGCTAGATCGTCGGTGATGGCGATCCGCGCCAGCGCGCCCGCCAGCACCAGGGTCGAGGTGAGAGCGCACGCCGCCCAGATCAGGCCCGCTGGGCCCGCCGCCAGCGGCTTGAGGCTCCAGACCACGGCCGCCAGCACGATTGCGCCGCAAGCTCCGCGCCACAGGCGAGGCAGGGCGCGGGCCGCCGCCGACAGCGTCTCGCCCAGTCGCAAAATCCGATGCTCGCTCACTCTACGCCCCCGATGACCGGCGGCGGATATAGCAGGGGGCCATGACACCGCGCCACCCGCCCGCTAGAAGGCCGCGATGAGCGCTTCCCCCTCTCCTTCCCCCATCCACGTCATCGGCGGCGGCCTGGCCGGCTCTGAGGCCGCCTGGCAGATCGCCCAGGCTGGCGTGCCCGTCATCCTGCACGAGATGCGCGGCGTGCCCGGCGTCAAGACCGACGCCCACCACACCGATGGCCTGGCCGAGCTGGTCTGCTCCAACTCCTTCCGCTCGGACGACTGGCAGTTCAATGCGGTCGGCCTGCTGCACGCCGAGATGCGGGCGCTGGATTCGATCATCATGGCCTGCGGCGACATCAATCAGGTGCCGGCCGGCGGCGCCCTGGCCGTGGACCGCGACGCCTTCTCCCAGGCGGTGACCGCCAGACTGACCGCCCACCCCCTGGTCACGATCGTGCGCGAAGAGATCGCCGGCCTGCCGCCGCAGGAATGGGACAATGTCATCGTCGCCACCGGCCCCCTGACCTCCCCTGCCCTGGCCGACGCCATCCTGAAGGCGACAGGCGAGGAGTCCTTGAGCTTCTTCGACGCCATCGCCCCCATCGTTCACGCCGATTCGATCGACTTCGACATCGCCTGGCGTCAGTCGCGCTATGACAAGGAAGGGCCGGGCGGCGACGCCGCCGCCTACGTCAACTGCCCGATGGACAAGGCCCAGTACGAGGCCTTCATCGACGCCCTGCTGAGCGGTCCCAAGGCCGAGTTCAAGAACTGGGAGCACGTCCCCTATTTCGACGGCTGCCTGCCCATCGAGGTCATGGCCGAGCGTGGGCGCGAGACCCTGCGTCACGGCCCGATGAAGCCCGTCGGCCTGACCAATCCGCGCGATCCGCTGGTCAAGGCCTACGCCATCGTCCAGCTGCGCCAGGACAATGCGTTGGGCACCCTGTTCAACATGGTCGGCTTCCAGACCAAGCTGAAGCACGGGGCGCAGGCCGAGGTCTTTCGCATGATTCCCGGCCTCCAGAACGCCCAGTTCGCGCGCCTCGGCGGCCTGCACCGCAACACCTATCTGAACAGCCCCCAGCTGCTGGACAAGCAGTTACGGCTGAAAGCCATGCCTCGCCTGCGTTTCGCGGGTCAGGTGACGGGCGTCGAGGGCTATGTCGAGAGCGCGGCCATGGGCCTGCTGACCGGCCGTCTCGCCGCTGCGCAAGCGCTGGGTCGCGACCTGGCCCCGCCGCCGCCCGAGACCGCCATGGGCGCCCTGGTCGAGCACATCACCGGCGGGCATCTGGCAGGATCGAAGTTCCAGCCGATGAACATCAACTATGGCCTGCTGCCGCCGCTCGAGGCGCCCAAGGTCGATGAGGCGGGCGTCAAGATCCCGCTGAAGGAACGCGGCCGGGCCAAGAAGCGCCTGATGAGCCTCCGGGCGATGGAGAGCCTGAAAGCCTGGCGCGACGCGGGCTGATCTATGAGGGCCGGGTCGCTCAGCGCAGCTTGGGCAGGCCCGGCCGGAACTCCAGCGTCATTGCGCCCAGCAGGATGACGCCGACGCCCATCAGCACCCAGGCCTGGGTCAGGTCGGCCAAGTGGTCGCGCAGCAGGCCTGCGCCCAGCGGCGACAGGCTGGCGATGATGTAGCCGCCGCCCTGAACGAAGGCGAGCAGATCGCCGGAACGGGCGGGATCGTCGATCTGGTCCATCGCCAGGATCAGGCTGAGCGGGAAGATCGCGCCGATGCCGAGGCCCAGCACGATCACGATCGGCGCCGCCATGCTGAGGGGCGCGACCACGAGACCAGCCAGGCCCGCCAGGGCGAGCGCAAGCGCCGTCAGGATCGGTCCGCGCCGATCCGCAAAGCGCCCGATGGTCAGCGACACCAGCAGGCCGGCCGTCACCTCCGCCGCCGTCATGCCGCTAAGCAGATTGCCGGCGGTGGCCCTCGGCTCGCCCAGGTCGATGTAGAAGGGCGGTAGCCAGGCCAGCATCAATGTATAGGCCGAAGTCCCCAGGCCCATGATCAGGATCAGCCGCCACGCCCGCCCCTGACGCCAGACGGGCAGCTCGGGGTCCGTCGCCTCGACCACCGCGGCACGATTCGGCTCTTCGGCTGCGGGGTCGCGCGACGCCGCCAGCCAGACCGATGCAGCGACAAAGGCCGGCGCGCTCCATAAGGCCAGCGTCCCGGCCCAGCCGATCGTTTCGGCCAGACCGGCCGCCGTGGCCGCCGCGACGGCGGCGCCGCCCATGATGCCGGTGGTGTAGAGCGCCATGACCGTGCCGAACTGCGCCGGAAAGGCCCGTTTGATGACGACCGGCGCCAAGGCCTGGATCAAGGCGACGCCCACACCGACGACTACGGCGCTGGCGATCAGGCCGGTCGCGCCGGTCAACACCCCCCGCACGAGACAGGCCCCGCCGATCAGCAGCGCGCCCAGCAAGATCCCGCGCCGCTCGCCCAGTCGCCGACGCAACGGCCGGATCGACAGGGCGCCCAGACCGATCATCAGCACGGGCAGGGTTGTCAGGAGACTGGCGGCGGTCGAACCCATGCCCGTCGCACCCTCGATCAAATCCAGCAGCGGCCCCACCGCCGCCATCGCCGGCCGCAGATTCAGCGCCAGGGCGACGATGGCCGCCAGCAACAGCAGCGAAGCGCCGCGCGCGGGCGTGGCGTCAGATCGTGCGGTCATGGTGGGGACTCCGACTGAAAATCGCGCTAGTCTCTCGACCTCAAGTATCTCGATGTCAAGATAACCATGCCCGATAGAGCTTCTCGCGCCGCCGCCCAATGGGCCGTGCAACGCCCCGACTTGGACATGCTGCCGATGGAGGTGCTGGGACGCCTGAACGAAGCGTCGCAACTGGTGATCCGCGAGCGCCAGACGCCGCTGTTCGCGCGCTATGGTTTGCAGCACGGCGAATTCGACGTGCTGGCGACGCTGCGCCGATCCGGCGAACGCGAGGGCCTGACGCCGACCGCGCTGTTCGAGGCGGCGATGATGTCGTCCGGCGGCATGACCGCGCGGATCGACCGGCTGGAAAAGGCGGGCTGGGTCGAGCGGCGCCCGCATCCCAGCGACCGACGGGCGACCCTGGTCCGCCTGACGGACAAGGGTTTCGACCTGATCGAGAAGATCATGCCCAGCCATCAGGAGACGGCCAAAGAGGCTTTAAGCGGCCTGTCGCGAGAGGATCAGAAAACGCTGAACGTCCTGCTGACCCGCTTGATCGCCGGCCTGAACGGCTAGGTCAGATCCGGCCGCGCAGCACGGCCCAGAGCAGGCGCAGCCGCTTCAGCGGCTCCGGCTGGTCCGGATCGGTAAGGGTCGCGTGAGCCACGGCCGCGAATCCTTCGGGCGGAAGGCGTTTCAGCGCCCCATTGGCGGCGGATTTCAGGGACGCCGCCTCCTGGCGCCGGCCGGTCTGCGTCAGCCCCCAGACGCGGGCCGCATCGGCCACGGCGGCGTCATGCCCCTGCCCTGCCAGCACACGCGTCGCGACCTGCATCGGGCCGACGTAGAAGGCGTCGAGGTCGTGCGGCTGTTCGCGCACCCGGCCGATGTGGGCGTCGATCAAGGCATCGAACGGCGCGCGGTCCAGGTCGTGGCGCGCGACAAGATCGGTCAGCGCTTCCAGCACCGGATGGCCCTTGCGCGGCACGCCGGCGAAGACGCCGTCCATCTGTTCCGCCCACCAGGTGTAGCGCATCTCGGCCAGCAGCGGTTGGGTCACGCGCGCGGGGATGGTCATCAGCTCGGCTTCGAAGGCGTAGAGTGTGATCAGGTCGGCGCGCGCGCGGTCGTCCGCGACCAGGCGACTGGACAGCCAGCGGTCGAGGTCGGCGGTGCGGACCTGTTGGTCGAGCGTATCCGCAGTCTCGGTCAAGCGGCGCGCGACACCGCGAAATCGGCCAAGTCTTCCAGCGCGGCGCGCCAGTCGCTGGGCGGCAGGATCGACAGGGCCGCCTTGGCCTGATCGGCATAGTCGCCGGCCAAGTCCAAAGTCGCGCCGATGGCGCCCGAGCCGATGATGAGTTCGCGCGCGCGGGTGAAATCTTCGGGCGTCCGCTCGCCCTTGGTCACGGTTCGCTCCCAGAAGGCTTCCTCGCGGCCGCGTGTGCGAGCGACCGCCAGAAGCAGCGGCAGGGTCGCCTTGCCCTCGTTGAAATCGTCGCCGGCGTTCTTGCCCAGCGCCTCGGCCGTCGCGCCGTAGTCCAGGGCGTCGTCGGCCAACTGGAAGGCGATGCCGAGCGCCATGCCGTAATCGCGCAGAGCCTTGATCGCGGCCGGATCGGTGCCGGCGCCCACCGCGCCCGCCTCGGCGGCGGCGGCGAACAGTTCGGCGGTCTTGGCCGAGATGATCTGCAGATAGGTGGCCTGGTCCAGATTGAGGTCGTGGGCGCGCGTCAGCTGCAGCACCTCGCCTTCGGAGATCACGCGCGAAGCCTCGGCCAGAATGCCCAGGGCGCGCATCGAATCCGTCTCGACCATCAGTTCGAAGGCGCGGGCGAACAGGAAGTCGCCAACGAGGACGCTGGTCGGGGCGCCCCAGATCAGATGGGCCGCGACCTTGCCCCGACGCAGTTCGGACGCATCGACGATGTCGTCGTGCAGGAGAGTGGCGGTGTGAATGAACTCGACCGCAGCGGCCAGCTTGCGCGGTGCCACGATGTCGTCCGTCGCGCCCACGGCGCGCGCGGCGGCGACGGTCATCAGGGGACGCAGACGCTTTCCGCCCGCCGACACCAGATGTTCGGCCAGTTTCGGAATGATCGGCACGTCCGACTGCATCCGATCCAGGATCAGGGCGTCCACGGCCGCCATATCGACCTCAGCCAGCCGGACAAGGGCGTTGACGTCCCCCTTCGGGCGGTGAGCGGCGGCGATGGCGACGTCCAAACGAATACTCTTTCACTGGCGCGGCGGGCCGCGGGAATGGCTTTTTGCGGCCGGGCCGGCTTGCCCCCGCGAGTTGCGGCGCACAATGATGTTCGACCCCTTGAGGGTCAAGGAGATTGAGGCTTGGCGCCGGTCGAAACCCTGCCGACGACGATCGTCGAGAACGGCCTGTTGAACGGCCGGGTGCGCTTGCGTCAACCCGCGCGCGGCTATCGCGCCGGGATGGATGCGGCTTTGCTGGCGGCGGCGGTCCCGGCCGAGGCAGGTCAGAGCGTGATCGAGGCGGGCTGCGGGGCGGGCGCGGTCCTGATGCAGATCGCGGCGCGACGACCGGGCGTGACCCTGACGGGCGTGGAGCGCGATCCGGCGACGGCGGCGCTGGCGACCGAGAACGCGGCGCTGAACGGAGCAGCCGTATCCGCCGTGATTCGTCACGGCGACGTGGCGGCGGGGTTTCGGGCCCTGGGCGTAGCGCCGGCCGACTGGGCCATATCCAATCCGCCCTTCTTCGATGACGCCACAGCGTTGCGCGCCCCGGCCGAAGGCAAGCGGGGCGCCTGGATGGCCGACGACGGGCTGAAGGCGTGGACCGATTTCCTGTTGAAGGCCGTGAAGGAAGGCGGGCGCGTCGTGGTCGTTCACCGCGCCGACCGACTGGCCGATCTGCTGGCTTTACTGGGCGGAAAGGCGGGTTCCTTCGCCGTGCGGCCCATCCATCCCTTCGCGGACGAGCCGGCCAAGCGGGTGCTGGTGCACGCCATCAAGACCGGGCGCGCGCCGCTGCGTCTGCTGCCGCCGCTGATCCTGCACGACCGCGAGGGCGGCAAGCACACCGCCCAGGCCGAAGCCATCCTGCGCGGCGAGGCGTCGCTGGGATGGTGATCGGGTGGTCAATCGCGACCGGAACGCCTAAATGCCGCCTCCTGACGAAATCGAGCCCGCCCCGTGTCACCCGATGACCTTCCGCATGATCTTCAAGACGGCCTGATCGCCGTCGGCGAGGCCGCGCGCGACCTGCGCGAGCCGTGGTGGATCTTCGGCGGAGCGGCGATGGCGCTCTATGGCCTGACCGACATCCATGTGCCCGACATCGACGTGCTGTGCGCGCCGCGCGATGCGCGCAACCTGCTGGGCGCGCTGGGCGGCGTGGTGATACCCGATCCGGGCGAAGGTCTGTTCCGCTCCGCCGTCTTCGGGCGCGCGCCGGATCAGCCGATCCTGGTCGAGGTCATGGCCGATCTGGAGACCCGCGACGGCGGCGACTGGACCCCGGTCGCCTTCGGCTCGCGCCGCCGCGTTTTCGTTGAGGACACGCCCCTGTTCGTCCCGGACATCCGGGACCACATCGCCCTGTATCGCCTGTTCGGCCGCCCCAAGGATCTGGCGCGCGTCGAACAGCTTGAACGACTGATCGCCTGAATGCCTTTCCCCTTCCAGATTTCCGCCTCCGAGGGCCGCGCCCGCACCGGGGTGCTGAAGACCGCGCGCGGCGACATCCGCACCCCCGCCTTCATGCCGGTCGGCACCGCCGCCACGGTCAAGGCGATGACGGTGGATCAGGTCAAGGCGACCGGCGCCGACATCCTGCTGGGCAACACCTATCACCTGATGCTGCGCCCTGGGCCCGAGCGGATGGAGCGTCTGGGCGGGCTTCACAAGTTCATGGGCTGGGACAAGCCGATTCTGACCGACAGCGGCGGGTTCCAGGTCATGTCCCTGGCCGGCATATCCAAGGTAAAGGAGGAGGCCGTGACCTTCTCCAGCCACATCGACGGCTCCAAACACGTTCTGACGCCCGAGCGGTCGATCGAAATCCAGGCCGACCGGATCGGCGCCGACATCTCGATGCAGTTGGACCAGTGCGTCGCCTATCCGGCCGAGAAGGATGCAGCCAGAAAGGCGATGGAGCTGTCGATCCGCTGGGGCGCGCGGTCCAAGACCCGTTTCGGCGAGCGTGAAAACCAAGCCCTGTTCGGCATCCAGCAGGGGTCGACCTTCGAGGACTTGCGCCGCCAATCGTCAGAGCAACTGCAAGAGATCGGCTTCGACGGCTACGCCATCGGCGGTCTGGCGGTCGGCGAAGGCCACCACGCCATGTGCGAGGTGCTGGACTATGCGCCCGAAATGCTGCCGTTCGATCGTCCGCGATATCTGATGGGCGTGGGCAAGCCGGTCGACTTGGTCGAGGCGGTGTATCGCGGCGTAGACATGTTCGACTGCGTTCTGCCGACCCGCGCGGGCCGTCACGGTCAGGCCTGGACCTGGGATGGCCCGCTGAACCTGAAGAACGCCCGCTTCGCCGAGGATCAGGACCCGCTGGACCCGACCATTGATGGCCCATCATCGTCGTATTCGAAGGCCTACCTGCACCACCTGATCCGCGCCGACGAAATCCTCGGGAAGGTGCTGCTGAGCTGGCACAACATCGCCTTTTATCAGGCGTTGACGGCGGCCATGCGTGCGGCGATTTCCGAGGGTCGGTTCGAGCAGTTCAGGCGCGACTTCCACGCCCGCCACACGTCGAACGGCTGACGCCTAAGGGTGCGGTCTGAACCAGCTGGGCGCCGCCGGCGGCGCGCAGTTCCGCTGCATGCCCATGCCCTTCAGGAAGGCGCGGCGCATCCGGCCGGACTGGATGGCCGATTGAACGTGCTTTGAGTGCTGTTCAGCGCCGCTCAATCGACGAATCCAGTTTCGGCCGGGAATAAAGTCGGTCGTCGTGTCGCGAATGGCGTTCAGCGCCGCCTTGGCCGCCGCATCCGCCGCCCGCTCACTGAGATAAGAGCCATCCTGACGCGGCGGTTCGTCCGTATCGGGTCCCAGCGCTTCGTCGAGCCTTGCGACCTCTGCGCCGATGGTCGTGCACTGATTCAGATTGCGCAGGTCGTAGGGATTGGCTTCGGCCTGAAGGAGCACCGTGGGGATCATCTGACGACGCAGGTTGAAGTCTTCCAGCGGAGCCGTCGCCGCCGCCGCGAAGCCCGCCCCGACCTGTTCGGCGCCGCCCATCGCCGACCGACCGGCATTGCAACCGGAAAGCGCAACAAGACTGACTGCGAGAAGAAGGCGTTTCATGGGTTGGCTTAGACCACGCCTCGGCTGGCGATTAAAGCGTAGCGGCGGAAGCGGTCGGTAACGAAGAATTCTCTGATTTTAGGTCACTTTGACCGGTCGTTGGAGTTCGGTCGTGCCTTACATCGCCAAGAGCCTGGAAGCCCTGGACGCCCCTGCTGGTCCGTTCCAACGTCTTACGGAACTGGCCTGCACGGTTTTCGATGCGCCCGCCGCCGTCGTCACCCTGGTCAGCGGCGACAACGCCGTACTGTGGTGCAGCGATCGTGAACTGGTTCGAAGCCTGCCGCGCGAACGCACCCTCGGCGACCGTCTGCTGCGCCAGGGCAAGGGCGCCGTCCTGGTGGTCGAAGACGGCCTGGCGGACCCCGCAGCGCGCAATCATTTCCTGGTTGCGCCCCCCTATAATCTGCGTTTCTACGCCGGCGTGACGATCTGCGGCCCAGACGGTCGGCCGCTGGGCGCGTTTGGCGTCATGGATCGCAAACCCCGCCCTCAGCCCTCCGACGCTCAGATCGCGACGCTGCGCACGCTGGGCGCCATGGCCGAAGACATCATCGCGTCGCTGGAAGTCGGTCGCGTCAGCGATGAGCGCCACGGCACGCTGGAGTTGATCGAAAACATGGCCGGGGTCGGTCATTGGCGGTTGGAACTGGCCAGCGGCAAGGTCCACTGGTCCGACGAGGTGTTCCGCATCCACGGTCTGGATCGCAAAACCTTCGATCCGCAGGTCGATTCGGCCATCGATCGCTATCACCCCGACGACAGGCCCGGATTGTTGGCGGCGATCGCACACTCGGCCGAAACCGGCGATGGCTACAAAATGCGTCTTCGGCTGATCCGCGCCGATGGCGAGGAGCGTGCGGTTCTGACCCAGGCGCGCGCCGAACGTGACGACGCCGGGGTCGTGAAGGTCCTTTACGGCGTGTTTCAGGACATCACAGACCAGCAGGCCCAGATCGCCCGCGCTCAGCGTGACGAGGCGCGCTATCGGCTATTGGCTGAAAACGTGGGCGACGTGATCACCCGCGTTCGCCCAGACGGCACCAGCAAATACATCTCGCCGGCGATCGAAAGCCTGCTCGGCTGGACCACCGAAGAGATGAACGGCCGGCCCATGGACTATGTCCATCCTGATGATCGGGAAATGGTGACCCGGGCCGTGCTGGGAACCATCCACACCAAGGAGCCGTGCCGGCTGGAGCACCGAGCCCTTCATCGCGACGGTTCGATCGTCTGGGTCGAATGCACCTTCCGCGCCCTTGCTGCCGAAACGGGCAAGCCGTCGGAGGTGGTGGTGGTCATCCGTGACATGACGGATCGCAAGATCCTGGCGGACGAACTGGTCACCGCGCGTGACCGGGCCGAGGCGGCGGCGGCCGCCAAGAGCGAGTTCCTGGCGAACATGAGCCATGAACTGCGCACGCCTCTGACCAGCGTCATCGGCTTTTCGAACCTGCTGAAGGCCAGCGAGGCCTTGCCTGAGGCCGAGAAGGGTTATGTCGCGCGCATCGCCACGGCCAGCGAAGCCCTGCTGTCGGTCATCAACGACGTGTTGGACTATTCCAAGCTTGAAGCCGGTATGATCGAGCTGGAGCCGCAGCGGTTCGACCCGGCCGCCCTGGCGCACGAGACAGTCCAGATGATGGAGGCCCAGTGTCTGGCCAAGGGTCTGGCTCTGCACGTCAACTTGTCGCCGGACATGCCGGATCGCCTGATGGGCGACCAGGCCCGTCTTCGACAGATTCTGCTGAACCTGCTGGGCAATGCGGTGAAGTTCACCAGCCAGGGCTCGGTCAGCCTGTCAGTCGGCGGGGCCTTGGAGGCGAACGGCGCATGGCGTCTGACCGCCGAGGTGACCGATACCGGCATCGGCATGAGCCCTCAGACCCAGGCCCATCTGTTCGAACGTTTCTCGCAGGCGGATCGGTCGACGACCCGGCTCTACGGGGGCACCGGCCTGGGGCTGGCGATCTCGCGGCGGCTGGCGCGGGCGATGGACGGCGATATCGTGGTCACGAGTCAGCCCGGCCTGGGATCGACGTTCAAGGTGACCGTCCCGCTGCACATCGCCGAGGGCGGATTGGAGGCCGAAGGGCCGCGCCTCAGCGTCATGCCCGAGGGCCGCGTGCTGATCGCCGACGACGCCCCGGCCAACCGCGAACTGATCAGCGTCATCCTTGTCGGCATGGGACTGGAGGTCGCTACCGCCAGCGATGGAGCCGAGGCGGTGCATGCGGTGCAGTCCGAAGTCTACGATCTCGTCCTGATGGATATGCAGATGCCGGTCATGGACGGCCTGACAGCCACGCGCGAGATTCGCCGGATTGAGCAGGGCGGAGGACGCCGACTGCCGATCATCGCCCTGTCCGCCAATGTTCAGCCGGACCAGATCCAGCTGTGTCGCGACGCCGGCATGGACGACCACCTGGCCAAGCCGCTGCAGTTGCCCGCCCTGGTCGCCACCCTATCGAAGTATCTCGACAAATCGAACGCTCCGATCGCGTCAGATACGACTGCGCCCGGTCGTTTCGCGACGCACTGAAGGCAAGGCCCAGACAGCAAAAAGCCCGCCGAAGCGGGCTTTAAATGGTACGTCCTCTCGGGCTCGAACCGAGGACCCTCTGATTAAAAGTCAGATGCTCTAACCAACTGAGCTAAGGACGCACCGCGCGACGTCCAGGCTGGCCCGAACCGTCGAAGGGCGCCTTCTGTTGTAATCCGGCCTTCCGGTCAAGACCCGGTCTGCTACTCATTGGGCATGAAACCGTTAAATGGCGTCCGCATCATCGAATTCGACGGCTTGGGGCCGGTCACCTTCGCCGGAATGATGCTGGCGGACCTGGGAGGGGAGGTGGTGCGGCTGACGCGCGACGCCTCGGCCGGACCGGCGATCTTCGACGAGGTCGGAAGCGAGGTCCTGCATCGGGGACGAGCGGCCGTTCCGGTCGATCTGAAATCACCGGCTGATCGCGAGCGCATCCTACAGTTGATCGATGGGGCCGACGCGGTGATCGAAGGCTTTCGGCCCGGCGTCATGGAACGGCTGGGCTATGGTCCCGATGCCCTCCGGGCGCGAAAGCCCGCGCTGGTGTTCGGGCGTGTGACGGGATGGGGCCAGACGGGGCCGCTGGCGAACGCGGTCGGGCATGATCTTAACTACATCGGCCTGTCGGGCGTGCTGCACGCCATGGGCGAGGCGGATCGTCCGCCTTCCCCACCGTTGAACCTGGTCGGAGATTACGGCGGCGGGGCCATGCTGTTGGTGGTGGGGGTGCTGGCCGCGCTGGTGGAGGCCAGGACGACGGGCCAGGGACGCGTGGTCGACGCAGCCATGACGGACGGGGCGGCTCTGCTGGGCGGTCTGTTTCAGGCCTTGCGGGGTCGCGGACTGTGGAGCGACCAGCGCGGATCCAACCTGCTGGACGGGGGCGCGCCCTTCTATCGCTGCTACGCCTGTCGCGACGGCAGGTTCGTGGCGGTGGCGGCTCTGGAGCCGCGTTTCTACGCTGCGCTGCTGGCCGGCTTGGAGATCGATCCGGCTGATGCGGTTCAATACGACATCGCCGCCTGGCCGGCCCTGCAAGCGCGGCTTGCGGCCTTGTTTGCGAGCAGAAACCGTGACGACTGGAGCGCCCATTTTGCCGGGACGGAAGCCTGTGTCACGCCCGTGCTTAGCCTGGCCGAGGCGCCGGATCATCCGCACAATCAGGCGCGAGGAACATTCCACAGCGGCCTGCCGCAACCCGCGCCCCGTTTCGACGGCGTAGTTGCTGCGCCCTCCCCCAAGTCCGAACTGACCTTGGATCAAATGGTCACAAAATGGTCCGATCACGCAGGATGACCGACGCAGATTTCGGCGCTAAGGGAACAGCTTAGCGCGACAGGCGTTTGGTCGGCGGAGACCGGGGACTTTCATGACACGCTCGATTTTTGTCTTGGCCGCCGCCGCTAGCGTGCTCGCGCTGTCGGCCTGCGACGACCGTCCTTCGCGCTCGGATGACGACTATCGCGAGATGTCGGTCGAGCCGGCGCCTCCGCCGGTCAAGGAAGAAGCTCCCCCGCCTGCGCCAGAGGTTCAGGATCCGACGCCCACTCCCCCGCCGTCGACGACGCTTCCGCCTGAGGAACGCACGTCGGAACAGTCGGTCCAGCCCGAGAGCGAGACGCTGTTCTACTGACGAACAGGTATGCCGGGGGGCGTCCTTTTGACGAAAGATCGAGTTTGACGTTCAGGCCTACCCTGCTGGTCGCCCTCGCGGCGTTTTCGGCCTGCGCCCATGCAGCGGCGGCGGAACCCCGCGCGCAGATCCGGGGCGACATGGACGGCGATCTGCGGCGGGCGCTGGAGCGGGCCGTGGGCGAGGTTGACGGCGCGCCGGCCAGCCGCTTCGAGGCCCGTCGTCGCGCCGAGAGCGCCGTGACCTCGGCGACCGCCCTGCTGCGGTCCGAAGGCTACTATCAACCGGTCGTCGAAGACATCGTCGAGGGCGAGGAGACGCCGATCGCGGTGGTCTCGGTCGAACCGGGGCGCCGTTTCCTGCTGACCGATCCGACGATCCAGTGGGCCGACCCCGCGCCTGAGGCCGAGGCGGCGGACAAGGCCAAGACTGCGATCGCGCTGAAGGCGGGCGATCCAGGTAGAGCGGCAGACGTCATATCCGGCGAAGGTCGGGCCGTGGCGGCGTTGGTGCGTGACGGCTATGCCGACGCCAAGGCCAATCCGCGCCGTGTCGTGGTGGATCACGCGGCCTTCACCGTCGCGCCCGAGTATCGCATCGCCTCCGGCGCGCTGGTGCGTCTGGACGGCGTGCGTCTGACAAGCCAGGGCCGCACCAATCCCGCCTGGGTGGCGGGCCTGGCGCCCTGGAACGAGGGCGATCGCTACGATCCCGAGATGGTCGCGGAGATGGAACGCCGGCTGCTGGACACCGGCGTCTATGACGGCGTCAGCGTCGCGTTGTCGCCACTGGACCAGATTACCGCCGACGGTCATCGCCCCGTGGTGGTCAGCCTGCAAGACCGCCCCCGTCGCGTGCTGGAAGCCGGCGCCACCTGGTCGACGGCGGAGGGCGCGGGCGTGGACGTGATCCAGACCCGCTACAACCGCTTCGGCCGCGCGGACACGCTGAGGCTGGAAGCGCGGCTGGCAGACATCGACAGCCGGATCGGCGCCGACCTGTCACTGCCCCACTGGCGTCTGCCCGGCCGGACGCTGAAGCTGGGCGCGGCGGTGGTCAACGAAGACACCGACGCCTATCTGCGCACCGCCGTGGTTCTGTACGCCGACCTGCAACAGCGGATCGGCAAGACCTCCTATTTCAACTACGGAATCGGGCTGGACGCCGGGCGCTACAGCGAGACTCGCTACGACTTCACCACCCTGCCCCCGCAGCGCGTGACCTTCGACCGCGATCTAGCGATCATCACCGCGCGGACCAGCGCCTATATCGACCGCTCCAATGATCCGCTGAACCCGACCAAGGGCTGGCGGGTGAATCTGGCGGTTCAGCCGACGGCGGTGACCGGCGAGAGCAACATCCTGTTCCTGCGCACCGAAACGCAAGGCACCGCCTATTTTCCCGTCGCGGGTGATCGCACCATCCTGGCCGGGCGCATGAAGATCGGCTCCATCGTCGGCGGCAGCGAGCTGAACGTGCCGGCCGACCGTCTGTTTTATTCCGGCGGCGGGGGTTCGGTGCGGGGCTATTCGTACCAGAACGTCAATCCGCAGCTGCCAGACGGCACGCCGCGGGGCGGTCTGTCGCTGTTCGAATCCTCGTTCGAGGTGCGCCAGTCGATCGGTCAGAGTTTCCAGGCCGTCGCCTTCGTCGACGCTGGGTCCGTTGGCTTCCAGGAGACGCCGAACCTGACCAACATGCGCTATGGCGCGGGCGTAGGCGTGCGCTACATGCTGCCGTTCGGGCCGATCCGCGCCGATGTCGCCATGCCGCTCAACAAGCGTGAGGGCGACTCGGCCTTCCAAATCTACATCAGCATCGGGCAGGCGTTTTGACCGATACACCGCCCGAAGCCACGCCTGAAGACGCGAAGACGCCGGCCAAGGCCGCGCGGCCCGCAAAGCCGCGTCGCGGGCTGATCAGACGCATCGCCCTGGGCGTCGGCGTCGTGCTGGCCGGACTGCTGGTGCTGATCGCCGCCGCCCTGGTCGGAGGGCGTTACTACATCGCCTCGGACGGCGGTCGCGACATGGTTCTGCAAAGGCTTCAGGACCTGAAGATCAGCCGCTACGGCCGGCTGAAGGTCTATGGGCTGAAGGGCGATCTGCTCAGCGACTTCACCATCGACCGCATCACATTGGCCGACAGTCAGGGCATCTGGCTGGAGGCGAACAACCTCAGCATGGACTGGTCGTATCTGGCCCTGCTGGGCCGCAGCTTCCATGCGAACGACATCAAGGCCGAGACCATTCGCGTCCTGCGTCGGCCCGTGGTCGAGCCGCCCACTGGCGAACCGCCCAGCCCTCAGCCGATCTCTGTCCGCATCGACAAGTTCGCGGCCAACATCGAACTGATGGAAGGTTTCTCCAAGGAATACGGCCGTTGGAGCCTGTCGGGGAACGCCAGCCTGCCACGCGCCGGCGCCAAGAGCGCGACGGTCAACGCCGACAGCCTGAACCGACCGGGCGACTTCCTGCGTCTGGCGGCGACCATCGGCGGCAAGCTGGAAGACACGCGGCTGAACCTTCGCGCCAATGAGGCTCAGGGCGGACCGCTGGCCGGCGCCTTGGGCTATTCGCCGGATCAGCCGTTCTCGGCGGTCGCGGTTCTGAACGCCGATGTCGTCAATGCGCGGGTTCAGACGGGACAGTTCGTCCCCCTGATCGTCCAAGGCCATTTCGGCGACAAGGGCTCTCGCGTCGCGGGCTTCGCCGACTTCAGCAACTCGGACCTGCTTGCGCCCTTCGTCACCAAAATCGGCCGCACCGCGCGGTTCGGCTTCGCCATGGTTCCTACGCCGGACAAGGCCAGCCAGGGCGTGGCGTGGAAGCTGATTTCCGACAATGTCCAGTCCGAGGCGCGCGGCCTGATCCGCAACTCCGACCGCAGTTCGCCTGACGGGATCAGCCTCAACATTCAGACAGCCTCGCTGAGCCGGCTGGTCGGATCCGATGTGGCGGGGCCAGCGGCCTATTCCGGCCTGTTCAAGGGCGACGCCCAGACCTGGACGCTCGATGGCCAGGTCACCCTGCTGAACGCCAATGTCGCCAGCTATCGCGCCACGCGCATCGCCGGACCGTTGAACGTCGCGGTCAAGAACGGCCGGATTGATCTGGACGGCGACATTCGCGCGAACGGCGGATCGGGCGAAGGCATCATCGGCGGTCTCTTGGGTCCGGCCCCGCGCGTGCAGATGAAGGCGGCGCGGATGAAGGACGGCGCCATCCTGCTGACGAAGGTCGACCTTCAGGGCCAGGGCCTGACGCTGAACGGCTCGGGCTCGCGCAATCTGCTGGGCGGGATGAACTTCCGCGGCGAGGCGCAACTGACCGACGCCAGGCGCGTGCTGCCCGATGCGCGCGGCGCCTTCGGCGGCCCGATCCGGGCCTCGTCGGCGCGGGCCGGCGCGCCATGGGTGCTGAACTTCGACGGACGGGGCCGCAATCTGACGGTGGGTCTGGACGAACTGGATCGCCTGCTCGGCAAGACGCCGCGCCTGCAACTGGCCGGCAAGCTGAACGGCGGGCGCATCGAGGTCGAGCGCGGCGAACTGACCGGCGCGGCCGGGCGCGCGGGGGCCAAGGGCATCATTGAAACCGCCGGCAAGCTGAGGCTGGCGCTGGACTGGAACGCGCGCGGCCCGTTCGCGGCCGGGCCGGTCGAGATCGGCGGCGACATGAACGGACGTGGCGCCCTGACCGGCACACTGGCCCAGCCGCGCGTCGATCTGACCGCCGGCTTCCAGCAGGTCACGGCCGGCGCTCTGACGCTGAACAACGCCGACCTAACGCTCAGCTTCCGCAAGGGCGCGGATGCGTCGGACGGACGGATTTCGGTGGTCAGCGGCTCGAACTATGGACCGGCGCGCGCCTCGGGCAACTTCTTCCTAGGCGGCAAGCGCATTCGGCTCAGCGATCTGGACGTGGACGCCGGCGGCGTGACGGCCCGGGGCGCCATAGCCCTGTCCGACAGCATTCCCTCCAGCGCAGACCTGACCTTCTCGGCGCGCGCCGGGGCCTTCCTGGCTTCGGGCGAAGCCAACGGACGGGTGCGGCTGACCGACGGCGGCGGATCGGACAGCGCCATTCTGGATGTCAGCGGCCGCAATGTCCGGCTGGCGGGTCAGAGCTGGATCATTCGCAAGCTGGATCTGGACGGGCGCGGCACGCTGAACAACCTGCCCTTCACCCTGGCGCTTGACGTGGGCGGCCCCAACCCGGCGCAGTTCAACGGCACGGGCGTCTATTCGCGGCAGAACACCACCCACGGTCTGACGCTGCGCGGCGGCGGCCGGGTGCGCGAGGTGGCGTTCACGACCCGCAGCCCGGCCTCGATCACTCTGAACGGGGCCACCCGCACGGCGCATCTGGATCTGGGCGTGGGCGGAGGCGTGCTGCTGGCCGACCTGCGTCAGGATGCGCGCGGCGCCGCGGTCCAGGCCGACCTGACGCGGGTCGATCTGGGCTCCATCTCGCCCGAACTGCGCGGCAGCGTGACGGGTCAGGTCGCCCTGCGCGGCGCCGGCAGCGATCTGTCGGGCACGGCCAATATCGCGCTTCAGAACGTGCGCAGCATCGACGCGCCGCGCGGCCTGGCCATCGACGGACGCGTGGACGCGACCCTGGCGGGCGACCGGCTGAGCATCAAGGCGACGGCGGTCGACGAGGGCGCGGTTCAGGCCTCGGCTGACGTCGTCCTGCCGATCGAGGCCTCGGCCGCGCCGCTGCGCCTGGCCATCGCCCGGACCCGCGAGATGTCGGGCCGGGTGTCCATCAACGGTCAGATCCAGCCGATCTGGGACCTGTTCCTGGGCGGCGACCGCAGTCTGGCGGGCCAGGTGGCGGGTCAGGCGACGATCGGCGGGACGCTGAACGCACCGCGCCTGAACGGCCGGTTCGATCTGAGCCAAGGCTCCTATCGCGAGAATGCGGTCGGTCTGGTGCTCAGCGACCTGACGCTGCGGACCCGGTTCGACGACACAGCCGCCCAGATCGAGACCTTCACGGCCAATGACGGCAAGGGCGGCACGGTGTCCGGCCAGGGCCGCATCGGTCTGCGCCAAGGCTCCGGATCGAATGCGCAACTGATGCTGAACCGCTTCCGGGTCATCGACAACGATATCGCCGAAGCGCGCGCCTCTGGCCCGGTCACCATCGTTCGCGGCGCCGACGGCAATATCCAGCTGGGCGGCCGCATCGACATCGACGAGGCCAAGATCGAACCGGAACTGCCCGGCGCGACCGGCATCGTCTCGATGGATGTGGTCGAGATCAATCGTCCCGGCGGCGATCCGGAGGAGACGGAGCAGAAGGCGCGCGGCCCGCAGATCGGCATGGACATCGTCCTGCGTTCCAGCGGCGGCAAGGTGCGGGTCAACGGTCGCGGCCTGAACGTGATTCTGGACGTGAACGCCCGGGTGCGCGGCACCATCGCCCAGCCGCAACTGACCGGCACGGCCAATGTGGTGCGCGGCGATTATGAGTTTGCGGGCAAGCGGTTCGTGTTCGACGACACCGGTCGCGTCACCCTGTCGACCGATCCCAAGCAGATCCGTCTGAACCTGGCGGCGACGCGCGAGGACGCGGCCCTGACCGCCTCGATCAACGTCACCGGAACGGCCGCCGAACCCAAGATCGCCCTGACCTCCACCCCGTCCCTGCCCCAGGACGAAATCCTGTCGCAGGTGCTGTTCGGACGGTCGGCGTCGCAGCTGTCGGCCTTCGAGGCGGCGCAGTTGGCGGCCGGGGTCGCGGCCCTGGCGGGCGGCGGCGGGTTCGACGTGATCGGCAACCTGCGCGAACTGGCGGGTCTGGACCGGCTGTCGTTCGGCGGCGACGCGTCTGCGGTCACGGTTGCGGGCGGTCGCTACATCACCGACGACGTCTATCTGGAGGTCATCGGCGGCGGTCAGAATGGTGCGGCGGTCAAGGTCGAATGGCAGCCTCGGCGCAACGTCGCCATCGCCTCGCAGTTCGGCGGCCAGGGCCAGACCAGCCTGTCGATCCGCTGGCGTCACGAAAGCCGCGAGGCGGGCGACCGTCGTCCGAACCGGGGCGGCCGCAACCGGTAGGCCGCCCCGTCGGATCGGTCGCTAGAGAACCTCCAGCACCCGCTCCACGGGGCGGCCAATGACGGCGCTCTTGTCGGTCTCGACGATCGGACGTTCGATCAGGATCGGCTGAGCGATCGCTGCAGCCAATATGGCTTCGTCATCTGCGCCGGCGTCCAGCAGAGCCTTGGCGTCGGCCTCCTTCCTGCGGAGCAGGCCGGACAAACCGAGGCCGGTTCTGGACGCCAATCGCTCCAGCGTCTCGCGATCCCATCCGGTCTTCAGATATTCGACCACCGTCGGCTCGACGCCCTGCTCGCGCAGCAGGGCGAGGGCGTTGCGCGACGTGCTGCATTTCGGATTGTGGTAGAGGATGACCGACATCACGCCTCCTGCTTCAGGCGATGCAGCAGCATGGCGCCCTGCAGCGACGCGACATAGATCACGCCCGACACGAGCATGGCCGGCCAGGTCGTCAGGTTGATCCACAGCGGAAGGTCCGGCGATGGCAGGGTCCCCAGCAGCCGCATCCCCAGATTGGCCACTACGCTGTAGGCGATCAGCGCCAGCATGATGATCGGGATGGCGCGCGTCATCATGCGCCACTGAACCACCGCCACGACAGCATAGAATAGGACGGAGAAGATCGCGCCAGAGGCGATAGCGAACGGCCACATGACCTTCATCATCTCCTGCTGCATGGCCAACTGATCCGCCGACAGACCCATTTTGGCGTACTCCGCGCTCATCGCTGTCTCGAACCAGCCCGAGGTGAACATCCACCAGGTCGGGATCAGGCCGACGATCAGGGCGATGACCAAGCCGATCACCATGGCGCGCGCCGAACGCTGGGCCTCGGCCATGCCGCGCGGCAGCTTCAGCGGGTTCATGGCGCGGAGCCAGAGGTCGATCGTTTTGCGTGTCATTTTGCGTCCCTGTTCGCGCCGGAACCTAGCGGTGATCGGCGATGACTTACAGGCCCCGACCTTCACCTTTGGGGTCGAGGCGTCTAGGGTCCGGCCGATGCGGATTCTGACCTCGGACCAGGCCGTCCTCGACCACGTCGCCGCGCGACGCGAGACGATCATCGGCCGCACCATCGACTGGGCGAACATCAACTCCGGCAGCCGCAACGCCGCCGGGCTGAATGCTGTGCTGGATGTTCTGGAAGCGGCGGCGGGCGCCCTGCCCGCCAGTGTCGAACGCCTCCCGACGCAGGGTTCGACCACCGTCGCCGATGACGGGTCGGTTCGCACCGAGGCCCATGCTGACGCGCTAAAGATCACCGCCCGGCCGGATGCGCCGATCCAGGTCGTTCTGACCGGCCACTATGACACCGTCTTCCCCGCCGACAGCCGGTTCCAGACCGTCACCACGCGGGCCGACGGCGCCCTGAACGGGCCGGGCGTGGCCGACATGAAGGGCGGGATCAGCGTGCTGCTGGCCGCGCTGGAGGCGTTCGAAACCCATCCCGACAAACACGGCGTCGGCTGGACCGTGCTGCTGAGCCCCGACGAAGAGATCGGCTCGCCGGCGTCTGCGCCGCTGCTGGCCGAACTAGGCGCGCGCGGCCATGTCGGGCTGACCTACGAACCGGCGCTCGCGGACGGCACGCTGGCGGGGGCGCGCAAGGGCAGCGGCAACTATCATCTGATCGTGACGGGTCGCGCCGCGCATGCCGGCCGCGCCTTCAACGAAGGCCGTAATGCGATCGCCGGCGCCGCCATCATCGCCGCCGCCCTGCATGGACTGAACGGTCAGCACGAGGGCGTCACCGTCAACGTCGCCAAGATTTCGGGCGGGGGCGCGTTGAACGTCGTCGCCGACAACGCCGTGGTGCGGTTCAACGTCCGGGTGCCGGACAAGGCCGCCGCCGACTGGATCGACGCATCCGTGCGGGCCATCGCCGCGACGCCGCCGTTCGAGGGCCTGACGCTGGATCTGCACGGTGGCTTCACCCGTGCGCCCAAACCTATGGACGCCGCCCAGACCGCCCTATTCGAGGCGGTCAAGGAAGCCGGCGCCCTGCTGGGCCAACCCATCGCCTGGAAACCGTCGGGCGGAGTGTGCGAGGGCAACAATCTGCACGCCGCCGGCCTGCCCAATATCGACACCCTGGGGGTGCGCGGCGGCGACATCCATTCGGATCAGGAGTTTGCTTGGCCCGACAGCTTCGTCGAACGCGCGCAGCTCAGCGCTCTAATCCTGTGCAAGATCGCATCGGGTGAAATCGATGCGGCCAAACTGAAATCCCTGCGGATGGAAACCCTGTAGAATGCTTGTCGTCCGTCCCGCCGGCCCCGCCGATCTCGATCATCTGCTGGAACTGGCCATCCTGTCCGGCCCCGGCTTCACCAGCCTGCCTGAAGATCCCGACGCCCTGGCCGATCGGCTGGAGCTGAGCCAGGCAAGCTTCGAAGGTCGCGTGCCCTGGCAAGAGGCTTGGTACACCCTGATGCTGGAAGACGGCGACACGGGGGACATCGACGGCGTCGGCTCGGTCAAGGCGACGGTGGGGCTGAAACGCCCCTTCTTCTCGTTCCGCGTCGTCAACAACACCGTCCAGTCGCCCTCGCTGGGGGTGAAGCTGGATCATCAGACGCTGGTTCTGGTCAATGAATGCACGGGTTGGACCGAGGTCGGTTCGCTGTTTCTGAAGGCGGATCGGAGAAAGGGCGGCGCGGGCCGTCTGCTCAGCCAGTCGCGATATATGCTGATCGGCGCCCAGCCCGAGCTGTTCGCCGACAACGTGTTGGCGGAGTTGCGCGGGGTCTTCACGCCCGACGGGGCCTGCCCTTTCTGGGACCATGTGGCGCACAAGTTCTTCCCGATGGAGTTCGACCACGCCGACCGGATGACCGGCTCGACGGATAAGCAATTCATCCTCGACCTGGCGCCGCGCCACCCGATCTATACCGAGTTGCTGCCCGAACCGGCCCGCGCGGTGATCGGCAAGGTCCATCCGCAAGGCGTGCCGGCCATGGCCCTGCTGGAAAGCGAGGGCTTCCGGCCCAATGGTCTGGTCGACATCTTCGACGCCGGTCCGACCGTCGCATGCGGGCGCGACAATATCCGGACCGTGCGCGACGCCCGGCGCCTGACGGTTCAGATCGTCGAGGGGGTTGAGGCCGAGTTGCCGGCCCTGATCTCGACCGACAGCGTCGCCGCCTTCCGCGCCGTTCGCGCCAAGGCCGACATCGATGGCGACGCCGTTCGCCTGACCGCCGAAACCGCCGCCGCGCTCAAGGTGCGCAGCGGAGACACTGTGCGAGTAAAATCATGACCCGTTTCACCTCCACCGATCCCGCCACTGAAGCGACCAACTGGGAAGGCGAGGCCGCCAGCCCGGCTCAGGTTCAGGCCGCCGTCGACGCCGCCCGCACCGCCTTCCCCGCCTGGGCCGATGCACCGCGCGCCAACCGGATCGACGCCGTCAAACGCTATCAGGCCGTCCTGAAAGATCGCGCGCCCCAGATCGCCGAGGCCATCGCGCGCGAGACCGGCAAGCCGCTGTGGGAAACCAAGACCGAGGCCGCCGCCATGATCGGCAAGGTGGACATCTCGATCCGCGCCTATGACGAGCGCACCGGCGAACGGACCAGCGACACGGCGTTCGGCCGCGCGACCCTGCGGCACCGTCCGCACGGCGTCGCGGCGGTGCTTGGCCCGTTCAACTTCCCCGGCCATCTGCCGAACGGCCATATCGTCCCGGCCCTGCTGGCGGGCGACACGGTCGTCTTCAAGCCGTCGGAAGAAACGCCCCTGGTCGGTCAGGTGATGGCCGAAGCCTTCGCCGCCGCCGATCTGCCCACCGGCGTGGTCAATGTGGTCCAGGGGGGGCGCGAGACGGGCGCGGCTCTGCTGGACGCCGGCATCGACGCCCTGATGTTCACCGGCTCGGGCGCGGCGGGCGCGCATTTCCGCAGAAAATTCGCCGACGATCCGCATGTCATCCTGGCGCTGGAACTGGGCGGCAATAACCCACTGGTCGTGTGGGACGCACCGGATGCAGAGGCCGTCGCGGGCATCGCGGTTCAATCCGCCTTCATCACCACCGGCCAGCGTTGCTCGTGCGCGCGTCGCCTGATCGTGCCTGAAGGACCGCAAGGCGATGCGATCATCGAAGCCATCGCCGCCCTGTCCGACCGGCTGATCTTCGGCCCATGGGATAGCGATCCCGAACCCTATGCCGGCCCGTTGATCTCGGCGCGTGCCGCCGAGGCGGCGCTGAAGGCGTTGCAGGACCGGATTGACATGGGGGCCAAGGTCATCCGCGCGTCGGGGCCGGTCGCCAATCTGCCCGGCACCTTCGTCAAACCAGCCATCATCGACGTGACGGGGGTCGACGTGCCGGACGAAGAGATGTTCGCGCCCTTCTTGTCGGTAACGCGCGTCGCCTCATTCGACGCGGCGATCCAGGCGGCGAATGCGACCCGCTACGGCCTGTCCGCCGGTCTGGTCAGCGATGATCCGAAGAACTGGGACCACTTCATCCGCCGCATCCGCGCCGGCGTGGTCAACTTCAACCGCCCGACCACCGGCGCCGCCGGCGACATGCCGTTCGGCGGCCTGGGGGCCAGCGGCAACCACCGGCCCAGCGCCTATTACGCAGCCGACTATTGCGCCTATCCGGTCGCCAGTTTCGAGGCTGACGCCGTCGCCAACATCGAAGGCGAGATCAAGGGATTGCGATGATCAGCGCTGTCGAGGCCAACGCCGACGGTCTGATCGGGCCGACCCATTCCTACGCTGGTCTGTCGCCCGGCAATCTGGCGTCCAGCCTGAACAAGGGCGAGGCGTCCAATCCCCGCGCGGCCGTGCTTCAGGGCCTCGACAAGATGAAGACCTTGGCGGACCTGGGCCTGCCCCAGTTCGTCCTGCCGCCGCATGAGCGACCGAATATCCCCTTCCTACGGACCCTGGGCTTCGCCGGCTCGGACGCCCAGGTCCTGGAGCGGGCTTGGCGGAGCGCGACCTCGTTCGCCGCCGCCGCCTGTTCGGCCTCGCCCATGTGGGCCGCCAACGCCGCAACCGTGACGCCCAGCGCCGACGCCGCCGACGGCCGAGTGCATTTCACGCCGGCCAATCTGCACACCAATCTGCACCGCAGCCTGGAGCACCGGCAAACGAAGCGCGCCTTGGACGCCCTGTTTCCCGACGCCAGCCGGTTCGCCGTCCATGACGCCCTGCCCGCGGTCGCGCATCTGGCCGACGAGGGCGCCGCAAACCACGTTCGCCTGTGCGCCCAACATAGTGGTCGCGGCGTCAATCTGCTGGTCTGGGGTCGCGAGGCGTTCGAGCCGTGGGACGGCCCCTTCCCCGCCCGCCAGACGCGCGAAGCGTCGGAAGCCATCGTGCGCCGCCACGAAGCCGGACGGCCGATCCTGGCCCAGCAATCCCGCGCCGCCATCGCGGGCGGCACCTTCCACAACGACGTGGTCTGCGTCGGGGCGCTGGACACCCTGTTCTTCCACGAGTTGGCGTTCGAGGACACGGCCGCAACCCAGGCCGCCATTCGCCGCGCGGCCGATGGCCTGTTCGAGCCGATCTTCATCGAGGTCTCGTCCGCCGACCTGCCGCTGGCCGACGCGATTTCGAGCTATCTGTTCAACTCCATGCTGATCCAAGTCCCGGGCGAGGATCGCCTGACCCTGATCTGTCCGACCGAGACCCGCGACAACCCGCGCAGCCATGCGGTGGCGCAAGCGCTGGCCGCCTCCAACGGTCCGATCGGTCGGGTGCAATATGTCGACGTGCGCCAGTCGATGCGCAACGGCGGCGGACCGGCCTGCCTGCGCCTGCGTGTCGTGCTGACCGAGGCCGAGTTGGCGGCGACGAACCCGGCCATGCGCCTGACCGACGATCTGCATGCGCGTCTGTCGGATTGGGCCGGGCGCTGGTACCGCGACGAACTGCGCCCCGGCGATCTGGCCGATCCTGACCTGCTCACGGAAAGCCGCAGCGCGCTGGACGAACTGACGAGCCTGCTGGGATTGGGTGCCGATTTCTATCCGTTCCAAAGGATATAGATGAGAATGGCGCTGGGGCGGTCGCTAATATCGCCCGATACCCGGCGTAAAAGGCTGAACACGACAATTGATCGCCGACTTGAAGGCGCGCGGACCCAGGTTCATACGGTTCGGTCAACCATGACTTTTCTGAGCTTCAGCTTTGCTAATATTTCTAGCCACGATCGCCGTTGCCCTTGGACAACAAGTGGAAGCAACCACTCTGACCGACATCGTCGTTGAGGCGCACCGCATTGATCCGCTACTGAGCATCACGGCATCAGGCGGCGCCACCCGTAACGCCATTGTTCGCAGCGAACCGGTCGGCGTGCGTTGCGGCGCCACTCGATTTCAGTACGACCCGTATGAGGCGCCACGCCTCTGTTGGCTTCGCACGCCCGCTGGCACACGCATTCACTTAAGGGCCGAAAACCCTGGATCGACAGGCTGGCGCGTCGAGTGGCAAGGCTGTGACGCGACATCGAACGGAGCGGAATGCGTTCTGATTATGCCCGCGCAAGGTACAGTAGTTTCAGCAACTTTCGTCGAGAACTGACGCCGATCAGGCCGCGAACCGCCCGCCGCGCTGGGCGTAGGCCTGGGTGCCGCGGGTGAAGACCTGATCGGTCGGCAGGACGGTTTCGATGGCGAGGTCGTCCTTGCCTTTCAGCGCCGCATAGACCGGGCCGAAGTCCTTAAGCGTCTCGTCCTTCAGAGCTTCCAGGCTGTCGATGACGAAATAGACCTGCTGGAAGTCGTCGATCCGGTAGAGGGTCCGCATCACCCGCTCCAGGTCGAAACCCAGGCGGTTGGGCGACGGGTTGTCCAGAGCAAAGACGCTCTCGGTCGCCGAAGAAACGATGCCGGCGCCGTAGATGCGAAGGCCGTCCGCCTCCTTCATCAGGCCGAACTCGACCGTATACCAGTACAGGCGCGCCAGGTTCGGCAGCATGCCCAGGCTGGCCGCCCGCTGCCCGCCCTTGCCATAGGCCTCCATATAGGCGGCGAAATCGGGGTCGGTCAGCATCGGCACGTGGCCGAAGACGTCGTGGAAGATGTCGGGTTCCTGCAGGTAATCCAGCTGGTCCGGCTTGCGGATGAACTGGCCCGAGACGAAGCGGCGATTGGCCAAGTGATCGAAGAAGACCTCGTCCGGGACCAGGCCCGGCACACAGACGACGGTCCAGCCCGTCAGGGCCTGAAGCTTGGGATTGATCACGTCGAAATCGGGAATGCCGCCGGCGTTCAGGTCCAGCGCGTCCAGTCCCCGCATGAAGGCGTCGCAGGCGCGACCGGGCAGGATCTTCATCTGCCGGGCGTAGAGCGTGTCCCAGGTCTGGTGCTCGACCTCGATGTAAGCGGCCCAATTCTGGGGAATGGTCCAGTCGGCGGCCGCGCCCTCGGGCGGCTTTTCGAAGACGTGTTCGAAGTCGGACATGGCGTATTCCTCTTTTGCCGCCATCCTAGCCCGGAGCCGCCATGGCTTCCAACCGTCAGTGCAGACGTTCGTCCAGCGGGGCGTGGTGGCCCATGCCGTCGGTGGTGAACCACCGCTCGGCGTCGTCGGGCAGCAGCACGGAATCGCCGTCTTCCAGAGCGCCTTCGGCGGCGTAGGCGACGAACCCGCCGTCCTCGCCCAGGGCGAAGACGCGGTAGAAGGGCTGGTCCGGCCTGACCAGGCCGCTTTCACCGGCCGGTCCCTCATAGGCGTGATCCACATCCATCACGACGCCGCGAAAGGCGTCGTCGCGGTGGCGTACGATTTGGCCGATGGCGAAACGTGCGGTCTGAATGCGGGTCATCGCACTTCATACGATCCAACGCATGACCCCAATGCCTGCCGGTCTGTTCATCTTCCTGACAGAATGGCTTGGCGCGGACGATCCTGGCGGGTTAGGCTGACCAGGACGGGCGCCGCTTTGGACCGCCCACAACGGATGACGGCCCATGCCGGAGACCCACGGCGCGCCTCGACGGCGCGACGAGCGGTCCCAGCCTTCCCGTTCGAGGGATGCGTCGGGTCGAGATGCGCCGCTGTATGGCGCGCTCGATCTGGGGACCAACAACTGCCGGCTGCTGATCGCGCGGCCGTCACGCGAAGGCTTTCGCGTGGTCGATAGCTTCAGCCGCATCGTGCGGCTAGGCGAAGGGCTGTCGCGGACGGGCCTTCTGGACCCGCGCGCCATGGACCGGGCCTATGACGCCCTGGCCCTGTGCGCTGAGCGGATCGTGCGCAAAGGCGTCGATTCGGCGCGATTGAGCGCCGTCGCCACCCAGGCCTGCCGCGCGGCCGAGAACGGCGCCGACTTCATCGACCGGGTGCGCAAGGGCACAGGCCTGCGCCTACGGATCATCGATCCCGCCGAAGAAGCGCGTCTGGCGGTCGAGGGATGCCTGAATCTGATCGACCCCAAGGCCGAGGCGGTGCTGGTCATCGATGTTGGTGGCGGCTCGACCGAGATGTCGTGGCTGAAGCGCAGCGGAACCGACTGGACGACCACCGCCTGGATGTCGGCGCCGGTGGGGGTTGTGACCCTGGCCGAGCGGCATCCCGAGCCGCCGCACTCCGGCGAGGCCTGGTACGAGGCCATGGTCGCCGACATGGGGGCGGCCATTGCAGCGGGCGGGATCGTCGATGAACCGATGCTCGAGCTGTTCCGGCAGAACCGGGCGCATCTGGTCGGCACCTCGGGCGCGATCACCAGCCTGGCGGGCATCCACCTGAATCTGCCGCGCTACAATCGCGACCGGGTCGATGGCTTGTGGATGACGCGCGCCGACTGCGAGGCGGCGGCGGATCGCCTGAAGGCGCTGGGGCCCGATGGGAGAGCGCGCGAGGCCTGCATCGGTCCCGATCGGGCGGATCTCGTTTTGGCGGGCGCCGCCATCCTGGAGGCGGTGCAGCGCGCCTGGCCGTCGGAACGCGTGCGGGTCGCGGACCGGGGCCTGCGCGAAGGCCTGCTGCTGCAACGGATGCGCGAAGACAAGAAACCGCCGAGGGGACGGCGTCGGCGACGCGGTCGGGGGCGGCCGGCCCCCGCCGCCTGATCAGGCGGCGGGCGTCACGCGCACCGGCAGTTCGATGTCGCAGACCGAGAAATCCGCGCCGCGCGCCTGACGCGCCTGCTGCGCCAGGGTCTGGAAGGTGGCGGAGTTGGTGTTCAGGACGGCCGCCGTCGGACGTTCGGCGGCGGGCAGATCCGACGCCACGCGGACGCGGGTCATCTGATCCGGTCCCTGAACCAGACCATCCGGCGTGTCGCTGGCCTTCAGGGATCGCACGACGTCCAGACCGGACACGACCCGACCCCAGACGGTGTAGCGCTTGTCCAGCGCCGGATAGGCCTGACGCATCAGGAAGAACTGGCTGTTGGCGGTGTCGTTGCCCTCGTCACGCGCCATGCCCGCGACTCCCGGGCAATACAGAGCCCAACCGTGGACCTTTTTGTCGCTGGTGCCGGACATCAGGGCGTCGGGCTGGGTCTGGACCGGGATGGAATCGACGAAGCCGACCAAGGCGCCGACCGGGGCCGCCACCGGAGTGAAATCCATGTCCGCCCCACGGCGGAAGGTGAACTCGGCCTTCAGGTCGGGATACCAGCTCTGCCCCTCGCCCGTGCCCAGCGGATCGCCGGTCTGGGCCACGAACCAGTCGATCACCCGGTGCCAGACCAGGTTGTCGAAGAAGCCGCGCGACGCCAGCAGCTTGATGCGTTCGACATGGGCGGGCGCGATCTCGGGCGCCAGTTCGACCAGAACCCGCCCCTTGTTGGTATCGATCACCAGCAGGTTCTCGGGCGCGATCGTGCGCCATTCTCCGGGCGGCGGCGGAGGCGCGGGAACGGCGGTCGCGTCTTGCGCCAGGGCGGCCCCCGCCGTCGCGACCAGCACGGCCGCCGCCATCGCCATCGTTCGGATCGTCATCGGCCCTTGCCCCGTTTGCGAATGTGTCAGCCGCCCGTCACTTCGGCGACCGGCTGAACGTCGCAGACGCTGAAGGCCGTGCCTCGCGCGGCGCGCGCCGTAGCGATCCGTTCGGCGAAGGCGGCGCTGCCGGCGTTCAGCACGCGCACCGTCGGACGCTCGCTTTCGGGCAAGGCCGAGGCCATGCGGACGCGGGTCATGGTGTCGGGATCGGTCACCTTGCCGTCCTCGGCGTCCGATCCCTTCTTCAGCTTGCCGACCACATCCAGGCCGGACACCACGCGTCCGAAGGCGGTGTAGATGCCATCCAGCTGTTCGCGCGCGCCCATCATCAGGAAGAACTGGCTGTTGGCGCTGTCGGGCGAACCCGAGCGGGCCATGCCCAGCACGCCGGGACAGAACAGGCCGTGGGCGTCGACCTTGAAGTCGGCGGTGACCATCATCTGGGCGTCGGGCTGGGTCTGGACCGGCAGATCGCCGACCAGGCCACGCACGCCCGCGCCCACGCTCGGCACGGCGACAAAGCCGGCGTCGCGACCGCGACGGAAGCTGAACTCGGCCTTCAGGTCCGGCAGCTCGCTGCCGCCCTCGCCCGTCCCCTTCGGATCGCCGGTTTGCGCCATGAAATCAGGGATGACGCGGTGGAACTTCAGACCGTCATAGAAGCCTTGATTGGCCAGGGTGCGGATGCGTTCCGCATGGTTGGGCGCGGCGACGGGGATCAGTTCGACCAGCACCCGGCCCTTGGAGGTATCGATAACAAGCAGGTTTTCCGGTGCAATGGCGCGCCAGCCGGACGCCGCCGGCGCCGTCTGCGCCACAGCCGGAGCCTGGGCCGCGCCAGCCGCGAGAAGAGCGGCGACGGTCGCTGCGATGATGGCCTTACGCATGGTCTTGTCTACCCTAACCGTTCTTGACCTTGGCCCGCACGCGCTCGGCGATGGCGGGGCTGACGAAACTGTCGATCGCGCCGTCCAGTCGGGCGATCTCCTTGACGAGCCGCGAGGCGATCGCCTGATGGCGCGGATCGGCCATCAGGAATACGGTCTCGATGTCCTGATTGAGGCGCTGGTTCATGGCCGTCATCTGGAACTCGTATTCAAAGTCGGCGACGGCGCGCAACCCCCGGATGATGACGCTGGCGTCCAGCTCTTCGGCGAAATGCATCAGCAGGGTAGAGAACGGCTGGACCACGATGTCGCCGCCGAGGGGCGCCATCTCGGCCTTCAGCATCTCGACCCGTTCGGCGGTCGAGAACAGCGGCCCCTTGTCGTCGTTTTGGGCGACGCCGATGACCAGTCGGTCCACTAGCTTCAGCGCACGCTTGATGATGTCGGTATGCCCGTTCGTCACCGGGTCGAAGGTGCCCGGATAAAGTCCGATGCGCATGCGTGTCTCCCCGGCCTGTCGCGTGGCGTCAGCGTCGTTTAGCAGGTGCGAAATCAGCGGCCTAGCCGGCTGACGCCTTCGTCATCGTCATGATCCAAGATGGGCTGGGCTGCCTGGACGCTCCAAGCCGCTTCGACCTTGGCGAGCAGGGCCGGGTCATTGGCGAAGGCGACATCGTCGATGACGGTGATCGGACAGACGGGCGTGGCGCTGTTGCACAGGAAGGCGCCGTCGAAGGCGCCGACCTCGTCGAGACGAATTGGTCGCGTTTCACTGGTCAGCCCGACCTGGGGCAGCCCGCGCGCGATCAAGGCCTGGGTCACGCCCGCCAGCATCGGGGCCTGGGGCCAGACGATCCGGTCGCCTTGGACGAAGCCGATGTTCCACAGCGTGCCCTCTGTGACCCGCCCTTCACCATCCACAAACAGGGCGTCGTCAAACCCAGCGGCGCGCGCGGCGCGGCGCGCGCGGATCAGGCCGAAGGTGGCGAGATGCTTCAGATGCGGCGCCTCGCGCTCATAGCGCATGGCGGTGACCCGCACTTGGGTCGCCAGCGGCGGCGGCGCATGGGAAACACTGGTCATCACCTTGGGTCGGCCGACGTAGGTCGGGTTGCGATGGACGATCTCGGGCGAGAACAGGCTGACGCGTAGCCAGCAGGCGTCTCGGCCGGCGACGGCCAGCGCCATCAGACGCCGGAACTTCGACTCGCCGGGGCTTTCGCCGAACAGTTCGACGGCGGCCTGCTCCAGACGCGCGAGGTGGAGGTCGAGGCCGCGCGCGGCGCCATCCTCGACGCGGAAGGAGGTGTAGGCGCCGTAGTTGACCAACGCCTGGTGCGCCAGGTCGTCAGGCGTGGCGGGAAGGCCGTCGATCAGAATCGTCGCGCTCAAACGACCCTCCCATTGCCCGCTGGGCGGAGGCGGATCAGACCTCGCCGCCGTCTTCTCCGCCGACATCGGCATCATCTGCGCCGCCGCTTTCCGGCAGACGTTCAACCGAAACGACCTTCTCGTCCTTGCCGGTGCGGAAGATGGTGACGCCCTGGCTGGAGCGGCCGACGATGCGGACCTGATCGATGCGAGTGCGGATCATCTGACCGCCCGAGGTGACCAGCAGAAGGTCGTCCGTCTCCTCGACCGGGAAGGCCGCCGCCAGACGCGTGCCGGCGCGACCGCCCAGGCCGTGGGCCGTCAGACCCTGACCGCCACGACCGGTGCGGCGGTATTCGTAGGCCGAGGATCGTTTGCCGAAGCCGGTTTCAGTGACCGTCAGGATGAACTGTTCGGCGGCGCCCAGTTCGGCGATCCGCTCCACGGTCAGAGCCGCATCCGCGACATCGTCTTCGGCCTCGACCGGGGCTGCGGCATCCTCTTCCGCTTCCGCGCCGGCCAGGGCCTTGCGCATCGCGTTGGCGTGTTTGACGTAGGCGGCGCGTTCTTCCGGCGTCGCATCCACACGGCCCAGGATGGCCATGGAGATGACCTCGTCGCCATCCTGCAGCCGCACGCCCCGGACGCCGGTGGAGTCCCGGCCCTTGAACACGCGCACGTCGTCGGCCTTGAACCGGATCGCGCGGCCCTGCGCCGTGGTCAGCAGCACGTCGTCGTCCGCCGTGCACAGGCCGACGCCGACCATGCGGTCAGAGCCTTCCAGCTTCATGGCGATCTTGCCGGCGCGGTTCACGGTGGCGAAGTCCGACAGCTTGTTGCGCCGCACGTCGCCGCTCGAGGTGGCGAACATGATGTCGTAGTCGCCCCAGGTCGTCTCGTCCTCGGGCAGAGGCAGGACGTTCATGATGCTGTCGCCCGGCTCGATGGGCAGCAGGTTGACGAAGGCCTTGCCCCGCGATTGCGGATTGCCCAGCGGCAGACGCCAGGTCTTCAGCTTGTAGGCCTTGCCGTTGGTGGCGAAGAACAGGACCGGGGTGTGGGTCGAGGCGCTGAACACGCCGGTAATGGCGTCCTCGTCCTTCATCGACATGCCGCTGCGGCCCTTGCCGCCGCGATGCTGGGTCCGATAGGCGTTCAGGGCCACACGCTTGACGTAGCCGCCGTGGGTGACGGTGACGACCATGTCCTCGCGCGGGATCAGGTCTTCATCCTCCATCTCCCCGTCGCCTTCCCCGATCAGGGTGCGGCGCGGAACCGCGAACCGATCCTTCACGTCGATCAGGTCATCGCGGATGATGGCCAAGACGTTCTTGCGGTCCGACAGGATGGTCAGGTGGCCCTGGATGGTGTCGGCCAGGCCGTGCGCCTCGCCGAAGATGTCGTCGCGGCCCAGACCGGTCAGACGCGACAGGGTCAGGGCCAGGATGGCGCGGGCCTGTTCATCGGTCAGTTTCAGGCTGTCGCCATTGATCACGACGCTGCGCGGATCGGCGATCAGTTCGACCAGGGCCATCATGTCGCCGACGGGCCAGGCCTTGGCCTGCAGGCGCTCGCGCGCCTCGGTCGGATCGGCCGACGAGCGGATGATGTGGATCACCTCGTCGATATTGGCGACGGCGACGGCCAGACCGACCAGGACGTGGCCGCGATCACGGGCCTTGTTCAGCTCGAACTTGACGCGGCGGACCACCACCTCCTCGCGGAAGTCGAGAAAGATCTGCAGCAGTTGGCGCAGGCCCATCTGCTCGGGCCGGCCGTGGTTCAGCGCCAGCATGTTGACGCCGAACGAGCTCTGCATGGCGGTATAACGCCACAGCTGGTTCAGAATCACGTCGCCAGACGCGTCGCGCTTCAGCTCGATTACGATCCGCATGCCCTGGCGGTCGGATTCGTCGCGAACGTCGGAGA
The DNA here is from genome assembly GCF_040545985.1 of Brevundimonas sp. 1080. Lineage (NCBI taxonomy): Bacteria > Pseudomonadati > Pseudomonadota > Alphaproteobacteria > Caulobacterales > Caulobacteraceae > Brevundimonas > Brevundimonas sp. 1080. The sequence goes on along the minus strand of NZ_JBEPMW010000004.1, from coordinate 120,014 downwards.
TGCCTTCCAGCCTTTTCTCGCGCACCATTTCGGCGATGCGCTCGATCAGGGTCTGTTTGTTGACCTGATAGGGCAGCTCGGTGACGACGATGGCCTCGCGGTCCTTGCGGATCTCCTCCACCGAGGCGCGGCCGCGCACGACGACCGAGCCGCGACCGTCGCGCAGGGCGTTGCGCGGGGCGGTGCGTCCCATGATCTCGCCGCCGGTGGGGAAGTCCGGGCCGGGCACGATGTCCAGCAGGGCGTCGTCGGTGACGTTCGGATCATCCAGCAGGGCCAGGGCCGCGTCCACGACCTCGCCCAGATTGTGCGGCGGGATGTTCGTCGCCATGCCGACGGCGATGCCGCCCGCGCCATTGACCAGCAGGTTCGGGATCCGGCTCGGCAGGACGACCGGCTCCAACTCCTTCTCGTCGTAGTTCGGCTGGAAATCGACCGTGTCCTTGTCGATGTCGGCCATCAGGGCGACGGCGGCCGGGGCCATCCGGGCCTCGGTGTAACGCATCGAGGCGGGCATATCGCCGTCGACCGAGCCGAAGTTGCCTTGGCCGTCGACCAGCATCAGCCCCATCGAGAAGGGCTGCGCCATCCGCACCAGGGCCATATAGACCGAGGCGTCGCCGTGGGGGTGGAACCGGCCCAGCACGTCGCCGACAACGCGGGCGCATTTCGAATAGCTGCGCTCGGGCGTCATGTTCAGATCGTGCATCGAATACAGGATGCGACGGTGAACCGGCTTCAGCCCGTCACGGGCGTCAGGCAGGGCGCGCGAGACGATTACGCTCATGGCGTAGTCGAGGTACGAACGCTTCAGTTCGTCCTCGATCGTGATCGTGGAAATGTCGGAGCCGCCGCCTCCCGGAACGATCGGAGATGCGGCGTTTTCGTAGCTGTCGTCGGTCAATGAAGCGTGGCTTTATGCGGCCGGAATCGGAACGTGATCCGCTGTGACGATTTCTAGCATTCCAGGGCCTCGGTGGCAAAGCGACGTCGCCGTGAAAGCCCGTCTCTGAAAGGACTTTCGACATGCGCGCCACCCGCCTCGCCGCCGCCCTTCTCCTCGCCTCCCCCTTGGCCCTGACAACCGCCTGCGCCGCGACCGGAAACGCGCCCCAGGCGGCCGTCGAACGCGCACCCGTCGGCGCGACGGGACAGGCCGTTCTGATCAACGCCTCCGGCGCCAATATCGGCCGCGTCGACCTGCGTCAGGGGCCGACCGGCCTGCTGATGAAGATCGAGGCTTCGGGCCTGACGCCCGGCTGGCACGGCATTCACATCCATGCGACCGGCGAATGCGCCGCGCCCTTCACCTCGTCCGGGGCCCACATTAACCACGGCGAGCCCAAGGCCCCGCACGGTCTGTTGAACGCCGCCGGGCCGGACGACGGCGACCTTCCCAACGTCTGGGCCGGTGCGGACGGCAAGGTGAACGCCGAACTGTTCACGACCCGCGCGCGGATTTCGTCCGAAGGGCCCGGCCAATGGCTGTGGGACGCCGACGGCTCGGCCATCATCATCCACGCCAACCCCGACGACCATTCGACCCAGCCCATCGGCGGCGCCGGCGACCGGGTGGCCTGCGCGGCGCTCAGCGCAAGCTAATTCTCTCTACGATACGGAAGATGGCCCGCTGGACAGCGTTCAGCGGGTCTCTTTTTGCGCGAGCAGACGGCGGATCAGCTCGGTCTGCTCCTCCTGTCGGGCGGTCAGGTGTTCGACCTTTTCCAGCAGGGCCATGATCTCGATCTCGGCCTTCAGATTGACCTGATAGTCATTGCCCGCATCCAGCCGATCCTTTGACGCCTGCCGGTTCTGGCTCATCATGATGACCGGCGCCTGGATCGCCGCCAGCATCGACAGGACCAGGTTCAGGAAGATGAAGGGATAGGGGTCGAAGGCTTCCTTGCGCAGCAGCAGGTTCAGCCCGGTCCAGATCGCCAGGAAGACGCCGAACGCGATGATGAACGGCCACGAACCGCCGAAGGCCGCCACCCGATCGGCCAGCCGCTCTCCAAAGGTTTGGCGGTCGTCGAAGGTCTCGTTGATGTCTTCGGAAACAGGGCGACGATCGGCGGTGCTCTGAACGACGACGGCTTCGTTCGCCGGAAGATCGTGCTTCGCCTTGCCCAGCCAGCGGCGGGAGACGTGGTCGGCGTCGAGGGGGGCGTGGTGCATGGCGGGCTCCTGAAACGATCAGGAACAGATCAAGCCTTGGCGGCCCCCGCACGCAAGCCCCGTTCGGCCAGGGCCACAAGGGCCACCCCGCCCATGGTGATGGCCGATCCCGTCAGAATCTGCGGCGTCAGGATGTCGCCCATGAAGCTCCATCCGATGAACATCGACACCACCGGCGTGACCAGCAGATAGGGCGTCACCCGCCCCGCCTCGCGCCGCTGGACCAGCCAGAACAGCAGAGTCGTCGCCAGCACCGACGACACGACGCCCGCCCACAGCAACGAGGCCCAGACCATGGGCGTGGCGCTTTTCACCGCCTCCCACTGGCCATGCTCGAACACCGCCGAGCCGAAGGCCATGACGGGAAAGGCGCCCAGCGCCAGCAGACCCTGCATCTTCAGCGGCGGGATGGAGGTGGTGCGACGCGCCACCACCGTGGTCACGCCCCAGGCGGCGCCGGCCGCGATGGCGACCAGAATGGCCTTCCAGTCCTGCAGCGCATGGGCGTCCAGCGTCATCCACGCCACGCCGACGAAGGCCACGCCCATGCCGACCAAGGCCGCCTTGGACAGCCGCTCGCCCAGGATCAGGAAGGCGAACAGGGTGGTGAAGGGGATCCACAACTGGTTGGCCACCGTCACCGGACTGACATCCGTCGCCAGCCAGTAGGCCGTGTAGGCTAGGCCGTACTGGATCGGCCCGCCGATGATGACGATCAGCATCAGGCTCTTCCAGTCCGGAAACGGCGGCCGCACGAAGGCGATCAGACAGGCGGTGGCGATGCCGAACCGGATGGCGCCGACGAGCAGCGGCGACAGTTCCTGCGTCGCCAGCTTGGCCCCGGCGTTGTTGACGCCCCACACCACGATGATCGCCACGATGGCGGCGATCTCCAACCCTGTCAGGGCGTGAGGCCTCTTGGGCAGGGGCGCGGGCGTAGGCGCAACTTCGGAACGGACGTCGGTCATGACCGCCCTATGGCACGGCGCGGCTGCCGCGTCGGCTCACTTTGGATGACCTCAGGTTTCCGCTCAGAAATCCGGCTTGGCGACCATCAGCCAGTAGATGGCCAGGACTCCGGCGAAGGCGGGCCAGCCCAGGGCGAACCACCAGCGGAACAGCCGATGATAGGCGGACGGCAGGGCGGCGCCCTCCCCTGCCGCCCGTTCGGCCAGCTTCATCATCCGGTACTGGATCCACACGACCGGCAACCAGCAGACGCCGATCAGGACATAAAGCCCGTAGACGGCCAGCAGCCATGGACTGGTCAGCGACCAGCCCTGCAGATGGATCAGGCCCAGGCCGCTGATTGGCTGGATCACCACGGCGGTCGCGGTGAAGACGAAATCAGCCAGAACGACGATGCGGCCGACCTCGGCGACGGTCCTGGCGTCCTTAGTCGCGTGGGCGCGCAGCATGAAGAAGGCGATGCCTGCGCCTGTGCCGAACAGCACCGCGCCCGACAGGATGTGAACGATCTTGAGCAGCACATAGGCGGTCATCGACGCGCGTCCGTCGCCGCAACGAACAGGCAAAGGGCCATCATCGGCAGGACCTTGAGCCATGGCCCCAACGGATCGATCCAGAAGTGCGGCAGGCTGAGAGTGCCGGCGATCAGATAGCCGACGGTGGCTAGACACATGAAGATCGCCACCCGCGCCGTCCACGGCCGCACGAACAGCATCAGCCCCAGCACCACGTCCAGCAGCGCGCCCCACCAGGCGATGGGGCCGGCCACGCGGCCGTAACCGCCCTCATGCAAAATGGCGACGGCGCGATCCCAACCCGGGCCGAAGCTGATCAGGCCGGTGATCAACCAGAACAGGCCCAGGGTCACGATGGAGATCGGCCGCACGAACCAGAGCCGCGCGTGCCAGACGTCCTGAACCGAGGCTGGGGTCTCGGCAAGGAAGCGTGTGAATCCGCGCGACGGCACGCCAAGCGCCTGCGCCCAGCCGCTGTCGCGGCCAGACACGTCGTGGTCCATCTGTTTGATCGCCGTCGTGCGGATCGGCGAGGACCAGCCCAGCCGCCCCAGCAGGTCGCCGATCGCCAAGACGGGCGCAGCTAAGACACGCGGAACGCGGATGACCCGTGCCGGGCGCAACCCCATCCAGCCGCGATAAAGACGCATCGTCTCGACCATCGTCACCGGCTCCGGTCCCGGTATGTCCAGCGTCCGATGCGACGGCGCGGCGGGCTTCAACGCCGCGACGACGGCGGCGGACAGGTCGCCCAGCGGGATCGGGCGGAAAATCTGGTCACCGCCCACGACCGGGCTGAACAGTGGAAACGCCGCCAGCGCCCGGATCAGGCCGGTGCCCCCGAAGGCGGCGCGATCCACCACCAGCGACGGCCGAAGGATCAGCCAATCCAGGCCGCTGGCCTCGATCATCCGCTCGGTCTCGGCCTTCGTGCGGGCGTAGTCGGTGCCGGCCCCCTCGTCCGCGCCGACGGCGGAGATATGCACCAGCCGCCGCATGCCCGCCGCCTCGCAAGCCGCGATCAGGGCACGCGGGCCGTCGACATGGGCGGCGCGCGTGCTGTCGCCCGCGCCATTCTGAAGCACGCCGACGCAGTTCACCACCGCCTCCACGCCGACCAGCAGAGGCGCCCAGGCCTGGGGTGTCGTCAGCTTGGCGAAGTCGGCGACGACCCAGTCGAACGTCGGCGCGCGACGGGCAGGTTCGATGATGCGGCGCGTCCCGGCGCGAACGGACCAGCCAGCCGACGACAGGGCCGCCGCCACGTGCGAACCGATGAAGCCGTTGGCCCCCAGGACCAGCACGCGTCCACTCATCCCAGCACCCGGTCCGTCAGATCGACGCCTTCTGGCGGCATGGCGCACCAGGCCGCGCCGGGAAACCGGCGGCGGCGACGCGCGATAAAGTCATAGAGGGTGTCGCGGAGGATCCGCGGTACGATCCGCCCGACGACGGCCAGTCGATAGGGCGGCGGCAGCAGGGCGGCGATGCCAAGAACGCCGTCGGACCGCTCGCGCGCGACGCCGTCCTGGATCAGCAGCATCGTATAGGGATGGTCGGGATCGACGCCGTAGTGGACGAGAAGCGCCCGACCCAGAGGCGACTGCGTCGGCGCGAGCCTGATCCTCGCTGCCCTGTCATGCTTCAGGATCTTGCGCGCCGAACCGGAGCACAGCGCGCAGTCGCCATCGAACAGAATCAGGGGCCGGTCGTCCCGAAAGGCCGGAACGGCGGGATCCTCACGATAGCTGTAAGGCCCCCGCCCCAACGGTCTGACCTCAGAACGGAATGTCGTCGTTCAGGTCGTAGCTTTCCTTGGGGCCGCTCGGCTTGTTGGCGCCGCCGGTGGAGAAGCCCGAGGAATAGTCGTCATCGCCGCGACCACCGCCGCTGCCGTAACCACCGCCCGACGAGCCGCCTTCCGAACGGCCGCCCAGCATGGTCAGCTCACCCTTGAAGCGGCTGACGACGATCTCGGTCGAGTACTTTTCGACGCCCTGCTGGTCGGTCCATTTGCGGGTCTGGAGCGCGCCCTCGATGTAGACGGTCGAGCCCTTCTTCACATAGTTTTCGACCACTTTGACGATGTTGTCGTTGAAGATGACGACCCGGTGCCACTCGGTCTTTTCCTTGCGCTCGCCCGAGGACTTGTCGCGCCAGGTTTCCGAGGTGGCGATGGACAGGTTGGCGATGCGGTCGCCGTTGGGCATGGAGCGGATCTCTGGGTCGCGACCCAGATTGCCGACCAGAATGACCTTGTTGACGCTGCCCGCCATGGAAACTTCCTTCTCGTGTGAGGCGGCGACGACTTCGCCCGCCCCGTCAATTCAGTCCGATGTCTGACCGGGGCGACGGCTCATCGCCAGCCCTTTCGACAGCAAACCCGCTAAATCAGTGGATAAGCATTAACCGAATGTTCCACTTTCGTTCTGACCGCGCAAGCCCTACTTGGCGGCAGGGTCCTCGGCGATGGCGATCGGACGGCCCGTCTCGTCGCGCTGGATGGCGCCGGGGATGGCAAGACGACCGTCGCCGGTGCGCGCCATGGCGAAGAAGCGGCTGCCGGTCAGGCTCTTGCCGATCTTGACCCCCTCGCGGTCCACGAAGATGAACCGCCCTTGGTAGGCGCCGGCGATTTCCTGGTTCGATCCACCCATGCGCAGGAAGCGAAGACGCATCTCCTCCAGCCGCGCGGCGCATTGTTCGAGCTGGGGCTGGTCGTCGGCGATTTTCTGCAGGCGTGGCGGCGCATTGTCCGGCGTCGCCACGAAGTAGCACGCGCCCTCGGCGAACTCATATTTGGGTTCGTTTGAGCAGGCGCCCAGCAGAGCAGTCCCAGCGATGGCGGCGAGGGCGACGAAACGCATCAGTTCATTCCCGTGAATTGGCAGTCGCGATCCTGCTCGGCCAAGGTCCTGAAACGGTTGTTGTCATTGGACTGTTCCACCCGGCGCGGCACCAGACGCAGGGTCGTATCGCCCCAGCGGCCGTATTGGGCGTCGCCCGGCCCGACGCAGGTTCCGGCGTACAGCGCCTGAACGCAGGCGTTCAGGCTCATGCTTGGCGACAGGGTGCGCCAGTCCGAGCCGGTGTGGCGCAGGCAGGGGCTGCCGCTGGCCACGGGCGTGGGGCGCGGCGCAGGCGTCTGTTCGACGGAGGCCGGCGGCGGGGTTTCGGCCATCTCGACCGTAGGCAGTTCGGGCGGCGGTGCGAAGGCGGCGGTCGGGGCGGCGGCCAAGGCGCCCGTCGCGTCCAGCCCGACGTCCAGAGCGTCTGTCGCCAGCCCATTGCGCTGGGCGCAGACCGCCAGGGTCGCCATGCCGACGAACTGACCATCGACGAAGCAGCGCAGTTCCCGCGTCGGCTCCAGCGTGGGCGCCTCGGCCAGGTTGACCACCAGCCCGCCCTTGGACGCCGGCGGCGCTTCCGTCGTCTTGTCGCCGCCGCCCGTGAAGATCAGGGCGAGAACGACGGCGATGACGATCGCCACGCCGGCGCCGACCAACAGGATGACGCGGTTGTCTTTCGGAAGGGCCATGAACGGGCTTTCGCGGATGAGGAGGTCAATAACTCCGACCCGGCCTCGGGCGTCAACCGCCTTGACCGGTCACGACCCCGATCAAGCCGTCAGGCGGCTCAGCGCAGCCTGATAGTTGGCCAGCTGCGTCTGCTGATAGGCCGTCGAGGAGCCGTTGCCGGTCTGTGTGTTGGTTATGCCGCCGGTCGATGGCGCGAGGGCGCGATAGGATGACCGGACCGCCGTCATCGCCTGAGCCAGCGATTCGATGGCCGCCTTGATCGAGGCGGGATCGTTCAGGTTCAGCTTGTTCGACAGATTCAGCCCATAGGTCTTGATCGCGTCCTTGTCCGGCTTCACCGGACCGACGAAACCGGGCGTCAGGCCAAGCGCGCCCAGGGCGTCCTTGCCGATCGCCCCAGCGGACATGACGGCGCCGTCCTTGTTGGCCGCCGTCTTGATTTCCAGGCGCTGGACGATGGGTTTGGCCTTCAGATCGGTGATGACCTTGGCTTCCAACTGGCGGCCAGAGGCGGCGTTGATCTTCTTGGCCAGGCTTTCCAGCGTGTCTTTGGCGTCGATGGTCACGGTGACGGCGCGGCCGCCGGCCGCGGGGCTGATCGAAAACTGATCGCCGACGCGGGCAGAGGTGGCGACGGTCAGCAGCTTGGAATCCGCCTGCATGATCTGGCCTTGAGGAAGGCCGAGGCGGTCGAGCACGCTGGCCCCGCCCGCTGCGATGCTCAGGCTGGTCGGCTTGGCCTGATCGCCGTCCGCGCGCCAGGTTCGGTTCGATTGGACCTGGCCCGTGGCCAGATCGATCTGCGCGAGATAGCCGGATGTGGGGTCGTCCTTGCCGGCGCCTTCCGCCCGGTTCGTGCCGGTGATCCAGACCTTGCCGTCCTTGATGGCGACGTCGGCGGCGGTGTCCGCGCCCGCCCCGCCGAAATAGGTCAGTTGGTCGCTGGCCGAGACCTGAAGGTCGGTCGACAAGGTGGCGATGAAGACGTCGCTGCCGCCGGCATGGACGTTGGTCACGGTAGAGATATCGAGGGCGGTGTTTTCAGTATGGCCGGTCACCACGACCTTGCCGTTCTCAACCGATATGCCGGCGATCGCGCCGCTGGCGTAGCCAAGGTCACGCGTCGAAGCCAGGCTCGGTACGCCCTCGGCATCCAGGGTGAAGCGGCGCACGACCGCCTTCCCGTTTTCGACGCCCGCCGTGTAGAGGTCGTTTCCCGACACCGTCATGGCCTGAACGGAGTCGTCGCCGCTGGTGCCGAACTGCACGGTCGCGACGTTCACGCCCACGTCCGGACCGTTGATCTTGATCGGCTTTTCCTGGAAGGCCTGAAGATAGGAATCCCAGCCGCCCAGGGCCGCATTGCCAGGCATGGCCGACTTCGACCGTCCGGCGACATAGACCATGCCGTCGGCGCCGAAGCGAACCTCGGTCGCCTCGTCGGCCGCCTTGGCCCCGCGCCGCTGGGTCCACAACTCTTGGCCCGAACTGTCGAACACAGAGACGAAACTGTCGGCCACGGCCGCGTTGTCGCCGCTCTTGCCGGGTTCCAGCGCCCCGGTCACCGATCCGGCCAGGGCGACCCGGCCGTCGTCGTCGATAGCGATGGAGAAGCCGTTGGCGCTGGAGGCGGCGCCGAGCAGCTTCGTCTGCATCAGATTGCCGGCGGAATCATATTTCATCAGGGCGACATCGCGCGCGCCCTTGATCGGTTGACTGGCGTCGCCCGCCGTCAGTTCGGCGACGACCCAGATGGAACCATCCGGCGCCACGGCGCTAGCCTTAACCGCAGCCACGCCATTGGGCAGGTCGGCGTGCCCCACCCTGCCCTCGACCCAGAACGGATCGTCGACGCCCTGCTGGGCGGCCGGCGCCGCGCCGCCGTCGGCCTGGAACTTCAGCAGTTGGGCTGCCGTGCCCGTCTTCCCGACCCCTTGCGTCACATAGACGGCGTCGGAGGTGTCGACGGCCTGGAAGCTGATGGCTTCGCCGGTCCCGCCATTGACCTTCAACGCCCACTGATCCGGTCCGGCGGGCAGAGTGATGGTCTTGGTTCCGCTCTTGACCGTCTTCGGCTCGGCCTGGATCAACTGAGCGCTGATGCGCGTCGCGACGCCCGCGTCCTCCAGCTTGCCGTTCATATAGGCGGTGACATTGGCCAACGACCGATCGGTTGCGCCCATTTCGGACAGGTCCATGGCGATCGCCTGCTCCCCGGCCGCCGTCTTGACGGTCACGGAGAACTTCACGTCGCCTTCGAACGCCTTGACCGAGGCGGTGGGGTCGCCGTCGTGAATGGGGGCGGTGACGAAACTGGTCGGCGCCCGTTCCAGCGCATAGGTGCTCTTGACCGAGGTCTGGGCCACGCCCTGCACCAGCCGCATGTCTTCAAAACTGGCGGTGCTCAAATAGGTCGACACTTCGGCCAGGCCTTCGCTGAACCGCTTGGACACCAGGGCGGCTTCCGACGCGCTCAGCCCCTTGACGCCAGCACGGTCGGCCAGGGCGCCCAGCGTGTTCAGGCCCTGATACAGGGCGAACATCTTGCGGTAGTCGGTGGAGGCGCCGGCCAGATCAAGGCTGACATTGCTCTCGTCGATCAGGCGGCGGCCGCCCAGAGCCGCGCGGACCAGGTCGCTGGCCTTCGCCGGTATCGCCGTGGACGACCAGGGGGCCGTCGGCTGGGTCTTCTTGGTCTTAACAGCCGCGCTGGCGGTCGTGGCGGCGCCTGACGACGACGTCCCCGTCGTCGTTCCGAAAAGACCCAGCAGATAGCTGTTGTTGATCATTCAGACGGCTCCGACCCTATCATGCGGCGGGCGTCGATAAGGAACCGTTAAGCTGTCGGATCAGCCCTTGAACAGCGACAGGATGACCTGCGGCGCCTGGTTGGCGATCGACAGGGCCTGAACGCCGAGTTGCTGCTGGACCTGCAGGGCCTGAAGGCGGGCGCTTTCCTTGGCCAGGTCCGCGTCGACCAGATTGCCGATGCCGGCTTCCAGCGCGTCCGACAGCTTGCCGACATAGGTGGTGTGGCGCTCGATCTGCTTGGACTGGGCGCCCAGTTCGGCCAGACGCGCGCTGCTGGTGGTGATGGCGGCGTTGACGGCGGCCAGAGCCGTCGTGGCGTTGGCCTGGCTGGTCAGGGTCGAGCCGGTCAGCGACAGGCCGGCGACGGTCAGGTTCTGCCGATCCAGCGCGATGGTTTCGGCGCCGTCGGCGCTGGCCAGGAAATTGAGTGTCGTCGTCGCCGAACCGTCCAGAATGTTGGCGCCGTCGAAGATGGCGTTGTTGGCGAACGAGTCGATCGAGCTCAGCAGCGCCTGGAACTCATCATTGTAGGACGTGCGTGTGGCGGTGCTGGCGCTCGGGTCCGCCGCTGCGGTCGCCTTCTGCTTCAACTCGAGCAGGATGTCCGAGATCTGCTCGCCGGCCGCCAGCGACACGTCGGCGATGGATGTCGCGCGGTTCAGGCTGGTGGTGACGGCTTCAAGCGACCCCCGGTCTGCGCGCTGCCCCTGAGCCACCGCCCAGACCGCAGCGTTGTCGCGCGCGCCCTGAACCTTCAGCCCCGTGTTCACCCGGCTCTGCGTCGCCGCCAACTGGTCGTTGGTGCGGTTCAGATTCTGCAGGGCGATCATCGCCGAGGTGTTGGTGTGGATGCTGGTGGTCATGGCTTCAAGCCCCCGGACGTTCTGTGGGCTACAGGATTAACCATAAGTCGTAATCACATGGTTAACGCGCCGGAAACCATGATTGCGCCGCCCGGCAAGCCGGCGGCGTTAAAAAGTTTGAGACCTCGCCTGTCGTCAGACGGCGGTATCGACCAGACGACCGCCGCGATAGGTCGGGTCGCTGTTCAGCTTTTCGACATCCTCGCGCGGCAGCTGGCGGATCACCTCGCCCGTCACCCGGTCCAGGACCTTGTAGACGAAGCGGTTGTCGCCCACGGCCTCGATGGTGAGGCGAAAGCGGCTGGCGTCGTGGTTGTCGTTCCTGGCTGCCGGGGCCGGCGTCGCAGGCTGGATGGCGACCGGACTGACGGGAGGGATCTGAGGTACGCTTACTGATCTCGCGACATTGTCTGTCATGGCTCCACGCGCAGGTCGTCCCACGCCCTCTAGAGAAACAAACGATCAGCCGGAGCGGTCGCGAAACCGCTCCGGCCGCGTCTTAGCGGAACAGGCCCAGCAGGATCGAGCTGCCCTGGTTGGCGATCGACAGCGCCTGCACGCCCAGCTGTTGCTTGGTTTGCAGGGCGGTCAGCTTGGCGCTTTCCTTGGCCAGATCTGCATCGACCAGGTTGCCCACGCCGGCTTCAAGAGCGTCCTGAAGCTTGTTGACGAAGGTGATCTGACGGCCCAGCGACTTGGACTGGGTGCCTAGGGTCGCCAGAGCGCTCGTCGTGGCCGCGATGGCGGCGTCGACGTTCGCAGCGGTGGCGTTGGCGGCCGTGATGCTGCCGGTGTTCACGGCGGTGATCGCCGCGTTCGAACCCAGAGCCGTCAGGCTGTTCACGCCGTCGAAGGTCGCGCCGGAGATGGCCGAGGCGACTTCCAGACCCAGGGCGTTGTAGTCGGCCAGGTAGGCCGTCTGCGCCGAACCGGTCGACGAGGCGATGTTGACGGCGAGCGACTTCATCTCTTCCAGAGCGGAAGTGACGGAATCGCCGGCGGCCAGAGCCACGTCGGTGATCGACTGGGTGCGTTGCAGGCCGGCGCGAACGGCGTCCTGCGAAGCGGCGTTGGCGCGTTGCGACGTGGCGATCGCGAAGATCGCACCGTTGTCCTTCGCCGACGACACCTTCATCCCGGTGCTGATCCGGTTTTGGGTCGTGTCCAGCTGTTGGCTGGTCTTGTTCAGGCTCTGCAGAGCGACTGCGGCGCCGTAGTTCGTATTGATGCTGGGCATTTCTAGCCCTCCTTTTCACTTCGTGAGAGCCCCGGCGTTTTGCCGGGGTGAGCGTTTTGCTCGGGGTTCAAGGCCACGACCTCGCCGCCGAGACGGCGAGGTCTCCGGGCCTTAGCGGAAGAGGCTCAGCAGGATCGAGCTGCCCTGGTTGGCGATCGACAGCGCCTGCACGCCCAGCTGTTGCTTGGTTTGCAGGGCGGTCAGTCGTGCGCTTTCCTTGGCCAGATCGGCGTCCACCAGATTGCCCACGCCAGCTTCCATTGCGTCCTGGAGCTTGTTGACGAAGGTGATCTGACGCCCGACCGACTTGGACTGGGTGCCCAGGGTGGCCAGGGTGCTGGTCACGCCCGCGATCGCCAGATCGACGTTCGCGGTGGTGTAGTTGGCGACGGTCGGCGTCGCCGCCGTGAACATCGCCAGCTGGGTGTTCGCGCTGACCGCCGTAGCGGTGCCCAGGCGATAGGTGCCTGAACCCGTCTGAACGTCGGTGGTCGTGCCTGCGGCCGTGTTCAACAGGTTGACCCCGTCGAAGCTGGCGCCGGCGATCGCGTCGTTTATTTCCTTGCCCAAGGCAGTGAAGTCGGCCTCGTAGGCCGTCTTCGCCGAACCCGTGGACGAGGCGATGTTGACCGCGAGCGACTTCATCTCTTCCAGGGCGGAGGTGATGGTGTCGCCGGCCGCCAGGGCCACATCGACGATGGACTGACCACGTTGCAGCGAGTTGCGAACCGCGTCTTGCGAGGCGGCGTTGGCGCGCTGTTGCGTGGCGATGGCGAAGATCGCGCCATTGTCCTTGGCCGAGGAGACTTTCAGGCCGGTGCTGATCCGGTTCTGGGTCGTCTCCAACTGGGCGCTGGTCTTGTTCAGGCTCTGCAGGGCGACTGCGGCGCCGTAGTTCGTATTGATGCTGGGCATTTCTGGCCCTCCTTGTTCACTTCGTGAGATCCCCTGGCGTTTTGCCGGGGTGAGCATTTTGCTCAGGTCCGGGCGCCGGGAACCGACGACCGATCAGATGCGGCCTTGGCCCGACCGCCTCAGCGATCGGGCCGTGGGCCTTAGCGGAACAGGCTCAGCAGGATCGAGCTGCCCTGGTTGGCGATCGACAGCGCCTGCACGCCCAGCTGCTGCTTGGTTTGCAGGGCGGTCAGCTTGGCGCTTTCCTTGGCCAGGTCTGCATCGACCAGGTTGCCGACACCGGCTTCCATCGCGTCTTGCAGCTTGTTGACGAAGGTGATCTGGCGACCCAGCGACTTGGACTGGGTGCCCAGCGTCGCCAGCGACGATGTGACCGTCGCGATGCCGGCGTCCACCGCAGCCGTCGTGGCGCCCGCACGAGCGACGGAGCCGCCCGTCAGGCCGGTCACCGAGGCGACGCCCAGAGGCGTCGTCAGGCTGTTGGCGCCATCGAACGAAGCGCCAGAGATCGCGGTGGCGATTTCCGCGCCCAAGGCGTTGAAGTCTTTCAGATAGGCCGTCTCAGCATCCGAACCGGCAACCGAAGACTGGATGCTGACAGCGAGCGACTTCATCTCTTCCAGGGCGGAGGTGATCGTGTCGCCGGCGGCCAGGGCCACGTCGGTGATCGATTGGCTGCGTTGCAGCGAGTTACGCGTCGCGTCTTGCGAAGCGGCGTTGGCGCGCTGCTGGGTGGCGATGGCGAAGATCGCGCCATTGTCCTTGGCCGAAGACACCTTCATGCCGGTGCTGATCCGGTTTTGGGTGGTTTCCAGCTGGGCGTTGGTCTTGTTCAGGCTCTGCAGGGCGACTGCGGCGCCGTAGTTCGTATTGATGCTGGGCATTTCTGGCCCTCCTTGTTCACTTCAGTGATTTCCGGCGTCGTTTTGCCGCCGGGAGCTTTTTGCTCGGTGAGTAAGAAGCAATTGCCGGGCCATTTTTGATCCGCACAAAAGCCTACAACTAACTGATTTTACTGGTTTACCTTTGATTTACCCTCCTTCCGACCCGGCAGCTCTTGCCGGGCTGGTCCGCGCACCAGGCAAGATTTGCCGGGCGCACGTCGAGTTGGTCTGCGCCTGCGTGGGGTCACCACACGGCGAAAGGCGAAGCCTTCAGCCCAATGGCGGGCTTAGTTGCGGAAGAGGCTCAACAGGATCGAGCTGCCCTGGTTGGCGATCGACAGCGCCTGCACGCCCAGCTGTTGCTTGGTCTGCAGAGCGGTCAGCTTGGCGCTTTCCTTGGCCAGGTCTGCGTCCACCAGGTTGCCGATGCCGGCCTCGGTCGAGTCCTGCAGCTTGTTGACGAAGGTCAGTTGACGCCCGACCGACTTGGACTGGGTGCCGATCGTGGCCAAGTCAGCAGTGATCTCGGTGATTGCCGCATCGACGATGGCGGTCGTGGCACCGGCGCGGGCGGCGGTGCCGGCGGAGACGGCCGTGATCGGGGCGGCGGCCGCCTTGTCGGTCGTTCCGAAACCGATCTGATAGGTTCCGCCGCTGACGTTGGTGGTGATGTTGGTGGCGGTGGTGGTGTTCCACAGGTTGACGCCATCGAAGGTCGCGCCCTTCAGCGCCGCGTCGATTTCCTTACCCAAGGCGTTGAAATCGGCCAGATAAGACGTTTCGGCGGCCGAGCCGGCGACCGAGGACTGAATGCTGACGGCCAGCGACTTCATCTCTTCCAGTGCGGCGGTGATGGTGTCGCCGGCGGCCAGAGCCACATCGACGATCGACTGTCCGCGCTGGAGTGAATTCCGAACCGCATCCATGGCGCCCATGTTGGCGCGCTGGGTCGTCGCGATGGCGTAGATCGCGCCGTTGTCCTTGGCCGAGCCCACCTTCAGGCCCGTCGAGACACGGTTTTGCGTGCGCTCCAACATAGCGTTGGTCGCATTGAGGTTTTGCAGCGCGACAGCGGCGCCGTAGTTCGTATTGATGCTCGTAGCCATTTTGGCTTTCCTGTTCACTTCGTGTGATGTCCGACGCCATTTTAGCGTCAGGAGCGTTTTGCTCGGTCTTCAGGAGAGCAAGGGCGGGGCCAGTCCAAAATATGCCGCCAGCCAGACGCCGACGCTGATTTCATTGAACTTATCTCGACGTTTTGCGAAACGACCCGGCAAGCTTGCACACCAGGCGGCAGAAGTTGCCGAGTCGTTTTTGCAGGGCGTCAGTCGCGGCGTGGCACCTGCGCGTCGTGCATCGCGCGTTCGGCCAACAGGGTCTCGACCGCCAGCCGCCGCGCCCCGTCGCAAGCCACGATCTGGGCGCCACGCAGCAGATAGGCTGCGTCCAGATCGCCGGCCGTCGGTTCAGCCGGCAGGGTCGCCAGCGCGCACGGCCGTGTCGCCGCCTCCGGCAAGACCAGTCGCGCCGGCGCAACCGTCGAGATCGGGGGCGACGCGGCACAGTTCGCCGTCATGGTCGCGCAGGCGATCAGCGCGGCGGTTCTCCAAGGGTTGATCGGCATCGTCGGCGCTCCTGCTCTGGGCGACGGCGGCCGTGGTCGCCCGCTCCGCCGCCCCCGTCATGTGGTGATAGTGATCGACGCGCTGGGCCTGAGCCGCAGCGCCTTCGATTTCGATGCGTCGGGCGTCAGCCTGCGCCGCCGCCACGGCCGTCGCATCCCGCGCCTGAGTGCGCGCGGCCTCCAGACGCTTGTGCTGCAGGTTCAGCGGGTCCCAGCGGAAGCCAAGCCCGCCCAGCAGGACGACCCCCAGCGCCAACGCTGTCGCACCCACCACCAGCCAGCCGAGCGGCGTCACCGCCCGCAGTATCGATCCGGCGCTCATGGAAAAGCCTTTCGATCCAGCTCGAAATGCGGACCGTCCCGCAGCGTCTTCCAGTCGCCGCCCCAGATCAGAGGCGTCTTCAGGTCGAGCGCCGCCGCCTTGAACGCCTCGGCGATCCGGCCATACAGCGGCCAGTCCCATCGCACCTGCCCTTCGACCAGGGCGGCGACATCGACGGCATGGCCCGTCAGATGGCGCGAGCGCGTCGTGCGGCTGGCGCCCGCCTTGACCAGGGCGGCCTGACGTTCGGCCGAGCGCAGTCCCTCGGTGATTATGAAATCCACCGGCGTGCGCGCGATCGCCGCCTCGACCACCGCACTCAGGGCCGGATGCACGCCGACGAGCCGTGCCCGCGACCGGCTAGACAGACGAAAGCTCATGGTCGACCTCCGCTGATCCGCAGCCTTGCGGTGGCGATCAGGGTGATCAACTGCTGAGCGGTCGGCGCCACCAGATAGAGCACCAGGATCAGGGCCAGCAGGCCCATCAGCCCGTCCGTGATCCTGGGCAGCATCTCAGCCGGCGTCCGCCCGACCGTGCGCATCAACAGCACCCACAGTCCCGCACTGACGGCGAAGACATAGAGCCGACGGAACAGCCACCGCCCCTCCGCCAAGGGAATCGCCCCATGTCTGTGTCGGGTCATCGTTCGTCCTCCTCGTCATAGGTTTCGATGGCGCAGCGGCCGTCCCAGCCGGACTGGGCGCGCCATTCCCCGTCGCTGAGGCTGTCGGGCGCTTCCCACGCCTCGGCCTCCAGCACCTCGACCGGCTCAGCCGGATGTCCACGCCGGCTCATCCGACGACCGTGATCAGAACCGCGCCCAAAGCGCCCGAACCGCCTTGGCCGCCGAAGGTCAGACCCGCGCCGCCTCCCCCGCCCCCGGCCCCGAACAGCGCGCCTGAGCCGCCGGGGCCGCCCGCTGCGCTCGCTGATGCGTCGCCGCCCCCGCCGCCGCCGCCGACGATCGACAACAGCGGCTTGGGCGAAGCCTGCCCTGCAGCGCCCGCGAAGCCGCCGGCCGCGCAAAGGCCCGACCAGCCGCCCACGCCGCCCACGCCTCCGGCATAGGCGACACCGGCCGCGCTCAGACCGCCGCCTGCCCCGCCTCCGCCCGGCCCGTCCGCGCAGAGGGTTTCTGCGCCCGTCGCCGCCGTCGCGGTTGTCGAAGAGCTCCCGCCGGGATTGGCGAGCCGTTGGCCGATACCGCCTACTCCACCGACGCCAGGGCCGCCTGCGGTCCCGCCCGTCGCGCGCAACAGGACCGTGTCACCCGTCGCGACCTCGCTATCGCCGCCCGAAACGCCACTGATCCCGCCGGCGCCGACCTTGACCGACAGGACGCCCTCCAGATCGTCCGCCGACCATCGCGCGAGGCTCAGCCCGCCGGCGCCGCCTCCGCCACCGCCGAGGCGTGGGGCACCAGACGGACCCGTCAGCCCTTCGCCCCCGCCGCCGCCACCGCCCACGCAGGTCGCCTCGACCCAGCACGCCCAGGCCGGCAGGGCATAGTCGTCATCGCTGGTGAACAGCGTCGTCTCACGCCGGACCGCCCCCTGGTCAAAGGCGATACGCCCCGTCGCGCGATCCACGCGCCACACCGACCGCCATGTCCCAGCGTCATCGCAGGCCTTGAGGCCCAGATCGTCGTCGCCGATCAGGCCCAGCTCTGCGCGGGCGGCGTAGCCGCTCTGGAACAGCAGCGACAGGACATCGCCCGCCGTCGTCTTGTTCAGCGTCAGGCGCAGGTCGCCGTCGCCGCCTTCCGCCTCACCGCGCGCCGTGAACAGGGCGGCGTTGATCTTGGCCGCCAGGGGATTGGCTTCGTCGGCGGTCGTCCCGAGACCCAGCCGCGTTAGGCCCTGCACCTCGCCCAGTCGCTGCCCCAGCGTGATCCAGCCCTCATCGGCCCGCACCACCACGACGCCTTCATCCAGGACGCCGGCGATCATGCCGTGCGGCGTCGTCACGACGGTCCAGCCGCCGCGCTCGAACCGCATCAGGGCGCCGGCCGCCCGCCCGGCCCAGGCTGCGCCTTCGGCCTCTTCGGGGAGAATATAAAGATCGCCATCCGACGCATCGGCCGGCTGGATGACCGTCGTGCGACTGACCACCGCCGTCTGCAACAGGGCGTCCAGCCGGGTCAGGGCCGTATTAAGGGTCACATGCTTCTGCATCTGCCCCGCCGCCAGATAGGGCAGGTTAAGACGCGCGCTGAAATCGTCGCTCATTCTTCTCTCCGTTGTCGTGGAGATCAGTCTGGGCGCAGCCCTTCCTCAGGCCGGAAGACGGGCGGTCATTTGGCTCAGGTCCTTGATTTCAGGCAGATTCGTTGCGGAGAACACGATGGCTAGGCCGCCTCAGCCAGCGCACCTCAATCGTGCAGATAGATGATCCGCTTCAGCGTCTTGTCGTTCTGCACGCGGGCCTCGTGCATCTCGTGGTCGCCGGTGGCGCGCGCATTGGCCTCGGTGTCCTCGACCCAGTGGGTGCTTTCGATATGTTTTTGCAGCGCCCGCGCCGCCATCAGCTGTCCGGGAAAGAAGGTATCGACGATGTCGCCTGCGATCGGCACCGTCCCAGTGGCGGTGTCGATGGCCATATAGGCCCCCATGCGCGCCAGCGTCGCCGGCGTCGCCTTGGCCCGCACGGCCTGAAGCATCAGCCAGCCGCCCGTCCCGACCGTGTATGCCGTGCCGACGACCGGCACCCAGGTCAGCATGGCGTCCAGCCCCATACCGAACGGGCCGACGCCGATGACCCGGTCCGACAGTTTCTTGACGCCCTCGACATTGGACCAGATGTTTTCGATATCCCGGATCGACCGTCTGGCCATGTCGCCCTCCAAAGCGTCGCCTTAACGCTGGGCGAGGCTTCCTGTTCAATCCGAGAGATACGTCTTCGATGACCCTGATCAAGCTGGCGGCGAATGTGACGGCCAGCGCCCTGCTGCTGGGCTTGGCGGCTTTCGGCGCGGCGGCACTCAGCGGCATCGGCCATCGCTGGGTGGATATCCTGGCGCAGTTCACATCGCCGGTGTTGCTGGCGGCCGTCGGCGTGACCGTGGCGTGTCTGCTCTTTCGCCTATGGCCGGCCTCGATCGTCGGTGGGCTGACGTGCGTGGTGCTGGCCCTGTCGGTCTGGCCGCAATGGACGCCGACGAAGGGCGTGCCCGTGCCTGACCAGCCGATCGTCCGGGTCTATTCGGCCAATCTGTATGTGTTCAACACCGATGTCGCGGCGATGCGCCGCTCCATCGCGGCCGCCGACGCCGACATCCTGGTGCTGGTTGAGTTGGGGCAGGCCCCGGCGTCGCGGCTGGACCAGTTGCTGCCGGACTATCCCCACCGCGTCCTGATCGGCCAGGCGCGCGCCGGCGACCACGCGCGCTCGATCATCGCCTCGCGCTATCCGATCCTGCAACGCCTGCCCGAACGTCCCGACGGCCTCAGCGCCGTGGGCGCGACGGTTCAGACGCCCATCGGCCCGATCAATGTCTTCGGCGTCCACCTGACGCGGCCTTGGCCCTATCAATATCAGTGGAGTCAGATCAGCCAGGTCATGGCCCTGGCCGAGCGGATGAAGGCCGCGCCAGAGCATGCCACTATCGCCGCCGGAGATTTCAACAGCGTCTCCAGCGCTCGTATCGGCAAACAAATCCAGTCCGACCTGGGCCTGGTCCCCGCGCCCGGCTGGCCCAGCACCTGGCCCAGCCAGATTCCCGCCTTCGCTGGCATCACTATCGACCAGGTCTATCGCTCGCCAGACCTAGCCTTGATCACGCGCCGCCTGGGCGAGCCAACAGGATCCGACCACCGCCCCGTCGTCACCGAGTTCACCCGCGCTCAGCCGCCGCGATAAGGGTCTTCAGCCGCGCCTCATGCCCCTCGGCAGGGAAATCGTCAGCGACCCAACCGTCCTCGAACGCCTTCAACACCCGCCCAGTCTCCGGCCCCGGCTTCAAGCCCAGACGCGCGAGATCGCGCCCCCCGATCGGCATCTTGGCCGGCGTCCAGTCGGCGGCCAGCGCCCGCAGCCGCGTGCCATCGCCCCCGCCAGCCGCCTCGGCGCGCATCAGCCGATCCTCGAACGCCCTTCGTCCCAAACGATAGATCGCCGCCCGCGCCTCGGCGTCACTCATCGTCGGCGAAACGGCAGGCCCATCCGCGACCGCCGCCGCTAGCCGATCTCGGACCGCGTTCGACAATCTCAGACTACCCGCGATCTCCGTCACAACCGCCGCATTTGCTGGCAGCAAGGCCGACAGCCGCATCACCGGATCGTCGGTCAGATCACACATCGCCTCGAACAACGGCAACGGCTGCACTTGCGACAGCACCTGGGCCAGCACGCCGGTCTCGGCCATCGCCCGCACCGCCGCACGCGGGTCAGGCGCCGCCAGCAGTTTCAACACCTCCTTGGACACCCGCTCGGCCGACAGCTGCGCCATGCCGCCCTTCAGCGCCGCGCACGCCGCCAGCCCGACCGCGTCCGGCTCTCCCCGCCCGTACCAGGCGTAGAAGCGGAAGAAGCGCAAAATGCGTAAATAGTCCTCGCGGATGCGCGTCTCCGCCACGCCGACGAGAACGATGCGTCCTGCCGCTGCATCTTCTAACCCGCCGCCGGTCGGGTCGAACACCGTCCCGGCCGCATCGGCGTAAAGGGCGTTCAGACGAAAATCCCGCCGCGCCGCATCCTCTGCCCAGTCCTCGGTGAAGGCGACCACTGCGCGGCGTCCGTCCGTCTCCACATCGCGACGCAGGGTCGTGATCTCATAGGGACGCCGCTCCGACACGCCCGTCACCGTGCCGTGCTCGACGCCCGTCGGCACGGCTTTCAACCCCGCCGCCTTCAGCGCTTCGATGGTCTGTTCGGGCCGCAAGCGCGTGGCGATGTCGATGTCGTCGACGGGCTGGCCCAACAGACTGTTCCTCACGCAGCCGCCCACGAACCGCGCGCAGCCCGCACCGCCCGCCGCTTCCAGCGCCCGCATCACCGCCCGCGTCGCCTGGCTTTCCAGCCAGGGCTGTCCTGCCACGGAGGCGGTCATGCCGCGTCCTCGTCGGCCGCCGACTCTGGCGCAGCCTCGTCCCCGTACAGCCGCACGTGCAACGCCTTTAAAATCCCCGCCGTCACGCCCCAGATGTAGCGCTCGCCCCAGGGCATGGCCCAGAACCAGCGCCGCAGCCCCTCGTCCATGTCGTAGAAGTCGCGCCGATGGTTGGCGGCGTCCATCAGAAAGTCCCACGGCGTCTCGAACACCTCGGCGACCTCGTCCGGCGACGGCGTCGTGAGCGGCGCCTCGCGTAGCCAGCCGATCACCGGCGTGACCAGAAATCCGGTCCCCGTCTCATAGGCGTCCGAAAGGCCCAGCACCTCGACCGCCGACGGGTCCAGCGCCACCTCCTCGTCCGCTTCACGCAGCGCCGCCTGAACTGCGGTCTCACCCGGATCCAGACGTCCGCCCGGAAAGGCGATCTGTCCCGTGTGCCGCGCCAGGGTGTCCGCGCGCCGCGTCAGCAGCACGGTCGCCCCCTCGGGCCGCGCCACGATGGGGATCAGCACCGCCGCCGGCCGAAGCTCCTTGGCCGTCCGTTTCGCTTGCGGGTTCAGGTCGAAGTCGGAGCGCGCCGCGACCAGTTCAGGCCGCCACGTCTCGACCGGCGCCAGCCGATCGACCAGCCGGGCCTTCAAGGTCTCCAGGCTCACGTCACTGCGCCCAAGGAGAAAATCTGGCCGCCCGACCGAACGACCAGTCGTCCATCGACCTCTTGGGCCATCTCGACCATTTCATAGAAGACCGACCGCGCGATGCGCGCCCACAGATCGCGGCGTACATGGATGCGCGGCGCCGGCTCACCTGTCGTGGGATCGGTTTCGACGACGATGGGATCGGCTTCGCTTGCCGTAACCTCGTCACCGACATCGGTGGTGAAAATCAGGACGTCGCCTTCCCGCCGCATCGCGACAGCCCGGAATGGAAGATCCTCGACGGTGAACTTCAGCTTTTCGACCGGCGTGACCAGGTGATAGCCGTCCGGGTCTTTCCTTAGCACCGTCGAGAACAGCCGCACCAACTCCTTGCGGCCAATGGGCGAGCCTTCATGCATCCAGACGCCGTCCGCCCGGATGACGATGTCGATGTCGCCGCAATGCTCGGGATGCCACAGGTGGACCGGCGGCAACCCCTTGCCGGGCGCCTGTTTGGCCGCCTCGGCGACAGCGTTCAGTCCTGACCTGGGATTATCCATCCCCCTGACTTAGGCCCCGCGAACCGTGCGGGAAAGGGTCAGCCGATGCGACCGAACCCGAAACCTGATCCACCCCGGTCGCCAGCCACTGGACGCGGCGGCGATCCACAGGTCCAGGCAGCGTCGCCGCGGGCGCAGGGGCGAAACCGAACCGCTCGAAATAGGCCGCATCTCCAACCAGCAGCACGCCGCCGACGTCCAGCGTCCGTGCGTGATCCACGCACGCCTGAACCAGTTCGGCGCCCAGTCCGTCGCTCCGGCGGCCGGCGTCCACGGCGATCGGCCCCAAAAACAGGGCCGAGGTGTCTCCAACCACGACCGGCCACAGTCGCACCGAGCCCACCACGTCCCCATCGCGCTTCACGACAAAACCCGCGCTTGGCTGCGAGCCTTCGCGCAGACGCTCGGCCGTCTTGGCGAACCGACCCGGCCCGAAAGCGGCCATGACAAGCGCATCCACGCCTTCGGCGTCGGCCGGGGTCTCGGCTTCAATACGGCTTACGGCCGGAGGTATGGCAAGGGCGTGCGACATCGGCGCGCGCACCTAGAAGCAAAGCTGCGCCAAATCAAGGCAAGGCCTTATGACGTCCGCTTAACCCGCCTTCGAAAAGTCTGGCGCCCGCTTCTGCGTAAAGGCCATGAAGGCCTCCATCGCCTCGGGACTGCGCATCTGCGAGCCGAAGGCTTCGCCCTCGCGCTGCATCAGTCCCCACAGACCTTCTGCGTCACGCATCAGCCGCTTGGTCTTGCGGATCGAGTTAGGCGCGCGGGCCGCCACCTTGGCCGCCAGTTCCGCCGCCGTCGCCTCGACCTGATCGGCCGGGACCGCGCGATTGGCGATGCCCCAGGCCAGGGCCGTCCGGCCATCCAGCGGCTCGCCCAGCGCAAACAGTTCGAAGGCCCGCTGATGACCGATCACGGCCGGCAACAACAGGCTGGACGCCGCCTCGGGCGCCAACGCCAGATTGACGAAGGGCACGGACAGCAGCGCATCCTCGGCGACCACCACCAGATCGCAGTGCAACAGCATCGTCAGGCCGATCCCGACCGCCCGCCCCTTCACGGCGGCCACCGCCGGCTTGTCCAGGTCCGCCAGCGCCTTCATGAAACGAAACACAGGCATTTCGCCCGGCCCCGCCCCCTGCGAGCCCAGGGCGATGAAATCCTGAATGTCATTGCCGGCCGAGAAGCTGTCGCCCTCCGCGCGCAGCAGCAGCACCCGCACCGCATCGTCGGTCCGCGCCCGCTCCGTCGCCTCGGCCAAGGCCGAATACATGGCCTGGGTGATGGCGTTCTTCTTGTCGGCGCGGTCCAGAGTGACGGTCAGAACGCCGTCGGCCAGTTCGCTGCGGATGTGTTCGCTCACGTCGTTTCCTCGTCCTGTGCGACGGCGCTCCACCAGTCGACGCCGCTATCGTCGCGCGTCCGCTGGGCGCGGCCGCGTCGTTCCAGATAGTTCAGGTGCGCCTGGGCCTCGCCCGTGGCCATGCCCAGCACCCCGTCCCCGACCGCCCGACCGAAGACGGCGGGGAAGCCGTCGATCACCCTAGACGGTTGACGCAACGTCCGCTCAAGCCGTTTCAGCGCGACCTCATGCCCTCGCTTCAGGGCATCGAGCCGCGCATGAACGCCGTAGAAAGGCTCGCCATGGGCCGGCAGGACGAATGCGCCCTCCGGCAACAGCGCCCTCAGTCTGTCCAGCGAGTCCATCCAGTCGCCCAGCGGATCGGCTTCAGGCTCCGTCGGCCAGACCGAAACATTGGAGGAAATGCGCGGCAGGATCTGATCCCCGGCGATGAAGACGTCGTCCGACCTCCGCCACAGGCAAACGTGCTCGGGACTATGGCCCGACCCGACCACCACGCTCCAGTCGTCGCCGTCGATCTGAACGACATCGCCGTCGGACAGTCGGAGATAGCTGCGCGGCATCGTCGCCACGCCCTTGCCAAAACCGCCGTAGTCGGCCCGCCAGCGCGCGATCTGCTCATCGTTCCAACCTGCCGCACGATAGTAGCGTTCGCCGTCCGCCGGCGCATCGCCCGCCGCCTCGGCCATCAGCATCCGCGCGGTCACATACTCCAGTCGCGACATCAGCAGCGGCGCGCCCGACCGCTCGCAAAGCCAGCCCGCCAGTCCGATGTGATCGGGATGCATATGGGTGCAGATCAGCCGCGTCACCGGATCGCCGCCCAACGCGCCATCCAGCGCCGCCTCCCACGCCGCGACGGTCGCCGATGTCTTCAAACCCGTATCGACGACGACCCACCCGTCGCCGTCGCCGTCGCCGTCCCGGATCGCATAAACATTCACATGATCCAACTGGAACGGCAGGGCGAACCGCAGCCACAGCACGCCGCGCGCGACCTCGATCGCCTCGCCCGCGCGGGGCACGGCGTCGAACGGATAGGTCAGCCCCCGCCCATCCTTCGCGGCAGTCGTCGGCGCCGTTCCATCAGCCAAGTCAGTCTCCAATCGAAACGCGCAGATACTTAGCCCGTGTCCCTCGCCGCCGTCCACACCCGCCTTGACCCCGCCCAAATACACCGCCACGAAGCAGCCATGCATTCAGAAACCCAAGGTGTTTCCATGAAGTCCCACCTCGCCGCCGCCTTTGCGGCGCTTGTGTTCAGCGCCTTCGCCGTCGCCCCAGCCATGGCCCAAGAGCGCCAGCAACCTCGCAATAACGACATCGAGCCCGCCGTAACACAGGGCACATCGAGAGCCGCCGCTGGCCGCCAGCGCCGCGAACGCACGCCAGCAGCGCCGAGCGCTGAACAAGTTCAAGCTGCTGCCCAGCAACAAGCCACCCTCGCCAATACCAATTGCCAAGTTAGTGAAGCCAAGTTGCTGGGGCAGACCGAAGCCAAGACCTCTGTTTATGAAGTGGCGTGCGCCGTTGGTCCAGGCTTCATCATCGAATCGAAGACACCGCCTTCAGCAATCAACTGCGTGTTGCTGGCCCACACTGCCGAGACATTGCGCGCGCGTGATCCGGCCGCCGATCCTGGTCCGCAGTGCACCATTGCCGCAAACACAGACACTCAGAAATTTTTGCGACAATACGCTGTTCAAGCTGGCGTCGCCTGCACCGTCGATCAAGTAAAAGTTTTGGGACAGTCGAACGACGGTGGCATTCTGTATGAAGCGGGCTGCTCGGATGCAGCAGGTTTCTGGTTCAAGCAACTGAACAACGCTTGGACTAAAACCCCCTGCATTCAAGTTCTGGCCGAAAATGGAACCTGCACTTTCACCACTCCAGCCGAGAACGCCGGCTACGTGAAGACTCTGCTGGCCGGCTCGGAAGCTGCATCCTGCGACGTGACGGAAGCCCGACTGATGGGCCGTAACGCCAATGGCGTCTTCTATGAAGCCAAATGCAACGGCGCTGATGGCGTCATTGCTCGCTTGAACGCGGAAAATGTCGTTCAGCAGATCTATCCTTGCGCCACCGCCCAGCAGATCGGCGGCGGCTGCAAGTTGACGACGGCTCCGGCCGCTGCTGCGGCGCCCGCCGGCGGCCGCCTCTAAGCCAGTCAAAAGACTGATCGCAGGGCCGTCGGAGCGATCCGGCGGCCCTTTTCTTTTGCGCCCTCTTTTCCAAAACCGAGACGCAGCCTAGCGTCGCCGTCATGCGCATCGCCACCTGGAACGTGAACTCCGTCAACGCCCGCCTGCCCACCGTGCTGGCGTGGCTGGAGCAGGCCGCCCCCGACGTCGCCTGTTTCCAGGAGATCAAATGCGTGGACGAGAAGTTCCCGCGCGAGGCTTTCGAGAGCCTGGGCTACAATGTCGAGACCCACGGGCAGAAGAGCTACAACGGCGTCGCCCTGTTGTCGAAGTATCCGCTATCCGACATCCGGCGCGGCCTGCCCGGCGACGAGACCGACGAACAGGCGCGCTACATCGAGGCCCTGGTCGAGGCGCCCAGGCCCATTCGTGTCGGCGCCCTCTATCTGCCGAACGGCAACCCGATCGGGACCGAGAAGTTCGATTACAAGCTGGCCTGGTTCGATCGGTTAAACCGCCATGCCCAGGATCTGCTGGCGTTCGAGGAGCCGCTGGCCCTGTGCGGCGACTACAACGTCATCCCCGAGGCCGAGGACGCCAAGAACCCGGCCGCCTGGACCGACGACGCCCTGTTCCAGCCTCAGAGCCGTCAGGCTTTCCGCGCTCTGAAGAATCTGGGCCTGGCCGACGCGCATGAGATCGCCGGCGAACCCGCTGGCGCCTACACCTTCTGGGACTATCAGGCCGGCGCCTGGCAGCGTGACCATGGCATCCGAATCGACTTCGCCCTGCTGTCGCCCCAGGCCGCCGACCGGTTTCGGGGGATTGAGACCCACCGCGACGCCCGCGACATGGAAAAACCCAGCGACCACGTTCCCGTGGTGATCGACATTGATCTAGAGGCCTGACGACCATGGCCGACGTCTTGCGGGTGGTGCTGCTGATCGCCCTCGCGGCGGCCCTGCTGACGACCCTGGCCCTGGCGCTGTCGTGGTGGATGGAGCCGCCGCGCCGCCTGCACCGCGCCATGCTCAAGACCCTGGGCGCCGCGCCAGAGGTCGAGGCCTTGTCGCCGGGCGAAGGTCGCGCCTGCGCCCTGAACTTCGACGTCGAACAGGTCGTCGTGCTTTGGGCCAACGGCGCCCATGGCTTGGTCTACGCCTTCGATGAGGTCGAGGGGGGAGAGATCATCGTGGACGGCCACGTCGTCGCCCGCATCCGCCGGGGCGAGGCGCGCAAGTCGCTGGACGTGCTGGCCCCCGACGCCGAACAGGTCGTGCTGCGCCTGATGTTCGCCGACGCCCGCCACCCGGAGTTCGAGCTGGCCCTGTGGGACGCCGCCCTGCCCGTTCAGACGGGGTCGCCCGGCGAGGCGCTTCGTCTCGGCCGCCGCTGGTTGTCGCATCTGGAAGCCCTGCTGAAGGGCTGAGACGCCGCATGGGCCTTTCAGTCGCCGCGATGCGGCGTTAGAAGCCCGGCTCACTCCTATCCGACACGCCTTTATCAGGGAGGCCGCCTTGGCCCGCCTTTTCGACGCCTATATCGTCGCCGACTGGACAGCCGCCGAAACCAAGAAGCTCGGCGACACCTCGCTGTGGATCGGCGTGGCCAAGCGCGACGTGCGTTTCCGCCTTTATACCGAGACGCACAATGTCGCGACCCGTGCCGAAGGCGAAGCCCTGCTGGCCTCGATCCTGGCGGACCACAGAAAGCGCGGCGACCGGGTGTTGGTCGGGCTGGACTTCAACTTCGGTTATCCCGTCGGCACAGCCGCGCGGCTGAAGTTGGACGGAACCCCGTGGCAAGCCATGTGGAAATTCATCGCCTCGAACGTCGTGGATAAGGCCGACAACACCAACAACCGCTATCAGGTTGCGGCCAAGATGAACCGGCTGATGACCGACGAGGCCTGGCCTCTGTGGGGCGCGCCGGCCAAACAGGCCCAGCGCTGGTTGACCACGACCAAGCCCCCGGCAGGCTCCGGCGCCGACATCCCCGAGTTCCGCGCCACAGAAAACGCAGCCCGCAAGGGCCGGCTTCAGCCTAAGAGCGTGTGGCAGATGCACGGCGCGGGCGCAGTCGGCGGCCAGACCCTGGTCGGCATCCCCGCTGTGCGTCGGCTGCTGGAAAGCCTCGGCCCGTCAGGCGCCGTCTGGCCCTTCGGCACCGGCTGGCGCGCGCTGACGCCTGATGACGTGGAACCCTTGTCGGCCCTGGTTGTCGAGGTCTGGCCGTCGATGCACGAGACCAAGCTTCAACCCGGTGAGTTTAAGGATCAGGCCCGGGTCCGCTCCACGGCTGAAGCGCTCGCTCAGATGGACGAGGCCGGCGACCTCGCCAAGGCGTTCGCCCCGCCCAAGGACGCCCCGCCCGAGCTGATCGCCCAGGTCGAACAGGAAGAAGGCTGGATCCTGGGCGTCTAAAAAGTTCAGTCAGCCGATCAAGGCCCGCGCCGCTGCGCGTGCTTCGTCGGTGATCTCGGCGCCGGACAGCATTCGGGCGATTTCCTCCTGACGGCGCTGGTCATCCAGGGCGACGACGGTGGTGGTGGTCAGGCCGTCGCGGTCGGCCTTCATCACCTTCCAGTGGGCATGGCCGCGCGCGGCGACTTGCGGACTGTGGGTCACGACCAGGACCTGGGCGCCGTTCGACAGGCGTTTCAGGCGTGAACCGACGGCTTCGGCCACCGCGCCGCCGACGCCTTGATCGACTTCGTCGAAGATCATCACGGGCTGACGCATGTCCTCACGGCTTGCTAGGGCGGCCTTCATCGCCAGGGCGAAACGCGCCAGTTCGCCGCCCGAGGCGATGGCGTCCAGCGGGCCGAAGTCGGTTCCGGCGTTGGTGGCGATCTGGAAGCGCACCGTCTCGACGCCGTCCGGCCCGCGTCGGCCCTCGATCGGCTCCAGCGCGACTCGGAACCGCGCGCGCTCCAGCTTCAGCGGGCCCAACTCGCCCATGACGGCGGCGGTCAGCCGCTCGGCGGCGGCTTCCCGCGCCGAAGTCAGGAAGGTGGCCGCCAGATCATAGGCTTCCGCCGCCTCGGCCGCCTCGCGCCCGGCGTTGGTAAGCGCCTCCTCGCCATCCTCGATCAGCCGAAGCTGCTCGCGCAGGCGAATGCGCAGGGTCGGCAGGGCATCGACAGTGGTGTGCAGCTTGCGGGCGGCGGCGCGCAAGGCGAACAGACGCTCCTCGGCCTTGTCCAGACGGCCGGGCTCATAGTCGAAGGCGTCGGCGGCGGCGTCCACGGCGGCGAGGGCTTCCGCCGCCTCGACCATGGTGCGGTCGATCGCTTCCACGGCGGCCGACAGTTTGACGATGACCGGATGATCGCCCTCGGCGCCCGCTTGCCCTGCCCTCTGGCGCGCATGTTCGACGGCCCTCAACGCCGCGCCCAGCTTCTGGCTCAGCTTGTCGCCGCCAAGCTGAGTGCGCGCGTCGCCCAGATCGGCGATGGCCTTTTCGGCGGCGCCCAGCAGGGCGCGTTCGCCTGCCAGTTCCGTCTCTTCGTCGGCGCGAGGATCCAGCGCATCCAGTTCGGAGAGGTTCAGGCTGATCTCTTCGCGCCGCGCATCGGCGTCCGCCGCCTGCGCCTTCAGCTCGGCCAATTTCGCCTCGGCGGCCTTGAGCTTGGCGGAGGCCGAGGCGACCGCCGACAACTGAGGCTGCAGCCCGCCGTAGGCGTCCAGCGACGCGCGGTGGGTGCGCCAATCCAGCAGTCCCACCGTCTCATGTTGTCCGTGCACCTCGACCAGGGCCGCGCCGATTTCGCGCACAGCCGTCACACCGGCCGGCTGATCATTCACATAGGCCCGACTGCGACCGTCGGCGCCCAGCACCCGTCGCAGGATCAAATCTTCCCCCGGCTGCACGTCGAACCCCTTGTCGGCGATCAGGGCCAGCAGATCGGGATCGTCGGGAGCCGAAAACACGGCGGTGGCCACGGCCTGTTTGGCGCCATTGCGCACCAGGCCTGCATCGCCGCGCCCGCCGAGCGCCAGGCCGAGCGCGTCCAGAATGATCGACTTGCCGGCTCCGGTTTCGCCGGTCAGCACGGTCAGGCCATTCTCGACCTCGAGATCGAGCACGTCCACCAGGACGACGTCACGAATGGAAAGGGCGGTCAGCATCGCGTCAGGCGCCGGCGGAACGAATCATGACCGACAGAATCCCGATCCCCGCCGGATTGCACAAGCCGTCGCGTGATCAGCCCGGAATGATCCGCTGCAGCCAGCTTTCGCGCTTGCCCTCGGGCGCCTTGTCCGGCGTCTGACCATTTTCGGTCAGCAGCGCATAGGCTTCGGCGTACCAGGGGCTGCCCGGATAGTTGTAGCTCAGCACTGCGCCGTTGCGCGTCGCCTCTTCCTTCAGACCCAGCTGAAGGTTGACCTCGACCAAGCGATACAGGGCTTCGGGCGTATGCGAGGTCCGCTGGAAGTCCGGGTTGGCGATCACGGCCTTGTAGCGGTTCAGGGCCGCCAGCGGCTGGTTGGCGCGCTGATAGTAACGGCCGATGTTCATTTCCTTGCCGGCCAGCTGGTCGTTGACCATGTCGATCTTGACGGCGGCGTCCGAGGCATAGGGCGTGCCCGGATAGCGGCGCGAGACATCCTTCAGACCGGCCAGGGCGGCGGTGGCGTAACCCTGATCGCGCCCCACGTCGGTGATCTGCTCGAAATTGCAGACCGCCTTCATGTAGAAGGCGTAGGACGCCGACGGATTGCCGGGGAACAGTTGGATGAACCGGTCGGCCGCCGCGATGGCGTCAGCGTAAGCGTTGTTCTGATAGTAGGCGTAGATCTGCATCAAGATCGAACGACGCGCCCAGTCCGAATACGGATGCTGGCGTTCGACTTCCTGGAAATAGTCCACGGCGTCGGACCAGCGGCGCTGCTGCAGCCGATCATAGCCGGTGTTGTAGAGCGCCTCGACCGGACGTTCCTCATAGGCCAGCTTGGGGCGGTTCTTGCCCGCGCAGCCTGAAATCGTCACTGCGGCGAGCGCCGCGGCCATCAGCACCATGCCGGAACGGAACTTAGAAGCGGACAAGGACGACCCCATGACGTGTGAAGGACGGCCCTGAAGCCGTTCCCCGGAAACCAACGCGGCGACCTCTAGCACCCGCAACCGAGCCGCGCCATGCCGAGGAAAACTCAGCATACGACTTGCCCTGCCCGGCTCCACTGGTAAAGAGCGCGCCAACCGACCGCCGTTCATGGGGGGCGGATGACGGCGAAAGGATGACCGGCCGATGAAGCTGCTCTCAGGCAACTCCAACCGCGCACT
The DNA here is from genome assembly GCF_040545985.1 of Brevundimonas sp. 1080. Classification (NCBI taxonomy): domain Bacteria; kingdom Pseudomonadati; phylum Pseudomonadota; class Alphaproteobacteria; order Caulobacterales; family Caulobacteraceae; genus Brevundimonas; species Brevundimonas sp. 1080. The sequence continues at coordinate 89,116 of NZ_JBEPMW010000004.1, read as the reverse complement.
GTCCCAGGCGATCGCCGACCACCTGGATGCGCCCCTGACCAAGGCCCAGGTCAAGCGGTTCGCCGACAACGAGGTCTTCGCCATCATCGAGGAAAACGTCCGCGGCGAGGACGTCTTCATCCTGCAGTCGACCTCCTATCCGGCCAACGACAACCTGATGGAGCTGCTGATCATAACCGACGCTCTGGTGCGGGCATCGGCGAAGCGGATCACGGCCGTCATCCCCTATTTCGGCTATGCGCGTCAGGATCGTAAGACCGGCGGCCGCACGCCGATTTCGGCCAAGCTGGTCGCCAATCTGATTACCCGCGCCGGCGCCGACCGCGTCCTGACGATGGATCTGCACGCCGGTCAGATCCAGGGGTTCTTCGACATTCCGACCGACAATCTGGTCGCGACCCCCGTGTTGGCGCAGGACATCAAGGAAAACTACGCCCGCGGCGACGACCTGATGATCGTCTCGCCCGACGTCGGCGGCGTGGTGCGCGCGCGTTCGCTGGCCAGCCGCCTGGACGCCGATCTCGCCATCGTCGACAAGCGCCGGCCCAAGGCGGGCGAGAGCGAGGTCATGAACATCATCGGCGACGTGCAGGGCCGCCGCTGCATCCTGTTCGACGACATCGTCGATTCGGGCGGCACCTTGGTCAACGCCGCCAAGGCCCTGATCGACCAAGGTGCGACCGAGGTTTCGGCCTACATCAGCCACGGCGTCCTGTCCGGCCCCGCCGTCCAGCGCATTACCGACGGTCCGCTGAAGGAGCTGGTGATCACCAACTCCATCGAGCAACCCCACGAAGTTTTGAACTGCCCGAAAATCCGAGCCGTTTCCGTGGCTCCGCTGGTCGGAGAGGCTATCCGACGGATCGCGAACGAAGAATCGGTATCGAAACTGTTCGATTAACCTTCGGCTAACCATAAGGCCCGCCTTATAAGCGCCAACAGTATTGGCGCTTTTTGCGCGCGTATTCGCCTGAGGAAGTCTCCATGAAAACGGCCCTACTGAGCCGCGGTCTGTCGGCCGCCGCCCTCGCCGCCGCTGTCCTGCTCGCCAGTTGCGAGAGCGGACCCTCAAAGGCCGAGCTGGAAGCCCAGCGTCTGGCGGCCGAACTGGCCGCCCGCAAGCCGCCCCCCGTGTCCCTGAATCAGGGCGTGGCGGACGCCGCCGCGATCTACGTCGCCTTCCTGCGTGAAGCCCAGACGATCCAGCCGGGCGGCTTCCCCGATGCGGAATCGATTCAGGCCGCCCTGCGCAAGGGGTCGGCCTATGACGCCGACCAGCTGTCGCGCGGCCTGATCGCTTACGGCGCCATCATCGCCCTGCAGTCGCCCGAGTTCGTCGCCGGCGTGCAGCAGTATGCGATCGATCCGGCGCAGCGTCAGCGCATGGTCGCCCAGATCGTCGCCGATCCGGCCTACGCCGCCACCCTGCCCGGCGCCGATGCGGCCGCCGGCCTGATCTCGGCGACCGTCGGCAAGGACGCCATCGCCATGCGCGCCATCGCCGAGGCGATCGAGCAGGACGCGTACACCATCCAGGGCCGCAGCGATCCCCGCCGCCGCTGGGCCATCACGCCGATTCCGAACCGCGAAGTGCGGCTGGAAAGCGCAAAGACCCTGTCGGCCGTGAAGATGCTGCCGTCGCCAGAGGAATCGAGCCGCCTGTTCGCCGCCGCCAACAGCGGCACGGGTCTGGGACTGGAGCCTTCGCGCAAGGGCCCGCCCTACACCCCCGCCGTCGTCCGCTCTCTGGCCATCGCGGCTCTGGGCGCGCTCGGCGCCGGCGGCGACGAGGCCCGGGTCAATACCGAGGCCCTGACGCACGAGCCGAACAGCGAGTTCTGCATGGATATGTCCAAGCTGATGCTGTTCCAGTGCCTGGCCGCCTCGCGCCCCAGCTACGAGGACATCTTCTGCCTGGGCCGTCACATCACCCGCGACCTGGCGACCTGCACCACCGAGGCGACGCAGATCACCACCATCGTCGTCGGCGATCCTCAGGAAACCGGCGCCGCGCCAGCGCGCACGCCCATCTCGGTCACCGTCCCGCAAGCGACGCCTGTTCCGACCCCGGCGGTTGCGACCACCCAATCGCTGAACACCGGCCCGACGACGCGCTAAGCGACACTTCGAACAGAGCAAGGCCCGCTCCGAGCGATCGGAGCGGGCCTTTTTCTTGGGCCATCGGCCTATTCGTAACCGTGCGCCGCTTCGTTGATGACTTGTGACGGCATGGACGAGAAGTCCACGGCGACGGGCGTCGCGGTCTTGGATTGATAGGTCCTCAGCACGTGAGTCAGACGACGACGCACCTCACGTTCGGCCTCCGTGCCGAAGTCGAGCGCCAGGGGCGCCAGGCAGAAGTCGATGATGGCTTCGGTTCGGGTCAGCGGTTCCATTTGCGGGTTCCTTTCCGGGTTAAGCCGCGTGGGTGAACTGGGCGGTCTCGGTCGAGTCCTTCAGCGCCGTCGTCGAGGACGTGCCGTTGGAGATGACCGTAGCGACCTGGTCGAAATAGCCGGTGCCGACTTCGCGCTGGTGACGCGTGGCGGTGTAGCCGATGGCCTCGTTGGCGAACTCGCGCTGTTGCAGCTCGGAATAGGCCGCCATGCCGCGATCGCGATAACCGTCCGCCAGCTCGAACATCGAGTTGTTCAGGCTGTGGAAACCGGCCAGGGTCACGAACTGGAACTTGTAGCCCATGGCGCCCAGCTCGCGCTGGAACTTGGCGATGGTGGCGTCGTCGAGCTTGGCCTTCCAGTTGAAGGACGGCGAGCAGTTGTAGGCCATCAGCTTGCCCGGATGCTTCTTCTGCACGGCTTCCGCGAACTTCTTGGCGTCGTCTAGATCCGGATGCGATGTCTCCCACCACAGCAGGTCGGCGATATTGGCGTAGGACAGGCCGCGCGCGATGCAGTGATCCAGACCCGTGCCCTCCTTCAGGCGGAAGAAGCCTTCAGGCGTGCGGTTGTCGCGATCGATAAAGGGCTGGTCCCGCTCGTCGATGTCCGAGGTGATCAGTTGCGCGCTTTCGGCGTCCGTGCGCGCGACCGTGATGGTCGGCGTGCCCATGACGTCGGCGGCCAGACGCGCGGCGACCAGATTGCGCTCATGCGCCTGGGTCGGGATCAGAACCTTGCCGCCCAGGTGGCCGCACTTCTTTTCCGAGGCCAGCTGGTCCTCGAAGTGAACGCCGGCCGCGCCCGCCTCGATGAAGGCCTTCATGATCTCGAAGCTGTTCAGCGGCCCGCCGAAACCGGCTTCCGCGTCGGCGACGATGGGAACGAACCAGTCACGCTTGGCGCCGCCCTCGGCATGCTCGATCTGATCGGCGCGTTGCAGGGTGCGGTTGATGCGGCGGCACAGTTCCGGCGCGGCGTTGGCCGGGTACAGCGACTGATCGGGGTACATGGCGCCGGCCGTATTTGCGTCCGCCGCGACCTGCCAGCCTGACAGATAGATGGCCTTCAGGCCCGCGCGGACCATCTGCATGGCCTGGTTTCCGGTGACGGCGCCCAGCGCATTGATAAAGGGCTCGTCGTGCAGCAATTGCCACAGGCGGTTGGCGCCTCGCTCGGCCAGCGTATGGGTGATCGGCACCGAGCCGCGCAGGCGCAGGACGTCTTCTGGGGTGTAGGGACGCTCGATGCCGTCGAAACGGCCGGCGGGCGAAGGCACCAGATCGGCGAAGGTGGTCATGGTCAAACTCGGTCTCTGAAGGGCGCGGCCGCAGCCGCCGTCTCGGAGACAAGAACACGCACCGGTCAAAACTGATACAGACCGAACCCCATCAACGAAGTCATCTTGTCATACTATGACGTTGCCTATTCGGTCACGTTGTGACATCGTGCGGTGATGAACACCGCCGCTGACCGCAAGCTGTTTCTGGGCGCCCGGCTCAAGCGGCTGCGGCGCGATCTGGGGCTGACCCAGACCGCCATGGCTGCCGACCTGGACGTTTCTCCAAGCTATCTCAATCACATAGAACGCAACCAGCGTCCGGTTTCAGCTCAGCTGCTGCTGCGACTGGCGGACACCTATGACGTCGATCTGCGCGCCCTGAATCAGGGTGGCGCGGCGGATGAGGCGCGTCTCACGGAGATCCTGACCGACCCGCTGTTTAAGGGTTTGTCCGCCCCCCGGCATGAACTGGTGCAGCTGTTGGAAGAGGCGCCCGGTGTGGCCGACGCCCTGCTGCGCCTCTATCAGGCCTTCGACGACGGCCGCACGCGTGCCCGCGCCGCCGCCGAGACGGGCGAAAGCCCGATCGAGACCAGCCCGGCCGAATGGGTGCGCGAATACATCCAGTCGCGCGGCAACCATTTTCCCGAACTGGACCAGATGGGCGAGGCCCTGTCCGATGCCCTGTCCGCCGAGGTGCCCGCCCACGCCGACGGCTTCGAACCCGCCGCCCGTCATCGGCTGGCGGCCCTGCACGATCTGGGCGTCCGCACCCTGCCGGCCGAGGTCATGGTGGAATGGACCCGCCGCTACGACCTGCACCGCCGCCGGCTGTTGCTGTCGGAAACCCTGGGGCCGTCCTCACGCGCCTTCGCCATCGCCTATCAACTGGCCCTGGCCGAGCAAGGACCGGCGCTCAACGCGCTGGCAGAGGCCGCGAACGCCCCGGACGCGCCCACTCGATCGCTGCTGAAGGTCGCCCTGACCAACACCCTCGCCGCCGCGACCCTTATGCCCTACGCCCCCTTCCAACGGGCGGCGGAAGAAACGCGCTATGATCTGGCTCGGCTCCAGGCCCGGTTCGGCGTCAGCTACGAACAGGCCGCGCACCGCCTGACCACCCTGTCACGCCCCACCGCGCGCGGCGTGCCCTTCTTCCTGATGCGGGTCGATCAGGCGGGCAACATCTCCAAACGCTATGCGGCGGGCGCCTTTCCCTTCTCGCGTTTCGGCGGCGCCTGCCCGCGCTGGCGGCTGCATTCGGCCTTCCGCACGCCGGGCCGCATCGTCACCCAGATCATCGAGACTCCAGACGGCGCCCGCTGGTTCACCTTCGCCCGCACGGTCGAGCGGCAAGGCCACGACGGTTATGATGAGCGCCACGACCTCGCCGTCGGCCTGGGTTGCGAACTGCGTCACGCGCATCGCTTGGCCTACGCCCACGGCATCGACCTGCAGAACCCCGAGGTCACGCCCATCGGCCCGGCCTGCCGCCTGTGTCACCGTCACCCCTGCGCCGAACGCGCCGCCGCCCCCATCGACCGCCCGCTGGCGGTCGATGACTGGTCCAAGTCCGTCAGCCCCTATCCGTTCGGCGCGGCCTGAGGCCTAGCGCCTCTGATCGGCCGTGCGGTCGCGGATGGCGTTGAACTCGGCCGTCGGCTTCCACGCAGGCCAGCTCTCGCTGTCGGCCACCGTCAGCCCCAGCCGATACAGCAGGTCCAGGTTCTGCAAGGCGGCCGTGAAGTCGTAGTCGGCCCGCCATTCATCGGTCAGCTTGTGATAATATTTGGCCATCGCGCCCTCGTAATAGAGCTTGCCCGCCTCGATCCCGCCCTCGACGAAATCGCGGCCCGTCCACGGCATCAGGGCCGGCACCCCGCCGGCCGCGAAGTTGAAGTGGTCGGAGCGATAGTAGAAGCCTTCCTCCGGATAGCCGTCGCCCGTCACCACCCGCCCCTGCACGGCCGCAAACCGGCCCAGGATGTCCTCCAGCTCTGACTTGCCGACGCCGAACACCGCCACGTCGCGCGTCGCTGGCGTGAAGGGCAGCATGTCGATGTTGATGTCCGCCGCCGTCTTGGCCAGCGGATAGACCGGATCGGCGGCATAGGCCTCCGACCCCAGCAGCCCCTGCTCCTCGGCCGTGACGTGCAGGAAGACCACGGTGCGCTTCGGCGCCGGTCCAGCCTTGAACGCCCGCGCCATCTCGATCAGACCGGCCGTCCCCGATGCATTGTCCCAGGCGCCGTTGAAGATGTCGTCGCCCTCGGCATTGGGCGTCCGGGCCTTGCCGACGTGATCCCAGTGGGCGGAATAGAAGACGTATTCGTCAGGCCGCTCGGTGCCGGGGATCTTGGCCAGCAGGTTGTTGGAGTGGATGACCTCGGTGGTCTCGACGATATCAACGCTGAGCCGTGCGCCCAGATCCAGAACGCCCCCCAAGGCGGTCGTCTTCGCCCGCTCGACGGCGGCTTCCAGGGGCGCGCCGCCGATCGCCGTCGCCGTGGCCATGTTGATGGATCCGCTAAAACGCGGGTCCTGCGCGCCCTTGACCGTCATCTGCGGCCGCGTCGCCCCGCCCACGGCGCGACGCCAGCGGTTGTCCTGGTCCTGAAGCGTGATGACGCCCACGGCTCCGCGCTTCAGCGCCTCCTGGGTCTTGTGCGTGGTCGAGCCGTAGAAGTTGGGATCCTCGCCCATCACCGTCGGCTGGCCGCGCAGAATGACCACGACCTTGCCGGTCAGGTCCGCATTGCCATAGTCTTCCCATGTCGGCCCCGAAATGCCGTAACCGGCGAAAACCAGTGGCGCCTCGGCCGTCACGACAGGTTCCGCCGACCCGGCCCGCAGGGTGATGTCCGTCCCGGAAACCAGCGGATGCGACACGCCGTCCGCCCCGGTCCAGGACGCCGTCGGCGCCCGCTCCGGCGTGAACCGCACCAGATCGACGGGCTGCAGCCACAATCCGTCGCGCCCGCCCGGCTCCAGCCCCATCGCCTCATACTGCGCCTGCAGATAGGCCAGGGTCAGCCGTTCGCCGATCAGGCCGGGAAACCGCCCCTCCAACTCGTCCGACGCCAGATATTTGATGTGGTCCGACAGGCGCTGGGCGCTGAACTGAGGCGTCGCGGCCGAGGCCACGGCGAAAGCGTCCAGCTTCGGCGCCGGAGATGCGACCGGCGTCGTCGCGCAGGCGGCGAGTGCAAGCGCCGCGAGGGCGATGAGGGGTGAACGGCGATGGATCATTGAACTGACTCGACAGGCGGAATGGCAAAGGGGCGGAGATCCCTCTCCGCCCCATCTCGATTTGTAAAAAGACTAGCGGCGTTCGGACGCGGTCGTGGCGCGCACCGGCGCGAACTCTGAGCCCGACTTCCACTGCGGCCAGTCGCGACCGTTCGCCAGGGCGCGACCGACATCGTAGAAGACGGTCAGGTCCTCGATCATGCCGCTGTAGTCCCAGTCGGGCGACCATTCGTCCGCCGCCTGGTGATAGCGTTTGGCGCCGTATTCCGACCGCGCCGCCTCGCGCGCGGCGATCGGCTCGTCGCGGAATTCGCCCCGGCTGCCGGCATAGGCCATCGGCACGCCGCGCTTGGCCAGCGGGAAGTGGTCCGAACGGTAATAGGTGCCGGCCGCATTCTCGTAGTCCGGGACCAGTGCTCGCCCTTGCGGCTGGGCCGCCGCCGCCAGACGCTCGTCGAAGTCCGACTGGCCATATCCGGTGACGCCCAGCCCCGTGACGCGGCCATAGACGTTCATGGAGTCCATGTTGAACCCGCCCACCGTCTTGGCCAGCGGATAGACCGGGTTCACCGCATAGTATTCCGAGCCCAGCAGGCCGCTTTCCTCGCCGGTGAAGCTGATCATCACGATCGAGCGCTCGGTGCGCGGCGCGCGACCGAACATGCGCGCCAGTTCCAGCAGCCCCGCCGTGCCCGAGGCATTGTCCACCGCCCCGTTGAAGATGCGGTCGCCGGTCGCATCCGGCTCGCCCATGCCGATGTGATCCCAGTGGGCGGTATAGAGGATCGTCTCGTCCGGATGAGTCGCGCCCGGCAGGCGGGCGATGACGTTGTGGCTGGTGACCTGATTGGTGGCCACGTCGAACTCGGTCGAGAAGGATGCGCCGGGCAAGGCGACCGGCTGGAAGTCACGGCTGCGCGCCTGGACCTTCAGCGCGTCGAAATCCAGACCCGCGCGACGGAACAGGTCGACCGCCACGTCACGCTGGATCCAGCCCTCCATCGGCACGCGCTCCGCCGCCGCATTTTGGCGCAGGATGTCGAACTGCGACACGCCCCAGGAGTTGGCGACCGTCTGCCAGCCGTAAGACGCCGGCGCCGTCTCGTGCACGATCAGCACGCCCGCCGCGCCCTGTTTGGCCGCTTCTTCGTATTTGTAGGTCCAGCGGCCGTAATAGGTCATGGCCTTACCGCCGAAGGTGTTCAGCGCCGGCTCCTCGAAGTCGGCGTCATTGACCAGCACCACCAGGATCTTGCCTCGCAGGTCCTGGCCCTTGAAGTCGTTCCACTGCCGCTCGGGCGCATTGATGCCATAGCCGACGAAGACCAGCGGGGCGTCCTTCAGGCTGACGTGTTCGGCCGGGCGACGGGTCGAGATGGCGACCTCGCGGCCTTGCATCATCGGCAGGGTCCAGTCGCCCAGCTTCAGCGAGGCCCGCACATTGGACTGGGTAAAGCGGTTCAGGATCACGTCCTGCGTCCACTGGCCGTTCGGCCCACCCGGCTCGAACCCAGCGGCGGCGTAGCCTTCGCTCAGATACCGGATGACCTTTTCCTCGGCCGGTATGGCGATGCCCCTGCCCTCGAAGCTGTCGTCCGACAGCGTCTTGATGTCCTGCGAGATCCGCGCCGCATCGAAAGTCGGGACGGTGTGAACCGCAGCAGGATTGGACGCCGTGGCGCAGGCGGACAAGGCGGCGCTCGCCAACAGAACGGCGGCGAAAGAAGAGACAAGACGCATGAACTGAAGGCCCCACAGCCGGAAACGATACGCGACCCTAGGGGGCGAACTTCTCCCTGTCGATGCTGCGTCCCGGACCTTTCGTCGCAAACGAAAAAGCCCGCCAAGGCGAACCTTGGCGGGCTTACGAGTTCGATCCCGCAGCGTAGCCCTTAGTGGGCGACGCCCTTCCAGATGCGGCGGTAGGCGACATAGGTGATGCCGGCGAACAGCAGCAGATAGATCATCACGCCCAGACCGGCCTGCTTGCGCTCGACCATCTTCGGCTCGGACGTCCAGGCGATGAAGGCCGCGACGTCCTTGGCGTATTGATCGACCGTCTGCGGCGAGCCGTCGTCATAGGTCACCTGACCGTTCTGAAGCGGCGGCGGCATGGCGATGAAGCCGCCGGGCGGAACGTCCTTGTGGTCGCCCGTCCAGAACGGCGTCAGGTCGCCGGCCATATAGGGGTTGTAGTGCTGACCCTCGCGGATCTGCAGGCCGGCCGGCGCGGCCTTGTAGCCCGACAGCAGCGAATAGATGTAGTTCGCGCCGTCGTGACGGGCCTTGGCCATGACCGAAAGGTCGGGCGGCGCGGCGCCGCCATTGCCCGCCGCCGCCGCCGTGGCGTTGGGATAGGGGGCGCGGAACTTGTCGGCGGGCGTGGCGTCACGCTGGATCGCCTCGCCGGTCTCGCTGTCGATGTCGCCGACCTGGTTTTCCTTGGCCAGAGCCTTCACGACGGGGTTGTCGTTCGGGTTCGGATACTTCGGATTCCAGAACGGCCCATGACGGTCGCCCAAGTTCCGATAGTGCATCAGGTTCATGCTGTGACAGGCGGCGCAGACCTCGTGATAGACCTTGTAGCCGCGTTGCAGCTGGCCCTGGTCATAGGTGCCGAACGGCCCCTCGAAGCTGAACCCGCCCGAACGCGGATGGGCGGCGGCGCCCGACGCCATGGCGGGAGCGGCTGCGCTCAACAGACCCAGCGCGATGGCGGCCGAGGCGATGATCGTCTTGAACGACACGGTCTTCATTCCAATCGTCATGATTTTCAGACCTTGTGCTCGAGGGCGCCGGCGCCGGTCAGGACCGGCTCGGAGATCGTCGCCGGGATCGGCAGCGGCTGCTCCTTCAACCCGACCAACGGCATGATGATCAGGAAGAATACGAAGTAGTAGAGGGTGAAGACCCGCGTCAGCCACAGGTAGGAGTTCAGGTCGCCGTCGATCAGGGTGAAGGTCTTGAACGACCCTATCACCGGCGCGTCAGGCAGCTGACCACCGCACCAGCCCAGGCCCACGCCCACCACCAGGAAGATGATGAAGAAGGTCCGCATCGTCGGGCGATAGCGCATCGAGCGCACCTTGGACGTATCCAGCCAGGGCAGGACGAACAGCACGCCGATGGCGCTGAACATCGCCACCACGCCGCCGAACTTGTCCGGGATGGCGCGCAGGATCGCGTAGAAGGGCAGCATGTACCACTCGGGCACAATGTGCGCCGGCGTCTGCAGCGGGTTGGCCGGAATGTAGTTGTCGGCGTGGCCCAGAGCGTTCGGCTGATAGAAGACGAAGATGGCGAACAGGATCAGGAACAGGATTATCGCAAAGCCGTCCTTGACCGTGAAATACGGGTGGAAGGGCAGCGTGTCCTTCTTCTCCCGATCCTTCGGGATCAGGATGCCGACCGGGTTGTTCTGACCGGCCGAGTGCAGCGCCCAGAGGTGCAGCACGACGCAGCCCAGGATGGCGAAGGGCAGCAGATAGTGCAGCGAGAAGAAGCGGTTCAGCGTCGCATTGTCGATCGCCGGGCCGCCGCGCAGCCAGATCAGGATCGGCTCGCCCAGCACCGGGATGGCGCCGATCAGGTTGGTGATGACTTCCGCGCCCCAGAACGACATCTGGCCCCAAGGCAGGACGTAGCCCAGGAAGGCGGTGGCGATCATCAGGAAGAAGATCACGCAGCCGATGATCCAGATCATCTCGCGCGGCGCCTTGTACGAGCCGTAGTAGAGGCCGCGCAGCATGTGCAGATAGACGGCGATGAAGAACATCGACGCGCCGTTGGCGTGGACATAACGGATCAGCCAGCCGCCGTTGACGTCGCGCATGATGCGCTCGACCGAGGCGAAGGCCAGGTCGACGTTCGGCGTATAGTGCATGGCCAGGACGATGCCGGTGACGATCTGCGTCATCAGGCACAGGGCCAGGATCCCGCCGAAGGTCCACCAGTAGTTCAGGTTCCGCGGCGTCGGCAGGGACATGTAATCCGCGCCGAAACGGATGATCGGCAGCCGGGTGTCCAGCCACTTCTCGACGCCCGTCTTCGGGACGTAGGTGCTCTCGTGATCGCTCATGATTCCCCCTTGGTCCTCAGCCGATCTTGACGCGGGTGTCGGACAGATAATCGTATTCCGGCACCACCAGGTTCAGGGGCGCCGGCCCCTTACGAATGCGGCCGGAGGCGTCGTAGTGCGAGCCGTGGCAGGGGCAGAACCAGCCGCCGTAATCGCCCGCGCCGAAGGTCGGCACGCAACCCAGGTGCGTGCACGAACCGATGACGACCAAATATTTCTCGTGACCAGGCTTGGTGCGCTCGGCGTCGGTCTGGGGCTGTTTCAGGTCCGGGGCGTGATCGTCCGCGATGACCTTCTGCAGCTCGGCCGGGGTGCGGTAACGCACGAACACCGGCTTGCCCTGCCATTTGATGACGACCTGCTGACCTTCCTGAACCTTGGTCAGGTCGAACTCGATCGACGCCAGCGCCAGCGTATCGGCCGCCGGATTCATCTGGTTGATCAGCGGCCAGGCGATCATGGCGCCCGCGCCGACCGCTGCGGCGCCCGCCGCGATGTAGATAAAGTCCCGACGATTGGGATCACCGCCCTCAGGGCTGTGACCGTCTTCCGTATGCACGACCGATTCGGCCACGTTTCCACCTCTCGAACGCCGCAGAAGACCCCCAAGGGCGTCCCCAGCCACGGCACGAACCAACAAAAGACGCCGGGAATCCCCGACGGCCCGTGACTTGCGCCGCGTTGGACGCAAGCTGCTGACGTTTCTTGCGAAACGCTCGCAAACAGACCGCGACAAACCCCCTCGCCGCGCGTATGTCAGGCCTTAGAATGCGTCTCGCCCTTTTTCAACCGGACATTCCTCAGAACGTCGGAGCCTGCATCCGATTGTCGGCCTGTTTCGGCGTCGATTTGCATGTGATCGAGCCGACGGGCTTCCGTTTCGACGACCGCGCCATGAAGCGCGCGGCCCTCGACTACGGCCCACTGTCCCACATGACCCGCCACGCCGATTGGGAGGCCTTCCAGGCGGATCGTCCGGCCGGGCGGCTGGTGCTGCTTACGACCAAGGGCGCGACGCCCCTGCCCGATTTCATCTTCCAGCCTGACGACACTCTGCTGTTCGGCAAGGAAAGCGCCGGCGCCCCCGACTACGTCCACGCCGCCGCCGACGCGCGTGTCGTCGTGCCGCTGCGACCCGACGCCCGCTCGCTGAACCTGTCGGTCACAGCCGGAATCGCCCTTTGGGAAAGCCTGCGCCAGACGGGCGCCGTCGGTCAGTTCTGAGCCGAAGCGGGCTCCTGCCGCGCCATCGACGGCCGCTCGCCGGCCTTTGACGCCGCGACGGCCTCGACCGACCGCATGACCCGCAGCAGGTTCTCGCCGGCGATCTTGCGGATGGCGGCCTCGGTCCAGCCCGCCGCCATCAGGGCCGCCAGGATACGTGGATAGGCGTCCACCCCGCCCATGCCTTCCGGCAGGCTGCCGATGCCGTCGAAGTCGGCGCCCAGGCCGACATGGTCGATGCCCGCCACTTCGCGCACGTGCTGAATATGCGCCACCACGTCGGCCAGCGTCGCTTGGGGCGTCGGATTGGCGGCGGTCCAGGCGGTCAGCCCGGCCTCCACCGCGCCGGGATCGCCGGGGTTCAGGGTCTTCAGCCGCGCCTCCTCGCCCGCCTTGGCCCCGTTCCAGGCCCGCACCGCCTCGGACACGAAGCCGGGGGCCAGGTTGATCATTACGATGCCGCCGTCCTGCGGCATCATCCGCAGCACCCGATCCGGCACGTTGCGCGGATGATCCGTGACCGCCCGCGCCGACGAATGGGAGAAGATCACCGGCGCATCGGACACGCGCATGGCGTCCAGCATCGTCTCCTCGGAGACGTGGCTGAGGTCGACCATCATGCCCAGCCGGTTCATCTCCTTGACCACCGCCTCGCCGAACGGGCTGAGCCCGCCCCACTTCGGCGCGTCCGTCGCGCTGTCGGCCCAGGTCGTGGTCTTGGAGTGGGTCAGGGTCATGTAGCGTGCGCCGGCCCGGTAGAACTCGCGCAGCAGGGCCAGGGAATCGTCGATCGAATAGCCGCCCTCCATCCCGATCAGGCTGGCGATCCGGCCCGACTTGAACACCGCATCCACCTCGTCCGCCGTGGTCGCCAGGCCGAAGGTGTCGGGATGGGCGGCGATGATGCGCTTGGCCGTGTCGATCTGCTCAAAGGTTTCCTCGACCGCCTCCAGCGGCGTCAGGCTGGCGGGCACATAGACGGACCAGAACTGCCCTCCGACGCCCCCGGCCCGCAGGCGCGCGATGTCAGTATGCAGTTTGGTCGATGCCGCCAGATTCCTCGTCAGATCAACGGCGTAAACGTCGTTTCCATATTGCTGTCGCAGCGCCCACGGCAGGTCGTTGTGCCCGTCGATCAGCGGCGTGGTCTTCAGAATCTCCATCACACGCGCCTCATCGGCGTCCTGAGCGTGGGCCACCCCTCCCAGCGCGAGCGATACGACGGCGACGGAGACGAGACGGCGGATCATGAATGGGCTTCCTGAAAACGGCAGACAGCCATTAGCGCCCGCGATTCTGCTTATGACAACCTGTCCGGATGACGCCGCCGCCGCGACGTGGTTCAAGCGCGCCATGAGCGACGCCGTCTTCTCCGATCCGCTCGACCTGAAGAAGGTCGAGACCCGCGCCTGGTTCGAACATCTGCGCGACCGCATCCATGCCGCCTTCGAGGCGCTGGAGGATGCCGCCCCCGCCGACCTGTTCCCCGGCGAGCCCGGTCGCTTCGTCCGCACCGCATGGGAACGGCCCGAGGGCGGCGGCGGCGTCATGGGCATGATGCACGGCCGCCTGTTCGAAAAGGTCGGCGTCCACGTCTCGACGGTGCATGGCGCCTTTCCCCCCGACTACGCCAAGAACGTGCCCGGCGCCGACGTCGATCCGCGCTTCTTCGCGACGGGGATCAGCCTGATCTGCCACCCCGTCAGCCCGCGCATTCCAGCCGTTCATATGAACACGCGCTTCATCGCCACGACCAAGAGCTGGTTCGGCGGCGGCGGCGACCTGACGCCCGTGCTGATGGCGGATCGTTGTCAGGATCACCCCGACACCGTCGCCTTCCACGCGGCCATGCAGGCCGCCTGCGACGCCCACGACCCGACCTGGCACGCCAAATACAAGGCCTGGTGCGACGAGTATTTCTATCTGCCCCACCGCAAGGAGCCGCGCGGCACAGGCGGGGTCTTCTATGACCATCACGACAGCGGCGACTATGACCGCGACTTCGCCTTCACCCGCGACATCGGCCTGGCCTTCCTGGACGTCTATCCCCGCATCGTCGCCGGCCGCATGGCCGAGCCCTGGACGGCCGAGGAACGTGAGGAACAGCTGATCCGCCGGGGCCGCTACGTCGAGTTCAACCTGCTCTACGACCGCGGCACCATGTTCGGGCTGAAGACGGGCGGGAACGTCGATTCGATCCTGTCGTCCATGCCGCCGGTGGTGAAGTGGCCCTAGCCCATCGCCTCGACAAACACGTCACCGGCCCGACTGCGATACCGTTCGCGGTGTCGTAACAGGCGAAACGGTCGCTCGGGCAGGGTGAAGGGCGCCGTCACCAGCCGCCCTGCGGCCACCGACGCATAGGCCACGCTTTCCGACAGGGCCGTGGCCCCCGCCCCCACCTCGGCCGCCGCCAGCACGGCTTCGTTCGACGGCAGGGTCATCGACACCGACAGGGTCGCGGGATCGACCCCCATGTCCCGCACCGCCGCCTCCAGCGTCGATCGCGTGCCCGATCCGACTTCGCGCAACACCCATGGCTGGCCCGCCAGATCCTTAGCCTCCAGCCGACGTCGCGTCGCCCACGGATGGTCCGGCGTCACCAGCACGGCCAGCCGATCCGACCCCACCTGAACCTGCGACAGGGCCGGTTCTTCCACAGCCCCCTCGACCAGGCCGATCTCGGCGGTGCCGCTCAGCACCGCCTGCGCCGCCTCGCGCGTATTGCCGATCTCGACCGCCAGTTCGACGCCCGGATATGCCGTATGGAAATCCACCAGCCGGCGCGGCAGCCAGTAGCTGGCGATGGTCTGGCTGGCGAACACCGCCAGACGCCCGCGCCGCAGGGCGCTCATGTCCGCCAGCGCCGCCTCGGCCGCCGCCGCCCGCGCCAGCACCGCCTTGGCTTCAGGCAGAAAGGCGCGGCCGGTTTCGTTCAGCACCACGCCACGCCCGACCCGATCGAACAGCCGCACGTCATGCTCGGCCTCCAGAGCGGCGATGGCGTTCGACACGGCCGACTGCGTCAGGTTCAGCGCTCGTGCCGCCGCCGTCACGTGATCACGCTCGGCGACGGCGACGAAGATGCGCAGGCGTTCCAAGGTCACGACTGATCTCCAGATCGGATCAAAACGACCATAACTATCCGTTGGACCGCCGTCGAGGGCAGGCGCATCACGCTTGGCGATGAAGTCCACCGCCCTGCCCGCCCCGCTTCACGCCCCCGCACTGGCGTCGACGACAGCGTTCGCGCGCAAAATCCGGCCCGGCGTCCTGCTGTGCCTGCTGGTCACGCTGGCGGCCATCGGCCTGACCAGCATCGAGCGCGACGTGATCGGCCATGTCTGGCTGGAGCCGCTGGTGCTGGCCATCCTGCTGGGCGCCGCCGTCCGCACCGCCTGGACGCCCGATACGCGGTTCAAAGTCGGGATCGACTTCTCGGCCAAGACCCTGCTGGAGGTCGCGGTGGTTCTGCTCGGCGCCTCGGTCAGCGCCGCCACCCTGTCGTCGCTGGGCGTCGGCTTCGTCCTGGGCATCTTCGCCCTGGTCGCGCTCGCCATCGTCGTCGGTTTCGGCGTCGGTCGCGCCCTGGGCCTGAACCCGCGCATGGCCCTGCTGGTCGCCTGCGGCAACGCCATCTGCGGCAACTCCGCCATCGCCGCCGTCGCCCCCGTCATCGACGCCGACGGGAAAGAGGTCGCCGCCTCCATCGCCTTCACCGCCGTGCTCGGCGTGATCGTGGTCCTGGCCCTGCCCCTGCTGGGCGGCCTGATCCATCTGAACGGCCTGCAATATGGCGCCCTGGCCGGTCTGACCGTCTATGCGGTGCCGCAGGTTCTGGCCGCCGCCGCGCCCTTCGGCGCGGTCGCCACTCAAACCGGCACGGTGGTCAAGTTGGTGCGAGTGCTGATGCTCGGCCCTGTCATCCTCGCCCTGTCGCTGATCTTCCGCGACCGCGCGCCCGGCGCCGCAAGGCCCGGTCTGTCGCGCCTGCTCCCGTGGTTCATCATAGGCTTCCTGGTGATGATCGGCCTGCGTTCGTTTGACCTGATCCCGCAGGCCGCACTGGCGCCCATGGCCGCTGCCTCCAGTCTGCTGACGGTCGTCGCCATGGCCGCCCTGGGTCTGCAAACCGACATCCGCGCCGTCGCCCGCGCCGGCGGCCGCGTCGTCGGCGCCGTCATCCTGTCGCTAGGCTCCTTGGTCGTGCTGGCGCTGGCGCTGATCCGGCTGCTGGGACTCTAGATCCCGCTGCCGTAATCCTCGACCGGCGGCGGCGTCAGCAGCAGGAAGGCGCGGATCCAAGCGGTCAGCACCGCCCGGTCATTGGGTCGCTTCAGACTGTCGATCGCCTGATCCGCGAGATCATGCGGGATGCGCGCCCCGCGCCGTCCCTCGATCAGGGCCGCCGCATAGTCCGGCTGAAACTCCGGGTGACACTGGAACGAGATCGCATCGTCGCCCCAGGCCAGACCGGCGTAGGGCGTAAAGCCACTGGACGCGATCACCCGCGCATCGTCCGAAACCGCGACGACCTGATCCTGGTGCGACACGGGAATGGCGATCGTTCGCGCCCGCGGATGCATCCACGGCGCATCCTCGCGCACGTCATAGCGGTGCAGCCCCACGCCCCAGCCCTTGGGCGACTTCTCCACCACGCCGCCGAACGCATGGGCCAGCGCCTGATGCCCGAAACAGATGCCGACCAGCCGCGTCCGCCCCCGCGCCGCCCTCAGCCAATCGATCAGCTGCGGGATCCACGGCAGGTCGTCATAGACCCCCGCCGCCGACCCTGTGACGATGGCCCCCTGAAACGCGGAGGGATCGCCCGGCAGTTGCCCCGACTGCACGTCGAACCGCGTCGTCGGCACGCCCTCGCCCAGCAGGGCCCGGAACCGCGCCGGATAGTCATCGAAATCGTCCTTCAGATGCTCCGGCGGGTGTCCGGTTTCCAGAAGGGCGATGCGCGTCATGCGATCAACCTAGTGACCGCGGTCAGAAGGTCCAGACCTCGGCCCGTCCGCCCGCTTCGCCAAGCGCCCCCGCGACCCAGCCGCAGATCTCGTTCGCAGCCGCTTCCGCGCCCGCCGGCGGATTGACCACCACCATGGCGCAGCCGTTCATCTTCATCGGATTGGTCAGCGGCCTCAGCCGCGCCTCGGCGACCAGGGTCGGCCCCGCCTTGCCTTGCAGCCGCCGGATAAAGCCGTCGAAGGTCTCCAGATCCTTCAGCGGCGTCCAAATGGCCACCGTCGCCGTCGGATCGCGCCTCACCACCGAAATCGCGGTCTCGGCCGAGCGGATATAATCGTCGGGCTTTTCGAACGGCGGGTCGATCAGCACCAGCGGCCCGCGCACCGTCGCCGCCTCCGCCGCCACCGCCGCATAGCCGTCGCCCTCGCGCGCCTCGGCGTTCGCTCGCCCCGTCAGCGCCTCGGCCAGCATGGCCCGAACCGGCGGGTTCAACTCGAACCCAACGTAGCGACCGCCGGGCGTCAGCGCGTCCGCGATCAGCAACGGCGACCCCGGATAGAACCGCGCCCCGCCCTCAGGATTCAGCGCCGCCACCTCGGCCGCCAGCGCATCCATCAGCGGCGTCCGCCCGTCGGCGGACATCAGCCGCGCCACGCCGGCCTCGGCCTCCTTCGATCGCGCGCCGTCGCCTGACAGATCGTACAGCCCCGCCCCCGCATGGGTGTCGAACACCGTCAGCGGCCCCGACGCCTGCCGCGCCTTCACCAGCCACAGCACCAGGGCGTGCTTGACCAGGTCGGCGAAGTTTCCGGCGTGAAAGCTGTGGCGATAGTTCATGCCGCCTCGTCCCGCGCCCGGCCCGCGCGGTCAAGCGGAACTCGCGCGCCAGACACAGCGTTCGCCCCAAGTCCTTGTACGGAAAGATGCGATGGCCGCCAAAACGACCCTCACCGACGCGCAACGCAAGCCGCCTAAGGGCGTCGCGACCCAGGCCAAGCGCGGTCTCGATCTGCGCGACAAGCACGACCGGGGCGGCACCGAGGTCGGCGTGCGCCGCGCCCATCAGTTGGCGCATCAGAAGCCCGTCTCGGACAAGGACATCAAGGACATCTACAGCTACTTCGCCCGCCACTCCGTGGACAAGGACGGCAAGGGCTGGGCCAGCCGCACCGATCCTTCGGCCGGCTATATCGCCTGGCTGCTGTGGGGCGGCGACCCGGCCGAGCGCTGGATCAAACGGCTGCATGACCGCCTCGAAAAGGCGAACGGCTGATGGCCGACGGATCGCACGCCTTCGACATCGCCGCCGAAGTCCCCCAAGGCCTCAGCTATTGCAGCGACGAGTTTGCGGGCCTGACCCGCCGCCGCGCCGGCAAGGGCTGGTCGTATCGCGACGCCAAGGGCAAAACCGTCACCGATGCCAAGACCCTGGACCGCATCCGCGCCCTGGCTATTCCGCCCGCCTGGACCGACGTCTGGATCTGTCCCAAGGCCAACGGCCATATCCAGGCGACCGGTCGGGACGTGAAGGGCCGCAAACAATACCGCTATCACAACGACTGGAGCACGGCCCGCTCCGAGAACAAGTTCGACAAGCTGCCCGCCTTCTCGCGCAACCTGCCGAAACTGCGCGACAAGGTCGAACATGACCTGGCCCTTCGCGGCGTCTGTCGCGACAAGGTGCTGGCCACCGCCGTGCGCCTGCTAGAGATCACCCTGATCCGCGTCGGCAACTCAATCTACGCCAAACAGAACCGCAGCTACGGCCTGACGACCCTGCACAAGCGCCACATCGATGTGGACGGCGCGGCCCTGACGTTCGAGTTTCGAGGCAAGAGCGGCAAAGACCACAGTGTCAGCGTCAAAGACCGGCGCCTAGCCAAGGTCGTGCGGCAGCTGGAAGGCCTGCCCGGCCAGCAACTCTTCAAATACCGCGCGGCCGACGGCGCGCTGTGCCCGGTCGATTCCGACGACGTGAACGCCTACATCCGAGAGGCGATGGGCGAGCAGTTCTCGGCCAAGGACTTCCGCACCTGGGCCGGCACCGTCTCGGCGGCGCGGGCGCTGCGCGACACCGAGGCCCCGACCTCGCCCACCGACGCCAAGCGAAAGATCACCGTCTGCGTCAAGGCTGTCGCCGGCCTCTTGGGCAACACCCCCACCGTCTGCCGCGCTTCTTATGTCCACCCCAAGGTCTTCGCCCTGTTCGAAAGTGGTGAAATCGGCAACGCCTTGCCGGGCGCGGAGACCAAGGGGTTCGAAAAGGCGCTGATCAAACAGCTGCTGGCTGTCTGATCAGCAGCATTCGTCTCTCAGGCCGCCTTGTCCCAGTCCAGCACGACCTTGCCCGATTGGCCCGACTTCATGGCTTCGAAGCCTTCGCGGTAGTCGGCGTAGCCCAGGCGGTGCGTGATCAGCGGGCTGAGGTCCAGGCCGGCTTTCAGCAGGCCCAGCATCTTGCGCCAGGTGGTGAACATCTCGCGGCCATAGACGCCCTTGATGGTCAGGGCCTTCAGAATGATCGCGCCCCAGTCGGTTTCCATCGGCTTGCCAGGAATGCCCAGCAGCGCCATGCCGCCGCCCATGATCAGGGTGTCGACGCACTGTTTGAAGGCGATGGGCGAGCCCGACATCTCCAGCGCCACGTCGAAGCCAACCTTCAGGCCCAGTTCCTTCATGACATCGTGGATGTCTTCCTTGGTCGTATTCACGGTGCGAACGCCCGGCGCCACCTTCTGCGCCAGCTCCAGCCGGAAGTCGTTGATGTCGGTCAGGACCACGGTGCGCGCGCCTGCGTGGCGGGCAACAGCGGCGGCCATCATACCGATCGGGCCGGCGCCGGTGACCAGCACATCCTCGCCCAGCAGGTCGAACTGCTGGGCCGTGTGAACCGCATTGCCGAACGGATCGAGGATCGAGCCGATCTCATAGGGCACATCGTCTGGCAGCTCGATGACGTTGAAGGCCGGGGCCACCACGAACTCGGCGAAGGCGCCCTGACGGTTCACGCCAATGCCGCGCGTCTTGGGGTCCAAGTGGAAATGGCCGGCGCGGGCGGCTTCCGAGTTCAGGTCGATGACGTGGCCCTCGGCCGAGACGCGCTGGCCGATCTTCAGCGGCCGATCCACGTCCTTGCCGATGGCGACGATCTCCCCGGCGAACTCGTGGCCGGTGATCATCGGGGTCGGAACGTTCTTCTGGGACCACTCGTCCCAGTTCCAGATGTGGATGTCGGTGCCGCAGACGGCCGTGCGATGCACCCGGATCAGCACGTCTTCCGGTCCCGCCTCGGGGATCGGCGCGTCGATCAGTTCCAGGCCGACGCCGGGCGCGGTCTTGGCCAGGGCCTTCATCGTGTCGGTCATAGTCTCAACTCCCTAAAATCACGGCTCCGGGTTCATCCCGAAACCCGCAGCCGAGGCCCCACGCCTCCTCACCGCTTGGCTTTCGTCGATGGCGCGCGAAAGGGGCTAAATGACGCCCAGCTCCCGGCCCGCCTGGGTGAACACTTCGACCGTACGGTCGATCTGGTCGAAGGTATGGGCGGCCGACATCTGTGTGCGGATGCGGGCCTGGCCGCGCGGCACTACGGGGAACGAGAACCCGATCACATAGACGCCCAGCTCCAACGCCCGCGCCGCGAAATCTTGCGCCAGTTTGGCGTCGCTCAGCATGACAGGGATGATCGGATGTTCGCCGTCCAGCAGGGTGAAGCCCGCGTCCGACATGGCCCCGCGATAGCGATGAGCGTTGGCCGACAGGCGGGTGCGCAACGCATCGCCCTCGGCGCCTTGTGCGATGCGGATCGCCTCCAGGCTGGACCCGCACACAGCCGGCGCCAGGGCGTTAGAGAACAGATAGGGCCGCGCACGCTGTTTCAGCAGTTCGACCACCGACTTCTTGGCGCAGATGAAGCCGCCCATGGCGCCGCCCAGGGCTTTGCCGAAGGTGCCGGTGACGAAATCCACCTCGACACCGTGATGTGCGAACGAGCCCTTGCCTTGCGGGCCCAAAAAGCCCGTCGCGTGGCAGTCGTCCACCATGATCAGGGCGTCATATTTGTCGGCCAGCGCCCGGATCTCGTCCAGCTTGGCGATATAGCCGTCCATCGAGAAGGCGCCGTCGGTGGCGATGATGATCTCACGCGCGCCCGCCGCGCGGGCCTCCTTCAGCCGGCTTTCCAAATCGTCCATGTCGGAGTTGGCGAAGCGATAGCGTTTGGCCTTGCACAGCCGCACCCCGTCGATGATCGAGGCGTGGTTCAGACTGTCGGAGACAATGGCGTCGTTTTCGCCCAGCAGCGGCTCGAACAGACCGCCGTTGGCGTCGAACGCGGCGGCGAACAGGATGGCGTCCTCGAAACCAAGATAGCCGGCGATGGCCGCTTCCAGTTCCTTGTGGATCTCCAGCGTGCCGCAGATGAAACGCACGGACGCGGTGCCTGCGCCCCACTTCGCTTGCGCCGCCATTCCGGCCTGGGTCACGCGCTCGTCGCCGGCCAGGCCAAGATAGTTGTTGGCGCAGAAGTTCAGCACGTCGCGGCCGGCGACCTGGATCACAGGCCCCTGGCGCGAGGCGATGATGCGTTCGGGCTTGGTCAGGCCCTGGGCGTCGATCTCGGACAGTTCGCCGGCGACGCGGTCGTAGAAGCTCTGGGTCATGGGCCGCGACCTACGCCGATTTTCGATCGGTTTCCACCCGCCTCAGGTCGCCGGCGCCGGGTTGGCCTCGGCCCGGATCGGACTGACGCGGATGCGGCCGCCGCAGGGGCTGAACGAGAACGGCAGGCTGACGGCGGCGGTATCGCTGGGTGCCGTGACCTTTAGCGTGGCCGCGTCGGGACACGTCTTTTGCATGGCTTCATTGGGCACGACGCTCCAGGCCATTTCGAAATAGGCCTTGGCGCGGGGCGCCAGTTGGACCGGCGTCGGGGCCTGGCCTTGGCGGAAATAGCTTCCGGGACTCTGTTCGGCGCGGATGGACGACAAGGTGCGTCCGCGCGCGTCCTGCAAGGTCACTGTCGGATAGCCGGTCAGGCTGCAGGCCTGGGTTCCGATATTCTGAAGACTGAAGTTGCTGACCCGATTTCCCGCACCCGCATCGCCGTCGCCTGCCGCCAGCGTCAGTTGCGGCCCCTTGCAGGGCAGCGCAGCCGGCAAGACCCCGCCGGTCGCCTCAGTCGGCGTCTGACCCGGCGTCGGCAGCGGTCCGGGCGTCGCATCAACGCCGGGGATCGGTCGCGAGCAGCGCTCCAGAACCGCGACGCTGGTCGTGCCGTCCGGCCCCAGTCGGCTCAGCGTGCCGCTCTCTTGGCCATCGCGCGTCGCCGTCCACCATTCCACCCCGCCGCCGACATAGCGCGCGCCGCTGGCGGCCTGCACCGAACGCAAGGCATAGGTCTGGTTCTGATGGGTCAGCTTGGCGTTGTCGCTGTCGACATACTGGACCTGAAGCGTCGCGCCGCTTTCGCAGGCATAACCGATCGAGGGCGCATCGGATGCAGGGACAGCCGCTGGCTCGACCGGCGCGGTGGGCTGTTCGGGGTCGGTGCGAGAGCAGGCTGCAGCGCCGGTCAGGGCGGCGATGGCGACGAATGCGGTCAGGCGGTGCGACATCATGTCATGTCCTCTGGTTTTCGCCTTCAACGGCCCAACCTGACCAAAGGCTCCGCTTAATGCCCCGCTTTTGGCGTCTCCATCAGCTCGATCAGCACGCCGCCCATGTCACGCGGATGCAGGAAGACGACCGGCGTCCCGTGCGCCCCGATGCGCGGCTCGCCCGTGCCCAGGATTGTCACGCCCTTGGCCCGCATCTCGGCGACGGCGGCGTAGATATCGGCCACCTCGAAACAGACGTGGTGCTGGCCGCCCTTGGGATTCTTGGCCAGGAAGCCGACGATGGGGCTGGTCTCGCCATAGGGTTCGATCAGCTCGATCTGAGCCGTCGGCGTATCCACGAAACAGACCTTCACGCCTTGCGCCGGCAGGTCGAACGGCTCGCCGATCTTCGTCGCGCCGAGGATATCGCGATACAGTTTGACCGAGTCGGCGATGGACGGCGTGGCGACGCCGACGTGGTTCAGGGCGCCGATCATGACTTGTCCTTGTCGGGGGCAGGCTGGGCGTAACCCAGACGCTGGTTCAGCTTCTCGATCAGGTCGACCGCCGTATCGGCGATGGCCGAACCGGGCGGATAGACGGCGGCCGCGCCCATATTGAGCAGGGGTTGGACGTCAGATGGCGGGATCACCCCGCCGACGACGATCATGATGTCGGGCCGGCCCAGTTTCTCCAACTCGGCCTTCAGCTCGGGCACCAGCGTCAGGTGCCCGGCCGCCAGCGATGATGCGCCGACCGCGTGAACGCCCTTCTCGACCGCTTCCTGAGCAGCCTCGGACGGCGTCTGGAACAGGCTGCCGGCCGTGACGTCGAAGCCCAGATCGCCGTATCCGGTCGCGACGACCTTTTGACCCCGGTCGTGTCCGTCCTGTCCCAGTTTGGCGATCAGAATGCGCGGCGGGCCGCCGTCGTTCTCGACGAAGGTCGCCACCATCTCGCGGGCGCGGGCGAAGCGGGCGTCGGTCCCCGCCTCCTTGGCATAGACGCCTGACACGGTCTGGACCGTGGCCACGTGGCGGCCGAAGGCGGCTTCCAGCGCATCGGAGATTTCACCTACCGTCGCCTTGGCGCGGGCGGCCTGAACCGCCAGTTCCAGCAGGTTGGCGTTCCCGCGCGCCCCCTCGGTCAGGGCGTTCAGCGCCGCATCGGTCGCCGCCTGGTCCCGCTCGGCGCGCAGGCGCTTCAGCTTGTCGATCTGGGCGGCCAGCACCGCCGCATTGTCGACCTTCAACATCGGAATGTCGTCGACGACGGGGTTCAGATATTTGTTCACCCCGACCACCGTTTGCTGGCCAGTGTCGATCCGGGCCTGGGTCTTGGCGGCGGACTCTTCGATCCGCAGCTTGGGGATGCCGGCTTCGATCGCCTTGGCCATGCCGCCCAGGGCCTCGACCTCGGCCATATGGGCGCGCGCCCGTTCGGCCAGTTCGTGGGTCAGCCGTTCGACATAGAAACTGCCGCCCCAGGGGTCGATGACCCGCGTCAGCCCCGTCTCCTGCTGCAGCAGGATCTGGGTGTTGCGCGCGATCCGGGCCGAGAAATCGGTTGGAAGCGCAAGGGCCTCGTCCAAGGCGTTGGTGTGCAGGCTCTGCGTCTGGCCGCCCGCCGCCGCCATGGCCTCGACCATGGTGCGCGGCACATTGTTGAACACGTCCTGCGCCGCCAGCGACCAGCCCGATGTCTGGCAGTGGGCGCGTAAGGACAGCGACTTGGGATCGACCCCGCCTTCCTTGCGCACCGCCTCGGCCCACAGCAGGCGGCCGGCGCGCATCTTGGCCACCTCCATAAAATAGTTCATGCCGATAGCCCAGAAGAAGCTGAGGCGCGGCGCGAACCGGTCGATCGGCATGCCCGCCGCGACGCCCGCCCGCAGATATTCGATCCCGTCCGCCAGTGTATAGGCCAGCTCGATATCCGCCGAGGCTCCCGCCTCCTGCATGTGGTAGCCGCTGATCGAGATCGAGTTGAACTTCGGCGTCTCCTGCGCCGTCCAGGCGAAGATGTCCGCGATGATCCGCATCGAGGGCTCGGGCGGATAGATGTAGGTGTTGCGGACCATGAACTCCTTCAGAATGTCGTTCTGAATGGTTCCGGTCAGCTTGGCGTGCGGCACGCCCTGCTCCTCGGCCGCGACGACATAGAGCGCCAGGATCGGCAGCACCGCCCCGTTCATCGTCATGGACACCGACATCTGATCCAGCGGGATCCCGTCGAACAGGGTGCGCAT
The DNA here is from genome assembly GCF_040545985.1 of Brevundimonas sp. 1080. Taxonomy (NCBI): domain Bacteria; kingdom Pseudomonadati; phylum Pseudomonadota; class Alphaproteobacteria; order Caulobacterales; family Caulobacteraceae; genus Brevundimonas; species Brevundimonas sp. 1080. The sequence continues at coordinate 64,068 of NZ_JBEPMW010000004.1, read as the reverse complement.
GTCATAGATGCTGTCGATGGCCACGCCCGCCATGCCGACGTCGCCCTTCACCCGCGGGTGGTCGCTGTCATAGCCCCGGTGCGTCGCCAGGTCGAAGGCGATGCTCAGCCCCTTCTGACCGGCCGCCAGGTTGCGGCGATAGAAGGCGTTGGACTCCTCGGCGGTCGAGAAGCCGGCGTATTGCCGGATCGTCCAGGGATTGCCCGCATACATGGTCGGATAGGGCCCGCGCACGAACGGCGCGAACCCCGGCAGGCCGTGCGGGTGATCCAGCGCGTCCGTGCTGTCGGGACCATATGCGGTCTCGACCGTCAGCCCCTCGGGCGTCAGCCAAGGATCGCGCGTCGGCCCCTGCCCCGTCGCACCGAGGTTCAGGGCGATCGTGCTGAAGTCGGGGAAACTCATTGAGCCGTCTCCTCGAAAGCCGCAGCGAACCGGATCGGAGCCAGGGGTTCGCACACCCGTTCGACCGCCACGGCCGCCTCATCGCCCGCCTCGATCGGCGCCGGCCGCACGTCCGCATCGACATATTTAGTAACGCCGATGATCTGCGCTGCGCCGTTCGTCAGCGCGGCCTCGCGGACCTTGCGGCCGCGGGCGATACGGGGCTGGATGACCGAGCCCTTGAGCGCTTCGACCAGACCGCCCTCCGCCTCGATCCTCTGGAACTCGGCCCAGCCGGCCTCGGCCAAGTCCCGCGTCCGGGCGTCCAGATACCAGGAGCCGGCGGCCGGATCGTCGACCCGACCCAGATTGGCCTCTTCCATCAGCACCAGCTGGGTGTTCCGCGCCTGACGCCGGGCGAAGGCGTCCGACGTCCCGGATGCGCGGGTGAAGCCGTCCAGCACCACAACGTCCGCCCCGCCGACCGCACCGGCGAAGCCCGCCGCCGTCAGCCGCAGCAGATTGGGCCAGGGGTCGCGCGCCGACAGCATCCGCCGTGACGAGCGCGCTTCGATAACCGCCGGGACATCCACGTCGAACGCCTTCGTCAGGCTGGCCCAGATCAGCCGCATGGCCCGCACCTTGGCCAGGCTGTCGAAATATTCCGCATCGACCGACAAGCTGACGACGGTGCCGCGCAAAGCCGCCTCGACCGACATCCCGGCCTCGACCGCCGCCTTTGCATGGGCCACAACGCTGGACGCCGCAAAGGCCAGTTCCTGCGCCGCCGAACCGCCCGCCTCGTGCGCCACGCGCCCGCTGGCCATGAAGAAGGTCGCGTCGGGATAGGCCCCCGCATGCCGCGCCGCCGTATTGGCCGCCAGGCTCAAATGCTCTTCCACCGAACGCGGGGCGCCGCCTGCCTCGGCGAAGGCCGAGACCGGGTCCATATGAAACCGCAGTTGGGCGCGCGGCGAGCCCTTGGCGACGACCGCCAGCGCATTGGCCGCATCCGGCCCGTCGATCCCTGCATCCAGCGCGACCGGCGCCAGCTCCAGCGCCACGCCTTCCAGCGCCCGGCTGAGCGGGGCGGAATCCGACAGCACCCGCCCCTTCAGCACCACCGAGGCCGCGCCGTTCTCCAGATCGGTCAGGACAGCGGCGTTGACCGCTTCGGCATCGTCGCCTTCCACCAGCGTCCGCAGATCCCAGGCCCGGCCTTCGGAGTCGGACGGGCGAGGAGCGAAGATCGGCTGCACGCCCGTCGCGCCCGCATACAGCGGCCGCGTCACCAGTTGATCGGCGTCGAGATGCATCAGCGACTCGATCGGCCGATCCTTCAGCGCCTTCTGGGCCGCCTCGCGCCATTCGAGGGGCGTGGGTGTGGGGAAGGTCATGCGTCCGCCTCCCCATCCGCGCGTCGTGAAGACCCCCTCCACCGCTTCGCGGTCCCCCTCCCCGCAAGCGGGGAGGAGACATGCTGTCGTCTCCTCCCCATGCGATGGGGAGGGGCCTCGGAGCGAAGCGTAGAGACGGAGGGGTTCTTCATCACCCGAACTCCACCAGCACGTCATCCGCCGCCACCGGATCGCCGTCCTTGGCGCCGACGGCCTTCACCACCCCGTCGCGCTCGGCCTTGAGGATGTTCTGCATCTTCATGGCCTCGATGATGGCCACCGTCTCGCCGGTCTTGACCTCCTGGCCCACGACCACCGGGATCGAGACCACCAGACCGGGCATGGGCGACAGCACCATCTTGGAGGTGTCCGCTGCGACCTTTTCCGGCAGGCGCGCATACAGTTCGGCGACGTGGGGCCGCAGCACCCGCACCCGCGCCTTGGCCGCACGGTGACGGATGTCGAAGCCGTCGGCGACGCGTTTGACCTCGGCGGTGAAGGGCTCGCCATCCAGCTCGGCCTTGAACTGGGCCAGACCCGGCCGCCAGTCGATGTCCGACAGGCGGATGTCGCCGCCGCCCGTCAGGGTCAGGATCATCTCCTCGTCCTCGTCATAGGACAGGCCGACGCCGTGAGGCGTCTTGTCGATCATCACGATCCAGTCGGTGCGGTCCGACGGGTCGCCGTCCTGTTCGGCGATGACCTCGTGCATAGCCAGCGCCGAGGCGATCAGGATGCGCTCTTGGTCCCGCGTCGGCTTCAGGCCGTGGAAGCCGTCCGGGAACTCGTCCTTGATGTAGCTGGTCGACAGATTGCCCGACTTGAACCGGTCCTGATCCATCACCGCCGCCAGGAAGGGCACATTGTGGCCCAGGCCCGACAGGTGGGTGTCCTCCAGCGCGCGGGCCATGCCCTCGACCGCCGCCTCGCGCGTCTCGCCCCAGGCGCACAGTTTGGCGATCATGGGATCGTAGAACATGCTGATCTCGTCGCCCTCGCGGACGCCGGAATCGTTTCTGACCGTATAGTCCCCCTGATCGCCTTCTTCCGGCTGCTCATAGCGAACCAGCCGGCCGATGGACGGCAGGAAGCCGCGATACGGATCCTCGGCGTAGATGCGGCTCTCAATAGCCCAACCGTCGATCTTCAGGTCCTTCTGTTCGAAGGCCAGCGTCTCGCCCCAGGCCGAACGGATCATCTGCTCGACCAGATCGACGCCCGTGATCAACTCCGTCACCGGATGCTCGACCTGCAGCCGGGTGTTCATCTCTAGGAAGTAGAAGCTCTTGTCCTGACCGGCGACGAACTCGACCGTACCCGCCGAGTCATAGTTCACCGCCTGGGCCAGGGCCACGGCCTGCGCCCCCATGGCGGCGCGGGTGGCCTCGTCCAGCAGGGGCGACGGCGCCTCCTCGATGACCTTCTGGTTGCGGCGCTGGATCGAACATTCGCGCTCGAACAGATGGACGACATGGCCGTGCTTGTCGCCCAGCACCTGGATCTCGATGTGACGCGGATCGACGATGAACTTTTCCAAAAAGACCCGGTCGTCGCCGAAGGCGTTCAGCGCCTCGGCCTTCACCGCCGCAAACCCCTCGGCCATGTCGGCGTCCGAATGGGCCACCCGGATGCCCTTGCCGCCGCCGCCGGCCGAGGCCTTGATCATGATCGGATAGCCAATCTCGTTGGCGATCCTGACCGCCTCGTCCGGCGTCTCGATCAGCCCCATATGCCCCGGCACGGTCGAGACCCCCGCCTCGGCCGCCAGCTTCTTGGAACTGATCTTGTCGCCCATGGCCTCGATGGCCTCGGGGTTCGGGCCGATGAAGGCGATCCCCTCGTCCCTCAGCCGCCGCGCAAAGCCGGCGTTCTCGCTCAGGAAGCCAAAGCCCGGATGCACGGCCTGCGCCCCCGTCTGGCGCACCGCCTCGACGATCTTGTCCGCCAGCAGATAGGACTGCGCCGCCGGCGCCGGCCCGATCAGCACCGCCTCGTCGGCCATCTCGACCGCCAGCGACCCGGCGTCAGCCTCCGAATAGACCTGCACCGTCTTGATGCCCATGCGGCGGCAGGTCTTGATGATCCGAACCGCGATCTCGCCCCGGTTGGCGATGAGGATTTTCTTGAACATCTCAGTCCCTACAACCTTCGCCCGAGCCCGAAAGCCCCGGCCGCGCCGATCGGGCGCTATTATGACATCCGCTCATAGGAACGGCGTAACCTTCGTCTTCAGCAGCGCCACGAGTTCGGGCTGCATGAAGGCGTAATCATCCGGGATATCGAGGCAGACGACGCGGGCCTTGCGGAGTTGCGGCTTGAACCGCCGCGCCAGCTTCGCCCGGTGCTGCTTCTCCATCACAAAAATGATGTCCGCCTCCTCGACCATCTCCCCTGTCACCAACTCTTCGGCATCCGGAGCCAAGCCCGCCGAAGCCACTTCGATTTTAGGCCAGTTGGCGAACACCTGTTCAGCTGTTGGGCTGCGCAACCGATTGCGCGAGCAGATGAAGAGGACGTGTTTCATCACCTACAGCGGAATATTATCGTGCTTCTTCCAAGGGTTCTCCTGGACCTTATTCTTCAGCGTCCGCAGCGCCTTCACCAGCCGCCGCCGCGTGCCGTGCGGCATGATGACGTCGTCGATATAGCCCAGGCCAGCCGCCACGAAGGGGTTAGCAAACCGGTCCTTGTACTCGGCCTCGCGCGCCGCCAAGGCCGCCGGATCGCCGGCCTCCTTGCGGAAGATGATCTCGACCGCCCCCTTGGCGCCCATGACCGCGATCTCGGCGGTGGGCCAGGCGTAGTTGACGTCGCCGCGCAGGTGTTTGGAGCTCATCACGTCATAGGCGCCGCCATAGGCCTTGCGCGTGATCAGGGTCAGTTTCGGCACCGTCGCCTCGGCATAGGCGAACAGCAGCTTGGCCCCGTGTTTGATCAGGGCGCCGTATTCCTGCTTGGTCCCCGGCATGAAGCCCGGCACGTCCACCAGCGTCACCAGAGGAATGTCGAAGGCGTCGCAGAAGCGCACGAACCGCGCGGCCTTGCGGCTTGAATCGATGTCCAGCACGCCCGCCAGCACCTGGGGCTGGTTGGCGACGATCCCGACCGTCTGGCCGTCCAGCCGGCCGAAGCCGCAGATGATGTTCCTGGCGAAGTCGGCCCCGATCTCGAAGAAGTCGGCCTCGTCGACCACCTTCAGGATCAGCTCCTTCATGTCATAGGGCTGGTTCGGATTGGCCGGGATCAGGGTGTCCAGGCTCGGCTCATCCCGCTCGGGCTCATCATAGCTCTCGCGCACCGGCGGCTTTTCGCGGTTCGACAGCGGCAGGAAGCCGATCAGGCGACGCACCTCCGACAGGGCCTCCAGATCGTTCTCGAACGCCCCGTCCGCCACGCCCGACTTGCCGGCGTGGACCCGCGCGCCGCCCAGGTCCTCGTGGCTGACCACCTCATTGGTGACCGTCTTCACCACGTCGGGTCCGGTCACGTACATGTAGCTCGTGTCCTTCACCATGAAGATGAAGTCGGTGATGGCGGGCGAATAGACGTCACCGCCCGCGCACGGCCCCATGATCACGCTGATCTGGGGAATGACGCCGCTGGCGAGCGTGTTCTGCAGGAAGATGTCGGCGTAACCCGCCAGACTTTCCACGCCTTCCTGGATCCGCGCGCCGCCTGCGTCGAACAGACCGATGATCGGTGCCCCGGTGGTCAGGGCCATCTTCTGCAGCTTGACGATCTTGGCCGCATGGGCCCCCGACAGGCTGCCGCCGAAGACGGTGAAGTCCTTGGAGAAGACATAGACCAGCCGTCCGCCGATGGTCCCCCGCCCCGTCACCACCCCGTCGCCGGGGATGCGCTGATCCTGCATGCCGAAGTCGTGGCTGCGGTGCTCCACGAACATATCGGTCTCCTCGAAGGAGCCCTCGTCCAGCAGCACGTCGATGCGTTCGCGCGCCGTCAGCTTGCCCTTGGCGTGCTGGGCGGCGATACGCTTTTCCCCGCCGCCCAGTTTGGCGGCGGCGCGACGGCGCTCCAGTTCTTCAAGGATGGCTTGAGTCATGATGGATCTTCGCCTCTCGTTCAAAGAACGCGTGGCGCCTTCATCGCAAAATGGCAAACGCAACTTTGCAAAAAGTGTGGAACTGCGCGGGCTTGCAAAGGATGGCGATATGATCTGCAAAGTTGCGAATGGCTGAGAAGCTTTTCCTGGGCGCCAAGCTGCGCAAGCTGCGCGAGGCGCGCGGCTGGACGCTGGAGGCCTGCGCCGAACGTCTGGGCCTGTCGCCGTCCTATCTGTCGCAGATCGAGACCAACCAGCGCCCGGCGACCGCGCGCGTCCTGATCGCCCTGACCCGCGCCTTTCATGTGGATGCCAGTCTGTTCGACCTAGAGGGCGACGCCCGCCTGATCGCCGATTTGCGCGAGGCGACCACCGACATCGCGGGCCCAATGATGGGTGAGGCCGAACCGCCCACGGCCGCCGAGCTGAAACAGGCGGTCGCCAACACCCCGCGTCTGGCCCGTCAATTCCTGGCCCTGCACCAGACCTTCCGCCGCCTGGACGAACGGGTGAAGGCGCTGGACGACACCCTGGGCCGGGACGAACACGGCGCCAGTGTCGCCTTGCTGCCCTACGAAGAGGTGCGCGACTTCTTCCACTATCGCGACAACTACATCGACACGCTGGACACGGCGGCCGAGGCGCTGGCGACGACGCTGGTGCAGGACGGCCAGATCGAGCGGGCGCTGGAGGCCGCGCTGAGTCAGGCCCACGGCGTCCGGGTCGCTTACGTCGCGGGCCAAGACGCGTTGCGTCGCTACGACCCCGCCAGCCGCGTCCTGACGCTGGACGCCTGGCAGCCCGGCGCGACGCGGTCGTTCCAGCTGGCGCACCAGTTGGCCCTGCTGTCCTTCCGCGACTTGATCGAGGCCGAGTTGGATCAGGCCGCCTTCCGCACGGACGCCGCACGCGACGTGGCCCGCGTCGGTCTGGCCAACTACGCCGCCGGCGCCCTGCTCCTGCCCTACCGCGCCTTCCTGGAGGCCGCGCGCGAGGAAAAGCACGACATCGACCGGCTACGCACCCGTTTCCAGGTCAGTTTCGAACAGGTCTGCCACCGGCTCTCGACCCTGCAACGGCCTGGCTGGCGCGGCGTGCCTTTCTATTTCGCCCGCGTGGACATGGCCGGCAACATCACCAAGCGGCACAGCGCCACCCGCTTCCAGTTCGCCCGCTTCGGCGGCGCCTGCCCGCTGTGGAACGTCCACGAGGCCTTCGCGGCGCCCGACCGGATCGGGGTCCAGCTGGCCGAGATGCCCGACGGATCGCGCTACATCTCCATCGCCCGCAGCGTGTCCAAACCCAGCGGCTCCTTTCTGGCCAACGACCGCCGCTACGCCCTGTCTCTGGGCTGCGAGGTCGAGCATGCGGGCGCCTTGGTCTATGCCGCCGGTCTGGACCTGAACGGCCCCGCCGCCCGGATCGGCGTCAGCTGCCGCATCTGCGAGCGCACCGACTGCACCCAGCGCGCCTTCCCGCCCTTGGACCGGACCCTGCACGTGCCGGAGAACGAGCGTGGCGTGGTGCCCTATGTGCTGGATGGCCCGCGCCCCGACCGCTATTGATCGGGGCATGACCTCACACGCACCCATCGGCGTCGCCGTCGTCGGCTACGGCCTGGCGGGCCAGACCTTCCACGCTCCCCTGATCGCGGCGACCCCCGGCCTGCACCTGACCGCCGTCGTCTCGTCCCGGCCCGAAGCGGTCCACACCGACCTGCCGAAGGTCGAAGTCCTGTCCGATCTGCACGCCGCCCTAGCTCGCGACGACATCGGCCTGATCGTCGTCGCCACCCCCGACGCCTTGCACGCCGAACAGTCGATCGCCGCGCTGAGGGCCGGCAAGTCGGTGGTGGTGGACAAACCCTTCGCCGCCACCTTGGCTGACGCGGAAAGCGTCGCCGCCGTCGCGGCGTCATCCCCCGGCGTCTTCAGCGTCTTCCAGAACCGCCGTTGGGACGCCGACTTCCTGACTTTGCGCGGCCTGATCGACCAGGGCGAACTGGGCGACGTCGCCGTGTTCGAAAGCCACTATGACCGCTTCCGTCCGACCGTCACCGACCGCTGGAAGGACAGACGCGACGGCGGCGTCTGGGCCGACCTGGGTCCGCACCTGATCGACCAGGCGGTGCAGCTGTTCGGCCCGCCCCTGGCCGTCTACGCCGACCTCCAGGCCCAGCGTGTCGGCGCCACGGCCATCGACTACGCCCACGTCCTGCTGCGTTATGACCGGCTGCGCGTCATCCTGAACATGAGTCACCTCGCCGCCGAGGCCAGCCTCCGCTACGCCGTCCATGGCACGGGCGGCAGCTTCGTCAAACACGGCCTCGACGCCCAGGAGGGTCAGTCCAAGGCCGGCCTGCGTCCCGGCGACGCGGACTGGGGCGTCGATCCTTCGCCCGGCGTGCTGACCAACCAGATCGACGGCGAAACCGTCCGCACCACGCCGGCTCCGGAGCGCGGCGACTATCCCGCCTTCTACGCCGCCATGCGCGAGGCGATCCTTGGCAAGGCCCCGCCGCCCGTCCCGGCCGACCAGGCCCTCACCGTCATGCGCATCCTCGACGCCGGTCTGCGCAGCGCCGCGGAGCGTCGCGAGATCGCTCTCTAGCTCTTCTTTCGGCCCTTCGACGTCGCCGCCGGCGCGTGAGCCAGTCGCAGTAGATTGGCCGCGCCCGGCGCCCCGAACGGCGTGCCCGCCAGGATCAGGATGCGCTGGCCTGGCTCGGCCAGACCATATTTCACCGCGCTGTTGACGGCGTCGTCCGTCACGGCCTCTAGCGAGTCCGGCTGCTCGCCTAGACGCGGCTCCAGCCCCCAGACCAGAGCCAGGCGGCGCGCGGTGTTGGGATTGGGCGTCAGCACCAAGATCGGCTTCAGCGGACGCTCGCGCGCCATCCGCCGCGCCGTGCCGCCCAGGGTCGTGAACACCACCAGACAGCCCGTCGAGGGCGCATTCGCCGCCATCCGCGCCGCCCCGACCAGGGCGTCCACATCATGCTCGTCCATGCCGGCGTGTTCGGCGCCCATCAGGCTGGGCCACATCGGATCGCGTTCGACCCGCTCGATGATCCGGCTCATGATGCCGACGGATTCCAGCGGATAGTCGCCCGACGCCGTCTCGGCCGACAGCATCAGGGCGTCCGCGCCCTCATAGACCGCATTGGCCACGTCGGTCGCCTCGGCGCGGGTCGGGGCCGGGGCGCTGGTCATGGATTCCAGCATCTGGGTCGCCACGATCACCGGCACGCCGCGATTGCGGGCCGCGCGCACGATCTGCTTTTGCGCCACCGGCACATCCTCGGGATCCAGCTCGACGCCCAGATCGCCACGCGCCACCATCACCCCGTCGCAATAGTCCAGTATGGCTTCCAGATCGGCCAGGGCCGCCGGCTTCTCGATCTTGGCGAGGCAGGCCGCCTGCCCGTTCACGATCCGCTTCAGCTCGGCCATGTCCTCGGGCTTCTGCACGAAGCTGAGCGCCACCCAGTCCACGCCCATCCGCAGGGCGAAGGCCAGATCCTCACGGTCCTTGGGCGTCAGGGCCGAAACCGGGATCACCGCCTCCGGCACCGCCACGCCCTTGCGGTCCGACAGCTTCGAGCCGCTCTCGACCGTCACATCGGCCCACTCATCGGTCCGCTCGCCCACACGCAGACGCACCCGTCCGTCGTCCAGCAACAACAGCATGCCCTTGCGCAGCGCCTTGAAGATTTCGGGATGCGGCATCTGCACCCGCGTCTCGTCGCCGGGCGTCGGGTCCAGATCGAAGCGCATGGTGTGGCCCGGTTTGACCGCGATCTCGACGTCCTTGAACCGGCCCAAACGCAGCTTCGGCCCTTGAAGGTCGGCCAGCACGCCCAGCGGACGCTGCAGGGCCATTTCGGCGCCGCGCACCGCCTTCAACGCGGCGGCGTGATCCTCATGCGACCCGTGGCTGAAGTTAAGGCGGAAGACGTCCACCCCCGCCTGGGCCAGCGCCTTGACAGTGCTGGGCGCACGGCTGGCAGGTCCCAGGGTGGCGACGATGCGCGCGCGACGGGCTCGGTTCATGACGTTTCCTGTTGGCTCTCTCGGACGGCAAAACGGGGCCGCCTGGGCGATTTCGCCCTCTTCTGCCAACGAAACCCGCGCTGCGTAAGGCCGCCTGCCCCTCAGGAAACATGAGTTGACGGCCGGAAACAGGAGTTTATCTGGCCGCCGCCCCGCAGGCCGCCACGGCAAATCCGTTCAGATCGATGCAGCGGCCCTCGACCTGGGGCGCGGGGACGCCGATCACATGGGCGAGGGTCGGGGCGATATCGACGGTCCGGATCGGCAGGAACCGCTCCTCGGCCTTGGCGCCCGGCCACCAGAAGATGATCGGCACTCGTCGGTCATATTCCCACGGCGTGCCGTGTCCGGCCAGGGTCGAGCCGACGCGGCCGCCCGAGGTGGTGTTCTGGGTCCAGGCGAACTGGATGTCGGGCGATCGCTCGGCGACGGTCGACAACCGCATCCGCTCGCGCACCGTCATCATCTCGGGCTGACGGCTTTCGGGCAGGGGCTCAGCCAGCAGTCGGTCGCGCGTCTCGGCGAAAGCCACGTCCGGCAGGGCGCGCAGCATCTCGACCGCTGCTTCCGCCACCTGTGTCCGCAACGGATCGGGCAGCGACTTGTGATCCGCATTGGCGACCATCCAGCCGCTTCCGCCGGACTGCAGCGGATCGGCGTCCAGATTGAAGCGCGCCTTCAGCGCGGCGTTGACGCCCTTGATCGCATCGGTGTCGGCGCGGTGCGCCTCCGGATAGCCGTGCTCGTGCAGCCGCTCGACGAAGTCCGAACCGCCGTGATCAGCCGTCAGAACGACCAGCGCGCCGCCCGGAACCTGGGCCAACTTGTCCAGGAATGCGCCCAGCGCCGCATCCAGCCGGTGCATCTGCTCGCACATCTCCGGCCCCTGGGTGCCGTACATATGGCCGATCCGGTCGGTGGCCGACAGGCTGACGCCCAGCATGTCGGTCGCCGTCCCCTGCCCCAGCTTCTGGCTGTCCAGCAGATATGCCGCCGCCTTCAGCGTCTGCTCGTCCAGCAATGGCGAGGTGTCGAACTTCAGTCCCGCCGGCGGCAGCACCGAATGGAAGGTCTGGCCGCGAATGGTCCAGTCGCCCGCCAGAGCCCGGCAGTCCGCGTTCTGATAGTCCCAGGCTGTCGGCGTCGCCGCCGTCCAGGCGTTGAAGTCACGGTTGAACGCCGCAATCGGCGCCAGCTTTGTCTCGGCCGTCTGACCGGGCTCGACATAGGTTGTCAGTCCAAACCCATCGGTGAACCAAAAGGCCTGCCCCTGATGACCGGCCAGATTGATCGCCCCGCGATCCTTGCCGGACACCGCCATCACCTTGCTGTCCGGGCTGACGGCCTTCAGCCAATCGCCCAGCGTCGTCGCGCGCAGCTGATCCGGCCCCACCGGCCCGTTGTCGGTGTCGTCGCGCCCGTGCGCCAGATGGTTCTGCGGCGCGGCTAGGCAATAGACCTCCTTGCCGGTCTTGCCGTCGATCCAATCGTTGGCGGGAATGCCGGTCTCGGCCGGATGCATGCCGGTCAGAACCGTGGAGTGGCCAGGGCAGGTCTCGGTCAGACCGTGGGTCTGATAGCCGTTGATCGACACCAGCCCCTGGTCGGCCAGCCGGCGCAGGCCGCCGCTATAGCGGCTGCGATACTGGTTGAAGAGGTTGGCGCTGAACTGATCGACCACAATGGTCACGATCAGTTTGGGCGGCGTCAGGGCCGCGACCGACGACTGCGGCGCGGCGGCCTGAACCGGCGGCTGGGCGACCGGCGCGCCCGCACAGGCGGCGCCTGCGATCGACAAGACGGCCAGACACGCGGCGGCGACGTGACGCGACAGGGACATGAACAACTCCAACAACAGCCGTGCGGCCTCTAGCTGTTGCGGATGGCGCCCGCGTGACAGCCCGGCTCGCTCCTAGTGCGATTCCTTGGACCGCAGGCGCGCGACCTGATGCAGGACCAGCACCACCACCCCGCCGACGATCAGCCCAATCACGGCCGAGGCCACCGCCGTCGTCAGCCAGCTCATCACGCCGGCCAACGGCCCGAACAGTTCGCCGACGGCATGCGACAGATGCTCGACCGGTACCGCCGGCCAGTGCAGCCCCAGCGTATGGGAACCGTGCAGCAAAATGCCGCCGCCGACCCACAGCATGGCCGCCGTGCCGATCGCCGACAGGGCGCTCATCACCATCGGCATGCCCTTGACCAGACCCCGCCCCAAAGCGCGCACCCCGCCATTGGGCCGTTGAGCCAGATGCAGGCCGATGTCGTCCATCTTCACGATCAGGCCGACCGCGCCATAGACGACCACGGTCATGGCGATGCCGACCACAGCCAGCACAGCGGCCTGGGTCAGGATCGGCTGCGCCGCCACATCGGCCAGGGCGATGGCCATGATCTCGGCCGACAGGATCAGGTCAGTGCGCACCGCACCCGACACCGTCGTCTTCTCCAGCGCCGCTGCGTCGCGCGCGACCGGCGCGGCATCCTCATGCCCGCCATGCCCCATCGCCTCCAGCAGCTTTTCCGCCCCCTCGAAACACAGATAGGTCCCGCCGCACATCAGGATCGGGGTGATGGCCCAGGGCGCGAAGGCGCTGAGCACCAGGGCCACCGGCAGGATGAAGATCAGCTTGTTGCGAAACGATCCCAGCGCGATCTTGCTGATGATCGGCAGCTCGCGGCTGGGCGACAGGCCCATGACATAGCGCGGCGTCACCGCCGCATCGTCAACCACCACGCCGGCGGCCTTGGTCGAGGCCTTGCCCGCCGCCGCGCCCACGTCATCCAGCGACGCGGCCGCCAGCTTTGCGATGCCGGCGACGTCGTCCAGCAGCGCGATCAGTCCAGACGGCATAGTCAGTCTTCCCGGCTGGGCGGCACATTGACGCCTTGCGATTTCAGATAGGATTTGATGTTGCGCGCGGCCTGGCGGATGCGCTGTTCGTTCTCGACCATGGCGATGCGCACGAAGCCCTCGCCGTTCTCGCCATAGCCCACGCCCGCCGCCACCGCGACCTTGGCGTGGGTCAGCAACTGCTTGGAGAACTCCAGACTGCCCAGATGCTTCAGCGCTGGCGGCAAGGGCGCCCAGGCGAACATGGAGGCGGCCGGCTTGGGAATGTCCCAGCCCGCGCGGCCGAAACTCTCGACCAGCACATCGCGCCGGCGGTGATAGAGTTTGCGGTTCTGCTCGACGATGTCCTGCGGCCCGTTCAGCGCGGCGCACGCCGCCGCCTGGATCGGCGTGAAGGCGCCGTAGTCGAGGTAGGATTTCACCCGCGTCATCGCCGCGATCAGCGTCTTGTTGCCGACCGCAAACCCCATGCGCCAGCCCGCCATACTGTAGGTCTTGGACAGGGAGGTGAACTCGATCGCCACGTCCTTGGCGCCCGGAACCTGCAGGATCGAGACCGTCGGCTTGCCATCGTAATAGAGTTCCGAATAGGCCAGGTCGCTGATGATCCACAGGTCGTTGGCCTTGGCGAAGTCCACGACGCGTTCGTAGAAAGCCAGATCGACCGTCTCCGCCGTCGGGTTCGACGGGTAGTTCATCACCAGGATCTTGGGCCGCGGCACGGTGAAGGCCATGGCCCGCTCCAATGCCTCGAAATACTTCTCGTCCGGCGTAGTCGGCACGCTGCGGATCGCCGCCCCGGCGATGATGAAGCCGAAGGTGTGGATCGGATAGGACGGATTGGGCGCCAGGATCACGTCGCCCGGCTCGGTGATGGCGGTGGCCAGGCTGGCCAGCCCCTCCTTGGAGCCCATGGTGACGATCACCTCGGTCTCGGGATCCACATCGACGCCGAAGCGGCGGCCGTAATAGTTGGCCTGGGCGCGGCGCAGGCCCGGGATGCCGCGTGACGCCGAATAGCCGTGGGCGTCCGGCTTCCTGGCCACCTCGATCAATTTGTCGATCACATGCTGGGGCGGCGGCAGGTCGGGGTTGCCCATGCCTAGGTCGATCACGTCCTCGCCTGCCGCACGGGCCGCCGCGCGCATCGCATTGGTCTCGGCGATGACATAGGGCGGCAACCGCTTCATGCGGTAGAATTCTTCGGACATGACAGGCTCGTCGTTGGGATCAGCGGCCGTGGATCGACCGCCTTTAGCGCTTAGCGCGCCAGCGGCCTCGCGCAACAGCATTGAAGGTCATTTTCACCCGTCAGGCGGACGAAATCTGTGCGTCGCGCAAAAACCTGGTCGAGAAGACAGCCGGTCCGCGTGCTCAATAGCTCAACCGCAGACCGATGCTGAGCGTTCGCGGCGGGCCGTATCCGGCGACGCCCGTGCCGGTTTCCGACACCTCGACATCCTCGTCGAACAGATTGTCTGCCGCCATCCAGAGGGTCGCCTTTGGGGTAAAGGCCCACTCTGCTCGCCCATCCAGCGTCACGGCGGCGTCCAGCACCCGGCTGTTCAGGTCGTCGTCGAACCGGCTCGATTCATAACGTGCCGCCAGGGCCAGGGTCAGTCGATCGGTCGCGCGCCAATCCAGCCCGGCCGTCGCGCTCCATTCCGGCGCTTGGGCAGGACGCAAACCGGTCAGCTGCGCGGCGGACGATCCGCCGTCGATCTCGGCATCGGTCCAGGACGCAGCGGCGTTCAGCGACACGGCTGACGACAGGTCCAGCGCCCCTGTCAGTTCCACGCCCCAGGCGTCGATGGTCCCGGCGTTTTGGCGCTGGCGCAGCACGCCGCCTGCCGGCACGAACCCGGCGCGCGGGAAGGTCGCCGGCCCGGACCCGAGCGTCACATTGACGATGGCGTCCTCGATCTGGTTCCAGAACACCGACGCGCCCCAACGCACGCCCTCGCGGTCGAAGGCCAATCCCGTCTCCACGCCCTTCAGCGTTTCCGGCGTCAGGGCGGCGTTGGCCTCGGTGATGTCGTTGCCGACGCGGAACGGCCGATGCAGTTCGTTCAACGTGGCGGGCCGGAACCCGGAATAGGCCGCCACCCGCGCCGCATAGCCGCCGCCCAGATCACGCCGAAGGGCCAGACGCATGCTGACCACCTCGCCCGACCGATCCGGATCGCTTTCGTTCAGCAGGACGGCGCCGGTCGCCAGCGTGTTCTCCTGACGGAATCCGCCGGTATTCTCCCATCGATCGACCCGCAGTCCGCCAGCCACCAACCATTCGGCCGCGGTCCAGGACGCATCGACATAGGCCCCGGCCACTGCCGTCTCCCCGCCCGCACGCCGAATGCGGGTGAAGCCGGCCCCTGTCGGATTGCTGAACAGTTCGTTGGTTTCGCCGTCGTTGAAGCGCGCATCGGCGCCCAGCTCCCACTCCAGCCGTCCGCCCGCGAAATCCGCCATGCGGCGGCGCAGCGCCGCATTCAGTCCCCATCCCGTCGCGGGCGTCTTGAACTGATCGTTGGCCGGCGTCGTGGTCGAGCGGTCGGCCGACACCGAGGCCGAACTGTTAGCCAGATTGCTGTCGATCCGCCACGCCTGCAGCCGCCAGCCATAGCCGTCGGCCGACGGGGCCTGCGCCGCCGTGGCGCTCAAGCTATGCCCGCTGGCGTTGGCGCGCGTTCCGGCCAGACCCGATCCGCGATCCTCCTCCCAGGTCGCCGCCCTGACCGACAGGTTCGCCTGTCCCAAGGCCGTATCGACGCGCAGCGCTGCACTTCGGCTGTCGAGATCCAGCGGCGTGTCCGCGGCGCCTGCCGCCGGCCCGCGCACCGGCACATAGCCGTCGCTGACTTCGCGCAACCCGCTCAACGTCACCGCCAGAGGTCCCAGTCGCGTGGAGGCGGACCCCGCCGCCCGCAACCCGCCGCGCTCGGACGCGGACACATCCACCGCGCCGCCTTTCGCGCGTTCACGCAGGGTGATCGTGCCCGTCAGCGCGCCCGCGCCATAGGGGCCCGAGCCCGCCCCCCGGATCACATCCAGGCTCTCCAGAGATTCCGGCGTCGCCTGGGACCAGATGACCCAGCCCCCGAACGGATCGTTCAGCGGCACGCCGTCCAGCAGCACCAGCGTCCGCCCCGCCCCGGACGGCGCGATGGCCCTCAGCGAAATCCCTTGCGTCGTCGGATTGGCCGCCGCGCTGCTCGTGCGCCGAAACAGCGACACCGCGGGCACGGATCGCAACGCCTCGTCCAGACGCGACGACCGGGACAGCACCGCCTCATCGATCCGCACAACGGAAAACGCGGCGTCCGCCGCCGCCGGCGGCAGACGCGCGGCGGTGACGACGATCTCGGGCAAGGCGGTGGGCGTGACGGGGGGAGGAACGTCCTGGATCATGCGCCGTCAGTAGGCGGTCGTTTCGCCACATCAAAGCCCGGCGATCCGAAACGCCCAGAAAAGCGCGAGACAGATCGCCGCCCCCTCGATAACAACCGTATCGAACAGTCCAAGGGGAAGCACGTGGGTCTGGGAACGCTCGTCAGGGGTCTGATCTTCGGTAAGGACGCCGACCGCAGGCGACGGTCCGCCAAGGCGGCGCGAATCCGCGCCCTGCCCGACCGACAGGTGATGGCCGACAGCTATGTCCCAGCGTTGGCGGCCGACGGCGGGCGCATCATGTGGGTCGGTTGCCGCGAGTATACTCTGGACGACTACGCCTTGCTGGAGGCGCAGGGCGGCGAGGTCTGGACCACCGACATCGATCCGGCGGCCGCACGCTGGGGCCGCGAAGGTCGCCACCGCACCGGCGACATATGCGAGGCGGATCGGCTGTTCTCGGACCTGACCTTCGACGCCGTCGTCTGCAACGGCGTGCTGGGCTATGGCGTCGACAGTTCCGAGCAGCAGCAAAGGGCGCTAAAGGCGTTGGCCGCCATCCTTCGACCCGGGGGACGGCTGCTGCTCGGCTGGAACACAGACAAGATCGCCGATCCCGTCGCCGCCGGCCTGACTGAAGCCGACTTCCAGGCCGCGCCCCTAGGCGACCAGCCGACGCGCGTGCGATTCGACGCGGTCACCCACGTTTACGACAGCCTCGTCCGAAGGGGCTAAAGCCTAGCCCTAAAGCTGGGTAAGCGACGCCGCCGGCCCGAACAGAGGACGCCGGCGCAGCGTCGGCTTCGGCGTGACGAACGCCTTGTCGACCAAGGCCTCGCGCAAGGCGTCCAGCTCGGCGGCGCGCGCGGCCGGCGAATGCACCCGCTCGACATAGGCCTGCCCGCCACGCGCCAGAGCCAGACGTTCATCGGGATTTTCGACCAGACGCATCATGGCGCTTGTCAGAGAGCCGGCCTCCTCGACATCGACATACTGCGCATATTCGCCGCTGGCTTCGCGCAAGCCGCCGCGTCCCGACGATATCAGCGCCGCACCCGCCGCATGGGCCTCCAGCGCGGCCAGCCCCAGGGCCTCGCGCACGCGCGACGGCGTGACCGCGATGGCGGCGCGCT
Source organism: Brevundimonas sp. 1080 (assembly GCF_040545985.1). Taxonomy (NCBI): domain Bacteria; kingdom Pseudomonadati; phylum Pseudomonadota; class Alphaproteobacteria; order Caulobacterales; family Caulobacteraceae; genus Brevundimonas; species Brevundimonas sp. 1080. Next base: position 46,795 of record NZ_JBEPMW010000004.1, on the reverse strand, counting down.
GCGTCATCGCTCGCACCGCGTCCAGCGACGCTGATTTGTGGATTTCGACCCGGTCGCCGAACCGCTCCAGCATCCGCACCTGTGGCGCAGCCCAGTCCTCATGCTTGTCCCAGTCGCCCAGCATCAGCGCGCCGCGCCAGTCGGGATGACGATCGAGCGTCGGGGCTAAGGCCGTGCAGAACAGGTCCAGCCCCTTGTCCTTCATCGCCCGTCCTGCAAACAGGATCAGCTTCTCGCGCTGCTCGGGCGATGCACGCCAGACGTCGCTGTCGATCGGATTGCAAACCGACGAGACGCGTCCCGCCAAACGCGGATAGTCCATCGCGAACTCTTCACCCGCCGCCCGGCTGACGAACACCAGCCGGTCGAACCGCGCCAGGCGTCGACCGTATCGTAAACGTTCGATCAGGTTGCGCGACGGCTTGATCCGCGTGTGGCGATAAAGAATGTGGATCGCGTCCGGCAACTGCCGCGCCAACTCCGACGCCGCCTTCAGCTGCTGATGGTATTCCACAATGTCCGGCGACAGTTTCTTCAGAACGTCGACCACGGCCGCGTTTCGCGCCTTGCGCCCCAGTCCGGCCGGCACCGTCACCATCTGCACGCCCGTCGGCGTCGGCCCGCCGGCATCGGCGATCAGCGTCACCAGCCGGTTCAAACGGCTGTGCGCCGACAGGGTGCGCACCACCGTCTCCATGGAGTTGGTCTTGTCCGGACAGAAGGTGCAGCCTCGCGGCAGAACGACGGCGATACGCATGGTCTAGCCTTCCTTCCGAACGGAAGCGGTGTCGAATATCTTGGGATGAATGGCGGCGCCGGTGGCGCGACTACCGCGCGGCCCGTTCAGGCCCAGCAGCCGACGCGCCTTGAAGCCGGCCTTCAGCCATGGCTCCGCCGACGACTGGCGGATGCCCTTCACATCGATGAGGGTGACGTCGCCGTGACCGGACAGGGTGTGAAAGCCGTCGCCGTAACCGTCCAGCAGATGGCCCGGCTCGAACCGTTTCACGACCACCGCCGAAAACGCGTCCGGCGACAACACATCGATCCGCAGCAGATTGATGGCCGCGCCATAGGTCACGGCGCAGTCCTGCACCGGCAGATGAAGCGCGCCGTCATGGACGAACGCCGAGCCGCCCGGCCGCGAATTCTGGAAACCGCTCAGCACCGGATTGGTCGAATGCGGCGTCCAAGGCCCCGTCAGGCTGTCGGCCCAGGCAACGTGCAGTTCGCGCATCGCCCGGTCGTCCGGTCCGGGCAGGGCGTGGAACATCCACCACCGGCCGTCGTGCTTGACCACCGTCGCATCGATCGCAGCCGCCTCGCCGATGCGGGCCACCGCCTCCCACTGGTCCGGGAAACGCACGCAGCGATACAGGATCAGCCCGCCGCTCTTGTAGCCTTCCGGCAGCATATAGAGTTGGCCGCCGTCCTCGGTCAGGGTCGGATAGGACAGGTGCCAGGGCTCGGACAGGGCCACGCCCTGCCCCACCAGCCGGTCGTTGGCGTCATACTGGCGATAATGAATCTCGCCGCGGCGCACATGATAGTCGAACGCCTCGACGAAGACGGTCAGCACGCCGTCGCGCGTGATCCCAAATGGGTCCGCGACATAGGCATGCGGTCCGCAGTCCGGCAGCCAGACGATCTCGTCCGCGCGCGGCTCATGGTCAATGAAGCTGCTTAAGGGACGGCGGATGAAGCCCGAGCGCCAGAGATCGAACACAACGACGCCCTAGCCGACCGAAAGAACCGGGGTCGTCGTGCCGTCATGTCCTGCAAACGCGCGCATCTGGGTCCTGCTCGTCGCCGTAACACGGCGCCTTCATGACAAGGACGCCGCCGACCGACCCTTGCCTCATGAAAATCGTCACGGCATTGAAGGTCTTGGCCTGTTTGGCTGCACGAGAGGACTTCGCCCGTTTGACCGCGCCTGCCGCGCATCTCCTGATCGCCGCCTATCTCGAGCAGCGCGAGGATCTGGCCCGGTTCTGCCGCGCGCGGCTGGGCGGCGCGTCGGGCGATGTCGATGATGTGCTGCAGGACATCTATCTGAAGGTCTCGTCGCTCGATCCCGACCCGCCGCCGGACAATCCCCGCGCCTTTCTTTTTCGCCTGACTTCCAACCTGCTGATGGACCGCTGGCGGTCCGGGCAACGGTCGGCGAACCGCGACGCCCAATGGCGTCAGCTGAACCACGAGACGGGCGCCGCCGAAGACCTGGATGCGGCCCCTTCGGCAGAGGCGGTCGTCGCCGGGCGCGAGAAACTGGCGCGCCTTCTCGCCGCCTTGGACACCCTGCCCGCCAAGACCCAGACGGTCTTTCGCCTGCACAAGTTCGATGGGGTCAGCTATGCCGACGTCGCCGTCCAAATGGGCATTTCGCGCAGTTCCGTCGAGAAACACATGATGGACGCGCTCCGCGTTCTTTCCCGCAAGGTTCAACCCTGATGCCGATTCTTTTCACGGTCTGGGGGAATTTGTCTGAAGGCGAAAGCTTGGCGGCGCCGTCTTGCTATCAGGAGGCGCGTTGCACGGCGTTCCTCCAGGCTGGGATCGGATGACCGCACAAACCGACATCGAGGAGAAGGCGCTGCTCTGGTTCGTCGTCCTGCGTGACGACGAGGCGCCCGAATCCGCCTGGCTGGAATTCCAGGACTGGCTGGAGGCGTCGCCGACCCACGCCGCCGCCTATGACGCCGTCGAGCGTCTGTGGGTCGATCTGGACGCCCCTGCCTCGCTCGCGGCAACAGAGACCCCGGTCATCGACCTCGCCGCCGCGCGTGCACGTCGCGCCAAGCCGCGTTCACCCTGGCTGGGCGCGGCGATCGGCATCGCCGCCAGCGTGATGCTGGCTTTCGGCCTGTTCCTGTGGCTCACGCCGGGCTCGCAGGTGTACGCCACCACCGACGCGCCCCTGACGGTCGCGCTCGAGGATGGTTCGCACGTCTATCTGAACCGCCATTCCGCCTTGGACGTCCGGTTCGACGGCGACAAACGCTCGGTGTCGCTGACCGAGGGCGAGGCCGCCTTCGACATCGCCCACGACCCTGGCCATCCGTTCATCGTGGCTGCGGGCGATCATCAAGTCGAGGTTTTGGGGACCGCATTCAACGTGCTGAACCATGGCGACCGTTTCGCCGTCGCCGTGGAGCGTGGCGTCGTCGCCGTCACCCCCGTCAACGCGCCCAAGGTCCGCCTGGTCGCCGGTCAGGCGCTGGCGCAGCGCGGCGAACAGACCCCGGCCCTGTCGCAAGTGTCTCCGGACCAGACTTCCCCTTGGCGACAAGGCGTTCTCGTTTATCGCAACCGACCGATGACTGATGTCGCGGACGATCTTTCGCGTTATCTCGACAAGCCGGTCGTGCTATCGACATCGGCTCGGGCGTTGCGTTTCACCGGCGCCCTTCGCATTGGCGACGAGGCCGTGATGTTGAAGCAGTTGCAGGATTTCGCCCCCGTCCGCGTGGACGCCTCGACGCGTGAAGTCCGCGTCAACGCCCGTGAGGTCGGTTAAGGGCGGGCGGCCCCAACGCCTCGCCCTGTCCAAGCCATACACCGCCGCCCTTCTTCCCAGCCTCTTTCTGTTCGCCACAACGGCCCTGAGCACGCCGGCGCAGGCGGATGCGCGTCTGCTCGACATCTACATCCCGCGCCAGTCGGTGGACAACGCCCTGCTGGACCTGGCGCTTCAGGCCCGCGTTTCACTGGGCGGCAGTTTGACATCGTGCGCCGGCGTCAGCCCCGCGATCAGCGGGCGGATGTCGCTGGACGCGGCCCTCACACGATTGCTGGCGGGCAGCGGATGTCGCCACGCCATTCGCCAAGACGGCGCTGTGATCATCAGCAGGCAGCCGAGCGCGCCGCCCGCTCCCGCTCGACCGATCACCCCACGCCCCGCCGCCGCTGTGACGCCGCCAGAAAACGTGGCGCAGGTCAGCGAAGTCGTCGTGACCGCCCCCCGCCGACCCGAACTGATCCAGTCCTCGTCGTCGGCAATGACGGCGGTCGGCGCCGAACGCATTACTCGCGCTGGGGTTACAGGCATGCAGGGCCTGGACAGCCTCGTCTCCGGCATGACGGTGACCAATCTCGGCCCCGGCCGGAATAAAATCCTGCTGCGCGGCATATCGGACGGCGTCTTCACCGGTCTGACCCAATCGACCGTCGGCCTGTATCTCGACCTGACGCCGGTGACATACGCCGCCCCGGACCCGGATCTAAAGCTGATCGACATCGACCGGGTCGAGGTGCTGCGCGGACCGCAAGGCACGCTGTACGGCACCGGCCCCATCGGCGGCGTCGTGCGCATCGTCACGCGAGCTCCGGCGATGGGCGAAGAATCCCTGTCGCTCTCTGCGACCCGGTCGCGCACTGACGGCGGCGGCTGGAACTCAGACTATGGCCTGGTCGCGAACCTGCCGATCGCCGGCGACCGCGCCGCGATCCGCGCTGCCCTCTATGGCGAGACCTACAGCGGCTATATCAACGACGTCGAATTGAACCTGAGGCGGGTCAATGACGGCACGCGGCGCGGCGGCCGGCTGTCCGCCGCGCTCGTGATTTCGCCCGGTTGGACGGCGCGCGCCGGCGTCGTGCATCAGTCGATCGTCACCGAAGACACCCACTATGTCTATCGAGGGCTGGGTCCATTGCGACGCGCCAATCTGGTTCGAGAACCGCATCAGAACCGCTTCGACCAAGGCTCGGCCTCGATCGAGGGACGTGGCGCCTGGGGCCGGCTAAATGCATCGGTCTCGGTCGTGGAGCACGGCTTCAAGAGCCGCTACGATGCCTCCAGCGCCCTTCGTCGCTTTGGATCGGGCTGGCGCATCGGCGCGCTGGACGAAGGCAAGGATATTCACCTGGTCGTCGGCGAGGCCAACTTCGCCTCTCCCGATATCGGTCGCTGGCGCTGGCTGGCCGGCGGCCTGGTGTCATCCAACACCACGCGCACCAATCCCGTCCTGTCCGCGCTGACGCCTGAACCTCGCACCGTCTATTCGGAGGCGCGGCACGACCGGCTGAAAGAGGCCGCATTTTACGGCGAGGCGTCGCTGGAACTGCCCTACGACCTGACCTTGACCGCCGGGGCCCGCTACTACGCCCTTGAATACGACACCACCTCTCTGGTCCGCCAGGGCAGCCGCTCGCGATCCTTCGACGGACGCGGGGAATCCGCCGGCTTCACACCTAAGATCGCACTCGCTTGGCAGCCCAGCGATCGCCTCAATCTGTCCGCCCTAGTCAGCCAGGGCCACAGGACAGGAGGCTTCAACACCGCAGGCGTCATCGGTCAGGATTTCAGCGGCCTGTCCGATTCACCGGCGCGCCAGTACAAGCCGGACAGCCTGTGGAACGCCGAGTTGGGGGCCAAGTACCGGTCGGCGGACGGTCGCACCCGCCTGCGCGCCGCCGTCTACGCCGCGCGGTGGCGCAATGTGCAAAGCGACCAGTTCCTGCCCAGCGGCCTGGCCTATGTCGTCAACGTCGGCGACGGGGCCGACAAGGGCTTCGAGGTCGAGGCCAGCTGGCGTCCCACCGAGACGCTTGAGCTGTTCGCCAACGGGCTTGTCGCCGACCCGCGCATCACCTCGCCCAGCGCGCGGTTTGATTCCCGTCGCGACGCGAGCTTGCCTGGGGTGCCTCGGGCTTCTGCGAATGTCGGCTTCAGCTGGCGGCGTCCGCTAAGCGAGCGTCTTGAACTTTTGGCCGACGGCGGCCTGTCCTACGTCGGCGCGTCGCGCCTGACCTTCGACGGACGTCAGCAATATCGGATGGGGGACTACGGCACGGGAAGACTGGCCTTGGGCGTCGAGGCATCGGCATGGACCGCGACGATCTTCGTGGACAATCTGTTCGACACCGAAGCCAACACCTTCGCCTACAGCGACCCTTTCCGCCTCCCCGACGCCCAAGCCATGACGCCTTTGCGTCCTCGCACGATCGGCGTGACGCTGAGGTGGACACCGCGATAATCGCGGTTGAGTCCTATGATCGTAAGTGATGACAGCCGTTCCTAAAGTCAGTCTCCTCTCTACCCAAATTTCAGTCTGTGCGAGGCGCGTCTTTGAGCTGGGCATGTAGGCGGTCCGGCATTAGCGCGACGCGAAGCTGCGGCTCACGCAAATCGCTGGCTCCAATGGCCTGAAAACCATCCAGCCATTCTGTTCGCCACCATTTGAACTCCTACTTCTGCAATCCAAATCTCACCAAGATGGCCGCTTGGCGCTGTGGTTTCCGACGGGCATTGACCGTTAGGCAGCGTTGTTCGTCACGGCTTAGAATGCGGCGGCGACGACGCAAATCCAGATGCAGCCTCGCGCCGGCTCGACACCTCGGTCGAGGCTAATCGATCCCACATCTGGAAGTAGAGGCCATAGTTGCCGTTGAAGCGTTTGTGATGCGCATCGTGGTGGGTGGCGGTTATCATCCAGCACAGCGGGGCGCGTTTCAGCCAGGACGCGGGCCAGACTTCGCGGCCGGCGTGGTTCAGCACGGCGGTTGCGGTCATCAGGGTGAGCAGCGCCAGCGCTACGCCCCAATGGATCGGGATGAAGAGGGTCAGGGTTGGCAGGAACCAGGCCGTGGCGATAGCCTCGGCCGGATCGAAGGCGAAGGAGGCGAAGGCGCTGGGATCGCGCGACCGATGATGTTCGGCATGGGCCCAGGGGAAGATGCGCGGGTGGTGCAGCCCGCGGTGGACCCAATAGTAGAAGGCGTCGTGGGCCAGCATGTAGACGATGACGCTGACGGGCAGCCACCACAGCGGCCAGGCATTGATATCGTCGTAAATCGCCGTCCCGCCGCGCTTCCAGAGCTCGATGACGAGTGCGGCCGGCAGGGCGTAGATCGGGCAGGCGATCAGGGACGCGATGACTTCGGCGCGGATGCGTTTCGCCGCCGGCGGACTGTGGTTCAGCTGCCGCCCCCTTCCCGCTCCGCCCCACAGCAAGCTATGAGTCACGACACCGACCAGCAGATAGCGCACACCGATGATCAGGCTGAGCGCGAGGGTGGTGACGAACAGGTCCTTCAACATGGGCGCACAGACGGCGAAACGTCGCGCCGGGTCAAGTCGTGACGCGCGGTCCTCAAAGCGCCTATGATGCGGTCATGTCCTGGCCGACGATGATCCTGCTGTTCCTCGCCACCTTTTTGGGGATGGAGGTCTTCGCCTGGGCGATGCATCGCTATGTCATGCACGGCGTGCTGTGGACCTGGCACCGCAGCCACCATGAGCCGCACGACGACGTACTGGAAAAAAACGACCTGTTCGCCGTGGTGTTCGCCGCCCCGGCCATCGTCTCCGTCGCCTTGGGCCTGCATCTGTGGCCTTGGGCGCTGCCGATCGGCCTGGGCGTCACGGCCTATGGACTGATCTATTTCTTCTTCCACGACGGGCTGGTGCATCGCCGGTTCCCGACGGGGATTGCGGGACGCTCGGGGTTCTGGACGCGACGCATTCAGGCCCACCGGCTGCATCACGCGGTGCGGACGCGTGAGGGCTGTGTATCGTTCGGCTTCCTGTGGGTGCGGTCGGCGCGCGCGCTGAAGGCCGAACTGTCTCAGAAGCGCGGCGCTTCCAGCAACGGCGCCTGAGCCAGGGCGGCGAGGTCCGCCGAGCCGGTGCAGAAACAGGCCAATCTCAGCTGAGCCGCCATCAGATCCAGATGATCGACCACCGCCTCGGTCGAAGTCAGCGCCGCCTCCAGCACCCCGGCCGCCTGGCCGACCAGACAGGCGCCCAGCCGGATCGCACGCGCCGCATCCAGCCCGTCGCGGATGCCGCCCGACCCGATCAGATCCAGTTCCGGCGCGGCCCGGGCGCAGTCTAGCAGGCTGCGCGCCGTCGGTACGCCCCAGCCGGCGAAGGGCGCGGCCAGCGCTTCCGCCCGACCGCCCGTGGCTCGCGCGCCTTCGATCAGGCCCCAGTTGGTGCCCCCCGCCCCGGCCACGTCCAGCGCCGCGACCCCCATGTCCGCCAAGCGCCGCGCCACCGCGCCCGACAGGCCGGCGCCCGTCTCCTTGACAATCAGACGGCCAGGGAAGGCCGCCGCAACCCGTTCGATACCGTGCGCCACGCCGCGCCAGTCTCGATCACCCTCGGGCTGAATGCCTTCCTGCAAAGGGTTTAGATGAAGGATCAGGGCGTCGGCGCCGATCATCTCCATGGCCCGCCGCGCCTCGTCGACGCCATAGCCCAGGGCGAATTGCACGGCGCCCAGATTGGCCAGGATCATCGCATCGGGGGCCCGGCGTCGCAGATCCAGTCCTAGACCCAAACCGCCGTCCGTCTCCAGCGCCACACGCTGCGAGCCGACCGCCAGAACGACGCCCAGGGCCTGGGCGGCCTCAGCCAGCCGCGCATTGATCGCTTCGGCCCGCGACGGCCCGCCGGTCATCGAACTGATCAGGAACGGCAAGGCGACCCGTCGCCCCAGAAAGCGCGTCGCCAGATCGATCGCGTCGTGATCGATATCCGGCAGGGCGTCGTGAACGAAACGGACGGCGTCCAGACCCGAGGTCGTCTGGCTGACGCCTCGCCCGGCCCGCACATGGTCGATGTGTTCGTCCTTGCGCCGGATCAAGGCATCGGCGTCGGTGGACATCGCAAACGGCTCCTGGCGGGTTGCATCCGACGCGGTCGTGATGCCGTATGGCATCATAAAGGTTCGGCGCGTGGTCGCAACGCGACGCCGGCGAGTATGGGAGATCTGTATGGCGATCGTCGGCATCCGGCGCCAACCGCCCCTGGCGGACGCATCGTGCGACCCCGACGATCTGCGTCTGCAGGTTCAGGCGCGCCTGGCCGAGGTCGCGCCCGCGCATGGCGGCCTGCTGTCCACAGCGGCCCGCGAGGCCTTGCTGGGACAGGGAAAGCGGGTCCGGCCGGTGCTGGCCATGCTGGCGGCGGCGCATGTCGGCGGAGATCCGGAAGACGCCCTGGACTATGCCTGCGCGCTGGAGATGGTTCATGCCGCGTCGCTGGTTCTGGACGATCTGCCGTGCATGGACGACGCCTCGTTGCGTCGGGGCCAGCCGACACTGCACCGTCGCCACGGCGAGGATACGGCCGTTCTGGCGGCCGTGGCCCTGCTGAACCAGGCGACGCGTCTGGTGCTGCAGACCCCGGCGTCGGCGGAAACGCGTCTGGCGGCCCTGGACCTTTTGACGCAGGCGATCGGCTTCGACGGCTTGTCCGAGGGTCAGATGCGCGACCTGCGCGACGACGCACGGGATCGCGATGAAACTGCACTGCGCCAGATCAATGACCTGAAAACCGGCGCCCTGTTCGTCGCCACCGTGCGCGGCGGCGGTCTGCTCGGCGGCGGCGATGCGCAGGATTTGGCGCGGCTGTCGGTCTTCGGCGAGGCGATCGGCTTCGCCTTCCAGCTTTGCGACGATCTGCTGGATGTTTGTTCGACCGTCGACGCCGTCGGCAAGGACGTGGGTCAGGACGACGACACCACCACCTTCGTCGATCTGTGGGGCGAATGCCGAACCCGCGCGGCGGTGCGGCAATCCTTGGCCAAGGCGGTCGAGGCGGTCGGCCATGACAGCCCCCTGGCCCTCTATGTCCTAGACCTTTTCCAGCAGGCCGAACTTGGGGTCTGAGGTCACGCCGGCCTTGTCGTTGAGCGGGATCGATGCGGGCTACGACGGCCGACCCGTGCTGCGTGACTTCAGCCTCAGCATCGCTGTGGGCGAGGTCTATGCCCTGCTCGGGGCGAACGGCGCGGGCAAGTCCACGGTGGCGCGCGTCGCCTCGGGTCTGCTGCCCGCTCGTCGCGGGCGTGTCGTCTTGGGCGAAGGCGGCGGACCACGCGGGCGCATCGGGCTGGCGCCGCAGGACAGCGCCCTGTTCCCGGCCCTGTCGCCGCGCGAGAACGTCGATGTGACGGCGCGGCTATGCGGCGTGCCCAAGCGTGATCGCGGCGCGGCGGGGAACCGCGCGCTCGACCTGACCGGCTGCGGCCCGCGCGCGGACCAGCCGGTGCGCACCCTGTCCGGCGGCTGGAAGCGGCGCGCCAACCTCAGCGCCGCCCTGGTCGGACAACCGCGGCTGCTGATCGCCGACGAACCGACGGAAGGCGTGGATGCGTCGACCCGCGGCGTCCTGTCCGTAGCCCTGCGCGAAACCGCAAAGGCGGGCGCCGGCTGTCTGCTGATCAGCCATGACGCCATCTTCGTCGCCGATACGGCCGACCGGATCGGTGTCCTGGCGCAGGGGCGACTTCTGGCCGAGGGCGCGCCGAACGCGCTGCTTCATCGCGCCTTCGGCTCCGCCCGGCTGCTCAACATTCGCCTGACCCGACCCGCGTCGGACCCCGCCGCCCAATGGTTCGCCCAGGCGGGGCTGACCGCGTCCGAGGACCGGCTGGAGTGGCGGCGGCTCTGCGATGACGCGTTGGCCATCGCCCAGATGCTTGCCGCCGTGGTCGATGGCGAGGATGGCGAGGTCGCCGTGCGCCGCCCCGGCCTGGACGATCTGGTCGCACAGCTGTCGCAGACGCCGTCATGATGGCGGTGGCGGGCGCCTGGGCGAAAGGGTTTTGGCGCGACCGCGCCGGCGTGATCCTGACCCTACTGTTGCCACCCCTGGTCTATATGTTGTTCGCGGCGATCTTCGGCGCGGGCGCGCGCGGCGACATCGACACCACCGTCGTGCTGCACGACGCGTCGCGCACGCCCGCGACGGCAGCGATCCGCGAGGCGGTGTCGAAGGACATAGGCGATCGTCTTCGTGTCGTCGACGATCGCGAGGCCTTCGACCGCGCCGTCATCGACGGTCGCGCCGACGCGGGAATACTGATCCGTCCCTCGCCGCGGGGACCACCGAAGGTCGTGATCGTTTCCGCCGCCGGCAGGGATGTGGCGGCGTCGGCGCTTCAGGCGCGGCTGGAGCCGATGGCCGCCGCGCTGTCGGGTCAGGGCGCACGACCCGCACCGCGCGTTCAGACCCTGCAGATCGGGCCTCAGGGTGATGTGCAGGCGACCTATTATGCGGGCGCGGTCAGCGTCATGTTCGTCTTCTTCGCCGCCATGCACGGAGCCATGGGCGGGTTGGACGAGCGGCGGTCCGGTCTTCAGTCACGCCTGGCGCTGGCGCGCGGCGGCCTCGCGCCCATCCTTGGCGGACGGGCTACCTGGCTGACGGCGGTGGGCGTGATGCAGTCGGCGGCGGTCTTCATCGCCGCCTGGGTCAAACTGCCCGCCCTGGAGCCCTGGCAGATGGCGGCGGCGGCGGTCACCGCCTTGGCGGTTGGTTTCTGCGCCGCCTGCGTGGCCCTGGCTCTTACGTCGGCGTGTCGATCGCGCGAACAGGCCCAGCCGCTGACGACCTTCGTCGTGCTGCTTCTGGCCGCTCTGGGCGGATCGATGGCGCCGCGCTTTTTGATGCCCGAAGTCTTCCGCGACCTCGGCTGGATCACGCCCCACGCCTGGGCCATCGAGGCCTATCAGGCCGTGATCTGGCGGGGCGAGTTCACCTCGACCGTCATCGCTGCCTGGGCGGTCATGGCCAGTCTGGGCGCAAGCGGCCTTGCGATCGCCCTGATGTTGGAGCAGCGGCGCGCGGCTCGCTGATCGTCAGACGTGGGTCCACAAGGCCGGGCGCGGCGGCGGCTCGCGCCAGGCGTCCAGCGTCTTGCACCACAGGGCGATCAGACCACCGCGCCCCAGCAGCATCAGTTTGCCCGCCTTGTCGACCGACGTCCGCCCGTCCCAGGCGCTCACGCCGGCGCGCGACACGTGGCGCCCGATCGAACGATAGACGCCGCGCGCCGTGGCGATGGCCCAGGCCGAGCGCGGGTTCAGATCGCGCAACCCCCACCGCGCCGAGGCGTAGAAGGGCTCGGCCGCCGCCACCAGACGCTGCGCCGTCCGGGCAACGGCGGCGCGGTGCTGGAGCTGATCGACCTGATCGCGCGGCACGCCCGCCTCATCCAACCAGGCGCCGGGCAGATAGACCCGCCCACCCTTCGCATCCTCGACCACGTCGCGGGCGATGTTCGTCAGCTGGAACGCCAGCCCCAGGTCCTGGGCGCGTCGCAGGGTCGGCGCATCGTCCACCCCCATGATCCGCGCCATCATCACCCCGACGACGCCGGCGACGTGATAAGCGTAGTCCAGCGTGTCCTCCAGCGTATCGTAACGCCGGCCGACCACGTCCATCTCGAACCCTTGCAACAGGTCCATCGCCTCATCGGCTGGAATGCCATGACGCATGGCCACGCGCTGGAAGGCGGTGAAGACCGGGTCCGTCTGCGGCTCACCGGCCAGGGCGGCGGCAGTCCGCAAACGCAGTTCGTCCAGCTTCTCGCCGGCCAGCACCGGATCGATACCGACCGCGCCGTGGCCCAGCACCTGGCCGTCGATCTCGTCGTCGCAGTGCCGGCACCAGGAATACAGCATCCAGGCGTCGTCCCTGATCGCTGCCGGAAACAGGCGCGCGGCGGCGGCGAAGCTCTTGGACCCCTGCTCCATCGACTGGCGGCTGTGATCCAGGACGGCGTCGGTCATGCCGGCTGCCTCGCGTCCTCGATCATCAGGGCGGCGGTGGCCTTGGCCGATCCGACCACGCCCGGCACGCCCGCGCCGGGGTGGGTGCCGGCGCCCACGAAATACAGATTGGGGATCTGGTCGTCGCGGTTGTGCACCCGGAACCAGGCGCTCTGGGTCAGGATCGGCTCCAGCGAGAAGGCCGACCCCTGGTGGGCGTTTAGCTGGTCGCGGAAATCGACTGGCGTGAAGATGCGGCAGGTGTCCAGATCGGCCGTCAGGCCGGGGATGTAGCGTTCTTCCAGATAGGCCAGGATCCGGTCACGATAGCGCGGCCCCTCGACCTCCCAGTCGATGTCCGCTGAGGCCAGGTGAGGCACGGGCGCCAGCACATAGAAGGCATCGCAGCCTTCCGGGGCCAGTGACGGATCGGTCCGCGTCGGCGCATGCAGATACAGCGAGAAATCGTCGGGCAGATCCGGCCCCTTGAAGATTTCGGCGATCAGCTCGCGATAGCGCGGCCCGAACAGCACCGTGTGGTGGCGCACCTCCGGATGGACGCGCTTCAGGCCGAAATAGATGACGAACAGCGACATGGAGTGACGTCGCGACGCCAGCTTGGCGCCCTCCTTCTGACCGCGCGGTTCCTGACCCAGCAGGCGCTGATAGGTATGAACCACGTCGGCGTTGGAGGCGACCATGTCGAAGGCCAGCGTCTCGCCATTAACCACTACGCCGGTCGCGCGACCGTTCACCATGGTGATGCGCTCGACTGGACTGTTCAGCCGGACTTCCCCGCCCAGATCCTTGAGCAGACGCACCATGGCCTGGATCAGGGCCCCGGTGCCGCCACGCGGGAACCACACGCCCCAGCGCCGCTCAAGCGCATGGATCAGCGCATAGATCGACGAGGTCGCGAACGGATTGCCGCCGACCAGCAGGGAGTGAAAGCTGAATGCCTGACGCAGGTGCTCGTCCTGAATATAGCTGGCGACCTTGTCATAGACCGATCGCCAGGCCTGAAGCCGCATCAGCTCCGGCGCCGCCTTTACCATGCTGGCGAAGTCCAGGAACGGCACGGCCCCCAGCTTCAGATAGCCTTCCTTCAACAGGTCCTGCGAATAGGCCAGGAACTTGCGATAGCCTTCCTTGTCGGCCGGATTGCGCGCCACGATCTGGCGGTCCAGCTCGTCCTGATCGTTGACGTAGTCGAAGACGTCGCCGTCTTCCCAGCACAGCCGATAGAAGGGCGCGACCGGCAGCAGTTCGACATAGTCCGACAGCTTGCGGCCGCTGGCCTCGAACAATTCCTCAAGCGCCGACGGGTCGGTGATGACGGTGGGACCGGCGTCGAAGGTATAGCCCTTGTCTTTGAACACGTAGGCCCGGCCGCCCTCCAGATCGCGGGCCTCGAACACCGTGGTCTGAATGCCCGCCGACTGCAGCCGTATGGCCAGTGACAAGCCTCCGAAGCCCGATCCGATTACTGCAGCCCGCATCACGCACGTCCTTTTTCGACCAGACAGGTCAGTGCGGCGCCGATCGGCACCGGGGGTTTTCCGCTCAGGATCCGCGCCTTGTCGGCAAGGGTGGATCCAGCGGCGTAGAAGCGTTCGACCAATGGCTGGGGCAGACGATAGAACCGCTGCAACACCCTGTATCGCTCATCGGGCCGCGCCGCACGGAATAGCATCCGGTTCAGCAACCGATAAAAGCCTCGTCCGGCCCATACGTCATGCGCATGGCGGCGGATGTCTTCAGCGACGGTCGCGGGCTCGAAATCCCGCGCCAGACGGTCGGCCAGGCGCACGGCGTCCGGCAAGGAATAGCCGGTGGTCGGGTGAAACAGCCCGGCGCGCAGACCGCTGAGCGCCGTCGGCCCCATCCGCGACAAATGCGCGCCGATGTCCCCGTCAAGCGCCACGGGCAGGACGCCGTCCTCCTCGCGCAAGACCGTCTCGATCTCCCAGCCCTGCGCGCGGGCGTAATCCAGCACACCCTGACGGAACGCCTCGCGATCGAGCGCATCCCCGTCGGTGTAGCGCGTATCCTCGATCAGCAGCGTGCGATCATCGAACGGCAGGGTGTAGAGAAATCGGTAGCCCCCGGCCTGATCGACGCAGGCGTCCATGACGATGGGCGTGGTCAGGCCGTGCGGCGCCGCCAGCCGCACCTCCAGCCCGACGAACTTCTGGAAACCCAGCGCCAGATCCGGCGTCGCGGTCGGCCCGCGCCCATCGATCACCGCCTTGGCGCTCAAACGCCGTCCATCAGCCAGCACCGCTTCGGTCGGCGACACCGAGGCGACCGGCGCGCCCAGCATGATCTTTCCGGGCAAGGCCGCCTCGACCACCGCCGCGAACCGTTCGGCCGTGACGCTGCAATAGGGCGTCGACAGCGCGCGTTCGAACTGGGGAAAACGGACGCTGTATCCCGGCCAGCGATGCACCACCAGAGGCGCGATCCAGTCGCGCTGATCCTGCGTCAGGTCGCTGTCGAAGAAGGACCAGGTGTGGACCCCGCCCAGGGTCTGCGCCGCCTCTACGATTCGCACATCCAGATCAGGACGGACCTGTGACAGCCGCAGCGCCAGCAGGCCATTGGCCAGGCCGCCGCCGACCAGCAGAAGGTCCGGCGCGGAAGTGTCAAAGGCGTCGACCTGCATTCCAGACAGGTGGCACGCGCGGACGCATGCGGCAAGCGAACAGGATGCTTACCGGGCCGCGATGCGCTAAGTGTCGCGCCATGTCCGCCGTCACGTCAACGTCAAGGGTCGTCCCGAACCAGGCCCTGATCGGCCTGACGCTGGCTGGCCTGATCGCGGCGGCCTGGCTGAGCCTGCATACCTACGGCGTCTATTTTCATCGCTGGACGATCTGGAGCGTCCTGACCGTTCCGCTGATCGTCGCCGTCCAGACGTGGCTGTCCGTCGGCCTGTTCATCGTCGCCCACGACGCCATGCACGGATCTCTGGCGCCGGGCCGCCCCCGGCTGAACACCGCGATCGGCAGCCTGGCGCTGGCCCTCTACGCCGGTTTTCGGTTCGCGCCCTTGAAGACGGCCCACCACGCCCATCACGCCGCGCCCGGCACGGCGGACGATCCCGATTTTCACGCCGACGCCCCCCGCGCCTTCCTGCCCTGGTTCTACGGCTTCTTCCGCACCTATTTCGGCTGGCGAGAACTGGCCGTTCTGACGGTGCTCGTGGCCGTTGCGGTGCTCATCCTCGGCGCCCGCATGCCCAATCTTCTGGTCTTCTGGGCCGCGCCCGCGCTGCTCTCGGCGCTACAGCTCTTCACCTTCGGCACCTGGCTGCCGCACCGGCATAGCGACGACGCCTTCCCCGACCACCACAACGCCCGCACCAGTCCCTTCGGCCCGGTCCTGTCGTTGCTGACCTGCTTCCATTTCGGCCGTCACCACGAACACCACCTGACCCCCTGGAAGCCTTGGTGGCGCTTGTTTCATCGGTCGGCGACAGACGGCTCGAGTCTGAATCAAAACTAAGGCCGCGCCCGCACCTCGAAGTCGAGCGTTCAGCGCGCATCTCCTGACCGGCGAAGATCAGTCATGCGCGCGGCGATCTGACGATCCAAGGCCGTCGAGCAGAACCGTGCCACCGCCTACTGAGGCGATCGTTGCATTCGTCTGCCAGAATGGGCCGCTTTCACCCGTCAGCGTGAAGCGCAGATGCACGGTGTCGTTGGCTTTGGGCATAAGGCGCTCGGGCGTGAGTCGTTTCGGGCAAAAATAGGCCCCGTCGCACAGGGCGACGGGGCCGAAAGCCTGTTTGGGAGGACACGCCCAAGAAGGACAGACTGGAGGTGGCAATGGGACGCCTAGGCATCAAGAGCGATCCCATGACCTTCGCAGCCTGCCTACCCCCCAGACAGAGCCGACGCCACGACCGGCGCCAAGCCGTCGGCGATGATGCGCACCCCTTGGGCGTTGGGGTGGATGCCGTCGGGCTGGTTGTAACGGCGATCCAGAGCAACCCCTTCCAGCAGGAAGGGATAGGTCGGAACATCTTGCTTGCGCCCCAGGTCCGCGAAGATGCGGTCGAACTCGGCGGCGTAGGCGCCGTACTGAGGCGGGGCCTTCATCCCCGCGAGCAGGACGGCAATATCGCGCGCCTTCAGCGACGTTATGATGGCCTCCAGATTGGACCGGACCGTTTTGGGGTCGACGCCCTGGAGCATGTCATTGCCCCCCAAGGCGACGATGCACAGATCGGTGTCGTCCTGGACGCTGTAGCCGACCCGGGCCAGCCCGCCGCCGGTCGTGTCGCCCGACACGCCGGCGCCGCGAACCCTCACCCGGAGCCCCTTTGCCCTCAACGCCTCTTCCAGGCGCACAGGCAGAGCCTCGGCGGAAAGCAGGCCGAATCCGGCGGTGATGGAATCTCCCAAGAGGGTCACGATCTTTTCCGGCCCATCCGAAGGTACGGCCGTGGGTGAAGGCGAGACCGAAGGCTTAGCCGGCGTCTCTGACGTGTCCTCTTTCGAGGCGCTGCATCCGGCGAGGACGAGCCCCACCCCACCGGTCAGCAGCGTGCGGCGGGGAATAGGCGGCATGGGCGAGGAGGGCTTTGGAGTCATGATCTACACTCCCATATAGGAACCGATTTTCCTCCTCCCAGTGCAGCAGGCGACATATCGATGGCTTCAGCCGCTCCGCTCGTCCTCGACGGTGTCGTCCTCACCCTGCCCTCGGCGGCGGGCCCGGTGGAAATCCTTCGCGGCGTGGACCTGGTCGTAGCGCCGGGCGAGACGGTCGCCATCGTCGGCCCCTCCGGATCGGGCAAGTCGTCGCTGATTTCCATCGCCGCAGGGCTGGAAACCCCAACCCGGGGCCGGGCCATGCTGTTCGGTCAGGATATGGCCGCGCTGGGCGAGGACGGCCGCGCCCGCCTGCGTCGGGGACGCGCCGCTCTGGTTTTTCAAAGCTTCCACCTCTTGCCCAATATGACGGCCGAGGAGAATGTGTCCGCGCCGCTGGAGTTGGCCCACAGGCCGGGGGCTGTGGCCTTGGCGCGCAGCTGGCTGGAGCGGGTCGGCTTGAGCGCCCGGCGGTCGCACTATCCTCACCAGATGTCCGGCGGCGAGCAGCAGCGCGTCGCCCTGGCCCGCGCCCTGGCGGTCGGGCCCGAACTGCTCTTCGCTGACGAACCGACCGGAAATCTGGACGGGACCAACGGCGCCTTGGTCGCCGACTTGCTGTTCGACCTCGTACGCGACAGCGGCGCGGCCCTGGTCATGGTGACCCATGACGACCGTCTCGCCGCGCGCGCGGACCGGATCGTGACGATGCGCGACGGCCAGGTCGTCGCCCAGGCGCAGGCCTCTGCATGAGGCTCGCCTTCCGCTTCGCCCGCCGCGAACTCCGTTCCGGAATTGCGGGATTCCGTATCTTTTTGGCCTGTCTGGCGCTGGGCGTGGCGGCGATCGCCGCCTCGGGATCGACCGCAGAGGCCTTCCGCCAAGGGCTGGCCAGTCAGGCGCGGGAGATTCTCGGCGGTGACGTGGTGTTCAGCCTCGACCAAGGCCGGTTCAGCCCTGACCAACGCGCCGCCTTCGCCGCCCTGGGGCCCGTGGCCTATTCTGTGCGAGCCAACGGCATGGCCGAAACCGGAACCGGCCAGCGTCGTCTGGTCGATATGCGCGGGGTCGACGCCGCCTATCCCTTGGTCGGCGTGGTCAAACTGTCGGGCGCCCCTGATCTGGCCACGGCGTTGCGCGTCGAGAACGGCATAGCGGGGGCCGTCGTCGAACAGGGTCTGCTCGACCGTTTGAATCTCAAGCTCGGCGACACCTTCACCGTCGGCGGCGCGCGGTACGTCGCCCGCGCCGTCCTTCTGGCCGAACCTGACCGACTTGGCCGGGGCTTTGCGCTAGGGCCGCGCGTGGTGACGACGGTTCCCGCCATCGAACAGGCCGGCCTGCTCGCGCCCGGCGGCCTGTTTGGCGAGGCGGTGCGCATCGCCCTTCCCGCTGGCGTCGATCCCAAGGCCGCCATCGCTGGCATCGAAAAGCGGTTTCCGCAAAGTCGGCTCGAAGCCCGGGATCGGTCAGAGGCCGCCGCCGGCGCCGGACGGCTGATCGATCAGTTGGAGTATTTCCTGGGTTTCATCGGTCTGGCGTCCCTGGTGGCTGGAGGACTCGGTGTCGGGGGCGCCGTCTCGGCCTATCTGGAGGGGCGCAAAACGTCGATCGCGACGCTGAAGGCTCTGGGTGCCGAGGGCGGGCTGATCCGCGACATCTATCTGATCCAGATCGGCGTGTTGGCCGCCGTCGGGGTCGCTATCGGGCTGTTGATCGGGGCCGTCGCACCGCTGGTCATCGGCGTGCTGGCGAAGGACAGCCTGCCCATCCCCGCCCTCTTCGCGGTCTATCCGGCGCCTCTGGTCAAGGCCGGAACATTCGGCCTTCTGGCGGCCGCCGCCTTCGCGCTCACGCCCATGGCCCGCGCCCGCGCCACGCCGCCTTCCGCCTTGTTCCGTCGCCAGCTTACCGACCGACCTATTCTCGGCGTCGAACTGGTCTTCGCTGTCCTGGCCGCCATCGGGCTGGCGGGGCTGGCCCTTTGGACCGCGCCGTCCAAACTTGCAGCGGCGGCTTTGATCGGCGGCACGGTCGTCGCCTTCGCCCTTCTGTGGGCGCTCGGCCGTACGGCGGCCTTCCTGGCCGGGCGTTTGAGACGACACGCCGGCGGGGCGGTGCGGCTGGGACTGGCCAACCTCGCCGGGCCGCGCTCGGCGGCGCGCACCGCCTCCCCCGCCATCGGCCTGGGCGTCGCGCTTCTGGCCATGGTCGTCCTGATCCAGTCCAGCCTGCTGGGCCAGATCACTGAGGTCGCACCACGATCGGCCCCATCCGTCGTCTTCACGGAAATCCCCGCTGATCGCGGCGCGGCGTTCGATGCAGCGGTGGCGGAGGTGATGGCGACGCCCGGACCGGATCGCTATCGGCGCCTTCCCCTGCTGACCGGGCGGATCGTGCGGTTGAAGGGTGCGCCGGTCGATGTGGACGCCCTGCCTCAAGGCGAACGCTGGGCCTTCGATCAGGATATTCTCCTGTCCGCTCTGGCCGGCGCGCCGGACGATGCGAATGTCGTGTCCGGCAAATGGTGGGCCGCCGACTATGCCGGTCCGCCTCAAATCGCGCTCTCGCAGGATCTGGCCAAGGCCGCCGATCTCAAGGTGGGCGACAGCCTGACACTGCAACTGCTGGGCCGCGAGACGGACGTGCGTATCGCCGCCCTTCGTCGAACCGAGCCGGGCGGGTTCGGGACCAACTTCCTGCTCGTCCTCAACGCCGCCGCCATCCAAGGCGCCAATCCGCGCAGCGTCGCCATCGCCCGCGCCTCCCCCGCCGAAGAACGTGCCCTCACCCAGGCGCTGGGCGCAGACTTCCGAGAGGTGAACATCATCAGCGTCCGCGAGCAGCTCGAGGCCGCCGCCACCCTGTTCGACCGCCTCGCACTGGCCATTCGCGGGGCTGCGGCCGTCGCCGGTCTCGCGGGCCTGCTCGTTCTGATCGGCGCCATTGCGGCGGGCGTGCGCGAGCGGGCGCGCGAGGCCGCCGTCCTCAAGGTGCTGGGCGGTTCTCACGCCCAGATCCTGACCGCCTACCTCGTTGAATACAGCCTGGTCGGCGCCATCGCCGGTCTCGCCGGCCTTCTTCTCGGCGCCGCCGGCGCCTGGCCGGTCGTGACCCTCGCGTTCAAAGCGACATGGAGTGTGGACTGGACCGGCGTTGTTCTTCTTCTCACCAGCGCCACGGGCGTCGCGGCTCTGGGCGGCGGTGTGGCGGCCCTGCACGCCCTGTCGCGACGCCCGGCGCCGGTTCTTCGATCGGATTGACCGCTGCGCGAAAAAAACATGCCATCTCTATCCATAAGGATGATTAAGGCAGCAGGTGTCTTTGTTGCTTCGCCCGATTGTTGTCATCATGACGTTCGACAGTCTTCGTGATCGATCACGGCAGCGAAAAGCCCCAATTTCGTTACTGTGCGACGCTAGAACCAAAGGTGTAACAAATCATGCGTATATCCGTCCGTCAGCCCTACTGACGCGAATGACCCGCGACCAGATCGTTGGTGAGTGGTAACCAACCCTTCGCTTATTAGGTGGGAGCAATCCGCCAAACTGTATTCGACAGGTCGTCGGCAATGAACAGCACACGTTTGTTCCCATCGAACGCAACGCCGACCGGGCGTCCGCGCGCCTTGCCGTCCTTCAGGAAGCCTGTGGCGAAGTCGATGGGCTGACCCGCCGGACGGCCGGCGTTGAACGGCACCCAGACGACCTTGTAGCCGGACGGATCCTGGCGGTTCCAACTGCCGTGCATGCCGATGAAGGCGCCGTTGGCGAACGGCCCGCCAAAGCCGCCATTCCGGGCGAAGTCCAAGCCCAGGGCGGCGACGTGCGATCCCAGGGCGTAGTCCGGCCGGATGGCCTTGGCGACCATCTCGGGGTTCTGCGGCATCACGCGCGGATCCCGGTTCTGGCCCCAATAGCTGTAGGGCCAGCCGTAGAAGGCCCCGTCCCGCACCTGGGTCAGATAGTCCGGGACCAGTTGCGGCCCCAGTTCGTCCCGCTCATTGACCACAGACCACAACAGATTGGTCGTGGGCTCGATGGCCAGGGCCGTTGGATTGCGAATGCCGGTGGCGATCGTGCGCCGTGCGCCGGTCGCCCGGTCGATCTCCCACACGGTAGCGCGCTCTTCCTCGACCGCCATGCCGCGCTCGCCGATGTTGGAGTTCGAGCCGGTGCCGACATACAGCTTCGACTCGTCCGCGCTGGCGGTCAGGGACTTGGTCCAGTGGTGGTTGATGCGCGACGGCAGCTCGGTCACTCGCTCGGCAGGCGTCGCAATGCCGGTCTGGCCCGGCTGGAAGGCGAAGCGAACCAGCGCTCCCTGTTCGGCGACATAGAGATAGCCGTCGACATAGGCCAGGCCGTAGGGCGCATCGAGGTTGTCCACGAGAACGGTCCGCAGTTCGGGCGTGCCATCGTTGTTCGCGTCGCGCACCAGGGTGATGCGGTTGCCGCCTTTGATCTTGGTGTTGCCCTGCTTCTTGATGACGCCGGCGATCACATCCTTGGGCCGCATGGCGGGCGCATGGCCGCCGCGCCCCTCGGCGATCAGGACGTCGCCGTTGGGCAGGACCAGCATCTGACGCGGAATCTTGAGATCTGTGGCGAAGGCGCTGATCGTAAAGCCCTGCGGCACCGTCGGCGTCTCGCCGTTCCAGCCTGCCGGCGGGCTGATCTTCATCGGCGGCACTAGCGTCTCGTTGACCTTCGGCAGGTCGGGCGTCGCGCCGGTCTGATTCAGTTTCGGATCGCTGGCGTTGCCGCAGGATGCGACCGTCAGGGCCATGGCCAGGGTGGCGGCGCTGGCGGCGAGCAGGTTCTTGTTCATCGGACGCTCTCCCGCGCGGCATAGGCGGTCCAGCCGGCGACCAGGACCAGGATTGTGCAGAGGATCGACAGGATCAGACCGAAGGCTCCGACAGAGCTCCAGGCGTCCTGGCTGTGTTTGAAGGCGTTCACCAGCCCCAGCACCCAGGCCAGCGCGAGCGCGACCAGATGCACCGTCGCCCGCCGTGACCGCCCGTGGCGCAGGCCGACTACGAAATCAAAGATCGAAAACAGGCCTGCGACACCGCCGAACACCAGCGCTCCGGTGATCAGCCAGGCCGAGAAGTTCGTCCACTGGACCTCGGCCGTCTTCAGATAGGCGATGTCGGTGACCAGGGCGAAGGTGAACAGCGCGATCGGGAACGCCAGCAATAGCCAATGCAACGGTCGAACGACCGCATCCTTCAGTCCATGGGTGCTCATGCCAGCCCTCTCCGTAAAGTCTGGCTTGGCTAACCGTCTGAACGGGAAATGGTTCACCTGTTGCGTGTTCGCCTCGCATTCCTCTGTCCGGATCACTCACCTTTAAGCAGCGTATTCAAATAGTACTGCCGGAGGCCTCCAACCGAGAACTGCAAATACGAGCCTGATGGCGCAAAGACCGATGATGCTGGAATACGACCTCGGCGTCGGGGGGGTCGAAAATGACCAGGATGCTACGGTAAGATTTCGCTCGGTTAACAGCCCTTGGATCGCATCTCATCACCAGACGCCCGAAAGCTTTTGGTTAGGGGAGCGCTCCCGATAGGGCACAGTAGCATGCAGTACTCGAAATAATATTTGTTGCGATCCAAGCCCTTTGCTGTAACCCTCTTTCCCCGCGCCATTCCTTCGCGATCGAAGCCTGAAACCCAGCGGGCCTCAAAATGTCTACATGCAGGATGGCCAATCCTAGATCGGCCATCCTGCGCGCAGATCAGAAGAAGCCCAGCTTGTCGGGGCTGTAGCTGACAAGCAGGTTCTTGGTCTGCTGATAGTGGTCCAGCATCATGCGGTGGTTCTCCCGCCCAATGCCCGACTTCTTGTAGCCGCCGAAGGCCGAATGGGCAGGATAGTGGTGGTAGCAGTTGGTCCAGACGCGGCCCGCCTGTATGGCGCGACCGGCGCGGTAAGCAGTGTTCATATCGCGCGACCACACCCCGGCGCCCAGGCCGTATTCGGTGTCGTTGGCGATTTTCATAGCCTCTTCGAAGGTTTTGAAGGTCGTCACCGCCAGGACCGGACCAAAGATTTCCTCTTGGAAGATCCGCATGTCGTTGGTGCCTTTGAACACGGTGGGCTTGATGTAATAGCCGCCGGCCAGATCGTCTTTGAGCGCGGCCTGATCGCCGCCGGTCAGAACCTCAGCGCCCTCCTCTTTGCCGAGCTTCAGGTAGCCGAGAATCTTGTCGAGCTGCTGGGTCGACGCCTGCGCCCCCACCATGGTCGCCGGATCCAGAGGGTCGCCTTGGACGATGGACTCCACCCGGGCGATCGCCTTTTTGATGAAGGCCTCATAGATGTCCTCATGGATCAAAGCGCGGCTGGGGCAGGTGCAGACCTCGCCCTGATTGAGCGCGAACATGGCGAACCCTTCCAGCGCCTTGTCCAGATAGGCGTCGTCGTGATCCATCACATCCTTGAAGAAGATGTTCGGCGACTTGCCGCCGAGCTCCAGCGTCACCGGGATCAGGTTCTGGGTCGCATAGCCCATGATCTTTTGGCCGACGGCGGTCGAGCCGGTGAAGGCGATCTTGGCGATGCGAGGATTGGTGGCCAACGGCTCGCCCACCTCGGCCCCCGTGCCCGACACGATGTTCAGCACGCCGGCCGGCAGCAGGTCCTGGATCAGTTCGATCACCACGAGGATAGACGCCGGAGTCTGTTCTGCCGGCTTCAGCACGATGCAGTTGCCCGCCGCCAGGGCCGGGGCGATTTTCCAGGCCGCCATCAGGATTGGGAAGTTCCAGGGGATAATCTGCCCCACCACGCCAAGCGGCTCGTGGAAGTGATAGGCGACCGTATCGTGGTCCAGTTCCGAGATTCCGCCTTCCTGGGCCCGGATGCAGCCGGCGAAATAGCGGAAATGGTCGATCGCGAGGGGGATGTCGGCGGCCGTCGTCTCGCGCACAGGCTTTCCGTTGTCCCAAGTCTCCGCCTCTGCGACGGCTTGCAGATTGGCCTCGATCCGGTCGGCGATCTTGTTCAGGAGGACGGCGCGTTCGGCGACGCTGGTTCGCCCCCAGGCGTCCTTGGCGGCGTGAGCGGCGTCCAGAGCCAGTTCGACGTCGGCCGCGTTCGATCGTGCGACCTCGCACAGGACCCGGCCATTCACCGGCGAGGTGTTCTCGAAATAGCGGCCGTTGACGGGCTGGACCCAGCGTCCGCCGATGAAGTTGTCGTAGCGCGCCTTGAATTTGGGGGTCGCGGCGCGAATGAATTCGGGCTTGGTCATGAAGGCCTCCTGCGTTGTCCTCTGGCGTCGATTGTCGACGTCGTTGGATCAGAAGGTCATCCCGCCGAGAGCGTAACGCCATACGCCGCTGCCATGCTGCGGCGCAAACCTGTCGCATAACTGCGACAGATCACTTGCTAAGGTGCGTTACAGAGGCCTAGCCGGTGCAGCTTACGGTGCAGGGTCGCGCGGCTGACCCCGAGCGCGCGCGCGGCCGCCGAGACATTGCCGCCGCTCAAGGCTAGCGCGCGACGCACCGCGCCGCGTTCGGCGTTCAGAAGATCGGCTTCTACGGGGCCTACGCCCAGCACCTCCGATGCCGCGAGCTGGTTCGCGATCCGGTCGTCGGTGATCGCGAGCGCAAGGCGTGCGGCCCGCGTCGCTCCAACCACCAGATCGTCCTGGTCAACCGCCAGCAGAGCCGCCGTGTTTCGTCCGGCCGCATCGTCGGTCAGCACGATGCGCGCGTGGGGAAAGGCCTGCCGGAAGGTTTGCGCCTCGATCGCTCTCGCAGCATCCGCCACCGCCGCCGCAATCAACCCCAATACGCCCTGCGTCGCATCGGCCCGGCACGACGAGACGTCCAACAAGCCCGCCAGCCGCCCTGTTGGACCGTAGATGGGATGGCTGGTGCAACTCAGCGCCGTGTTACGGGTGTGAAAATGCTGATCGCGATGTATGGTCAGCGGCCGACGCTCGGCCAAAGCCGTGCCGATGCCGTTTGTACCCTCAACCGCCTCAGACCAGACCGCGCCGGGCCATAAGCCCCAGCGGCGGAAGATTTCATCATCCGCCGCTGCGCCTCGCCGTTCCAGGGTCACCCCTTCAGCGTTGGTGAGAAGAACACAGCATCCGGTGTCGCCGACAGCCAGGAACAGGCGGTCAAGCGAATCCTGAGCCGCCCTTGTCATCGGCTCCATGGCGTCACGGGCTTCGCGCAACTCCTGGTCTGTCAGGGTGTTCGGTCGGCCTTCATCCTCGGGATCGAGCCCATAAAGCGACATCGACCGTCGCCATGACGCCGCCAGGGCCGAACGCGCCTCACCTCCGGCGGCGTCCAGCGCCTGTTTTATCAGCTTGCCGTGGCCGTTTCCCGTTTGCGCGACCATTGATGTTCCCTGGCGCTCTTTCGGAAAAAGAGCGCCGCATCGGTGTTTCAGTCAATGGGACAAAGGTCGGCGACCCCTAGGGGCTCCAGCTAAAACTTGCGGCTGACGCCCAACGACAAGACCCACGGATCGAGGGTCACGCTGGACTTCAGGGCGCCGTCGTTGATCTTGGCGTCGGTTTCGAACCAGACCTTCTTGACGTCAAGGTTTAGGCTCCAGGGCCCCTGAATGCCGACGTCCGCGCCCGCTTGGAGCGCGTAGCCGAAACCGTCGTCCAGATCGACGGTGAAGCCGTTCTTGTCCTTGCCGCTGTAGAACAGCATGTAATTCACGCCCGCGCCGACATAGGGGCTGACGCGGCCCTGACTCAGCGGGCGGTATTGCAGGGTGACCACCGGCGGCAGGACCCAGGTCTCATGCACGGCCACGTCCGTCGCGCCGCCTTGGGCGCGAATCTCGTGCTGGGTCGTGCCCAGGATCGCCTCGACCGCGAGGTGATCGGTCAGGAAGTAGGTGAAGCCCAGGGTCGGCATGACGCTGTCGCCCACATCCACCTTCAGGCCGGTGTCGGCGCCCGCGGCTGTGGTGATGGCGTCATCGGCTTGGGAGAAGACGTCGGTAACGCGCCCGCTCACCAGGAAGTCGCCCTTCTGCGGCGCCTCCCAGGCAACGGATGTCTGAGCGAGGGCTGGCGCGGCGCATGCGGTGAAGGCGACGGCGGCAAGCAGCAGGGTCTTGGTATTCATCTTCTGATCCCCGACGCCCTGGCCGCCTCGTGCGGCCTTCGTCAGGCGTCTGAGCAGGGTGTGCGCCCCGGTGGACGCCTCGGCCTTGATCCAGCGCAAATCGTTCAGGGGGTGGACAATCTGTCCACTCACACCACCCGCGCATGCCTTTGCTGAAGAGCCGCCGCACAGGGATCGAAGGCGGCGCAAACCGCCCTGACGAACGGACGGCCGAGGTCGGTCACCGCCACCACCGTCCCCTCGATCCGCACCAGACCATCGTCGACGAAGCGCTCCAACAGGGACCAGGCGCCGGCGACGTCCGACAGGCCTCGACCGCGACGTCGAACGATGGGCGCAAGATCAACGACGAAATCGCACATCAGCCGCTCGATAATCTCGCTCACGAACGCGTCGCCTTCGGTCAGGGCGACGCCTCGCGCGACGGGTAGGTCGCCGGCCTCGACAGCGCGGCGCCAGTCAAGTTCCTGCGCGTGGTTTTGAACGAAACCCTTGGGCGTGCGGCTGATCGACGAGGCGCCCAGGCCGATCAGCACCTCTGCGGCGTCGGTGGTGTAGCCCTGGAAGTTGCGATGCAGGCGTCCGGCCCGGTCCGCCACCGCCAACCCGTCGTGCGGCAGGGCGAAATGATCCAGCCCGATCGCCTGCCATCCCTTACCGACCAGATAGCGCGCCGCCGCCTGGCTTTGGGCGAAGCGCGCTTCGGCATCCGGCAGGTCGGCGTCGTTGATCAACCGCTGATGCGGCTTCATCCACGGGACATGGGCATAGCCGAACAGGGCGATCCGTTCGGGCCTCAGCGTCGTGACCTGGCCCAGGGTGGTGATGACGTTCTCGACGGCCTGAAGCGGCAGGCCGTACATCAGATCCAGGTTGAGGGAGGTCACGCCCTGCCCCCGCAAGGCTTCGGCCGCCCAGCGGATGGTCTCGAAACGCTCGGGCCGGTTCACCGCCGCCTGGACACGCGGCGACAGGTCCTGCACCCCCAGACTGGCGCGGCTCAGGCCGATGCGGCCCGCCGCCTCGACCCACTCCTGCGTCAGGACTTCGGGATCCAACTCGGCGGCGACCTCGAAACAGTCGCCTAGGTCGAACCGCGCGGACAGACCGGCGAACAGTCGTTCCAGATCGTCCGGCGACAGCATGTTCGGGGTGCCGCCGCCCAGATGGATCGAGCCAACACGGACCGGTCGGCCGATCCGGGCCAGAACCAGATCCGCCTCGCGCAGCAGCAGATCGACATAGCTGGAAATGACGCCCGCCCGGTTCACCGCCCGGGTGTTGCAGCCGCAGTACCAGCACAGCCGCTTGCAGAACGGCAGGTGCAGATACAGCGAGAACGGCTGATCGGAGGGCGCGCGCCCCAGCCAATCGGCCCACTCGCCGGGTCCGACGGCAGGCGTGAACTGGGCCGCCGTCGGATAGGAGGTATAGCGTGGCGCATGGGCGTCATAGCGCGCGATCAGGTCGCGAACGGACAGGCGCGCGGGGCTAGAGAGGAACATCGCCCTCTTTCGATGCGTCGGGCGTGGACAGGCCGGCGTCGCCTTCGTCAAACAGATGGAACTCGTGCCACAGGCCGTTCAGCACGCCGAAACCGACGGCCAGGCCGAGCCCCAGGATCCAGGAAAAATACCACATGGTTCTGCGCTCCCAAGGCTCAGTACAGGTCGGGATTGGTCTTGAGGGCGGCGGTCGACGTCCGGCCCCACAGCACGCGATAGACCCAGGCGGTGTAGAGCAGCACCAGAGGCAGGAAGATCGCCGTGCAGATCAGCATGATGAACAGGGTCAGATGGCTGGACGAGGCGTTCCACACCGTCAGGCTGGACTGAGGATTGACCGAGCTGGGCAGGATGAACGGGAACATCGACAGGCCGACGGTGGAGATGATGCCGACGGCCGACAGTGACGATCCGCCGAACGCCAGGGGCGCGGACCGCCGCCACATGCCGACCAAGCCGACCAGCGCGCCCAGGAAGCCCAGGGCCGGTGCGATCAGCATCCACGGATAGCGGCCGTAGTTGTCCAGCCAGGCGCCGGGCGCGGCCTGAACCGTCGTGCGCAGCGGATTGGAGAAGCCGTTGACGTCCAGCGCGCCGGTGATCCGGTAGCCCAGGCCGCCATAGGCGACATAAAGTCCGCCGACCGCAAACAGGATCAGGGCCAGAACAGCAGCGACCGTCCCGAACAGGCGCGCCCGCTCCATCACCGGGCCGGCCTCGGCCTTGACCGACAGCCAGGCCGCGCCGTGCAGGACCAGCATGGCCACCGACAACAGGCCGGCGATCAGGCTGAAGGGGGTGAACAGGCCGAGCAGCGTACCGTCGTAGAAGGACCGCAGGTCGCCATCCAGATGGAAGGGCGCGCCCAGCAGGACGTTGCCCACCGCGACGCCGAACACCAGAGCCGGAACGAAGCCGCCGATGAACAGGCACCAGTCCCAGAACGACCGCCACTTCGGCGACGTCCGCTTGGAGCGATATTTGAACGACACCGGCCGCAGGATCAGCGCGGACAGCACCAGGAACATGGCCAGGTAGAAGCCCGAGAAGCTGACAGCGTAGACGAAGGGCCAGGCGGCGAAGATCGCGCCGCCGCCCAGGATGAACCACACCTGGTTGCCTTCCCATGTGGCGCCGACGGTGTTGATCACCATGCGGCGCTCCTCATCCGTCTTGGCGACGAAGGGTAGAAGGGCGCCGACGCCCAGGTCGAAACCGTCGGTCAGGGCGAAGGCGATCAGAAGCACGCCCAGCAGCCCCCACCAGATCAGGCGAAGCGTGGCGAAGTCGAGGGGAAGATCCATTGTCGGATGTCCTAAGGTCTTGGGTCAGGCCACGGCGGGCGCGGGAACGCGCTCGGCGGGCGCTTCGGGGCTGGGTTCGCCGAACGTCTCCTGTTCGTGGAACGGCCCCTTCTTGATGGCGAAGAGCATCAGCCGCACCTCGACCACCGCCAGCGCGCCATACAGCAGGGTGAAGCCGACGATCGTGGCCCAAAGCTGCGGCACGGTCAGGGACGAGGCGCCCAGGAATGTGGGCAGCACGCCCTCCACCGCCCAGGGCTGGCGGCCGAACTCGGCCAAGATCCAACCGAACTCGATGGCGATCCATGGCAGCGGGATGGCCAGGACGGCTAACCGCAGGAACCACTTCGTATGATGCTTGCGCAGGGTGCAGAGCACGAAGGCCGTACCGAACAGGGCGATCATGAACATCCCGATGCCCGCCATGATGCGGAAGCTCCAGAACAGGGCCGGGACGTTCGGCACCGTCTCCCATGCCGTCTGCTGGATCAGCGCCGGCGTGGCCTGGCGGGGATCGGCGACGTGGCGCTTCAGCAGCAGGCCATAGCCCAGGTCGCGGCGGTGGGTCTCGAACACGCCGCGCGCGACGGGATCGGCCGGGTTCGCCTTGACCTTCTCCAGCGCATCATAGGCGATGACGCCGGATTCGATGCGGTCCTCGGCCGTGGCGACCAGTTCGAAGATGCCTTCGACGGGCTTGTCGATGGTGCGGGTCGCGATCAGCCCCATGATCCACGGCACGTGAACGCCGAAATGGGTCTCGCGGTCCTTCATCGAGGGAACGCCGATCAGCGTCAGACCGGCGGGCGCAGGCTCGGTGTGCCACATGGCCTCCAGAGCGGCGAGCTTCATCTTCTGGTTATCGGTCAGATTGTAGCCGGACTGGTCGCCCAGCACGACGGCCGACAGCGACGCCGCCAGACCGAACGCCGAGGCGACCGTCATCGACCGCTTGGCGAAGCCGACGTGCTTGCCACGCAGCAGATAGAAGGCCGAGACGCCCAGAACGAAGACCGAGGCGCAGACATAGCCGGCCGAGACGGTGTGAACGAACTTGGCCTGGGCCACCGGGTTGAACAACACGGCCATGAAGTCCGTGACCTCCATCCGCATCGTGTCGGGATTGAAGGCGGCGCCGACCGGGTTCTGCATCCAGCCGTTGGCGATCAGGATCCACAGGGCCGACAGATTAGTGCCCAGCGCGACCATGAAGGTGACGAACAAGTGGGCGTGCGGCTTCAGCTTGTCCCAGCCGAAGAACATCAGGCCGACGAAGGTCGCCTCCAGGAAGAAGGCCATCAGCCCTTCGATGGCCAGCGGCGCGCCGAAGATGTCGCCGACATAGTGGCTGTAGTAGCTCCAGTTCATGCCGAACTGAAACTCCATGGTGATGCCGGTCGCGACGCCCAGCACGAAGTTGATGCCGAAGCAGACGCCCCAGAACCGGGTGATCGTCCGCCAGATGGGCCGGCGGGTCATCACATAGATCGACTCCATGATGACCAGCATGAACGACAGCCCCAGCGTCAGGGGCACGAAGAGGAAGTGGTAAAGGGCCGTCAGCGCGAACTGCAGCCGGGACAGGTCGACGACCGCGAGGTCGATCATGGCGTTGCTCCGAGGAATCGGTCTGCTCGACCGACGTTTCGATGGCCGTAGAAGGTGGGCAGGACGCCCGCCTTGATCTCGATCAAAGCGCCGACAAACGCCGGCCCCTATTGGACGCTTGGTCCTTGGACATTTCGTCCAACGACGTTTTGCCCAATGGCGCGCGGCCTGCGCCGAGCGCTGGAGTCCGTTGATGAGCGCCGTGCCAATCGCCCCTGCCTCTGCGGCCGCCTGGCTGAAGCAGATCGGTCGTCCGTGGAGGCGGCTGACGCTGCTGACCGGCGTGCTGACCATTGCGGACGTCGCGCCTGCGATCGGCTTCGCGGCAGGCCTGGCCCTGACGATTTCCAGGCTGCCCGTATCGCCAGCCGCCGCCGCGCCGTGGCTGGCTTTAGCCGTATTCAGTCTGACCGCGCGGGGCCTGATCGGCCAGGCCGCCGTGAGCGTCGGAGCGAAGTTGGGTCGGGCGATAAAGACCGATGTCCGAGGCCGACTGCTGTCGGACCTGTTCGGGCGAGGACGGCGATCCAGCGCGCAGATGACGGCCCTGGTCGAGGGGGTCGGTGCGGTGGACGGCTACTTTTCGCGGTTTGCTCCTCTGCGCCTCGCTGCCGGGGTTTCGCCGCTGCTGATCATCGCCGCCGCCGCGATCGCCAGCCCGGTGTCGGCGGGCATCCTGCTGTTCACCCTGTTCCCGTTCATCGTCGGCATGGCCCTGGCGGGCACGGCCGCGGCAGGCGAAAGCCGTCGTCAGTTTCAGGCGCTTGAGCGGCTGTCCGGCCTGTTCATCGACCGTATCCGCACCCTGCCCGCCATTCTCGCCTTCGACGCCGTGGGCCGCACGACGGTGCAGATCGCCCAGGCCTCGGACGAGCTGGAGCGCCGGACAGCCAGGGTCATGCGCATCGCCTTCCTGTCGTCGGGCGTGCTGGAATTCTTCTCGGCTTTGTCGGTCGCGCTGATCGCCGTCTATTGCGGTTTCAACCTGTTGCGGCTGCTGCCCTTTCCGGTTCCCGAGACCCTGGACCTGTCGCGCGCCTTCTTCGTTCTGGCCCTGGCGCCCGAAGTCTATGCGCCGCTGCGCCGCCTGGCGGCCGCCTATCATGATCGCCAGGCCGCCGAGGCAGCAGCTCCGTCCCTGATCACGCCAGACCCGCGCCCCGCCCAGCGCACGCCCATCGGCGACCTGGCGCCCGCCATCCATTTCCGCGATGTCGCCATCGCTTATGAAAGCTCAGCGCCAGTCATCGACGGGTTCGACCTCGACATTGCGCCGGGCCAGATCGTGGCGGTGATGGGCGCCAGCGGCGCGGGCAAGTCCAGCCTCCTGCATCTGCTGCTCGGCCTCGCGCCCCTGACGCGCGGCGAGGTCGAGGTGGGCGGCGCGCGGCTCAGCCAGTGCGGCGATATCGCCGGGCGGGTCGCCTGGGCCAGCCAGCACCCGATCGTGACGCCTGGGACCCTGGCCGAGAACATCGCCCTGGCGGATCGCACCGCCTGCCCCGGCCGCATCGTCATGGCGGCGCGCACGGCCGGCCTGTCCGGCGATCTGGATCGCCGCATCGACGAGCGCGGCGGCGGCCTTTCGGGCGGCGAACGCCGTCGCCTGGGCCTCGCCCGCGCCATCCTGAAGCGGGCGCCGCTTCTCGTGCTCGACGAGCCGACCGCCAATCTGGATCCGGTCTCCGAACACGCCATACTGGACGTCATCCGTCAAGCCGCGCGCGGCCGCACCACCCTGATCGCCACCCACTCGCCAGCCGTCGCCGCCCTGGCCGACCGCGTGGTGACGTTATGAGAGTCCCGTCGCGCATCGCCGGCCTGATCGCCGCGCAGATTCAAGCCCAACGCGCCCGACTTCAACTCGCTGCGGCCGGCGGCGCTGTCGTCTCATTGGCGGCCGTCTGTCTATTGGGGCTGTCGGGGTGGTTCATCACGGGCGCAGCCTTTGCGGGCCTGGCGAGCGCGGCGGCCGCCCAGAGCTTCAACTACATGATGCCCAGCGCCATCATCCGCCTGCTGGCCATCGTCCGCACCGGCGGGCGCTATGTTGAGCGCTTTGCGGGCCATGAGGCTGCCCTGAAGGCGCTGGCCCGCCTGCGCCCACAGTTGTTCGACGCCCTCGCCACAGGCCCGGCCGAGCGCGCACTGAACCTGTCGTCCGGTGAGGTCTCCGCCCGATTGGTTCAGGACGTGGACGCGGTTCAGACCCTCTTCGTGCGCCGCTCGGCGCCCTGGAGCCTGGGCGCCGGCGCCGTTTCCGCCGTGTTGCTGGCCGGCCTCGCCTCCCCCTTGGCCGGCGCGGCCCTGTTCGTCGTGATGATTGTAGCCGTTCTGGGCGGCGTTCTAATTGCCCGCCGCCTCGCCGATCCCGCCGGCCGAGCGGTGCAGACCGGCGCAGGCGCGGTAAAGGATCGCCTCGCCGCATTGGAGGCCGCCGCGCCCGAGCTGAAGGCCTACGGTCTTGACGACTGGGCGTGCGCGCAGGTCGCGCAGGTCGCCGCCGATCACGACGCGGCGCAGATCGCCCTGACCCGCTCGGGCGGCTGGATGGCCGTGTGGCAGGCGGCGGCGAGCGCCCTCGCGGTCGGCGTCGTCATCCCCGCCGCATTCCCCGCCGATCTGCCTCTGATCGCACTGGCAGCTCTGGCGGCGGTCATGGGCGTCGAATCCGCCGGGGGACTGGTCGTCGCCCTCCACCAGAACGGCTCCGCCGCCCAGGCCCTGTCTCGCCTCGACGCCGCCATGCCCACGGCCTCCCCCTGTCATGGCCAGGCGCCCAGCGGCGCGGCGCTCGGTCTCGCAAACCTTGGCGCTGAGCTCGCGCCGCCCTATCGCCTCGGCGTCTTGGGGCCATCCGGCGCTGGCAAGACGACGCTGATCGAACGCCTGATCGGGCTGCGGACGCCCCAGGCCGGCGAGATGCGGCTGGTTGGAATAGACGCCGTGGACATCGCGCCGGAGGATCGGCGCCAGTTGTTCGCCTATGCGGCCCAGGACGTTCGTCTGCTGAACGGATCGGTGCGCGAGAACCTGCTGCTGGCAGGGCCCGCCCACGATGCAGCCCTGTGGGCGGCGCTGGACGACGCGGCGCTGGGCGACCGAGTTCGCGCCGAATCGCTGGGGCTGGATACCCCGGTCGGACCGAACGGCGAGCGGCTATCCGGCGGGGAGCGACGGCGCCTTGGCCTGGCGCGCGCCTATCTGCGCGATGCGCCCTGGCTGGTGCTGGACGAACCGACGGAAGGCCTGGACGCCGCGACGGAGGCCCAGGTCCTGGGCCGCCTTCAGAACCGCTTGGTCGCGCGGGGGCAAGGCCTGATCTTGGTCAGCCACCGGGCGTCGCCGATGGCGCTCTGCGACCGCTCCATTCGGGTCGAAGGGCTGGGCAGCGACGGACATCTTCGTCTGACCTGCCCTCCGGATGATTTGGCCGCCTAGGATGCGCCGTTCGCCATGTCTTTCAGGCGGTCAGGGCGCTCGATCCGCAAGTCGTGCAGAGAGACGGCATGAATGACCCCGCTGGTCTTCAACTTGGTCAGCTCGCGACTGACGGTCTCGATCGTCAGTCCGAGATAGTCCGCGATCTCGGATCGGGTCATCGGCAGTCGCACAGCGTTATCGCCGGACGGACGCAAGGGATCGCGCGAAAGCATCGTCACCAGAAAGCTGGCCAAGCGTTCACGCGCGGTCTTGCGACCGAGCAGAAGCATCTGATCCTGCGCCGCCGTCAGCTCATGCATCGCCCGGCTCAGCAAGGCCGCTTCCAGACTGGGCCGCTCTCGCGCCAAGGCGCGATACTCCGAGGCCCGGAAGCGACACACGGTCGTGTCCTCAATCGCCTCAGCAGAGAAGGCGTAGGTCGCCCCCGCCGTCAGTCCAATGAAATCCCCGGCGAACAGGAAACCGGTGATCTGGCGGCGACCATCAGGCAGCAGCTTGTAAATCCGGACCGCGCCCGATGTGATGTTGAAGACGTTCACGGCCGGTTCGGCCTCGTTCGCCATGACATCGCCCGCCGCCAGCACGACCCGCTCGGCGATGGAGTCCAATTGCCCAAGATCGGCCTCCGACAACGCGGCGCAGATGCTGAAGGCGCGCGCGCCACAGCCAGAGCAGGCTGAACTGGTGGGACGGTCGGCACAGGCCGTAAGCAGCGCGCGGACTTTCAACATGCCCACTCTCTATCACTCCCGACGAAGGAGTGGAGCAGTTTAGCTCCAAGAGAGCCACCCGGATAATGCTCCGCGATTGGTACGCGGGCTAAAAGATTGCGACAGAGCGACGAAGCGGGACAGACCTCGTTGTCGCGAGAAGTTTATAGCATTCTATTTTGACGGCGCCGACGATCTGACGAAGATGACGGTCTCCCGGCGACTTCGGTGATTGATGTTCAATCCAATCTCGGATCGATCAGGAACTTCTCGCCCGTCGCCTTGTGCTCGTAGGCGCGCAAAACCTCGGGCTCTAACGCTTCGGCGAGCCCGATCGTGCGTGTATAACGCGTCGCGAAGGTGGTGGTCAGTTCGTCGAAGACTCGCTTACGCATTCGAGAAATCGTTTCGGCGCCGGCCTTCTGCATGAAGGGTGTGAGCAGCCAACCGGATACGCTCCACTGGAAACCAAACGCCAGCCTGTCCAGCACCATCGGCGAAGTGTCGAGCGCGCCGTACACATACAGTTGTTTGAACATCGACGATCCATACCGGCTGTATTCGGTCATGCGGTTGACCGCGCCACGTTCCATCGCCCGCATGATTTCGTTGCCCAGCGATCCGCCGCCGATGGCGTCGAACGCGACTGTGGCCCCGGTTTCAGTGACGGCGTCAACGAGTTGGGTTCGAAAGTCCTCATCGTGGCTGTTCAGGACATGGCTCGCCCCCGCATCCTTCAACAATCGCACCTGATCGTCAGAACGCACGATATTGACCAGCGGCACGCCATCTTGCGCGCATACCCGCTGAAGCATCTGACCCAGACTGGACGCGGCCGCAGTATGGACGATCGCGGAATGTCCTTCGGCCCTGGCAGTCTCTACGAAGCCGAGCGCGGTCATCGGATTGACGGTCAGCGCCGCGCCTTGAGCGGCCGTCACGCCCTCGGGAAGCGGCAGGGCGTCGCGCGTTTTGATCTTTCTCAGATCGGCGTACATGCCGCCCCCGATCATGCCGACCCGACGGCCGATCCAGTCCTTGGCCTGATCGCCGGCGGCGATGACGGTCCCCGCACCTTCATTGCCGACCGGGAGCGACTGACCGATCCGGCCGGCGACGCCGCCCCGCCGCGGCGCCGGTATGTCAAGCCGAAGCCGCAGCCGGCCACCTGAACGATCTAAACGAATAGAAGCCGCGTCCGCAGGCCCTAGCAGCAAACCTAAATCGCTCGGATTGATTGGGGCTGCTTCGACCCGAACGATGATTTCGTCCGGTCCGGGCTCATTGAGGACGACGTCTTCAAGCGACAGGATCAATCCGCCCCCGTCGTCCACCATCGATCGCAATTCACGTGCTTTAAATGTCATGGCGAGCAATCCCTATCGACCTCAGGCAAGCGCGCGGACCGGCGGCCAGTTCCGCCATCGCGGTCTGAACATCGTGTTCTACGCTTCGATCTAACAGCCCATTACGTCATTCCTGCGTGCCGCCCAAACCCTTGAACCAGTCTTTATAAGACGTATTTCGAACCATGCGCCGATTGAGATCGGGCGAGCCATAGGCCCACCAAACCGGCCCCCTCTCACCCAGTCCGACCTTGGCTTCGTGCACGCTCCGCCGAGCGACAGCCAAGGCATTGCTGTCCTCTGACGCCAAGGCTGAGCGCACCGCCCGACGCGCTGACATCAGGTCACTCACCAGCTGATCGCGCCTTTCAGCCGTCAGGTTGGGATTTGAGCACCGCCAAAGCCGACCCCGCACCACAAAATATCGGCCATCGGGCGTCATGGGATAAATAGAAGCGCCAGTCATTGTCGTAAAAACACCTGCGGCACAGAATGGAGCCGCTATTGGCTACTTGACGGCGGACAAGTCGGTCGTGGAGGTCACGGCCACAAACCTTCAGGCGCCCACGATCAACACCAAGGTTTGAAAGATGACGCCGATCCCGGAGAGCAGACCTGCGGCGATTGCTACGCGCAAGCCGAAGGCTTGAGTTGGCTCAGGCTTCGTACGCAGGGCGATCAGGCTTTTCCAACACAAGGCCGCAATGGCCAGCAGGCAAACCAGGCTGAAGCCATAGCCGGCGACGTTCCAGGCGCCAGCATCCCCACGCGCCACGTCGGCGGCGCTGGATAGCAGATACAGGCCCATGAAATGCGCGGCCCAGATCAGGAGGCCGCCCAGCATCAGCAGCCAGAACCTCATGCGCCGACGCCTGGGAACAGGCGGATCAGAAGGGTCGTCGCCGCGCCCTGAACCGCTGTGAAGGCTACGAACAGGGCGACCACTTCGAACGTCGCCGGATGGCGGGACGACACCAGGCCGCAAAGCCAGCGCAGCAGGACGAACGGCCCCATCAACAATGAAATGCCGACGAATGTCCCCTGCCAGGCCAACAGCGCGTAGACGGTCGCGCCCTGGCTGGAGGCGTTGGGGCGAAGGCCCGAGCTCCACCAGGCCGAGGCCTCGGCCGCAAAGGCGCCGCCCGCCGCCAGGGTAGCGACCAGCATCAGAATGGCGGCGATGCCGGCGCTGCGCGGCCGGTCCAGCTTCAGCGCGCCTTGCGAGGCCCAGGCGCCGAGTCCGGCGGCCGCCAGCAGACCCAGGGTCAAAGGCAGCGAGCCGATCTCAGGCGGCGCCTGCCACAGGTCCGGCCGCCGGCTCCACAGGAAAACGTAGGAGAAGCAGGCCATGATCGCGACCATGCCCGACACGATCAGGGTGATGACCATCGCCCACCAGCCGTGACTGCTGGGGCCGGACACATAGGTCGGCAGTCGCACACCGCCGCCGACGTCCACCGTCGCGGGACCGCCGGGCCGATCCAGTCCCCAGCACCATTTGAGGATGCAGTAGACAGCCAGCACGCCGCTGACCAAGGAGGCGACATAGGCCTGGATCGTCAGGATCAAAAAGAATCCGGCGGTGAAGATCGCGCCCCAGACATACCAGCTGGACGGCCGGGGCATCCGCTGGAGATATTGAGGCTCGGCGTTGATCGGACTTGTGATCATGGTTTCTCGCTCGCCGCGCGGGGCGCCGGGCAGGAAGTAGCGGCCGGCCTCGACATCGCGCGCCAGGTTCGGCTGGTCCCACACCGGATACAGGCTCTTGATCACCGGGACGGACCGCAGCGAGTAGCGGCCGGCGGGCAGCCACTCCAGCCCTGGCCCGCCAAAGATATTGCCCGCGTCCTTCTCGCCGAAGGGCCGGAAGTTGCGGATCATGTCGATCATCCACAGCACCACCGCCAGGCCGAACATGAAGGAGCCGACGGTCGAGATCATATTGGGCAGGTCCCAGCCCCGATCCGGCAGATAGGTATAGACCCGGCGCGGCATGCCCATCAGCCCGGTCAGGTGCATGGGCATGAAGGTGACGTTGTGACCGACGAACATCAGCCAGAAGATCCACTTGCCCCACCGCTCGCTGAGCGGCCGGCTGCTGGACATCGGCGTCCAGTAGTAGATGGCGGCGAACAGCGGGAAGACCATCCCGCCGATCAGGACGTAATGCAGGTGGGCAACGATGAAATAGCTGTCGTGGGCCTGCCAGTCGAACGGCACCATGGCGACCATCACCCCGGTCACCCCGCCCATGACGAAGATCACCAGCCCCCCGACGGCAAACAGGCCGGGCGTGTTGAACCGCATCTTGCCCGCCGCCAGGGTGGCGATCCAGGCGAAGACCTGCACCCCCGCCGGCACGCTGACGGCCATAGAGGCGGCGCTGAAATAGTTGATCGAGATCTGCGGCATGCCCGTGGTGAACATGTGGTGCGCCCAGACGCCGAAGCTGATGAAGCCGGTCGCCAGCATGGCCAGGACCACCAGCCGGTATCCGACCAGCTTGGTCTGGGCCACCGCCGGGATCAGGGTCGACATCGCCCCCGCCGCCGGCAGGAAGATGATGTAGACCTCGGGGTGGCCGAAGAACCAAAACAGATGCTGCCACAGCATGGGGTCGCCGCCCTTGGCCGCATCGAAGAAGGGCCAGCCCAGGGCGCGTTCCAGCTCCAGCAGCAGGGTCGACAAAATGATCGACGGGAAGGCGATGATGATCATACAGGCGAAGATCAGCATGGCCCAGGCGAAGATCGGCAGCTTGTCCAGCGTCATGCCCGGCGCCCGCGTCTTCAGCACCCCGACGATGATCTCGATGGCGCCGGCGATGGCCGAAATCTCGATGAAGCCGATGCCCAAGAGCCAGAAGTCGGCGTTGATGCCCGGCGAGTAAGTCGTCGACGTCAGCGGCGGATACATGAACCAGCCGCCATTCGGCGCCAGACCGAAGAACAGCGAGGCGAAGAAGCACAGCCCCCCGACCAGATAGGCCCAGAAGGCGTAGGCGCTCAGCCTCGGGAACGGCAGGTCGCGCGCCCCCAGCATCTGCGGCAGCAACAGCACGCCCAGCGCCTCGACCGCGGGCACCGCGAACAGGAACATCATCACCGTGCCGTGCATGGTGAAGATCTGGTTGTAGGTTTCCTGCGCCAGGAAGCCCGTCATCGGCAGGGCCAACTGTGTGCGCATCAACAGCGCCAGGACGCCTGCCAGCACGAAGAACAGCATGGCCGCGCCGACGTAGTAGACGCCAATGTAGTTGTTGTTGATCGCCGTGATCCACTCCCACGGCCGCCGCGGGCCGCACCAGACCTCGTCGAGCTGCTCCAGCTCGCCCTCGGGCCGGGCTTCGGTGGTGGGGAAGCGTTTGTAGAGTTCGGGATCGAACCCGGTTTCCGAACTCATTTCAGGCTTTCCAGATAGGCGGCGACGGCGCGCACGTCCTGGCCCGACAGGACGGCATAGGACGGCATCCGATTGCCGGGCTTCAGGCTCTGGCTGTCCGAAATCCAGCCGGCCATCGTCCCCTGATTGTTCGGCAGGATGCCGGCGCCCAGCGTCTGGCGCGAGCCGACGTGGGTCAGGTCCGGTCCCGCCAGACCGTTCGCCTCGGTCCCGCGAATGGTGTGACACGCGGCGCAGCCCGAGGCGGCGAAGACGTTGCGCCCCTGGTCGATCAAGGCGAGCGGCCCCTGGGCCGAGGGCACGACGACCGCCGGCCGCGACTGACGCGCCAACCAGGCGACATAGTCGTCCGGCGCATGGGCCACGACCACCAGCCCCATCAGGGCGTGAGGACCGCCGCAGTATTCGGCGCATTGGCCGCCGTAGGTCCCAGGCGCATCGGCTTGCAGGCGCATGAAGTTGCGGCGGCCGGGGATCATGTCGGTCTTTCCGCCCAGGCGCGGCACCCAGAAGCTGTGGATCACGTCCGCGCTTTCCAGCTCGAACACGACTGGCTGGCCGGCCGGGATGTGGACCTCGTTGGCGTCCTGCACGATCTCGCGCCCCTGACCATCCAGATAGGCGACGCGCCACCACCACATTTCGCCAGTGACGCGCACCCGCATTTCGCCCGGCTTGGGCGCATCGGCCACCCGCGCCGTGGTGGTCAGCCCATAGACCAGCAGCCCGGTCAGAACGACCACCGGGAAGACCAGTCCCGCAATCCAGATTAGTCGCTCGCCGCCGACCCGCCGCTTCCACTTGCGCGGCCCGAACAGGGCGATGCCCAGCGCCGCGGCCACCACAACCATGACCACCGCCGCCATAATGAACAGCACCCAGGCGACGGTCTGGATCGGTCCGGCGAACGGCCCGGCCGGATCCAGCACGGGCGGCGGCCAGCCGGCGATTCCGGGAGGGGCGTCAGTCTTCATCGAGCGTGTACAGATAGGCCGCGACGTCGCGGGCTTGGTCTTGCGTCAGGGGCATGGGCGGCATGGCGGTTCCGGGGTCCATCGACGGCGCGTCGATCAGCCAGCGGATCAGGACATCAGGCTGGTTCGGCAAGCGTCCGGCGATCAGGGGGCGCGCGCCGAACCCCTCTAGGTTCGAGCCGGACCGGCCCTCGGGCCAGGCGACGCCGGGTATCCGGTGACAGGCGGCACAACCGACCTCCTTGATCACCGCCAATCCGGCGGCCGCATCGGCCTGAACCACCGGCCGAGGCAGGTCGGACTTGTCCACGCAGGCGCACAGGGCGAGCGCCAGCGCACAGGCCGCCGCCCGTCGTCCCATCGCCTCGCCCGTCGTCCGAAAACCCATCCGCCCCCCAAAGCTTCGCCAGAGCAATCCCCTTGTCGGAAGGAGGTTCCCGGCTGCGACATGGAGCCTCGACGCATCGCCCCAAGGAACCTTCGCCATAAGCAGGTGTTGGACCGCCGTGCGCGCCTCCCTTTCCGTCCTTGTTCTGCTGACCGGCCTCGCCGCCTGCGACTCCACGCCGGGCCAGACGGATCGCACCTTCACGGCGAATGGTCAGGTTATCGCCATGAGCGGCGGAGCCGGCGGGGCGGCCAACGCCTGCTTCACCTGTCACGGCCTGGACGGCGGCGGGGATGGGGTCGCCGCCCCGCGCCTGGCGGGCCTGGACGCCGGCTATCTGCAAAAGCAGTTGGAAGACTATGCATCGGGCCTGCGTCCCGACGACGCCATGACCCGCATCGCCAAGGCCTTGGACCAGCAGGGCCGACGCGAAGTCGCCGCCTACTACGCCGCCCTGCCCGCGCCGCCGACGCAAATGCCCGCGTCGATGGCGCCTGCGCCCACAATCTATCTAAACGGCGCCCCTTCGCGCGGCATCGTCGCCTGCGCCTCATGTCACGGCGACCGCGGGCAAGGCTCGGGCCAAGGCGGCAATCCGCAGATCGCCGGTCAGCCCGCCGCCTACACGCTGGAACAGATCGACCGCTGGAAAGCGGGCAAACGCCGCAACGACCCGCGTGGCGTGATGGCCGCTGCCGTCAAATCGCTTTCGGACCCAGAAGCCCTCGCCGTAGCGTCCTGGCTGTCGACGCAACCCGCTTCTCCAGCGCGCGCCAGCGCCGCTGCCACCGGGTCCGCTTCGGTCGAAGCAGCGGCACGACCGGCAGCATCGCGTGAAACACGTCGTCCCTATCGATCAGATGGTGCTTGAGCGCCGCGCCGGCGTGGATCGGGATCATCAGCAGCAGCGTGATGACCAGTCCCCAGTGCATCCATTCCGCCGCCGCCTCGATCGCCCATAGCTGGGTGTTCGACAGATCCTGCAGCGGCAGCAGCGGCCATTTAATGAAGCCCAACGTCTCCAGCTGACGCGTCCGATCCGTCGCCGAAATCATGGCCCAGCCCGACAGCGGCAGGCCGAACAGGCAGATGTAGAAGACATAGTGGGTCACATGGGCGGCCATGCTTTCCCAACCCGGCTTGTCCGCATCATTGATCAGGTCGGGCGCCAGCAAACGCCACGACAGCCGGCCGATCACCAGGATCAGCATCAGCACGCCGATTGCGAAATGCAGGTCATAGGCGGCCATCATGGCGCCGCCCACCGGCTGGCGCCCCATCCACCAGCCCCAGCCGAGCTGGAAGATCACCAGCCCCGCCATCACCCAATGGAAGCCGATGCCGACGGGCGAGTAGCGGCCCTCGTCATGGTGACCCGCCGCCCATTCCAGCAGCTGCCTGAACAATCTTTCGATCATGCCGGATGCGCCTCGGCGTCAGGGCCGATCATCCGCCCCAGCCGCCACAGGGCGGCGAACAGATACAGCG
This sequence comes from Brevundimonas sp. 1080, assembly GCF_040545985.1. Classification (NCBI taxonomy): domain Bacteria; kingdom Pseudomonadati; phylum Pseudomonadota; class Alphaproteobacteria; order Caulobacterales; family Caulobacteraceae; genus Brevundimonas; species Brevundimonas sp. 1080. The sequence goes on along the minus strand of NZ_JBEPMW010000004.1, from coordinate 4,403 downwards.
CCGCCGCCGGCGCCCACATGATCAGCCCGGCCGCCTGCTGATCCTCCAGCGGCGTCAGGCCCCAGGCCAGGGTCGAATAAGCATGGGGCGCATAGACCGCCTGCCCCGCAAAGGTCAGCACCGCCCCAAGCAGGCCCATCGCCAGCATGGCCGCCAACAGGGCGATGACCGCCGCCGGCGCAGACGCCGACCGCGCCGCGCACCAGAACCAGACGGCGCTCGCCAGCAGACTGATCTGCATCACCCAATAGATCGCATCGTTCGACAGGGCGGCGCCATAGGCGTCAGGCGCATGCCAGGCCCAGAACACCACCGCCTGCACCGCCGTCGCCAGGATCAGCGACCCATATCGTCTCATGGGCAGAGCCGCCGCCAGCAAGGGCGCGGCGATGCCGACCAACAGCACATGATGCACCGTCCGCGCCGAGAACAGCGCCGAGCTAAGGGCGCACAGCGGAGACACAAATCCAACGGCTAAAACAGCGACAGCCGCCAGTCCGTAGCCGCGCCGCCGCCCTTCCAGCCGCCAAAGGACCAGGCCAGCGGCTGCGAAGAGGATCGCCAGCAAGATCGGATCAAGATTCCAGCGCCACTCGCCAAAAGCTGGCGCAGGACCGCAATACGGCATCCAACTCAAACCTGCACCCTCGCCCCTTGCCGGATCTCCTGATCCCCGTGAAAGGGAAAAGCAAAGCCAGCTGTGACGGTTCCGCGCGGATCATTTCTACGACGAATTGCCGCGATGGCTCAGGTGGTCGATCAGCGCCAACACGGAACTTGCTGCCACCAAACAGCTCCCGCGCATCGAAACCGGCTAAAACCCACCCTGGCCTCAGGCCGCCGCCAATTCGGTCAGAAGCTTTTCAATGAAGGCCGTGTCATGTGGTTGGTCGTTGGCGGCGTCGACGATCATGCGATCCTCGGACCAGCGTCGATCATCGCGCAACGGAAAGGACGCTTCCATGCCGCGCCGACGCGCCGCCGCGATCCGCAACGCCGTCGCCTTCGGTCCCGACACGATTTCCGTGACGCCGGCATCACGGGCGAGCGCCGCCAGGCGACGGCCGGTGAACAGATCCTCTGCGGGGTCTGGCAAAGAGCCGAACCGATCTTCGGCTTCGTCTCGCAAGGCATCGACATCTTCCGCCGTCGTGGCGCGCGCCAACCGGGCATAAAGATTGATGCGCACGGTTTCGTCGGGGATGTAGGCCGCCGGCAGATGCCCTGTCGCGCCGACGTTCAGACTGGGAGAAGCTTGGTCTGGATCGGGATCGCCTTTGGCAGCCGCGAGCGCCCGAGCCAGGACGGCCTGGTAAAGGGCCGAGCCGATCAGCCTGACATGTCCGGCCTGTTCCTCGCCCACCAGATCGCCGCCGCCGCGCAGGTCCAGATCGCGCCCGCTGATCGCGAAGCCCGCCCCCAGTCGGTCCAGAGCCTCCAGCGTCTGCAAGCGCGCTTCCGTCGCCGCCGCCATCGGCGTTTCGGGATCGGAAAGCAGATAGGTGAAGCCCTGGCGGCGCCCCCGGCCGACACGCCCGCGCAGCTGATGCAACTGCGCTAGGCCGAAGCGGTCCGGCCGCCAGATCAGCATCGTATTGGCGCGCGGCACATCCAGGCCGGTCTCGATGATGTTCGTGGCCAGGAGCACGTCCCCCTCGCCGTCGGAGAACCGGCTCATAACCTCGTCGATCACGGACGGGGACATGTCACCGTGCGCCGAAACAACCGACAGCTCGGGCGTCAGGGTGTTCAAGCGTTCTGCCAAGGGTTCCATATCCTCGATCCGCGGCACGACCACGAAACTCTGCCCGCCCCGCGCCTTCTCGCGCATCAGCGACAGGCGAACGGCCCCCGCGTCGAACGGGGTCATGAAGGTTCGGATGGGGCGGCGTCGGGCGGGCGGACTGGCGATCAGGCTGACGTCCTGAATGCCGACCATGGCGCTCTGCAAGGTTCTTGGAATCGGCGTGGCCGACATCGACAACAGATGCGGCGCCTTCTCTGCCAAGGCAGATTTCATCTGCGCGCCGAAGCGGTGTTCCTCATCGATGATGACAAGCCCAAGACTGGAAAACGCTAACCCTTTCGACGCCAGCGCCTGCGTACCCACCACGACGCGCATGGAGCCGTCCGCCAGCCCTGCCTTGACCGCCCGCGCCTCTGCGCTGTCTGCGGCGCGCGACAGGTGGCCGATTTGAATGTCCGTGTCCTTGAACCGTCTCTTGAACACCTCGAAATGCTGGCGCGCCAGGACGGTGGTCGGGGCGACGACGATGACCTGTTTGCCGGCAAGGGCCACGGCCGCCGCAGCGCGCAGGGCGACCTCGGTCTTGCCGAAACCGACATCACCGCAGACGAGCCGGTTCATGGGCTTACCGGATCCCAGGTCCGACAGGACCGCCTCGATGGCGCGCGCCTGATCGGCCGTTTCGGGGAAGGCGAACCCGGCGGCGAACCGGGCCAGCGCCTGACGCGGCGCGGAGATGGGCTCGGTCCTTAGCGCCGCGCGCGCCTCGGCCTGGGCGGACAAGGCGGCCGCGGCCTCGTCGATCTGCGCGCTGACCTTGGCGCGACGCTTCAGCCATCCTTGGGTGTTCAGCCGATCCAACGACACCGCGTCCGGCTCCGAGCCATAGCGCCAGATTTTGCCGAACTCCTCGATCGGCGCGAGAATGGTCCCACCGCCGTGATACTCGATGCGCAGCATGTCGCGCTCCACGCCATCGGCAGCGACCCGCTCCAAAGCCTTCAGGACGCCTAGACCGTGGTCTTCATGGATGACCACGTCGTCCAACCGCAGTTCGGTCTCTCCGAACGCATCGTTCGTGCCGCCGGATCCTCGCGCGATCCGGCCGCCGAATATGTCCGAAGGCGTAAGGACGACAAGACCGGCCGCCGACTGCCGGAAGCCTGTGTCCAGATCGGCGGTCACGACGGCGATCTGCCCGGACTGCAGTGGTGCGATCGCGCTCCAGCTCTCCAGCACCACGGGCGCATCGATACCGTGGCGGCGCAGCAGGCGCAGAATGATCCTGTGCTCATGAGGCAATCCCGTCAGGACGATGCGATCGCCCGCCTCGCGCCGCTTAGCAACGAACTGTTTCAGGGCCCGCCCCGGCGACTTCTCCAGCGCGAAGGCCGGCGTCGGCGCCCAACCCTCGACGCTCAGGGGTTTGGCGCCTTTCAACGCCTGCCGAACGTCCTTTTCCGTCAAATAGAGGCTGCCGGGTTTCGGAGGACGCGCGCCCTCGCTGAACCGCAGGCGCGTGTCATAGGCTTCGGCCACATGCGCGCGAATGCGTTCGAACCGATCCTCGACGCCCATGTCAGTCAGGATCATCGGCTTGACGAGGAAATCAAACAGGGTCGTGGAGGTCTCAGCATCGATCGACGGGCCCGTTTCCTGATGATCGGCCTCGTCATCCTCGGGCGACCGGTTGCTCCACTCAGCCGCCGGGGTCAGACAGATCGTCTGGATCTCGGCGCCCCGGCGCTGCGACACGGGATCGAAGGCGTGGGTCTCGATGATCCGGTCCGCCTCATCCACGGCGATGCGATAAGGCGTTGCAGACGCGGGCGGGAAGACGTCGACCACCGCGCCAAGCAGAGCGTACTCGCCAGGTTCGTCGACCCGCTCATCCGCCGCATAGCCCATATCCCTGAGAAACGACTCCAGGACTTCGCGATCCAGCGCCTCGCCCACCGCGAGCGACAAGCGGGCTTTGATCCGTTCGCGCGACGGCGTCCGCTGCACGATCGCATCTGGCGAGGCGACCAGGAACACGGGCCATGCGCTGGCTTCGTTCAGTGCGGCTAAGACGGCCATCCGCCGCCCCATACTTTCTCGCGAAGGCGCGGCGCGGTCGTAGGGCAGGCAGTCCCAAGGCGGCAAGACCAGCACCTCGGCGTCCTTAACCATCGGCGAGAGCGCCGCCGCAATCTCATCGGCGCGACGTTCGCTGGTGGCGATGAACACCACGACCTGCGAGCGCTTTGTCTTCATCTCGGCAAGTCCGGCCGCCACAGCCGCCGCCGGCATTTTCCAACGCTTGCCGTCGTCCTGCTCGGGCGCTGGCCCTCCAACGAGGACCTGTTGGCCCGTGGCGGAAAGATCGGTGTCGGCGGAAGACGATTTCATCCTGGCTCAACCCCGTTGTCAGCCAGGAGTTGCGCCCGCTTTCGTACCCAGGAGCGTTTGTCCCACCCGCGCCGCAGTAGTTTTTTCGGATAGCGAGGTCTGCGGCTCGGCGACTGTTCGCTTGACAGCAGAAAGCCCCACGGCTTTTGGCGGTGGGGCTTTAAGGTGTTTTGGGTGCGGGAGTAGGATTTGAACCTACGACCTTCAGGTTATGAGCCTGACGAGCTACCGGGCTGCTCCATCCCGCGGCAAACGGTAGTGTATC
>NZ_JBEPMW010000003.1:0-688624 GCF_040545985.1 Brevundimonas sp. 1080 | reverse complement strand
ACCCCGATCGCGATGGACCAGGGCCTGCGCTTCGCCATCCGTGAAGGCGGCCGCACCGTCGGCGCCGGCGTCGTGGCCAAGATCATCGCCTAAGCGAAACGGCCTCAAGCCGCGCGCCTCCGCGAGGCGCGCATAGGCCGAAAGACAAAGTCGCGTAACAGAACGGCCCCCGGAGCAATCCGGGGGCCGTTTTGCTGTAAGACAGTTCACGTGACGCGAGAGCACGATTGCCTGCAACCGAGGGCCGGGATTTACGTTCGGATCGGACGTTAATCTTTCGGTAACCAAATGCGACGCGCCATTCGACTGGGTATCTTCATCGGCACCGTGCTGGGCATGAGCGCCTGTGCGACCCAGTATGACGCCGATGGCCGGCCGGTTTCGGGCGCTTATGGCTCGGTCGAAGCCGGGCGCACAGGCTGAGCGCAAAGGAAAACGTGGCGCTGGTCGCGATCCTGCCCTAATGTAGCGCTGCGGACGCCGTCTGTCGCGCCGCGTCGGTCCCCAAAACCCCCTAGATGTTACTCATCGCTATTGCTGTCGTTCTGCTCCTGGTGGTGCTCAACGGCTTGTTCGCCATGACTGAATTGGCGGTCGTCTCCTCGCGGAAATCCAAACTACAGGCGAGGGCGGAACGGGGCGACCGGGGGGCCAGGGCGGCGCTGAAGCTGTCGGAAGAACCGACTCAGTTCCTGTCCGCGGTTCAGGTGGGCATCACCCTGATCGGCATTCTGGCGGGCGCCTATGGTCAGGCGACCATCGCGGGCGAACTGGATCGCATTCTGGAAGTCGCTTTCCCGGCGCTGGCTCAATATACCGAATTCTTCGCCACGGCCCTGGTGGTTGTGTGCATCACCTATGTCTCGCTGATCATCGGCGAACTGGTGCCCAAGCGCCTAGCGCTGATCTTCCCTGAGACGGTGGCGTCCAAGATGGCCGGGCCGATCTCCAAGCTGGCGATCGTGTTGAAGCCGTTCGTTCTGCTGCTGACCGCCTCCACCTCGGGCATCCTGAAGCTGTTGGGCGTCAAGGATCGCGACGGCTCGGACGTGACCCAGGAAGAGGTGGCGACCATCCTGGCCGAAGGCACTTCGGCTGGCCTGATCGAGCCCGAAGAGCAGGTGATGATCGAGGAAATCCTGCGCCTGGGCGACCGTCCGGTGCGGGTGGCCATGACGCCGCGCCACGACGTGTTCTGGATCGCCCTGGACGACCCCGAAGAGATGCTGCGCGAAGAGATTCGCACTTGCCCCTATTCGCGGATCGTGGTGGCGCGCGAGAGCGACGTCGATAATCCGCTGGGCGTGGTTCACAAGAAGGATCTGCTGGACAGCCTGCTGACCAACGGCAAGTTCGACATCGAACCGCTGGTCGCCGAGCCGGCCTTCATTCCGCAGTCGACTTCGGTGTTGAAGGCGCTGGAGATCCTGAAGGGCTCGCGAGTCCACATGGCCTTCATCGTCGATGAGTACGGCGCCTTCGAAGGCGTGGTGACGGCGACCGACATCCTGGAAATGATCGCCGGCGACTTCAATGAAGGCCATGACGAAGAGCAGGCCTGGATCCATCAGCGCGCCGACGGCAGCTGGCTTGTCGACGGTCAGACGGACCTGGACGAATTGGCTGACAAGCTGGGCGAGGACTTTGGCGAGCATGAAGGCTTCCACACCGTCGCCGGCCTGATTCTGCACCAGATCTCGCGCGTCCCAGACGAGGGCGAAGTGCTGCAGGTCGGCCGATTCGAGGTCGAGGTCGTGGATATGGACGACCGCCGCATCGACAAGCTGATCTTCAAGGAACTGGTGAAGGCACAGGACGAGCGGGACGCGATCGCGGCGCATCTGGAAGACTGATCGCAAGTGTCACATCGCCCTTGAAATAGCGGGCGGTGTCGGGCATACGCCCCCCTCTGGCGAACGCACGGACCTTTTGGGTTTGCGCGGTTGTCTAGGAGTTTAGCTCAGCTGGTAGAGCACCGGTCTCCAAAACCGGGGGTCGTGGGTTCGAGTCCCCCAACTCCTGCCAATCCCCCCTGTCGCTTCCGGATGGGACTTCCCATCTGGGGCGACAGGAACAATTGTGTGAAGAGCAACTGATGGCCAAGGCCAAAACTCCCGGCAAGCGGCCTCAAGGCAGCGCGAAGCCCCAGATGGGCGCCAAGCCTCAGGCGGCCGGCGCCGCCGCCATCACGGTCGATTCGCCCGAGCCCAAGAAGCCGCGCACCAGCCCCGGCCAGTTCCTGAGCCAGGTGCGCGCCGAAGGCCGCAAGATCGTCTGGCCCAGCCGCAAGGAGACCTGGATCACCTCGGTGATGGTCTTCATCATGGTCATCATCGCCTCGATCTTCTTCTGGATCGTGGACACCGGCCTCGGCTACGCCTTCCGCTACATCATCGCTCTCGGATCCTGAGAAAGACGCGCCCATGACCGATGCAGCGCCCGCAAAGCCCGCCAATCCGCGCCACAAGTGGTACATCGTCAACGCCTACTCGAACTTCGAGAAGAAGGTCGCCGAGCAGCTGCGTGACCAGGCCAAGCAACAGGGCCTGGAAGACGCCTTCTCCGAAATCCTGGTTCCGACCGAAGACGTGGTCGAGATCCGTCGCGGCCGCAAGGTGAACTCCGAACGCAAGTTCTTCCCCGGCTATGTTCTGGTGAAGATGGAAATGACCGACCAGGCCTATCACCTGGTCAAGAACACGCCGAAGGTCACGGGCTTCCTGGGCGCCGCGGGCGGCACCAAGCCCCTGCCGGTTTCCGAGCGTGAAGTTCAGAACATCATCGGCGCCGTGGAAGAGGGCGTCGAGCGTCCGAAGCCCACCATCCGCTTCGACATTGGCGAGAAGGTCAAGGTCATCGACGGCCCGTTCGCCAGCTTCGACGGTTCGGTCGAGAGCGTGGACGAAGAACACGCCCGCCTGCGCGTCGCCGTGTCCATTTTCGGCCGCGCCACGCCGGTCGAACTGGAATACGCCCAGGTGGAGAAGGTCGCGGGCTGAGGCTCACGCCCCTGTCGAGATATCAAGCCGCGTCCGAAAGGGCGCGGCTTTTTCGTTTCTGGGGCGAGGGCAGGGCGGTGCGTTGCCTTTCCATCCCCCCTCTGTTACACGCGCGCCTTCGCTCGGCGGGCCTTCGGTTCGTGGAGCGTCAAATCCGTGGGAGGCAGCCATGCCGCACCACGGCTCACCGGCCCTGCGTTCGCGCCGGGTCATTCATAGGAGAGACCAATGGCCAAGAAGATTCTCGGCTATATCAAGCTGCAAGTGCCGGCCGGTTCGGCCACGCCTTCGCCCCCGATCGGCCCGGCTCTGGGTCAGCGCGGCGTGAACATCATGGGCTTCTGCAAGGAGTTCAACGCGCGCACCGAGAAGGAAGCCAAGGGCACCCCGCTTCCGACCGTGATCACCGTCTATCAGGACAAGTCGTTCACCTTCATCACCAAGACGCCGCCGGCGACCTGGTACCTGAAACAGGCCACGGGCCTGAAGTCGGGTTCGAAGCTGGTCGGCCGTGAAGTCGCCGGCAAGATCACGCAGGCGCAACTGCGCGAGATCGCCGAAAAGAAGATGAAGGATCTGAACGCCAACGATATCGACGCGGCGGCCAAGATCATCGAAGGCTCCGCCCGCGCGATGGGCCTCGAAGTGGTGGAGGGCTAAACCATGGCCAAGCAAACCAAGGCCTTCAAGGCCCGCACCGGCGTGACCCAAGACCTGCTGCCGTTCTCCGACGCCATCAAGCTGGCCAAGGAAAACGCCAAGGCCAAGTTCGACGAGTCGCTGGAAATCTCGGTCAACCTGGGCGTCGACCCGCGTCACGCCGACCAACAGGTCCGTGGCGTCGTCAACCTGCCGTCGGGCACCGGCCGTGACGTTCGCGTCGCCGTCTTCGCCAAGGACGCCAAGGCCGCCGAAGCCACCGCAGCCGGCGCCGAACACGTTGGCGCCGAAGATCTGTACGAAAAGATCGCCGGCGGCTTCATGGAGTTCGACCGCGTGATCGCGTCGCCGGACATGATGGCCCTGGTCGGCCGTCTGGGTAAGGTGCTGGGCCCGCGCGGCTTGATGCCGAACCCCAAGGTCGGCACCGTAACCCCCAACGTGGCCCAGGCCGTCAAGGACGCCAAGGGCGGCGCCGTCGAGTTCCGCGTCGAGAAGGCGGGCATCGTCCACGCCGGCATCGGCAAGGTCTCGTTCACCCAGGACGCTCTGGAAGCCAACGTGAAGGCCATCGTGGACGCCCTGGTGCGTTCCAAGCCGTCGGGCGCCAAGGGCACCTATGTGAAGCGCATCAGCCTGTCCTCGACGATGGGCCCGGGCTTCAAGGTCGATCCGGCCTCGCTGGGCGCCTAAGTCGGAAGACAAGCCATACGGAAGAACGGCGGGGAGCGATCCCCGCCGTTTTTTTCTTGCCCGGATCAGTAGGCGGCGGTGAAGCGGGCGCGGCTGTGCTTGGGGTTCTCCAGTTCGTCGACCATGGCGATGGCGTAGTCGGAGAAGCCGATCTTGCTGTCGCCGTTGGCGTCCACGACCAGTTGGTCGGTCCCGGTCCGGTAGCGGCCCAGGCGCGGCGTCTCTTCGATCAGGGCGGCGGGCGAGAAGAAGGTCCAGTCGATGTCCGTTTCCTGACGCAGGTCGTCCAGGAAGGTCAGGCCGCCCTTGGCGATGGGCTTCCATTCGGCCGGGAACTGCGGCGTGTCGAACAATAGGACACCGGGCGCGACCTCCAGGCTGGCGGCGCCGCCGGTGACGAGCAGGCGCGGGACGCCGGCGGTCTTCAGCGCGCCAAGGATCGTCGCGGCGGGAATATCGAAGTGCAGGGCGCTGATGACCGCGTCCGAACCCTCGATCAGATCGGCGAGCGCGGCGACATCCGAGGCGTCGCCGGCGACAGGTGTGACGCCGGTGGCGCTCGGAATCGCTTCCGGCTTGCGGGCGATGGCGGTGACCGTGTGACCGCGCGCGGCCAGTTCCTTGGTGATTTCCGAGCCGGCGCGACCGCTGGCGCCGAGAACTACGACTTTCATGAAAGGCTCCTGTAGGTATCCAATGGATACCAGGTGCGCTATGGGGTGCGGCCATGCAAGACGGCACCTCTCAGACACCTGGTTACCTTCAAGAAACCTGGCTGCGCGGCGACGTGCTCGCAGCGAACTGTCCGACGCGGCAACTGCTCGACCGCATCGCCGACAAATGGAGCACCCTGATCCTGATCGTGCTGGGAGAGGGGCCGATCCGCTTCAACGCCCTGAAGCAGCGGGTCGATGGGGTGTCGCAGAAGATGCTGAGCCAGACGCTGAAGTCGCTGGAGCGCGACGGGCTGGTATCACGCTCCGTCGTGGCCACCGTGCCGGTGTCGGTGACCTATGCGGTCACGCCGCTGGGCCGGACCCTGATGGCGGCGATGCAGTCGATGATCGACTGGGCCGAGACCCGGATGCCGGAAGTCGCGGCCGCGCAAATGGCCTACGATCAGCGATCCTCCGACGCCCACTGACTTTTTTATCGCCTGCGGCGAACGGCCACGCTCGAGCCGCGTTCCTGTCGCGACCTTGAAGGGGGGGATATGTTCGGACTGGGAAAACTGATGGGCGACAAGCCCGATGTCGGCGGCCATGACCCGTGGAAGGGCCGCCTTGCGTTCGGCGCCATCGTGCTGGTCGCGGCCTATTTTGCGGTCCAACTGATCGTGACGCTGCAGACGCTGTGGCTGCTGATCTTCGGGGCTATCGTGGTGTCGGTGATCCTGCGCGCCTTGGCCGATCCCATCGTGCGCTGGCTGAAGGCGCCGGACCCGCTGGCCGTCTTCCTGTCGCTGCTGATCGTGGTCGCGGTGCTGGCGGGGATACTGACGCTGTTCGGAACCCAGATCACCGAACAGGTCGTGGCCCTGTCCGCCGTGGTGCCGCAAGGGTGGGAGCAGGTTCAGTCGTGGATCCAGGCCCAACCCTATGCCGCGCAGCTGCTGGAGCAGTTGCAGGGGCTGGGCGGCCGCGCCGGTCAGGCGTTGCAGGTCGCTCAGAAGTTCGCCCTGGGCTTCGCATCGGGTGTCACCACACTGGTTCTCGTCGTGGTCGCGGGCGTCTTCCTGGCGATCGAGCCCGCCAAGTCGCGCGAGGGCCTGTTGTCCATGCTGCCCATGGATCGGCGGCCGCGAATGCGCGAAGTGCTGAACAGCTGCGGCAAGGCGTTGAAGGGTTGGCTGAAGGCGCAGCTGTTCTCGATGGTCCTGGTCGGGACGCTGACCGGGGTCGGTTTGGCCATCATCGGCGTGCCGTCGGCGCTGGGGCTGGGTCTGCTGACGGGACTGGCGCAGTTCGTGCCGATCGTGGGACCCATCGTCTCCACCGTGCCGGCCGTGCTGGTGGGGGCGACGCAAGGGTGGCAGACGGCCCTGATGACGCTGGCGCTGTATGTCGTTGTGTCCCAACTGGAGAGCAACTTCATCACGCCTATGGTGCAGAAGAACGTGGCCAATCTGCCCGTCGTTCTGGGCATCTTCGCCGTGGTGGGCATCGGCACCCTGTTCGGGCCGCTGGGCGTGCTGTTCGCCACGCCGCTGGCGCTGGTGCTGCACACCCTGATCACCATGCTTTATCGTCAGGACGTGCTGGGCGATCCCAAGGCCAAGGCGCCCGGCGAGAAATAAATGGGACCGTCCGTGGTCTGACAACTTGACGCAGGCGTCGCGATCCCGTTTCGAGGGCGGCCGCGACCGGCAGACCTGGAACCAGACGTGAAGATTGGGCGAGCGCCAGCACGAATCGTCAGGACCGCTCACGCGATGGGCGAGGGCTGAAGCGTGGCCCAGGCCCGGTCAAAACGCACCACCCGCTCCGAGACCCGGCAGGTCGCGGCCCTGCCATGGCGGCTGGAGGACGGCGAGCGTCGCATCCTGATGATCACCTCGCGCGAAACGCGGCGCTGGGTGATCCCCAAGGGCGGGCGGATGGTCGGCAAGAGCGATCCCGAGGCCGCCGCCCAGGAGGCGATGGAGGAGGCGGGGGTCAAGGGCGACATCGACACCCAGTCCATCGGCGTCTTCCGATACGCCAAGGGTCTGAAAGACGGCGGCGTGCGCCAGTGCGTGGTGTCGGTCTATCCGCTGGAAGTGCTGATCCAGATGGGCGCCTGGCCCGAAGCGCATCAGCGCGAGCGCCGCTGGATGAGCCTGAGCGAGGCGGCGGATCTGGTTCATGAGCCCGACCTGGCCGCGCTGATCCGCGACTTCGACGCCACGCCGCTCGAAGATTGAGCAACCGTCGGTCGAATTCGACTGGCCTGCGGACCTGAGCCTTCCGATAAGAAGGCGGGGAGGCCATCATGATCATCACACGCAAACAGGCGCTGGCTGCGTCGCTGGGTCTGGCGCTGGGTCTGAGCGCGACAGGCGCGCACGCGCAGACGGCGGCTCAATCGGAAACGGTCGTCGTCACGCGCGTCGAGCCTGCGCCGCAGGATGCCGGCCTGGCCCGCCGCAGCGCCCTGGCGCGCGAACTGATCGATCTGTCCGTCGGACCGAACTTCATGAAGGAGTTCGAGCGCGTCATGGTCGCGCAGATGGGCGAACTGGATAAGAAGGGCGGCGAAGAAGCGATTTGGGTCCGCACCAACATGCCGTCTATGGCTAGCAGAATGATCGAGCGGTTCATGGATGACTTGGCCCCAATCTACGGTTCCGTCTTCACTGAAGAAGAACTCGTCGCTCAGATCGCATTCTATCGCACGGCTGTCGGGCGCTCTGTTGCAGCCAAGACGATATCCTTGAGCATGGCCTCACAGGAGGTCGAGACCGCAGCGATGACGAACCTTCTGGAGGAGTTCGAGAGCAAATATTGCGCCCGGTTCGACTGCGGCGAGGCCGAACAGACCGGCGCCAAGCCCAGCCGGCGTTAAGCCGGGTTGATTTCCAACGACGGCGCCTGTAAGAGCGCCGCTTCCCGTCGGAGGTTCATCTTCTGACGGTCCTGTCCGAGAACTTCGGGGCGTGGGGGTCACCCAGGCCATAACTGTCAGAGAGCCCTCTGACGCCGTGGGGAGATGGGGACGCGACCTTGCGCTGTCAGCCCGCATTCCGGGACGGACGCCGTCAGACGCATCCTTCGGACAATACGACCGGCCCGACGTTTCGCAGCGATGCGACGCGCTTTGGCCAATCCGTCGTCGGGAATAAGCCCGGCGGCGAATACCAAGACTGGAGACCGCAATGGATCGCGCTCAAAAAGCCGAGTCTATCGAATCGCTCAAGGGCGTTTTCGCCGACGCCGGCAGCGTGGTCGTGACCCACAACCTGGGTCTGACCGTTGCGGAAATGGAAGATCTGCGTGGCCGTCTTCGTAAAGAAGGCGGCGCGTTCAAGGTGGTCAAGAACCGCCTGGCGCTGAAGGCGCTCGAAGCCGAGGAAGGCAGCGACTACCACAACCTGTTCAAGGGTCCCGTGGGCATCGCCTATTCCGAGAACCCCGGTACGGCCGCCAAGGTCGCCACCGAGTTCGCCAAGGCCAACGATCGCTTCAAGATCGTCGGCGGCTTCATGGGCTCGACCATCGTCGACCAAAAGGGCGTGGACGCACTGTCCAAGCTCCCGACGCTCGACGAGGTTCGCGGTCAACTCATCGGCCTGCTCAACGCGCCTGCGACCCGTATCGCCGGCGTGCTGCAAGCACCCGCCGGTCAGCTGGCTCGCGTGTTCAACGCCTACGCCACCAAGGAAGCCGCGTAAGCGGCCCAGCCTTTCATCTCTGCATCACTCTCTAAAACCAATCCTCCGAAGGAAAACTGACAATGGCTGACCTCGCCAAGATCGTCGAAGACCTGTCCGCTCTGACCGTCCTCGAAGCTGCTGAACTCTCCAAGATGCTGGAAGAAAAGTGGGGCGTCAGCGCCGCTGCTCCGGTCGCCATGGCTGCTCCGGCCGCCGGCGGCGGCGCTCCGGCTGAAGCTGCCGAAGAGCAAACCGAATTCACCGTCGTCCTGGTCGACGGCGGCGACAAGAAGATCAACGTGATCAAGGAAGTCCGCGGCGTCCGTTCGGACCTGGGTCTGAAGGAAGCCAAGGACCTGGTCGAAGGCGCTCCGCAGAACGTCGTCGAGAACGTCTCCAAGCAACAAGCCGACGAAATCGCCAAGAAGCTGACGGAAGCCGGCGCCAAGGTCCAGATCAAGTAAGATCTGACTTTCGGCATTTGCTGAAGATCGGAAAGGCCCGGCGGGAAACCGCCGGGTCTTTTTCTTTTGGGGCCTACCGCGCGGAGCGCTGCTTGAGGCCGATTGATTGGCTATCGAAAGCGGCGAGGGGTCTGGGGGCTCTGGCCTCAGCGCTGCGGGCGGGTGCGGGCGGCGAAGAAGGCCCACAGGGCGTCGTTGTCGGCGACCCAGCTGTGGCCGCCGCCGGCCGTGATGCGGCCCACCACGTCGGCGCCGTCGCGGCAGGCGGCGTAGCCGTCTTCATAGACCTTGTCGGCGATCCAGCGGGTGTCGCGCACCTGGGTGCAGCCGTTCAACTGGGCCCAGCGCTGTTCGGCGGCATGCATGGTGTAGCTCCAATAGCCTGCGCCGCCGCCCTGGATCGGATTGGTGGTGTCGGCGTCGCCGGCGAAGGCGATGACCGGCATGGGGCGCGAAGGGCGGCAGGTGGCGGGATCCGGCTCCTCCGGACGGTCCTTTCGGGGATTGCCGGCGCGCAAGCCGACGACCGGGGCGATGGCGGCGAAACGGTCGGCGGCGACGCAACCCAGCCAGGACGCCATCCGCCCGCCGCCCGACAGGCCCGTCGCATAGACGCGGCCTTCATCGACGCATCCCTGGTCGGCCAGATAATCGATGGCTCCCGTCAGATAGGCGACGTCGTCCGCATCGCCGGGACCGGGGACCGCGCCGGTGACGGTCGGCACGCCGGGGATGTTCCAGACGAAACCTTGATCGATCGGAATGCCGGCGTCGGGCGCGGCGACGATGAAGCCGTGCCGATCCGCCGCCTCAGCCAGGCCTGAAGACGCCAGCATCTTCTCTCCCGTGCCGCCGCTGCCGTGCAGCAGGAAGACCAGAGGCGCCGGCTTTGCGGGGTCAAAACCGATGGGCAGATGGATCCGCATCGTGCGCCCGCTGCGGCCGATGGCGACGGCCTGGGTCGCGCCCGCCTGTCCGATGTTGCAGGGGCCGGCCGCGTGCGCAGACGGGCTGAAGATCATCAGGCCCATCAGGGCGGCGAACAGACCGAACCAAGGCTTCATACGACGTCGTCTCTGCTGATCGAGGCCGGCAGGGTGGGATGTTTTCGGCATCGAGGCCAGTCTTGAGCGGCGCCGTGCGGCTTCCCATCTGTGGACACCCCAAGACGGAGCCATCCCCTATGAAAATTCTGCTGGTGCTGACGTCGCACGACCAACTCGGCGACACGGGCAAGAAGACCGGCTTCTGGCTGGAAGAACTGGCGGCGCCCTATTACGCGCTTAAGGATGCGGGCGCGGAGATCGTGCTGGCCTCGCCGAAGGGCGGTCAGCCGCCGCTGGACCCCAAGAGCGACGACCCCGACGCCCAGACGGACGACACGCGCCGGTTCAAGGCCGACGCTGAAGCCCAGGCCGCCCTGGCCTCGACGGTCGTCCTGTCTTCGGTGAAGGCCGAGGATTTCGACGCTGTCTTTTATCCCGGCGGCCACGGACCGCTGTGGGATCTGGCGAACGACGCCGACTCCATCGCCCTGATCGAGGCCTTCGCCAAGGCGGACAAGCCGACCGGCTTCGTCTGCCATGCGCCCGGCGTGCTGAAGTCGGTGAACGGGCCGGATGGCAAGCCGCTGGTCAACGGCCGCAAGGTGACCGGCTTCACCAACTCCGAAGAGGAGGCCGTGGGTCTGACCGATGTGGTGCCGTTCCTGGTCGAGAACGTGCTGACCGCCAACGGCGGCGACTACTCCAAGGGGCCGGACTGGGGCTCCTATGTTCTGACCGACGGCAAGCTGGTGACCGGGCAGAACCCCGGCTCGTCGCACGCGGCGGCCGAGGCGTTGCTGAAGCTGTTGAGGGCATAAGGAAA
This sequence comes from Brevundimonas sp. 1080, assembly GCF_040545985.1. NCBI lineage: Bacteria > Pseudomonadati > Pseudomonadota > Alphaproteobacteria > Caulobacterales > Caulobacteraceae > Brevundimonas > Brevundimonas sp. 1080. The sequence goes on along the minus strand of NZ_JBEPMW010000003.1, from coordinate 677,588 downwards.
ATCTGTCTCCTCCCCGCGATGCGGGGAGGGGGACCGCGAAGCGGTGGAGGGGTTCTTGAAGTCCCACAGACCTAAAGAGCCCCTCCGTCGCGACGCGAAGGCGCGTCGCGCCACCTCCCCACCGAGTGGGGAGGAGACAGTCGCCCAGAGTTAGCGCCGGCCCAGAGTTAGCGCCGGCGAGGCGCGAGGATGTCGGACAGGCGATCCGGCGCGCCCTCGATCCGTTCCAGCCGCGGGTAGCGCAGGCCGTCGTGGTAATCGAAGGCCACCGTGCGGAAGCGATCGCCGGATTTCAGCAACAGTTCGATCGGGGCGTCGGTCCCTTTCGCCGCCGTGACGGCGTCGCGCAGGACCTCGGCCGAGCCGGCCTTGCCGTTGACGGCGACCAGGCTCCAGCCGGCGCCGAGGCCTTGCTCGAAGGCGGGGCCGTCCCAGCGGATGTTGGTCAGCTTGTCGCCCGACAGGGTGAAGCCCAGCGAGTACTGGAAGTCGTTGGCCCAGCCGCTCTGAACCGACTTTTCTGCCGCCGAGGGCGTGTCTGTGTAGGTCAGTCGCCAGCCGCCACGCTCGATCCCGGCCAGCGGCGCCCGGGCGTCGGGGCCGACGGCGTCGAGGCGGGTGCGCAGGAAGGCGGCCCAATCGTGCGGATAGACGGCGTTCAGGGCCGCGACGACATCTTCGAAGGTGTAGCCCTGAGGCGCCCATTCGCCGTCGTCGTGACCGAAGAAGCCTTTGGCGAAATCATCCAGCGACTTGCGGCCGTTGGTGCCCTCGCGGATCAGGGTGTCGGCGTCCAGCCAGACCAGCAGGCTTTCGCGGTAGTAGTCGCCGGTGCCGCGCATCCATGAGGTGAACTGGCCCGGCACGCGATAGCCCAGCAGATTGTGATTGTTGGTGTCCTGCAAGGCGCGCCACTGGCGACCCGGCTGGTTGTCATAGAAGGCGGCGACGCTGGCGAGGGTGGCCAGAGCCACGTCCTTGGAATGCAGGCCCGAACGGGCGGCCAGCACGTCGCCCCAGTATTCGGTCTGACCTTCATAAACCCACAGCAGGGTGTTCTGGGTCGGAACGTTGTGGTTGGCGGTCAGTTCGTCCGCCGGACGCATGAACTTGCCGTTCCAGGAGTGGGTGTATTCGTGCGGCAGCAGGCCCCGGTCGCCGGCGGTCTTGGTCCAGTTGGTGAAGAAGTCGGGCGCGCCGGTGTTCTCGGACGAGCGATGATGCTCCAGCCCGATGCCGCCCATCTGATCGGTCAGGGCGAACAGGAATTCGTAGTTGTCGAAGTGGCGGGCGCCGAACAGGCGGTCGGCCTGCTGGACCATGTTCTCGAATAGTTTCAGCTGGTCGTCGGTGGCGGCCAGACCCTTGGCTTCGTCGGCCAGGATGTTCAGGTGGACGTGCTCACCACTGGGGTCGATATCCACGCGGCGATAATGGGCGCCGGCGAAGATGGGGCTGTCGATCAGGGTGTAGAGGTCGGTCGGGGCGAAGGTCGCCACGTCGCCGTCCTGAGACGCCGTGGTCAGGGCGGTGCCGTATTTCCAGCCGGCGGGCAGGACCACCGAGGGGGCGACCTGGATCTGGCGGCTGAAATAGCCGGCCGGATAGAGGATGGCCTTTTCCCACTGCAGATTGACCATGGCCGGGGTCATCAGCACGCGCCAGTTGGAGGCGTCGGGTTGAGTCAGCTGCTGGAACTGCACCTCAATGCTGGTCACGCCCGCCGGAATGTCGAGGTGGAAAGCGTAAGGGTCCAGCGTGTCGCGCAGCCACTCGATGCGTCGGCCGTCGGCGGTGACGGTCAGGCCGGCCAACAGCTGGATCGGGCCGGTGGCGGCGTGGTTGCCGGGCAGGAATTTGGGATAGAGCAGCGTCAGCGGGCCAGGACCGGCGACCGGTATGGTCTGGCTGACGCGGATGATGCGGCGGTCCAGGTCGGTGATGTCGGCGCGGTACTGGATCACGCCCGGATAGGGCTTGTCTTGCGGCGCCGGGATGACCGGCTGGGCGCGGGGCAGGGCCAGCGGCGCCTGGGTCGCATCGATGACGACCGGAGTGGACTGGAAACTCTGGGCCAGAACTTGCGAAGCGGCGGCCGTCATCAGAACGGCGAGGCAGGCGGCGGTCAGGCGGGTACGCGGCATTCGGTCATCCGGTTCGGCGAAGGAGCCGCACCGTCGGGGGCGAGGGGCGATGCGTCAAGCGCGGCGTTGTGTCTCCTCCCTTTGATGGAGCAGCAGAGGGTGTCCTAAATCTTCAGCCCCAGGTCCATCGCCTCGGCGAGGGCCTTGGCGCGCTTCTTGGTCTGTTCGCCCAAGAGGACGTCGGCGTAGCCTTCGGTCGCGGTCAGGCGCAGGTCGCCGCCTTTGACCTTGGCGGTGGCGTTGGCCATCAGCTGGGGCGAGCGACCGGACAGATCGCAGGCGAGACGGATAGCCAGGCCGATGGCGCGGGCGCGTTTGGCGGCGGCGGCGTCGAGCAGGCGGTCGATGACCTCGGGCTGCGGCGTGGCGGGGGCGCCGCCGTAGCGGGCGTTCATCGCGCTGGCCAAAAAGGCGCGCTCCGTGTGGCTGATGCCGGCGACGGGCGCGCGCAGCACCTGGTCGAAGACAAGCTCCAGCCGGTGATCCGGGTGCAGCCGCGCGCCCAGGTCCGCCAGACGGCAGGCGGCGCTGACCAGCACGGCGTCGCGTTTCTCGCCGAACACCTCGGGCAGGGCGGCGACGATTTCGGAAATCCAGCCGTTGAGCGCGCCGGGCAGGGCGGGGGCCACGCCCTGGCGACCGCCAAGAGCGGTGCAACCGGCCAGAAGCGGATCGGCCGTGCGCGTCGCCTCGTCCAGCGTCTCGAACAGCAGGCCCTCCCGCACGCCCCAGGCCGACATCTCGATCTGTTTGAGACCCAGATGTTTGATCAACGCCTCAAGCACCAGCCCGGCGTAGGGCAGGGTCTCGGCGCGCTTCTTCGACACGCCGGGCAGTTTGGCCAGGCTGGCCGCCGACTGTTGCGCGACCAGACGCGCGGTCTCCAGCGCCTCATCGGCCGACATCTGATACTGATGTACGACCTTCAGCGGATAGGATTTCAGGCCCATCTGCACCTGAGCCAGGGTCCGCCAGGCGCCGCCCACGGCGTAGAGGTGCTCGCTCTTGAACTGGCCTGCGATCGGTTTCAGGGCCTGATCGATACGGGCCTTGATGCGCTCGGCGTCGAAGGCCTTGCCGTCAGCCAGAGCAAACGGACCCAGCGGCAGGGTCAGGCCGTTCTCGACGCCGTCTCCGTTCAGCCGGGTCAGCTCAAGACTGGCGCCGCCCATGTCGGCCGAGACGCCGTGGGCCAGGGGGGCGCCAGCCAAAACGCCCATGGCCGCGTATTTGGCCTCTTCCTCACCCGACAGGACGCGGATCTGGAGGCCGGTCTCGGCGGCGACCCGCTCACAGAACTCCGGCCCGTCCAAGGCTTCGCGCACGGCGGCGGTGGCGGCGATCAGGGTCGCGTCCGGCCGCACCCCTTCCAGCACGGCGGCGAAGCGGCGCAGCGCCGTCATCGCCATGACCACACCCTCGGGCGACAGTTTGCGCGTCGTCGGCAGGTCGCGGCCCAGGCCGGCCAGAACCTTCTCATTATACACGGTCCAGATCGCGCGGCCTTCCAGCCGGTAAAGAACCAGGCGAACCGAGTTTGAACCGATGTCGATCGCGGCGATGTCGCGGTCGGTAAGCGTGATGTCGGGCATCAGCGGCCTGGACGCTCGTAGCGCAGGACGGCGGGCAGGCTCTTGGCCTTACGGCCGCGCCCAGACAGGCTGGGATTTGTCATGAAGTATTTGTGGGCCGAGAAGGGCCGCTCAGGATCGGCGGGGGTGACGCGTGTATAGCGCCCTTCGGCGTCCAGCACCCAGCTTTGTGCATCGTCCTTCAGATTGGCGACCATGATCTGATCCAGCACCTGATCGTGGACGGTGGCGTTGCGGATCGGCGTCATCAGCTCGACCCGGCGATCCAGGTTGCGCGTCATCCAGTCGGCCGAAGAGATGAAGACCTTGGCCTTGTCATGCGGCAGGTCCTTGCCATTGGCGAAACAGACGATGCGGCTGTGTTCCAGGAAGCGGCCGACGATCGACTTGACCCGGATATTCTCCGACAGGCCCGGGACGCCGGGACGCAGGCAGCAGATGCCGCGCACCACCAGATCGATCCGCACGCCCCACTGGCTGGCCCGGTAAAGGGCGTCGATGATCTCGACATCGACCAGGGCGTTCAGCTTGACCCAGATGGCGGCGGGTTTGCCCATGGCGGCGGCCGACATCTCCTTACCGATCAGTTCGATCAGCGTAGCCTTCATGTTCAGCGGCGAGACGACCAAGGCTTCGAGGTGGTCCGGCGTCGCATAGCCGGTGATGTAGTTGAACACCCGCGTCGCATCGCGCCCCAGGACGGGGTCGCAGGAGAACAGCGACAGGTCCGTGTAAACCTTGGCCGTCACGGGGTGATAGTTGCCGGTGCCGAAGTGGCAGTAGGTGCGCAGGCCCTCGCCCTCGCGCCGGACCACCACGCTGACCTTGGCGTGGGTCTTGTATTCGACGAAGCCGAAGACGACGTGGACGCCGGCCCGCTCCATCGCCCGCGCCCAGCGCAGATTGGCCTCTTCGTCGAAGCGGGCCTTCAGTTCGACCAGGGCGGTGACGTTCTTGCCGTTCTCGGCCGCCTCGATCAGGGCGGCGACGATGGGGCTGTCCTTGGAGGTGCGGTACAGCGTCTGTTTGATGGCGATGACGTTGGGATCGCGCGCGGCCTGACGCAGGAACTGAACCACCACGTCGAAGCTCTCGAACGGGTGGTGGATCAGCAAATCCTTTTCGCGAATAGCCGCGAAGACATCGCCGCCATTGTCGCGGACGCGTTCGGGATAGCGCGGCTCATAGCCCTTGAACTTCAGGTCCGGGTGACCGCCAGGGATCAGGTCCGACAGCTGGGCCAGACCCAGCATGCCGTCAACCAGAACCACGTCCTGGGGCGCGGCTTCCAGCTCGCCGACGATGAAGTCGCGCAGATCGACAGGCATGGACGCCTCGATCTTGACCCGCACCACCGAGCCCAGACGACGCTGCTTCAGCGCCTCCTCGAACTCCAGGACCAGGTCCTCGGCCTCTTCCTCGATCTCGATGTCCGAGTCGCGGATCAGGCGCAGCACGCCCTTTTCCTGAACCTCGCAGCCGGGGAACAGGTGGTCGATGAACAGCAGCAGCACGTTTTCCAGCGTGATGAATCGCTTGTGCCCCGGCGTGGAGCGGCCGTCGGTCGGCAGTTCCCAGAACCGGCGAACCTGGGTCGGCACCGGCACCAGGGCGTAGAAGGTCTTGGTCTCGCCCTTGCGCTTTAGTTTCAGCGCCAGGGAGAAGCCGAGGTTGGGCAGGAAGGGGAAGGGGTGCGCCGGGTCGATGGCGAGCGGCGTCAGGACGGCGAAGAGCTGGTTCAGGAACTCGGGTTCCAGACGCTCCTTCTCGGTCTTGGTGATCTTCTGGCGATCGACGATCTCGATGCCGGCGACCGTCAGCTCCTTCTTCAGCTGACGCCAGCGCAGCTGCTGTTCGGCCATCAGCTCGCCGGCGGCGATGTTGATCCGCTCCAGCTGTTCGGCGGGGGTCAGGCCGTCGGCAGACAGGACGCGCAGCCGTTCGCGCAACTGACCCTTTAGGCCGGCGACGCGGGTCATGAAGAACTCGTCCAGGTTATTGGCCGAGATGGACAGGAACCGCAGCCGCTCCAGCAGCGGGTGGTTGGGGTTGGCCGCTTCTTCCAGCACGCGTTCGTTGAACGCCAGCCACGAGGTTTCGCGATTGAAGAACCGGCTGGGCGAGGCCATCAGCTCTTCGCTCAGCGCTAGTTGAGGAGCGCGAGAGGCGGGAACCTCTTCGCCTCGGGTGTCGTCATGGATCGCGGCGTCGGTCATGAACCGGTTCTCGCGCGCGTGTGTGACGGCCGCAAGCGGGCGCCGAGAAAATGTCGCGGTTCAGTCGGCGGCGGCGTCCATGGCGTCCAGCACCTGACGCGCCAGAACGCGCGTAACCGGGCGGTGGAGGGCGTCCAGACGTTCGACCACCGCAGCGGCGGTCTCGGCCGAGCGGTCCAGGCGGCGGACCAGATAGTCGATCACGTCGTCGGATGGGGTGATGCTGCGTTCGGCGAAGCGGGCGCGCAGGATGGCCGAGAGGACGGCGTCGTCGGGCGCGGCGATGGCGACGGCGCGCACGGCGTCCAGCCGCGAACGCAGGTCGGGCAGATCGACCGACCACTGGCGCGGGGCCGAACGCGACACCAGCAGCAGGGCGCCGCCGCCGGAGTTGGCCAGATTGATGAGATGAAACAGGCTTTCGTCGTCGGCGTCCGCCGCACGGTCAAGCAGGACCTGCCGGCCTTCCAGCTCCAGCGGATCGATGAGCGCGGCCTCGGCGCCGTTCAGCGGCACGGCGCCGACCCGCTCGGCCCAGTCGGCGGCGAGGCGGCTCTTGCCCGACCCTGGCGGGCCGTGAAGCGCCAGCACCGCGCCCACGCCGTCGGGCCAGCGGGCCAGAACGCGCACCGCCTCGGCATTGCTGTCGGACGTCACGAAGGCCTCGCCCGCAACGGGCCGCTCCAGCGGCAGACGCAGCTGTTCGGTCGTCGTTTGGGGCAGGGCGCTCAGCGCGGACATGCGCCTGTCATAGCAGAGGCCGGCGTTAACCGCGTCAGGCCCGCGCTGTTGGTTGCGGGGAGCGAACCGCGCCCCTGTGGATGAAATCAGGCGAATTCGGATAGTGTGGGGTTCAGCTTGCCGGCCTTGAACTCCGTCACCGTGTAATCGGCCAGGCCGTGAACCTGGAACGGATCGGCCTTCAGCAGGGCCTCAAGCTCCTCCTTTGTGCTCCCGCTGCGCACCACCAGAATACCGCCGGTGCGTGGGACCATCGGCCCGGCGGCGATGATCAGGCCGCTGGCGACATGCTGATCCAGCCACGCGCGATGCTCGACCGTCCGCGCCTCGATGGCTTCGATGGGCTGGGTGTAGGTGATGGTGACGATGAACATGGCGGCCTCGGACGGGATGGAAGCGTCAGATATCATGCGCGGCGGCGGGCTTTGCAACGGCTGAAACCTTGACTTTCCGGGGCGATGATGCGCCCTACGCCGCTTCGATTTCGGGCGCCGACGGCGTCGGATTCCACCGCCCAGAGACTCCAGACGGTTCGTTTCATGCACGCCTATCGCTCTCACACCTGCGGCGCCCTGCGCGCCTCCGACGCCGGTTCCGCTGTTCGCCTGTCGGGCTGGGTTCACCGCAAGCGCGACCACGGCGGGCTGCTGTTCATCGACCTGCGCGACCACTACGGCCTGACGCAGTTGGTTCTGCACCCCGAAACACCGGGCTTCGCCGCCGTCGAACGGCTGCGCGCCGAGAGCGTGATCAAGGTTGATGGCGAGGTGGTCGCCCGCGACGCTTCGGTGGTGAACCCTAACCTGCCGACCGGCGAGGTCGAGGTGCGCGTCCAAGGCGTCGAGGTGCTGTCCGAAGCCGCCGAACTGCCGATGCCGGTCTTCGGCGATCAGGAGTATCCTGAGGATATCCGCCTGGCCAACCGCTTCTTGGATCTGCGCCGCGAGCGACTGCACAAGAACATCGTGCTGCGCTCCAAGGTGATCTCCTCGATCCGCCGCCGCATGGTCGACCAAGGCTTCCTGGAATATCAGACCCCGATCCTGACGGCCTCGTCGCCGGAAGGCGCGCGCGACTTCCTGGTGCCGTCGCGACTGCACCCAGGCAAGTTCTATGCGCTGCCCCAGGCGCCGCAGCAGTTCAAACAGCTGCTGATGGTGTCGGGCTTCGACCGCTATTTCCAGATCGCGCCGTGCTTCCGTGATGAAGACCTGCGCGCCGACCGTTCGCTGGAGTTCTATCAGCTCGACGTCGAGATGAGCTTCGTGACGCAGGAAGACGTCTTCGCCGCCATCGAGCCGCTGATGCACGGCGTGTTCGAGGAGTTCGGCGAAGGCAAACCGGTCTCGGCCATCGACGGCGTCCATACCTTCACCAACGACTTCGGCGAGACGTTCGAGCACAAGGGTTTCGAGCGCCTGACCTATGCCCAATCGATGGCCTGGTATGGCTCGGACAAGCCGGACCTGCGCAACCCGATCAAGATGCAGGTCGTGTCCGACCACTTCCGCGACGGCGGCTTCGGCCTGTTCGCCAAGGTTCTGGGCGCGGACGACAAGAACGCCGTCTGGGCCATTCCGGCGCCGACCGGCGGATCGCGCGCTTTCTGCGACCGCATGAACAGCTGGGCGCAGGGCGAGGGCCAGCCGGGCCTGGGCTATATCTTCTGGTCCGAGGACCAAAGCGCCTGGGGCGGCCCGATCGCCAAGAACCTGGGTCAGGAACCGACCGAGGCCCTGATGTCGTCGCTGGGTCTGGGTCAAGGCGACGCCGCCTTCTTCGTCGCCGGCCTGCCTGCGACCTTCGCCAAGTTCGCCGGCCTGGCCCGCACCCGCGTGGGCGCCGAGCTGAAGCTGGTAGACGAAGACCAGTTCAAATTCTGCTGGATCGTCGACTTCCCCATGTTCGAATGGTCGGAAGAAGAGAAGAAGGTCGACTTCAGCCACAACCCCTTCTCCATGCCGCAGGGCGGGCTGGAGGCTCTGGAGAACCAGGATCCGCTGACCATCCGGGCCTATCAGTACGACATCGTCTGCAACGGCTATGAGCTATGCTCGGGCGCGATCCGGAACCACAAGGCCGAGATCATGCTGAAGGCGTTCGAGATCGCCGGCTATGACGCCTCGGTGGTCGAGGAGCAGTTCGGCGGCATGCTGAACGCGTTCCGCTTCGGCGCGCCGCCGCACGGCGGCCTGGCCCCCGGCATCGACCGCATCGTCATGCTGCTGGCCGGCGAGACAGCCATCCGCGAGGTCATCGCCTTCCCGCTGAACCAGCAGGGCGAGGACCTGCTGATGAACGCTCCGACCGAGGCCGAGGAGCGCCAGCTGAAGGATGTCCACATCCGAACGGCCCTGCCGATCAAGGTGTGATCGGCGAGGTCTGATCGGACGGCATTGAGGGATGGGAAGAAGGGGGACGCCGCGAAGCGTCCCCCTTTTTCAACTCGGACGATACTCAATTATCAGCGTTGACGAAGTTGCGCACGCGGGGCGGGACCGGCGGCGTGGGCGGAGCGCGGATTACGCGGATTGTGCTGCTGCGGCAGGCCTGGGGCGTCAGGCGGCCGGGCAGGCGGGTCGAGCCGTCGCCGCAGGCTTCGCTGATCTGGTCCTGCGTCAGGCCTCGCGCGCCAGACAGGTCGGCGCCGCGAATGTCGGTTCGACGCAGCGAGGCGTTGGAGAAGTCGGCGCGCGAGAAGCTGCCGCCGGTCAACCGCGCCCCATCCAGGCTGGCGTTCGAAAAGTCCGCGTTGGAGAAATCGCCGCCCGAAAGGTTCGAGGCTGTGACCTCGGCGCTGGCGAAGTTGGCGCCCGACGCCCGGACATTGGCCAGTGTGGCGCCGAACAGTTCCGAGTTGGAGAAGTTGGTTCCGGCCAGGGTGGCGCCGGTGAAGTTGACGCCGTGCATCTCGCTGCCCGAAAGGTTGGCGCGGGTCAGGTTGGCGCGAACGAAGGACGATCCTTGCGCCTCGGCGCCGTTGATCTGAGCCCCGGTGAAGTTGGCGGAGGTGAAGTTGGCGCCGACGATCTCGACCCCGCCCATGTTGGCGCGGCTGAAATCACTGCCGGTGAAGTTGGAGCCCATCATCTCGGCGCCGCGCAGATTGGCGCCGACCAGGGTGGCGTTCATGAAGCTGGCGCCGGTGAAAGTGGCGCCTGACAGATTGCGGCCGGACAGTTCGCAGCGATTGCACGATCCGCCCAGCGACACCGAACGGGCCACGTCGCGGTCCTGCATCGACATCTCGACCCCGGCGAAGGCGGGGGAGGCGGCGAGCGCCAGTCCCAGCGTCAGCAGAGCCAATGTGGGGCGGACCCGGATATGTTCAGCGATCTGTTTCACGCACTCTGAATGCCTCGAAACCCCCGCCGCACCTACTTAAATCGAGGTAACTTCATGAAATCGAGGCAAGGTCGGCGCCGCTCAGCAGGCCGGAATGCGCAAGCCCCGAGGCAGGACGGTGGAGCCGTCGCCGCACGCCCGGTTCAGTTGGGCCTGGGTCAGGCCGGTGGCCCGCGCCAGCTGGGCGCCCGACAGATTGGTCCCCGACAGGGTCGCGCCGGCGAAGCTTGCGCCCTCCAGATAGGCGCCGACAAAACTGGCGTTGGTTAGGTTGGCGCGCGAGAAGTTCGAGCCCGAGAAAACGCCGCCATAGGCTTCGACGTCACGCATGTCGGTGTTGGAGAATTGCGTGCGGTTCATCACCGACAGGCTCAGGTCCGCCTGACGCAGGCGTGAACCGGCCAGGTTCAGGCCCCGCGCCTCCAGCCCCGAAAAGTCGCCCTGAAAAAGATTGCAACCGGCGCAGGAGGCGCCGCGTCGCACACTGGCGATCTGGCCCGCGTTCTGGGCCAGGGCGGGCGCGGCGACGGCCAGCAGGGCGGCGATCAGGCCGAGAGAAAGTGTGCGTTTCATGGACCGGGCTCCGACGTTCGATCGTCTGTCAGCAAACCCTAGGCCATAACCCTTAACCTAGCCCTGATCGCCGCCCTGAAGCGCCGGGGCCGCCCCGCAGGTGTCGCAAGCCCAGGCGGCGCCGCGTTGTTGCAGGCTAAAATCGCCGCAGGCGGGACAGGCGACGGCCTCGCTGTTGGCGGCGGTGCGGGCTTCCGGCTCGCCCTTCTTGCCGAAGGGCAGGACGACCAGATTGTCGGGCGCAGAACCGCGCGCGAACCCTTTGGAGATGAAGCGGGCGGCGGGCACGGCCGCGTTGGCGTCGGGTTTACCGTCCCCCAGTCCGTCCGCGTTCAGGTCTTCGGTCCCGGCGTTGGCCAACTCGACGCGGTCCAGATAGGAGACGCCCAGTTCGCGGAAGATGTAGTCCAGGATCGAGGTCGCCGACTTGATCGAATCGTTGCCGGTGACGCGGCCGGCCGGCTCGAACCGGGTGAAGACGAAGGCGTCCACGAACTCGTCCAGCGGCACGCCGTATTGCAGGCCGATCGAGATGGCGATGGCGAAGTTGTTCATCAGGCTGCGGAAGGCGGCGCCTTCCTTGTGCATGTCGATGAAGATCTCACCCAGTTCGCCGTCTTCGTATTCGCCGGTGTGGATATAAACCTTGTGGCCCCCGACGGCGGCCTTCTGGATATAGCCCTTGCGCCGGTCGGGCAGTTTGCGGCGCGCGCGTTCGCGCTCGACCACGCGTTCGACGACCCGTTCCGTCGGAGCCGGGCGGGGCGCTTCGCGGGCAGGTTCAGGGCGGACGGCGTCGAGCGGCGGCAGGGACAGCAGCGGGCCGGCGGGCGGCGCGGCGCGCGACAGGCGAAGGGCGCGACGGCCGTCCAGGGCCCCCTGGCTCAACAGGCGCGCGGCCTGGGTGGAGGTCGTGCGCCAGTCCATCGATTCGATCGCGAGGTCCGGCATGTCGCTGAACGGCTCGACGGCGCGCCGCAGCTCGGCCGCCGCCGCCGCCGGATCGGCCAGCAGGGCGGCGACGCTGCCCGGCGCCTCGGGCCAGTCGCGCAGATCGCCATGACCGAAGACCCAGCGCGTCGCCGCCGTCTCCGCCTCTTCCGACACGCCCAGCAGGGTCAGCAGCAGACCATCGCCGTCTTCCACGCCCAGGACGTCGCGGATGAAGCCGGGGTCCAAGACGGGGGCGGCGAAGACCGTGTCGAAATCCTCGGCCCAGCCCAGGGCGGTCTCGATGGCGGCCAGTTCGATGTCGGTGAAGCCCAGCGCGCGCAAGGCTGTGTGGTCGATGCCCGGCGCCTCGACCAGGGTGCGGCGACCGAACGTCCACCGTTCCGCCGCCTCGACATCGCCGCCCGCCGCCGCGATGGCCTTGGCAAGCGCGGGGTGCAGCCTGCGACCGATCTCGCCCTCGGCCGTCTGGAACACATCGATCGCCGCGACGCGACCCAGGCCCAGCCGCAGCCGCGCCTCCGCATCGTCGACGAACAGGCCGATGGCCGAATGGCGACGCGGTTTCTCCGGGTCTTCCCAGTCGGGGCAGGGGCCTCGCAGGCTCGCCAGTTCGGCCGAGGCCATCGCCGCCGTCGCCGCGACCAGTTCCGCGAACGTCCGCGCCTGAGACGTGCGGTCGTCGTCAGCCGCGAGGGCCTCCAGCAGGCCGTCCAGTCCCAGCGCGATGGGACCGGGCCGGGCGGACTGAAGGTCCAGCGCCACCATCAGCAGGCGTGTCAGATCCGCCAGATCGGTCGCCATGTCTCCGTCGAGCCCTAGGACGGCGCTCAGATCGATCAAGGCCCGCGCGGTTTGCGCCGTCGCGGTCTCCGCGTCGCGCGGGTCGAAGGCGACGATCAGACCGCCGTCCAGCGCCGCCTCGGCCGCCAGCAAGGCTTCGGGCGCGCCCGCCGCAATCTGCGTCCGGTCCGCCAGGGCGACCAGAGGCGCGCCTTCGACTATCGGCTCCAAGGCCATTGCGGGTCGTTCACCGTCGATGGCTCTCAGGATATCGGCGTCGCTGGCGCCGCACCGCCGCGCCAGGGCCGCCGCACGGCCCAGGGCCGGATTGCGCGAAGGGTCGCCGCAGTCGCCGCGCGGGCCTTCGCAGCGATCGACCGCATCGGCCACGCCCGCCAGCGCCTCGGCCAGGGCGTCGGCCGCCTGAGCCCCCAGACGCGCAGCCGCGCGCCGTCCGGCGTGCGCCTTCAATCGCGCCGCCGCGCCGGGGTCGTTCGGATCGACGACGCCGACAGCCGCAGGGCCAGACGCCGCCGGTGCCGCCAGGCCCAGCCTGAAGGCGCCCGACAGCTCCGCGACGAACGCGGCGGCCTCGGCCAGGTCGAACACGCCCTCGGTCACGCCTGTCTCCGCCAGCCGCTCGGCCCAGGCGTCGACGCCGCCGTTCAGCCAGTCGCCGGACAGCGGCGTTGCGAACCCTTCCGTCTCGACCCAATCCAGCCAGGCCTCGATCCGGACGTCGGACCAGCCGGCGGGGGCCAGGACCTGCTGCACGCCAGCGGGGCGCTCGATGGCGCGGGTCTCCATCGCGACTCGTTCGGCGCGAGCGGCGAAGCCGGATTGAAAGCGCATGGCGGCGTCTCTCCGAAAGGTTCGGGCGAGCCTAGGATGCGCACGCGGCTTAGCCAATACATCTGGTGTCGCTCGGCGGGATTGCCCACAAGATATCGATTCACCGCCAGACGCTTGAGCGCTGGACGAAGAGGGCGCGGGTTTCTATGATCCGAACCAGACGCCGCCTCCCTTTCCGGCGACCCCTTACGGTTGGATTCCACGACGTGTTGAGCAAGATTTTCGGCTGGTGGGAGGGCGCCACGATCGGCACCCGGTTCACCATCGCCAAGCGCGGTCGCTTCGTCGGCCAGGACGAGAACGGCAATCGCTATTACGAGAGCCGCGACAACGTCAGCTACGACGGCCGCAAGCGTCGCTGGGTCATCTATGACGGCTATGCCGAGGCGTCCAAAGTGACGCCCGACTGGCACGGCTGGCTGCACTACACCTTCGACCTGCCGCCGACCGAGCAGCCGCTGCCGCGTCGCGCATGGGAGAAAGAACATCTGCCCAATATGACCGGTACGCCTTTGGCCTGGCGTCCGCCCGGCTCGCTGGCGGGCGACGCCAAGCGCCCGGCCGCGACCGGCGACTATCAGGCCTGGACGCCCGAGTGAAAATCCACCGCATCCTGTTGGGCGCGGCGTCAGTCGCGGCTGTGCTGAGCGCCGGCGCAGTGACCGCCAGCGTGCTTCAGGACGCGCCGCGCGATGCGCGTCCGGTTCAGGATCCGATTGGCGACATTCTGCGCACCACCCCGGCCCAGCCCTCGGTCCCCACAGAGACGCCGCCCGCGGGCGCACCGGCTCCGCGCTCTCCGGTCGCAGTGGCGCCGCCGCCCAACGTCGTCATCGCCGAGGACGCCGCCGTCGAGGAAAAGGCCGAGGCGGAGGTCGCGGCTGAGAAGCCCGTCGCCACCAAGGCCATCGACCAGCCCGCCACGCCCGCGCGCCGCCAGCGTCGCAAATTCGCGATCATCCAGGCCATCGACAAGGTCACCGCCGAGACGATGAAGTTCGAGGTCGAGGTCGGCGGTCGTCCCGTGCGCTTCAACCAGAATCTGATCTTCGCGGCCCGCGCCTGCGAGGTGACGACGCCCGACGAACTGACCGAAGACGCCATCGCCTATATGGACGTCTCGCTTCAGCCGCGCGGCCGGCAGGAGGGCCGCCAGATCTTTCGCGGCTGGATGTTCGCCTCGTCGCCTGCCGTCAGCGGGGTCCAGAACCCTTATTACGACGCCTGGGTCGTCGGCTGTAAGAACTGAGCTTTGACGCCGCGAGGAGGCGCGCCATGGATCGCAACAAGCCGCCCAAGAAGACTGAAACGGTCGAAATCCGACTGCCCCACGCGACCAAGACCGCCTTCATGGCCCAATGCCGTGACGAGGGCCGGACAGCCAGCGACGCCATTCGCCGCTTCATAGACGCCGAGTTGAACGCGACGTCGTCCGGGCGTCCTCAACCCCGCCTGAGCTGGCGACCCCTGCTGGCCGCCGCCGTCGCGGGCCTGGCGCTGGGCGCCGTCGCCGCGCCCTCCCTGGCCCAGTCGTCGCCCACCCGCGCCGATTTCGACCGGCTGGACCGCAATCACGACGGCGTCGTCAGCTTCGACGAATACCGCGCGCGCTAGCGGATGCGGACCAGGAACCGGTCCCACTGAAGGTCCAGCCACGTCCAGGGCTTGAACAGGCCTGCGCCCGGCTTCCATGAGGCCAGCACCATCTCGGCCCGGCCGATGATGTTCTCGGCCGGCAGCAGGCCGACGCCGATCTCGGGCGGCCAGCGGCTGTCCAGCGAGTTGTCGCGATTGTCGCCCATCATCAGATAGCAACCCGCCGGCACCCGGCGCGCAGGCGTGTCGTCGCCCGGCAGGCCCGATCCGCCGTCGTAGGTGACGTAGGATCGTCCGTCGGCTAAGGTCTCGCGCACCTGCTGGACCCGTCGCTGCGGCGCATCGTGATCGGCGACGACATCCAGCCGGGTCTGGCGCACCGGATCGCCATTGACGAAGACAACGCCGCCCCGCACCTGAACCGTATCGCCCGGCAGGCCGACGACGCGCTTGATCCAGGCCTCGCTGGGGTCGCGCGGCAGGCGGAACACGACCACGTCGCCGCGTCTCGGCTCGCCCCCGAACAGCCGTCCCGGCGACATCGCCGGATTGAACGGAAGAGACGCCGTGCTCCAGCCATAGGGATATTTCGACACGACGATATAGTCGCCGGTCACCAGCCCCGGCTCCATCGACGACGAGGGGATGGTGAAGGGCTGGAACAGGACGATGCGGATCGCGAGCGCCAGGATGATGGCGAAGAGCAGCGTCAGGGCGATCTCTCGCACCTCGCGAAGAAGGGACGGACGGGGCGGGGCTTTGAGCGGGGTCTGGGTCATGCCGCCATTGATCGTCAGGCCGGCCGAAGACGCTAATGCGAACCTGTCGGGACAGGCCCCAAATCGTGTCCGGACAGACTAGGCGCTGGCTAAGGCGACCGCTTCTGCGCCGGTCAGGGGTGCGCGCAACGCGCCTTGGTCCGGCCTGACCGACAGCGCGGGCTGAAGCCGCTCCAGATAGGTCGCTTGCGGCGTTTCAACCGCACCGAACTGGCTGAGATGGTCGGTCAAGAACTGCGCGTCCAGCAGGTCCCAGCCGCCCTTTCGCAGGCGCGCGACCAGATGCACCAGAGCGACCTTGGACGCATCCCGTTCGCGACTGAACATGCTCTCGCCGAAGAAGGCCCCGCCCAGCGACACGCCGTAAAGTCCGCCGACCAGCCGCTCGTCACGCCAGCACTCGATCGAATGGACGAAGCCCATGGCGAACAGGGCGGCGTACAGCCGCCGGATCGGGCCGTTGATCCAGGTGTCTTCGCGATCCGGTCCTTGCGCCGCCGCGCATCCATCCAGCACCGCCTCGAAGGCGGTATCGACCCGCACCTCGAACGGCTCGCCCCGCACGGTGCGGCGTAGGCGGCTGGGGATGTGGAAGGCGTCCAGCGGAATGACGCCGCGCTGTTCCGGCTCGATAATGAAGACGCGCGGATCATCGCGCGCCTCGGCCATCGGAAACACGCCCCGGGCGTAACAGGCCAGCAGGTCCTCGGGGCCGAAACCGCCGAAAGGCCCGCTGGCGCTGAAATCGGGGTCGGTCAGGCGTCGCCCTTCTGACGGGCCGCCCATTTTTCCAGCCAGTGGATGTCGTAGTCGCCCGACAGGATGTCCGGCTCGGCCAGCAGCTTCTGGAACAGGGGGATGGTCGTATCGACGCCGCCGATGACCACCTCGTTCAGCGACCGCTTCAGGCGCGCGATGGCCTCCTCGCGGTCGCGACCGTGGACGATCAGCTTGCCGATCAGGCTGTCGTAATAGGGCGGGATCGAATAGCCGGCGTAGATGGCGCTATCCAGACGCACGCCCAGGCCGCCCGGTGCGTGGAAGTCGGTGATCTTGCCCGGCGACGGGGTGAAGGTCTCCGGGTTCTCGGCGTTGATCCGCACCTCGATAGCGTGGCCCTTGAACTCGATATCGTCCTGGGTGAACGACAGCGGCAGACCGGCGGCGATGCGCACCTGTTCGCGAACCAGATCCACGCCCGTGATCATTTCGGTGACCGGGTGTTCGACCTGCAGGCGGGTGTTCATCTCGATGAAGAAGAACTCGCCGTCCTCCCACAGGAACTCGATGGTGCCGACGCCCAGATAGCCGATGGCGGCGATGGCCTTGTTGACCGTCTCGCCGATCTGCTTGCGACCCTCGGCCGACAGGGCGGGCGAGGGGGCCTCTTCCAGCACCTTCTGGTGGCGGCGTTGCAGCGAGCAGTCGCGTTCGCCCAGGTGGACGACATTGCCGTGGCTGTCGGCGATGACCTGGATCTCGATGTGGCGCGGCTTCTGGAGGTAGCGCTCCATATAGACGGCGCCGTTTCCGAAGGCGGCCTTGGCCTCCGACTGGGCAGTCTGGACCGCTTCGACCAGATCATCAGGCGTCAGGGCGACCTTCATGCCGCGTCCGCCGCCGCCCGCCGCCGCCTTGACGATCAGGGGGAAGCCGATGGACTTGGACGCCTCAATCGCGGCCTCGACCGTCTCGACTTCGCCATCCGAGCCGGGGACGACGGGGATGCCGGCGTCCTTGACCGTCTGTTTGGCGCTGATCTTGTCGCCCATCACCCGGATATGCTCGGGCTTGGGGCCGATGAAGGTCATGCCATGGGCCTCGACGATCTCAGCGAAGCGGGCGTTCTCGGACAGGAAGCCATAGCCGGGGTGGATTGCCTGGGCGCCGGTGATCTCGGCCGCCGCGATGATCGAGGGGATGTTCAGATACGATTTGGCGGCCGAGGCGGGGCCGATGCAGACGCTCTCGTCGGCCAGCCGCACCCACATGGCGCCGCGGTCGGCTTCGGAGTGCACGGCGACGGTGGAGATGCCCATCTCCTTGCACGCCCGGTGGATGCGCAGCGCGATCTCGCCGCGGTTGGCGATCAGGACCTTGGTGAACACGGCTTAGGCTTCCAGCAGGACGAGGGGTTCGCCGAACTCGACCGGCTGGGCGTCGCCGACCAGGATTTCGGCCACCACGCCGTCGCGCGGGGCCTGGATCGGGTTCATCGTCTTCATGGCTTCGACGATCAGCAGGGTCTGGCCCTTCTTGACCTTGTCGCCGGGCTGGACGAAGGCCGGGGCCTCCGGCGAGGCCTGCAGATAGGCTGTGCCGACCATCGGCGACTTCACCTCTTCGCCGGCGCGGGCGACGATGGTGGCGGGGTCCGACGGCATGGCGGCCGGCGCAGCAGCGGCGGCGGGCGCAGCGGCGACCGGAGCGGGGGCGGCGGCGTACTGAACCGGGGCGGCGTTGACGGTCACTTCGCGCGCCACGCGGATGCGCAGTTCGCCGCGCTCGACCTCGACTTCCGTCAGATCGGTCTCGTTCAGGATCTCGGCCAACTGGCGAACCAGGGCGGCGTCGATTTCGACGTGTTTCTTGTCATCGGCCATTGGAGTTGCGCCTTGTCTTTCGTGGTCTTTGATAAACGGGACGGGGCTCAGCCGCGTTCCCGAACCTGGGTGAGGGCCGCCTGGACGGCCAGTTCATAGCCCGCCGCGCCGAAGCCGGCGATGACGCCGGTCGCCGCGGAGGACACATAGGAGTGATGGCGAAACGCCTCGCGCGCCGCCGGATTGGACAGATGCAACTCGATCACCGGGATCGACAGCGTCTTCAGCGCATCGTGCAGCGCCACCGACGTATGCCCATAGGCCGCAGGATTGAGGATCAGGGCGTGGGCGCCCTCCCGCGCCTCCTGGATCCAGTCCACCAGCACGCCTTCATGGTTGGTCTGACGAAACACGATCTGCGCTTCACCGGCCGCCCGGACGCAGCGCTGCTCGATGTCCGCCAGGGTGTCGCGGCCATAGATGTCCGGCTCCCGAACCCCGAGCAGGTTCAGATTGGGGCCGTTCAGCACATGAATGACGGGCGTTTCGGCCATGGTTCCAGAATCGATCCGGCGCAGCGCGGCGCAAGAGGGGCCTTGTAGCGGACGCAGGGCGTGGGTCAAACGCTCGCGGCGTCGAACCTTACCCGACGTTACGTGCGATGGCGTGGATTTCGCAGCGCCGGCTGCCATCGTCCCTGGTCGGGACGGCCTGAGGGAGCGCCGAGGATGCGCCAGGACGGCAAATTGATCCTGAGAACCGTGGTGGCGACCTTCGCGGCCCTGGCCGTTGCGGTCGGCGCCTTCCTGTTCGAGGCGGGCTGAGCGCACAGTCTGGCGAACCGGCCTGTCACCGTCTATCTGACGCGCGACGGTCGGCGAGGCGAAGGTCAGGGAGAATGCGCGTGCACCAGATCCATCTCAATGGCGAGCCGCGCCAGGTCCAGGCCGCCACCATCCTGGCCCTGGTCGAGGAACTGTCGCTGGACCCGCGCAAGGTCGCCGTCGAACGCAATCTCGAGATCGTGCCCAAGTCCCTGCACGCCGCCACGCCGGTGGCCGCAGGCGACCGCATCGAACTGGTCCAGTTCGTCGGCGGCGGGTGATCCGATCAAATCCGGCTACGACGGGTTCCCCCGCGCGCCGGAGAGGCCTAGGTCAGCATCCATGACCGATACAGCCAACGAAACCTGGTCCGTCGCCGGCCGCACCTTCAACTCGCGCCTGATCGTGGGCACCGGCAAATACGCCGATTACGCCCAGAACGCCGCCGCCGCCGAGGCGGCCGGGGCCGAGATCGTCACCGTGGCCGTGCGCCGGGTGAACCTGTCCGACCCGACCCAGCCGATGCTGGTCGACTACGTGAAGCCGGATCGTTTCACCTTCCTGCCCAACACCGCCGGCTGTTTCACGGGCGAGGATGCGGTGCGCACCTTGCGTCTGGCGCGCGAAGCCGGCGGCTGGAGCCTGGTCAAGCTGGAGGTGCTGTCCAACACCGCCCACCTGTATCCCGACATGATCGAGACGCTGCGGGCGCTGGATTTGCTCATAAAGGACGGCTTCGACGTCATGGTCTATTGCACCGACGACGTCGTGATGGCCAAGCGGCTGGAAGACGCCGGCGCCGCCGCCATCATGCCTGCCGCCGCCCCGATCGGCTCGGGCCTGGGTATCCAGAACGAGGTCAATGTCCGCCTCATCGTCGAACAGGCCAAGGTGCCGGTCCTGGTCGACGCGGGCGTCGGCACGGCCTCGGACGCGACCCGCGCGATGGAGTTGGGCTGCGACGCGGTCCTGATGAACACCGCCATCGCTGGCGCCAAGGACCCCATCCGCATGGCCCGCGCCATGAAACACGCAGTCATCGCCGGACACGACGCCTATCAGGCCGGCCGGATGGCCAAGCGGATGTATGCCGACCCGTCGTCGCCGCTGGCGGGACTGATCTGATCCAACCGTCTCCTCCCCACGCGTGGGGAGGGGGACCGCGAAGCGGTGGAGGGGTTGTTAAAAGTCCCACAGAAGCCGCCGATGCGGTGAAGAGCCCCTCCGTCTCTTCGCTGCGCTTCGAGCCACCTCCCCATGGATGGGGAGGAGACGATGTTCAGCCATCGCAATGTCGCTGGTCCCTCCGTAGCGATTTCAATCGCTTGCTGATTTATGTCCCTCGTCTCCCATCCAAGGGGTCAAACGGGCCCATAATACATCCGTCTCGTCGCATGGAGGGCTCGCCTGGCCTGCGACCTTGCAGCGGCGAGAGCGGAGGGAACGGGAGCGGGTCTGAAACGGTCCGCGCTGGCATCGACTCATGGAGCGGTGTCGGAGGGTCGAGGGGGATACTCGGCCGCACTCGGGACGGTCCTCGCAGGGACCGCCGACCCGTCGCAGGCTTATGGGGTTAGGCGATAAGACCGCCACCGCTCGGCGCCCCGAGCTTGCAGGCCAACCTTCCGCGCGGAGCGTCCATCCTTCGTCGAAACGGTAACACTACAAATCAACTCCGGGCGAAGGCCCGGCGCTCCGCCCAGCCCTCCAGACTTCGCTGCGACCGCGCGAAGCCGATAACCCGTGTCCGGAGACCCGCATGGCCCGCCCCAAACCTCGCCGTCCCAAACCCGGTCGCGGTCTCCCACCGCCCTACAGACAGACGCCCGAGGAAGAGGCGGAGGACGAGCGCCTTCGCGCCCTGCTGGAACTCGAATACATCCGGCTGGACGCCATCTTGGTTGAGAAGCAGGCCGAAGCCGCCGAACGGGCGCGCATCAGGGCGATGAATAGTCATCCGCCCGCTGAGCCGGTCGCGCTTCGCCCCGCCGAATTTCGGGTCGGTGATGTCTTCGCTAGTCGTCCAGCAGCGCCTGCAGCAACGGATGGGCCAGGACCGGGGCCGCCAGACGCACCACGGTCTGCGGGTCGTCCAGGCGGACGGCGGCCGTCGCATCGGCGACGATGAAGTCGGCGTGGGTGCGCGACGGTTCGGTCAGGCGCTCGTGACCCGGACGCACCGTCGCCAGATATTGCGCCACGACCGAATCCGCCGATCGGCCCCGCTCGGCCTGGTCGCGCAGCAGGCGGCGGATGAAGCGGATGTCGGCGGGGGTGTCCACGAAGACCCGGATGTCGAACAGGGCGGTCAGATCGGGGGTGCACAGAACATGCGTGCCCTCGACGATCACCACCTCGGCCGCCGGGATCGGCTCGCCGCCCGGCTCGCGGCCGTGATGGATGAAGGAATAGACCGGCGCCGTCACCGCGCGCCCGGCCTTCAGTGCCTTCAGGTCTGCGATCATCAGGTCGTGATCGCGCGCCGTCACATCGTCAAAGTCGAAGGTCGCGGCGTCGAAGCCGGGCAGGGAGGCCGCGTCCTTGTAATAGCTGTCCTCGCGCACCAGCACGGCCGACCCTTCCGGCAGGGCCGAGACCAGCGCCTCCGCCAGGGTGCTTTTGCCAGAGCCGGAGCCCCCCGTGATCGCGATCAATATGGTCATGGGGCGTCTTCTAGAGCGGTCGCGACGCCAGCGCCACGGGGGACGATCCGCCGCGCCGTGGCTGACGCTACGTCACGTTGCTTATCGCCGATCACCGATGTTAGCGTCGGCTCAAGCGTCGCATCAAAGCAGACGCATCCAAGGGACAAGGATACGACATGCTGGGCTTGATGCAGGACTGGCCGCTGACGGTCGACAAGATCATCGACCACGCCAAAAACTGGCATGGCGAGCGCGAAGTGGTGACGCGCTCGGTCGAAGGGCCCATCGTTCGCACAACCTACGCCCAGATCCACGACCGGGCCAAACGCGTGTCCAGCGCACTGAAGGACTGGGGGATCCAGCCGGGCGACCGCGTCGCCACCCTGGCCTGGAACACCGCCAATCATATCGAGGCCTGGTACGGCATCATGGGCATCGGCGGGGTGTGCCATACCCTTAACCCGCGTCTGTTCCCCGAACAGCTCGTCTACATCATCAATCACGCCGACGACCGGATCATCTTCGTCGACCTGACCTTCGTGCCGCTGCTGGAAGCCATCCTGCCGCATATCCCCAAGGTCGAGCGCGTCGTCATTATGACCGACGCCGCCCACATGCCGCAGACGAAGCTGCCCAAGGCCGTCGCCTATGAGGACGCGATCGCCGGTCAATCGACCGACGTGGTTTGGGGCGACTTCGACGAACAGACGGCCTGCGGCCTCTGCTACACCTCTGGCACCACGGGCAATCCGAAGGGCGTGCTGTATTCGCACCGCTCCAACTTCCTGCACACCTTCATGGGCCTTCAGGCCACGGTGATGGGCGCTACACCCAAGGAGGTGATCCTGCCGGTCGTGCCGATGTTCCACGCCAACGCCTGGGGCATCGCTTTCGCCGGTCCCGCCGCCGGCACCAAGCTGGTGATGCCGGGCGCCAAGATGGACGGTCAGTCGATCTATGAGCTGATCGAACAGGAGGGCGTCACCTTCTCGGCCGCCGTGCCGACCGTCTGGCAGGGCCTGTTCGCCCACATGAAACAGAACGGCCTGGGCTTCTCGACCCTGAAGCGCGTGCTGATCGGCGGTTCGGCTTGCCCCGAAAGCCTGATCCGCGGCTTCCAGGACGATTTCGGCGTCGAGGTCACCCACGCCTGGGGCATGACCGAGACCTCGCCCATCGGCACCATCGCCAACCTGCCGCCCGAAATCCTGAAGCTCTCGTACGACGAGCAGATGAAGTACCGCCTGAAGCAGGGCGTGCCGCCGCTGGGCGTCGAGCTGAAGCTGAAGGACGAGGCGGGCGCCGAACTGCCTCACGACGGCGCCACCTTCGGTCGTCTGATGGTCAAGGGGCCGACGATCAGTCGCGCCTACTTCAAGGAAGACGGCTCGATCCTGGACGACGAAGGCTTCTTTGACACCGGCGATGTGGCCACGGTCGACGACCTGGGCTTCATGCAGATCACCGACCGCGCCAAGGACGTGATCAAGTCTGGCGGCGAGTGGATCAGCTCCATCGAGATCGAGAACATCGCCGTGGGCCACCCCAAGGTCGAGATCGCCGCCGTCATCGGCGCGGCCCACCCCAAATGGGACGAACGGCCCGTGCTGATCCTGAAGCTGAAGCCCGACGAGACGCTGGACAAGCAGGAGCATCTGGACTTCCTGACCGGTAAGATCGCCAAATGGTGGATGCCCGACGACGTCGTCGCCGTGGACGACATCCCGCTGGGCGCGACCGGCAAGATCGACAAGAAGCTTCTGCGAGACCGGATGAAGGACTATCGTCTACCGACCGCTGCCTAAGTTCGAACCGGAGCCTGAATGCCGACAAGAAAGCCCGTACCCGCCATTCTGCCTTGGCTGACGGCGCTTGCGGCGGCGCCCTTTGTGCTGGTCGTGGCGGCCGTTACGGCGACGCGGTTCGGCGGGCTCGATCTTGCGATCGGCTATGACCTGCTGACCTGGACCGTGGCGCGCCTCCTGGCCTGGGTTGGTCTGGCGGCGGCTCTGGTGGCGGCGGTGCTGGCGCTGCGCGACCTGAAGGGCAGGGGTCTTTATGCGCTAGCCGCGCTGGTTCTCTCGGGTGCGACCGTCGCCGGCTTCGTGCTGCGTCAGGGCCAGGATGCGACGCCTCATCCGCGTGACGTCAGCACCAATCTTGACGAGCCGCCGGGCCTGCCGCGCGCCGCCGGCCCGCGCAGCGGCGCGCCGCAGACCTGCGAGGGTGTGGACGCCATCCCGACCCAGGTCCTGGCCCAGCAGGCGACCTCGGCGCTGGTCGACGCCGGCTTCGTCGTCACCCGCGCCACAACCTTCCAGGTCGAAGCCGTGCACGCCGGCGCCTGGTTCGGCTTCGCCACCGACGCCGTCGTTCGCATCCGCCCCGGCCGCACCGACATCCGCGTCGCCGCTCGCAGCAGCCGTCCCGACGGCGGCGCCACCTGCCGCCTCGCCGCCAAGATCACCCGAAACCTGGAAGCGGGACGCTAAGTCAGCCGGAACTGCGCCGACAGGCCGGGCACGCCATCGCTGATCGCCGCGCCGTCCTCGACCAGCTTGATCAGATGCGCCAGCACCGACAGCGAAGCGGCCGGCCATAGCCGCTGATCGACGGCGGCGTACAGAACCGGAACCATTTCCGCGATCATGCGATCCCCCGCCGCCAGCCGCTGGAGCATTTGCGCTTCCCGCTCCAGCCGATGCGCGCGATAGGCCTCCAGAAACGGTTGCACCTCCGTCACCGGCGCTCCGTGCGTCGGCCACAACACATCGAAGTCGCGCGCGATCACCGCGTCCAGGCTGGCCATATACTGACGCATCTTCCCATCCGGCGGCGCCACGACCGTCGTCGACCAGCCCATGACATGGTCGCCGCAAAACAGCGCGTTCTCCTCGCGCAAGGCGAAGGCTATGTGATTGGACGCATGACCGGGCGTGAACATCGCCTCGATCGTCCAGCCGTCGCCCTCGATGACCTCGCCGCCCGTTAGCACCACATCGGGCGCGAAGTCGGCATCGTCATCCTCGTCCAACGCACCCGACGCATGGGTTTCCTGCACCGGAGGCCGGGCCGCCCAAATCCGCGCCCCGGTCGCCTCGGCAAACGGCCTGGCCAGCGGCGCATGATCCCGATGCGTATGCGTCACCAGCACATGGCTGACCCGCCGCCCCTCGACCGCCGCCATCAGCGCCGCCAGATGCGCCTGATCCGGCGGCCCCGGATCGATCACCGCGACCTCGGCCTCCCGGTCCGGTCGGCCGACGATATAGGTTCCCGTCCCGGTAAAGGTGAAAGGCCCCGGATTGTCTGCAATCACCCGCTGGATCAACGGCGACAACTGATCGCGTCGCCCATAGGCGAAGTCGAACGCCCTTACGAACGGGATCATCGTCACGGCAGCGTTTGGCGCAGAGATTGCGTTAACGTCTCGGTAATCATGCCTGGAGCGCCCACAATGGCCCGTTCGATCGCCAACGCTGTATCAAATCGGCTCCCGTTCGTCGCGGCGGCGATCCTGTGTCTCGCCGCGGTGCAACTGATCGCCGCCTCCTGCACGCCAGAGCCCGCGCCCTACGCGGCGCGGGTGATGATCCAACGCTAGAGACCTATTCGCGGCGGACCCGGAAAGGCGGATCGTTCGCCACCTTCATCATGTAGCTTCCCAACGCCGCCCTGCGCACGGTAACCGGATACTGCCGGTTTGCCGAAAAGAGCACATCCACGCCATCGGTCTTGCGCCATACCGAGCCGTCATCCAGCGTGATGGACCATTCGCCCCTGCCAAGGTTTCGGGCCGATGTCATCGTCGCCGAGATGGACTGCAATTCTTCGGATTCACCTGAGCCGCTGAAGGGGTTCAAGCCCGTAACGTTGAAGCCGAACAATCGACGCTGATTCTGTTGCACATCCTGCCGGCTGACGATCGCAACCTCGCCGGCGGCCGACAATCGGGCCGCGGCGGCGTCGAAACACGCCAGTCGGGCGGCATCGGCCGCGATCGTCGTGCATTGCGTCACGGCTCCGACCAAGTCGCTCCCAGACGAAGACAAACCTTGCTGCGCTGAGGCGTGGTTTGATGCAAAAATAACCGATGTAACCCATAGAACGGCGATATTTTTGGCAAATTTGCCATCTAAAAGGGGCATATTCTTCTTCGTCTTGTTAAGTTGGTGGCCAGTATATCATTAGAATTCGGGTCGTGTCCGGTGTCGCTGTAGCGACTACGGTGTGTCGTCTTTGCGACAGGCGTGTCGCCAATGTGTTCAAGCGCCACCTTCTCGCTGGACTTGGCGCCTGCGTTGGTATGCTCTCGCGCCCAACCGATCGCATGGTCGGCAAATGGCTAATGTATTGAGCAGTTCGTTTCTAACGAACTTGGCTCTTCTGGGAGAACAAGCCTTGAACACCAACAGATATCGTCGCGGCCTTCTGGCAACCACGATCATCGGCGGCGCCGCTTTGGCGATGGCCGCTACGCCCTCGTTCGCGCAGTCGGCTGACGACCAAGCGACCGACGTCGGCGAGATCGTCGTCACGGGTTCGCGCATCGCCCGTCAGGACTATCGTTCGACCAGCCCGATCGTCACCGTCACCGCCCAAGACTTCCAGGCGACGGGTTCGGTCACGATCGACACCTTGATCAACGATCTGCCGCAGTTCACTCCGTCGATCTCGTCGACCTCGAACAACCCGTCCAATGGCGGCCAGGCCAACATCAACCTGCGTAACCTCGGTTCGAATCGCACGCTGGTTCTGATGAACGGCCGTCGCGTCGTGCCGTCGAACTCGGACGGTTCGGTTGACGTCAACCTGATCCCGACTGCCCTGATCAAGAACATCGAAGTCATCTCGGGCGGCGCCTCGGCGGCCTATGGTTCGGACGCCCTGGCTGGTGTCGCAAACTTCATCCTCGACGAGAACTTCTCGGGCGTTCAGGTCGATGCCCAGTACGGCGAAACCGATCGCAGCGACGGCAAGACCGAAAGCTACTCGGTCACTGTCGGCGGCAACTTCGACGATGACCGCGGCAACATGGTGCTGTCGCTCGGCCGTTCGACCCGCGATGTGATTTTCAACGCCGCGCGTGACTTCTCCAAGGTCTCAGGGCCGTCGGGCACCTCGCCGCTGGGCTCGACGATCTTCGATGGCACCAATCTGCCAAGCCTGGCTGCGGTTCGCGCCTATTTCGGCAATGCGACGCTGTCCAACACCGGTGCTTTCGGTTTCAACGACGATAACTCGCTGTTTTCTTATACCGGGAAGCTGAACGTAAAGAACCCGGCCGGCGCGGGCGCGGAATACACCGCTCCGGGCGCTGACTATACGTTCAACACTGGTCCGCTGAACTATCTGCAACTGCCTCTGGATCGCTACAACGTCTATGGCGGTGGCCGTTACAAGATCAATGATAACGCTGAAGTCTACGCCAACGCTTTGTTCACGCAGTACGTCGCGGACACCGAGTTGGCTGCCAGCCCGGCAGCGAACGCCACCGGCTTCCGTGTTCCTGCGACCAACCCGTTCATCACGGCTGATCTGCGCGCGCTTCTGAACACGCGCGCCAATCCGAATGGCTCCTTCCTGCTGAACAAACGCTTCACCTCTCTGGGTGGGCGTCACTCGACGGAAGAGTACAACATCTACCAAATCACGACAGGTGTTCGCGGTCAGGTTCCGCAAAGCACCTGGACCTATGATGTCTACGGTTCGTACGGTCGCGTTTCCAACACCACGACACAAACGGGCAACGTCTCTCGTTCGTCCGTTCAGCGTCTGCTGGATGCCGCTGACGGTGGCCGCAGCCTTTGCGCTGGTGGCTTTGACTGGTACGGCGTGACCAATCTGTCGGCCGAATGCATCAACTACATCGGCCGTTCGGCTCGCAACTCGACCGTGACGGAGCAACGCGTCATTGAAGCGTCGCTTCAGGGCAAAGCCTTCGATCTGCCGGCCGGTGAAGTGCGCGTCGCTTTGGGCGCTCAGTACCGTCAAGATGACTATGCCTTCGGCGCGGACTCGTCGCTGGCTCAAAGCAATGCTGTTACGCCTCACCTTGGCGCAAACGGTCAGCCGGACGGCGGCAACGTCGGTGGTTCGGAAATCGCTGGCTTCAACCCGACGCCTTCGCTGAGCGGCGGTACGAACTCCAAAGAACTGTTCATCGAAGCGCTGGTGCCGCTGCTGTCGGATCTGCCGTTCGTTGAGCAGCTGGATCTGAACCTCGGCTATCGTTACGCCGACTACAGCACCGCTGGCGGCACCCAAGCCTATCGTGCGGAGCTGGATTGGACCGTCGCAGGCGGCTTGCGCGCTCGCGGTGGTTACAGCCGTTCGGTCCGTGCACCTTCGATCGGCGAACTGTTCGCTACGGCGAGCACAAACTTCCCGAGCATTGGCGCACCGACTGCGACCGGTACGGGCGGGGATCCCTGCGACATTCGCGGCAGCTTCCGTCGCGGGCCGAACGCTGCAGCCGTGCGCGCGCTCTGCTTGGCGCAAGGTATCTCGCCGCAAGCGATCGATCAGTACACCTTCTCGAACAACCAGGTCGAAAGCCGCACCGGCGGTAACCCGAACCTCTTTGAAGAGACGTCGGACAGCTGGTCGGCCGGTCTGGTGTATCAATCGCAGTTCGCGTCGCCCTGGCTGTCGGGCTTCTCGGCCTCGATCGATTACTACAACATCGAAATCACCGATGCGATCGGATCGATTTCGGCTGATGATTCGCTGGCCGGTTGCTTCAACGTCACGGGCGAAAACCCGACGTTCAGCAACGCGAACAGCTACTGTCAGCTGTTCAGCCGCGATCCGCTGTCGGGTAACATCACCGGCGCGATCGAAAACCAAGCCAACCTCGGCATGATCAGAACGTCCGGCGTCGACTTCCAAGCCGACTGGGCCTTCAACATCGCCGACATCGGTGGTGGCGATTGGGGCCGTCTGAAGTTCAACACGGTCATCAGCTGGCTGGAGAACTATGAAGACAACGTCGTCGAAGGCGGCGCCTTCACGGACCGTACGGGTACGATCGACAGCTCGTTCGGCAATACCTTCCCGGAATGGAAAGCTTTGAGCTCGGTGACCTGGGCGAGCGGTCCGTTCTCGGTCGGCGCCCGCTGGCGCCGGGTCGGCGAGATCACGGTGATCAACACCACCGAGGTTCTGCCTTCCATCGACTACTTCGACCTGAATGGTTCGTGGTCCATCAACGACACGGTGTCGCTGCGCGGCGGCGTGAACAACCTGACCGACGAACAGCCGAACGTCTTCGTTCCCGGCGTTCAGGCCAACACCGACCCGTCGACTTATGACGTGCTGGGTCGCCGCTACTACGTTGGTCTGACCGCCAAGTTCTAAGGCCAGTCAACGACGACAGACTGAGGCGGCGGAGCAACGCTCCGCCGCCTTTTTCGTTTAAGCGGCGCCGTAGAAAAACCATTCGGGCGGGCGAGCGTTACGGATCGTCGTCTGTTTGCGGCGCGCTCCTCCAAGGAAGATCATGTTGAAATTTGTCGTTCCCGGACTGTCGGTCCTGTCGCTGCTGGCTGCCAGCGCGGCTGTCGCTCAAACGCAGGATGGGCCGATCGTGACTGGTAATCGCTCGGGCGAGACCGCCGATGCGTTGAAGACGCGCGAAGCCATCGCCTATGCACGGCCGTTGCCGCGCGGTGCGCCGAGCGCCGACTATCCGCTGGTGGCGTGGTGCGATGCGCTTGTGACCGGACATGCCGATCTGGGTGAGACCCTGACTTCGCGCGCGCCGGAGGATATCGAGCTGGTGCGTCTGGGTCGTCTCGAAGCCCAGGATTTCCGCAGCGCCCTGGCTGCGGCCGCGCCGCGCCAATCGGCGGCTTCGAAGGCCGAGGCTGAGCAGGCCGTCGCCGCGGTCAAGGCGCAGTGGGCGCCGCTGATGGCCAATCCCGATGCGGAGGCGCGCAGCCAGTCGTTCGGCCTGTTCTTCGGTCTGCCGGGCCGCTGCGAGCACGCCGCGCGCCGCCTGCGCGACAACATCACCACGCCGCCCGCTACGCTGGAGAGCGTCGGCATCAACTGATCAGTTCAGCGGTGATCCGATGACAGACGGCGGCTCGAGTTCGGCTCAAGCCGCCGTTTCGCGTTTGGCGGCGTAGGGATCGTAGTTGAGGATGGGCGCCAGCCAGCGCTCAGCCGTGGCGACGTCCCAGCCTTTGCGGCGGGCGTAGTCTTCGACCTGGTCCAGATCGATCTTGCCGACGCCGAAATAGTGGCTGCCCGGATGGCCGAAATAGAGGCCCGAAACCGAGGCCGGCGGCGTCATGGCGAAGCTTTCCGTCAGGGCCATGCCGGCATTATCCTCGGCCTGAAGCAGACGGAACAGGGTGGCTTTTTCCGTGTGATCGGGCTGGGCCGGATAACCGGGGGCAGGGCGGATGCCTTGGTAGTGTTCGGCGATCAGCGCATCGATGTCGGCCGTTTCGTCGGCGGCATAGCCCCACAGGGTGGTGCGGACCTCCTTGTGCAGCCGTTCGGCGAAGGCTTCGGCCAGACGGTCAGCCAAGGCGGTGGCGAGGATGGCGGAATAGTCGTCGCCGGCGTCCTTGAACCGTTTCGCGACTTCCAGCTCGCCGTGCCCAGCCGTGACGGCGAAGGCGCCGAGATAGTCGTCCCCCTCATCGGCAATGAAGTCGGACAGAGCCAGGTTCGGCTTACCGTTCGACTTCTTGATCTGCTGGCGCAGGGTGTGGAAGCGGGCGACCTCCGTGTCGCGGCCTTCGTCGGCGTAGACGATGACATCGTCGCCGTCGGCGCGCGCCGGCCAGAAGCCGACAACGCCTTTGGCCGTGAACCACTTCTCGTCGATGATCCGCTTCAGCATGACTTGGGCGTCGGCGAACAGGTCACGCGCGGCCTCGCCGACGATCTCGTCGTCTAGGATCAGCGGATAGCGGCCGATCAGCTCCCAGCTGGCGAAGAAGGGCGTCCAGTCGATGTGGTCGGCCAGATCCTGCAAATCCCAGGCGTCGAACGCCCTCACGCCGAGGAAGGATGGCTTGCCAGGCATAGGCTGGGCGGGGTCGATGCGAAAGCGGTTCTCGCGCGCCTGAGCCAAGGTGGCTCGCGCCTTCACCTCTTGGCCGCGAGCGTACTGCTCGCGGATGCGGATGTATTCGTCGCGGGTGGCGGCCTCATTCTTCGCGCGCTCGGTCTTGGACAGCAGCCCCGAAACGACGCTGACGGCGCGCGACGCATCGACGACATAGGTGGTCGAGCCCCGGCGGTAGGCGGGCTCGATCTTGACCGCCGTATGGGTGCGGCTAGTGGTTGCGCCCCCGATCAGCAGAGGGATGTCGAAGCCGCGCCGTTCCATCTCGGCGCCGACAAAGACCATTTCGTCCAGCGAAGGCGTGATCAGGCCCGACAGACCGATGATGTCGACGTTGTGGGCCTTGGCCTCGTCCAGGATGCGGTCGGCCGGGACCATGACGCCGAGGTCGATAACCTCGTAGTTGTTACATTGCAGCACGACGCCGACGATGTTCTTGCCGATGTCGTGGACGTCGCCCTTGACCGTCGCCATCAGGATGCGGCCCGCCTGCTCGCGCGGCTTGCCTGCCTTCTCGGCCTCCATGAAGGGCTCCAGCCAGGCGACAGCCTGCTTCATAACGCGGGCGGACTTCACCACCTGCGGCAGGAACATCTTGCCCGAGCCGAACAGGTCGCCGACCACGTTCATCCCATCCATCAGTGGGCCTTCGATCACATGCAACGGGCGCTCTGAAGCCAAGCGCGCCTCTTCGGTGTCGGCCTCAATGAACTCCGTGATGCCGTTGACCAAGGCGTGTTCGATCCGTTTGCCGACCGGCTGTTCGCGCCATTTCAGATCGACGACGCGGGCCTGGCCCTTCTCGCCCTTGTAGCGGGGCGCCATGTCGACCAGCCGCTCGGTGTTCGAGACATTGGTTCGCTGCGGCCGGTTCAGGATCACATCCTCGACTGCCTCGCGCAATTCGGCGTCGATGTCGTCATAGACCGGCAGGTCGCCGGCGTTGACGATGCCCATGTCCATGCCGGCGTTGATGGCGTGGTACAGGAAGACGCTGTGGATTGCGCGGCGCACCGGCTCGTTACCGCGGAAGCTGAACGAGACGTTCGACACCCCGCCCGAGACGCGGGCGTAGGGGAGGGTGCGTTTGATCGCCCGCGTCGCTTCGATGAAGTCGACGGCGTAGTTGTCGTGCTCCTCGATCCCTGTCGCTACGGCGAAGATGTTGGGGTCGAAGATGATATCCTCGGGCGGGAAGTCGACCTCGTTGACCAGAATGTCATAGGCACGGGTGCAGATTTCGATCTTGCGGGCCGCGGTGTCGGCCTGACCCACTTCGTCAAAGGCCATGACCACGACGGCGGCGCCGTAGCGCAGGCATTTGATCGCATGGTCGCGGAAGGCGTGCTCGCCCTCCTTCATGCTGATCGAGTTGACGATGGGCTTGCCCTGAACGCACTTCAGGCCCGCCTCGATCACTTCCCATTTGGAGCTGTCGATCATCACCGGCACGCGGGCGATGTCGGGCTCGGCCGCGATCAGATTCAGGAAGGTCCGCATGGCGACGACGCCGTCCAGCAGCCCTTCATCCATGTTGACGTCGATGATCTGGGCGCCTGCCTCGACCTGCTGGCGAGCGACGTCCAGCGCCGCCGAATAGTCGCCCTCGACCACCAGCTTGCGGAATTTGGCCGAGCCGGTGACGTTGGTCCGTTCGCCGACGTTGATGAACACAGGGCGCACTTACGCTACCAATTCAAAAGGTTCGAGGCCGGACAGACGCAGGGCCACCGGCCGTTCCGGGATGGCGCGCGGCTTCAGCGGCGCGACCTCTTCGGCGACGTGGCGAATGTGATCCGGCGTGGTGCCGCAGCAACCGCCGACGATGTTTACCAGGCCGGAGGCGGCCCATTCCTCGATGAAGTGGGCGGTCTCGTGCGGTTCTTCGTCGTATTGGCCCATGGCGTTGGGCAGGCCGGCGTTGGGATAGGCGGCGACCAGGGTGTCGGCGACGCGGCTCAGCTCGGCGATGAAGGGCCGCATCAGATCGGCGCCCAGGGCGCAGTTGAAGCCGACGGCGAAGGGTTTGGCGTGGCGTACGCTGTTCCAGAAGGCTTCGGCCGTCTGGCCCGACAGGGTGCGGCCCGAGCGGTCTGTGATGGTGCCGCTGATCCAGATCGGCAGGACGTCCATGCCTTCGTCTTCCAAGTCCTTGATCGCTTTGATCGCGGCCTTGCAGTTCAGCGTGTCGGTGATGGTTTCAATCAAATAGAGATCGACCCCGCCTTCGTTCAGCGCCTTCACCTGATGGCGATAGGCCTCATAGACCTGGTCGAAGGTCACGCTGCGGGCGCCGGGGTCATTCACGTCGGACGACATCGACAGCATCTTGTTCAGCGGGCCGATGGAGCCGGCGGCGAACCGCGGCTTGTGCGGCTCCTTTTCCGTCCAGCGGTCGGCCGAGGCGCGGGCCAGTTTCGCGCCCTCCAGATTGATGTCCCACACCGCCTGGGCGTCCAGGGCGTAGTCCTCCTGGGCGATGGTTGTGCCCGAGAAGGTGTTGGTTTCGCTGATGTCGGCGCCGGCCGCGAAATACTGGTCGTGCAGGTCGGCGATGACATCGGGCCGCGTGATGCAGAGGATGTCGTTGTTCCCCTTCATCTGGTGTTTCTCGTCATAGCCGTTGGCGGCGACGAAGCGGTCGGCGCGGAAGTCGGCTTCGTCCAGCCCGCGACGCTGGATCATGACACCCCAACTGCCATCGAGGACCAGGATGCGTTCCTTGGCCGCCTGATGCAGGGCGGCGATGCGTTCTGCGCGGGTCATTGGGCTGCCGCCGTCTCGCGCACGCCCAGAACCCGACAGATCGCATAGACGAGGTCGGCGCGGTTGAGGGTGTAGAAGTGGAAGTCGGAGAAACCCTCTTCCTGCAGACGCGCGCAAGTCTCGGCGGCGACCGAGGCGGCCAGCAGTTTGCGGGTTTCGGGATCGTCGTCCAGGCCGTCGAAATGCGCCTTCAGCCAGTCGGGAATGCTGGCGCCGCACGCGCCGCACATCCGCTGAAGACCGGCGAAGTTGGACACCGGCATGACGCCGGGGATCAGGGGGATGGTGACGCCCGCCGCCCGCACCCGGTCGCGGAACCGCAGGAAGGCGTCGATGTCGAAGAAGAATTGGCTGACGGCGCGGGTCGCTCCGGCATCGACCTTGGCCTTCAGTACCTCGATGTCGTGATCGATGGAGGGGCTTTCGGGATGGCGTTCGGGATAGGCGCCGACCGTGACGTCGAATCCGCCGATGCGGCTGATGGCGGCGGTCAGCTCGGTGGCGTTGGCATAGCCGTCGGCGCGCGGCTGATAGACGCCACCAATGCCAGCCCCGCCGGGCGGATCGCCGCGCAGAGCCACAATGTGATCGACGCCGATCGCCTTGTAGCCTTCGATGACCTTGTCGACCTCGTCACGGCTGGCCTCGACGCAGGTCAGGTGGGCGGCGGGGCGGAGCGAAGTTTCCGTGATGATGCGCTGGACTGTGCGGTGGGTCCGCTCGCGGGTCGAACCGCCGGCGCCGTAGGTCACGGAGACGAAGGCGGGGTTCAGCGGCTCCAGACGGCGGATCGCCGTCCACAAATTGGCCTCGGCCTCATCGGTCTTGGGTGGAAAGAATTCGAACGAGACGCGCACGGCGTCGCGGTTCGATCCGGCGCGGGCTACGGGGCCGAGCGGCGACAGCAGCAGGGCGCGAGCGTCGGCCAAATTGAGGGAGGCGGAGGAGGCCATCAGGCGGTCTTTCTGTCCTGGACGCGGCGTTCCGCCGTCCAGATGGTCACGGTCAGGCCCTCGGCGTCGTGGGGCAGGGCGATGGGGGCCGATGGCTTCAGGCCGCCGTCGAGCAGCCAGCCGTTGATCTCGCTGTCGGCGAAGCCCAGGCGACGATGCTGATGCGCCTCACGCATATGTTCGAAGTCGTGCGGAGCAAAGTCGATGATGACCAGGCGGCCGCCCGGACTGACCAGGCGGGCGGCCTCGGCGACGGCGGCGGACGGATCGGACAGGTAGTGCAGCACCTGATGCACGATCACCAGATCGGCGCTGGCGGCGGGCAAACGGGTGGCGAAGATATCGCCGTGACGCAGTTCGACCTGCTCTACACCCGCCTTGGTGACATTCGTGCGGGCGATGTTCAGCATGTTCTGGCTGAGGTCCAGCCCGACCGACATCTTGGCCTTCTTGCCGAACAGGGTCAGCATCCGGCCGGAACCCGTGCCCAGATCGACGACGCGTTCGAAGGGGCCGGGACCGACCGCCTTTTCCAGCGCCGCCTCGACAGCGCTTTCGCTGACGTAGAGCGAACGCAGGCGGTCCCACTGGGGCGCAACCTGTTCGAAATAGCTGGCGGCGGCTTCCTCGCGGTCCTTGCGGACCTCGTCCAGACGGCGATGATCGGCCTCGCCGGCGTCTTCGGCCAGGATGTCCAGCACCGTGTCGATCAACCGGCGCGCCTGGGCGTCATGCGACAGGCGGTAATAGACGCGGGCGCCGTCGGGAAAGCGTTCGATCAGACCGGCGTCGGTCATCAGCTTCAGATGGCGTGATACGCGCGGCTGGCTTTGGTCCAGAATGCGCGACATCTCCATGACCGACAGCTCTTCGCCCGCCAGCAGCGACAGAACGCGCAGACGGGTGGGTTCGCCGGCGGCGCGGAGGGCTTCGACAGTCTGATCTGCGGACAAACTCATATGCTCATATAAAGATATCCTTATATGATTTGGCAAGTGAAATCGGTTTCTTGGAAACGCGTCGACGGGAATGGTTTGTGCGCGCGTTAAAGCCCATAGACCCGTCTTGGAGTGATCTCATGCGTAGCCTGTTCATCGCCGCTCTTGCTGTCGCCGCCGCCAGTCCGGCGTTGGCCCAGAGCGACTTTCCCGAGACGCCCATGCCTCAAATGTCTGGACCTGAAATGTCAGGGCGGCCTATGGGCGGACAGATGCGGCCGCCGGAGCGCGAAAACCTGGCCCAGATGCAGGCGCGCATGACCCAGATGTTCAACCGCCTAGACGCCAATGAAGACGGCGTGGTCGACGCCAGCGAACTAGCCAATGCACGCGGCGGTCGGATGCTGGCGCGCTTCGACGCCGATGCGGACGGGCGCATTACTCGCGAAGAGTTCGACGTGGGCCTCGCCGCCGCCTTCAAGGCGATGGACAAGAACGGCGACGGCGTGGTGACGGCGGACGAGCGGCCGCAGCGTCCCCGCTGAAGTCAGACGACGGGCGTCTTCAGCGGCTCGCCCGCGAAATGCGCCTGCAGATTTTCGATCAGCAGCATCAGCATGCCCTGCACCCCGGCGGTCGTGGCCCCTGCGGTGTGGGGTGTAAGAATGACATTAGGCACGTCGGCCCAGCGGGCTGGGTCTGTCGGCTCTTCGATGAAGACATCCAGGGCCGCCTGACCCAATGTCCCTGACTTCAAGGCGGCGATCAGGGCGTCCTCGTCCACGACCTGACCGCGCGAGACGTTGATCAGAAGGCCGTCGGGGCCAAGCGCCTCGAGGATGTCTTGCGAGATCAGGCCGCGATTGGTCTCGTCCGCCTTGCAGGCGACGACGAGGATGTCGCTGGCCTTGGCGAGCGCCAGCAGGCTGTCGGCGCGTGGCCATTCGGCGTCGTGCGGCCGCGGCCCCCACCAACTGACCGCCATTCGGAAGGCCTCGGCGCGGTCGGCGACGGCCTTGCCGATGTGGCCCAAGCCGACGATGCCCAGCTTCTGGCCGGCAAGCGACGTCGTGATGGTGCGCGTCTCGAAGGTCCAGCCGCCGGCGCGGACCTGACGGTCGCCCGAGGCGATCTGACGGCGCGCGGCCAGGATCAGGCCGAGGGTATGATCAGCGACGTCCTCGTGATTGACGCCGGGGGCGTGGGTGACGGGCAGACCGCGCTGGCGGCACCAGTCGATGTCGATCCCGTCATAGCCGGAAGTGAAACAGGCGATCAGGTCGAGATTGGGCAGGCGTTCGATCAGTGCCTTGTCCAGCGGCGCCTCGCCGGCGACGACCATGACGCGGATGTCGTGGGCGGCCTCGATCGGCGGACCTTCCCAGAAGCGATAGACGTCGTAGGCGCTCTCCAGAAATCCCGAGAGCGGCGCAAGATGCCGCTGCATGATGAGAACGGCGGGGCGTTGGGTCATGCAGCGGCTCCTCTTGTCAGGTCAGGCGATCAGCGGCCGAACTTCTGGTGCTGGATGCGCTTGGGAATGATGCTGTCGGCGCCCAGGCGGCGCATCTTGTCCTGTTCGTAGGCTTCGAAGTTGCCCTCGAACCATTCCACATGGCCGTCGCCCTCGAAGGCGAGGATGTGGGTGGCCAGACGGTCAAGGAACCAGCGGTCGTGGGAGATAACCACCGCGCAGCCGGCGAACTCTTCCAGAGCCTCTTCGAGGTTCTGAAGGGTTTCGATGTCCAGGTCGTTGGTCGGTTCGTCGAGCAGGATCAGATTGCCGCCCGAGGCCAGGGTCTTGGCCAGGTGGACGCGGTTGCGCTCACCGCCGGACAGCTGGCCGACCTTCTTCTGCTGGTCGCCGCCCTTGAAGTTGAAGCTGCCGACATAGGCGCGGGTGTTGATCTCGCGCTTGCCGACCATCATCACGTCGGTGCCGCCCGAAATGGCCTGCCAGATGGTTTCGTCCGGCTTCAGGTCGTCACGCGACTGATCGACATAAGCCAGTTTGACGGTCTCACCGACCTTGATCGTGCCGCCGTCGGGCTGTTCCTGGCCGGTGATCAGCTTGAACATGGTCGACTTGCCGGCGCCGTTCGGGCCGATGACGCCGACGATGCCGTTGGGCGGCAGTTTGAAGGTCAGGTTGTCGAACAGCGTCTTGTCGCCATAGGTCTTTTGCAGCCCCTCGACTTCCAGAACGACGTTGCCGAGGCGCGGCCCGGGCGGGATCTGGATGTGGGCGTGCGTCTGGGCGCCGCGCATCGATTCCTGTTCCTCGACCATACGCTCGTAGGCGGCCAGACGGGCCTTGGACTTGGCCTGACGGGCCTTGGCGCCCGAACGGACCCATTCCAGTTCGCGGGTGAGGGCGCGCTGGCGGGCTTCGGATTCCGACTGCTCCTGCACGACGCGCTTGGTCTTGGCTTCCAGCCACGAGGAATAGTTGCCCTCGTGCGGGTGGCCCTTGCCGCGGTCCAGCTCCAGCGTCCACTTGGTGACGAGGTCCAGGAAGTAGCGGTCGTGGGTCACCAGGATGACGCAGCCGGGGAAGTTTTCCAGGTGGTGCTGCAGCCAGGCGACGGATTCGGCGTCCAGGTGGTTGGTCGGTTCGTCGAGCAGCAGCATGTCGGGCTTGGACAGCAGCAGACGGGCCAAGGCCACGCGGCGCTTTTCACCGCCGGACAGGTTGGTGACTTCCCAGTCGTCAGGCGGGCAGCGCAGGGCGCCCATGGCCTGGTCGATGCGGCTGTCGATATCCCAGACGTCGCCGGCGTCGATCTTTTCCTGAAGGGAGGTCATCTCCTCCATCAGTTCGTCGGTGTAGTTTTCGCCCAGTTCGGCGGCGACTTCGTTGAAGCGGTTGACCCACTGCTTCTCTTCGCACCATGCCTCGACGTTCTGGCGCACGTTCAGGGCCGGATCGAGTTGGGGCTCCTGTTCCAGATAGCCGCGCTTGATGCCGTCGGCGGCGCGGGCCTCGCCGTTGAACTCGTTGTCCAGGCCGGCCATGATTTTCAGCAGGGTGGACTTACCCGAGCCGTTGACGCCGACGACGCCGATCTTGGCGTCGTTGTAGAAGCTGAGCCAGATGTTCTCGAAGATCTTGCGGCCGCCGGGGAAGGTCTTGGTCAGACCCTGCATCTGGAAAATATATTGCTGCGCCATGAGGTGCGGTGCGCCCTTCGGGTTCGTCTGAATGGGGAGTTGCGCCGGATGTAGCGATCCTGCGCGCGAAGGGCAAATATGGCGGGCAGGCGGCCGAACGGAACGGCTGAAAAGCTTGTCCGTTGATGGCAGTCCAACGCCTTGATCCGGCCCGAAACCGGGTGCGGAATGGCGTCATTCTACGCTTGCCAGTCTCGGATGCCCCAGTCTCGGATGCCCATGAAGACCCGATCGATCGTGCTCGCCGCCGCCTTCGCCCTATCGGCGTGCGGCAATCCCTCGAACTCCAAGGCGCAGGAGGGCGAGTTCGCCCAGCCGACGCGCACCGCCCCGGCCGATGCGGCGGGGATGAAGTCCAGCTTCGCGCCGGTGGTGCGATCGGCTGCGCCGGCCGTGGTCAATATCTCGGCGCGCAGCGTGCAGCGGGTGCAGGCCGATCCCTTCTTCCAGTTCTTCGGCGGCGGCATTCCCCAGGCGCGGGTGGCCGAGTCTGTGGGCTCCGGCGTCATCGTCCGCTCGGACGGGATCGTGGTGACTAACAACCACGTCATCGACGGCGCCCAGCAGATCAAGGTTGTGCTGAATGACCGGCGCGAGTTTCCGGCTACCGTCATCCTGGCCGACGAGCGCAGCGATATCGCCGTGCTGAGGCTGGAAAACGTCAGCGACCGCCTGCCGGTGCTGGCCATCGACGATCAGGAAGAGCAACAGGTCGGCGATTTGGTCCTGGCCATCGGCAATCCGTTCGGCGTGGGCCAGACGGTGACGAACGGCATCATCTCGGCCCTGAACCGGACCGAGACCGGCATTTCCGACAGCGGCTCCTTCATCCAGACCGACGCGGCCATCAACCCCGGCAACTCGGGCGGGGCGCTGGTGGACATGGACGGCGACCTGATCGGCATCAACACCGCCATCTTCTCGCGCTCGGGCTCCTCGGCCGGGGTTGGCTTCGCCGTGCCGGCGGCCATGGTCAAGCGGGTCGTCGACAGCGCGCTGGGCGGCGCGACGGCTGTGGTTCGGCCCTGGCTGGGCGTGAAGGGCGACACTGTGACTGGCGATATCGCTGGCAGCCTGGGTCTGAGCCGGCCGCAGGGGCTGGTCGTCACTGACGTCTACGCCAACGGCCCGGCCGCGCGCGCCGGTATTCGTCAGGGCGATGTCATCACCGCCGTCGATGGTCAGGAGATCAACGACCAGAACGGGCTGAACTATCGCGTCGGCTCGCGCAATCCGAACGATCTGGTGCAGGTGTCCATCCTGCGCGACGGTCGGGCGCAGACGCTCACCGCGCGGGTTCAGACCCTGCCGGGCGACGCCGATCCCAAACAGGGGACGACGATCCAGTCCGGCCCCTTCGCCGGCGCCGAGGTCGTGGCGCTTAGCCCGGCTCTAGCGGACCGTTTGGGGGGCGATCCGTTCGCAACGGGCGTCATCGTGACCGGCGTGTCCGGCCGTGGCTATGCGGCGCGGGCGGGCTTCCGCCAGAACGACCTGATCGTCAGCATCAATGGCCGCGCCATCGGCTCGGCCCGCGATGTCGAGGCCGCCAGTTCTGGTCGAGGCCCGTGGGAGGTCGTGGTCAACCGGGGCGGCCGTCAGATCCGCGGCGTGCTGAGATAGGTCGTCAGGCCTTCGTCGGCCCGCCGATCGACCAGGTGTGGCCGAAGGGGTCGCGCAGGACGCCGTAGCGGTCGCCCCAGAACTGATCGGCCATGTCCAGCACGGGTTCCGCGCCGCCGACGGTCATGGCGCGCGTCCACCAGGCGTCGGGGTCGGCGACCTGAAGGTGCAGGGTCACGCCGGTGGGCCGCACGTCCTGTGAGCCGCCGTA
Source organism: Brevundimonas sp. 1080 (assembly GCF_040545985.1). Lineage (NCBI taxonomy): Bacteria > Pseudomonadati > Pseudomonadota > Alphaproteobacteria > Caulobacterales > Caulobacteraceae > Brevundimonas > Brevundimonas sp. 1080. Next base: position 637,257 of record NZ_JBEPMW010000003.1, on the reverse strand, counting down.
TTCCGGAAACTCGTCATTCAACATGACGCTGGCGCCGTTGATCCTCAGGTGGGCGTGCATCAGTCGCTCGCCGTCGTCGGCGAGACGGCGGTCCAGAACCTCGGCGCCGAAGGCGATGATGTAGAAGTCGATCGCCGCAGACGCCCCGCGCGACGGGATTGTCAGATGGGGCGTCACGCCGGAAGTCGGACCCTGGTTGGGCTTGGCGTCGGTCATGAGGGCGGTCTCCGTGTCGGGATGCGATACTAGCGCGTGAAAAGCCGTTGGCGAACGCCTACATAGGTCGCACCCATGAGCGACCTGTTCGAAGCTTCCGGCATTCTGCCCCCCGACGCCCCTCTGGCCGACCGCCTGCGTCCGCGCACGCTGGACGAGGTGGTCGGGCAGGATCATCTGCTGGGGCCAGGCGGGCCGATCCGGCGCATGATCGAGGCGGGGCGGCTGGGCTCTATGATCCTGTGGGGACCGCCGGGGACGGGCAAAACCACGATCGCGCGCCTGCTGGCGCAGGCGGCCGGCTATGAATATCAGGCGATCAGCGCGGTGTTTTCGGGCGTCGCCGACTTGAAGAAGGCGTTCGAGGCGGCGCGGATGCGGCGTGCGGCGGGACAGAGCACGCTGCTGTTCGTCGATGAGATCCACCGCTTCAACCGCGCCCAGCAGGACGGCTTTTTGCCGTTCGTCGAGGCAGGCGTGGTGACCCTGGTCGGGGCCACGACGGAAAACCCCAGCTTCGAGCTCAACGGCGCCTTGCTGTCGCGCAGTCAGGTCTATGTGCTGAAGCGGCTGGACGATGCCGCATTGGATCAGCTGCTGAGCCGGGCCGAGACGCATATGGACCGGACCCTGCCGCTAACGCCGGAGGCCCGGCAGGCGATGCTGGCCCTGGCCGACGGCGACGGGCGCTATCTGCTGACCATGTCGGAGGTGCTGTTCGACCTGCCTGAGGGCGAAAAGCTGGACGTGCAGGGACTGGCGGGCGTGCTGCAACGCCGTGCGCCCGCCTACGACAAGTCGAGAGAAGAACACTATAACCTCATATCCGCCCTACATAAATCGGTTCGGGGCTCCGACCCTGACGCCGCGCTCTATTGGCTGGCGCGGATGCTGAACGGAGGCGAGGATCCGCTCTATCTGGCGCGGCGGATCGTGCGGATGGCGGTCGAGGACATCGGCGAGGCGGACCCGCTGTCGATCCTGGTCGCCAATGCGGCCAAGGACACCTATGATTTCCTGGGCAGTCCCGAGGGTGAACTGGCCCTGGCCCAGGCGGTGGTGCATCTGGCGACCGCGCCCAAGTCGGTCGGGGTGTACGAAGCGTTCAAGGCGGCCAAGAAGGCGGCCTATGAGACGGGCTCCCTGATGCCGCCCGCCCATATCCGCAACGCCCCGACCAAGCTGATGAAGTCGCTGGGGTACGGCAAGGGCTATCAATATGACCCCGACACGCCCGAGGGCTTCTCGGGCGCGAACTTCTTCCCCGACGAGATGGACCGTCGCACCTTCTACAAGCCCAAGGGCGAGGGGCACGAGGAGAAGGTCAAGGCGCGTTTGGAGCGCTGGGCCGAGATGCGAGCACGGCTGGCCGCGGGCGCGTCCGGCGACTGACTGAACGCTGTTCATTGTCGCCAGTCGATAAGGCGGTTAGCGTTCCGGCCTGACATCCTTGGGAGGGGACGATGATCGAGACGGTGAAAACGCCCTGGCATCTGTGGCTGGTGGGCGTGTTGTCTTTGTTGTGGAGCGGGTTCGGTGCATTCGACTTCATTCAGACCACGACGCGGGGCGAGGCCTATATGCGGGCGGCGGGTTTCGACGACGCCATGGTCGCCTATTACGAGGCCATGCCCGGCTGGATGTATGTGCCGTGGACGCTGGGGGTCTGGGGAGCGGTGATCGGCTCGGTGATGCTGCTTTTGCGCCGGCGTTGGGCGGTTCCGGCCTTCGGTCTGTCGCTGCTGGGCGCGTTGATCAGCCTGATCTATGGCAAGTTGATCGATCCTCCGCCGCCGGCGCCGCCCGAACTGGCGGCCATGAGCTGGATGCCAATCGTCATCCTGCTGATTGCGGTTCTACTGTTTGGTTATGCGTTCAATATGCGCAAACGCGGCGTGCTGCGCTGATGGGCTGACGCAGGGCGCGCCGTCGCGTATGGACGCGCCGTGACCCGCGTTCCTGCCGATCTTTCATCCGATGATATCGCCGCCGTCCGGTCGTGGGTGATCCACGAGGATGCGCACGTCATCGCCTTCTCAAAGCCGCCGGGGCTGTCCAGCCAGGGCGGGCGGATCAAGGCGCATACGCTGGACGACCTGCTTTGGGCGTTCGCGCGGTCAAACGGCAAGCGGCCGGAGTTGGTGCATCGGCTGGATCGCGACACCTCGGGCGTGATCCTGGCGGCCAAGACCAAGCCGGCTGCCAGTTTTCTGGGCAAGGCGTTGCAGATGCGGCGTTTCAGGAAACAGTATCTGGCCCTGCTGTCGGCCGCGCCTGATCCCAAGGCAGCGACCATCGACGCGCCGTTGCGCCGCGAGGAGATCGGGCGCGAAAGCTATATGCGGGTCGTCGCCTTTGACGCGCCGGGCGCGCAAGGGTCGCAGAGCCGCTATCGGACCTTGGCCGCAGGACCTGAAGGGGCCGTGGTCGAGCTGGAGCCGCTGACCGGGCGGATGCACCAGCTGCGTGTCCACATGGCCCATATCGGTCGGCCGTTGATCGGGGACGTGCGCTACGGGGGCGCCCTGACCACGGCGGTCGGGCCGGCGCCGCGGCTGATGCTGCATGCCGCCAAACTGACTTTTCCGCATCCCGAGGGTGGGACGACCACGGTCGAAGCGCCGCCGCCCGAGGATTTCGCGACGCTGAGGACGGCGCTGGGTCTTTAGGTCAATGTCGCTTCAGGGAACGGCGTGCGCGCTTTGGCGCTATGTCGTTGAAAGGATACCTCCGATGAAGCGTCTCGCACTCGCCCTGACCGGTCTTTCCGCCCTGGCCCTGACCGCCTGCGCCAGCTTGGCGCCCTATGGCGCACAGATGGGCCCGAACGGGCAGGGGTATTCCGAGCAGCGGATCGAATCCAACCGCTACCGTGTCACCTACAACGGCGTCGGCGCTGCGGGCCGTGTCGCCGATTGGGCGCTGGTGCGCGCCGCCGACCTGACTACCGAACAAGGCTACGACTGGTTCGAGGTGACGCAGAGCTGGACCGATGGTCGGCCGGGTGGCGCGGGCGGGGTCAGCCCAAGCGTCTCCATCGGCGGCGGCAGCAGCCGATATGGCGGCTATTCGGCTTCGGGCGTCGGCGTGGGCGTTGGTCTGAACTTCAGCGGACCACAGCCGACCTCGACGACGCTGGAAGTGGTTCTGGGACGCGGCCAGAAGCCAGATCGTCCGAACGCCTATGATGCGCGCTCGGTGCAGGGCTCCATCCCGCGCTGACCATCGCTTTCGGCGCGGGCGGCGTATATATCGCCGCACGATGACACGTTTTCTTCTCGTTGCGGCAGGTGGGGCCATCGGCTCCATGGCGCGCTATGGCCTTGGCCTCGCCGCCGGGCGGCTCGCGCCCAATGCCGGTTGGCCCATGGGCACCTTCGCCGCCAACGTCGCCGGCGGTCTGATGATGGGTCTGCTCGTCGGCTGGCTGGCGTTCCGGGGCGGGGCGCAGCAGGAGATGGTGCGCCTGTTCGCCGCCGTGGGCGTGCTTGGCGGGTTCACGACCTTTTCGTCCTATTCGCTGGAAGCGGTACAGATGATCGAGCGCCGCCAGATCGGCCTGGCCGCCGCCTATGTGATCGGCTCGGTTGTTCTCGCCATCGCGGCCCTGTTCGTCGGCCTGATGGTCGCCCGCCGCGCCTTTGGAGTTCCCGCTTGACCGATCAGCCGCCCGCAGCCGATGCGCCCAAGCGCGAAGTCCTGACGATCTATGTCGCCGAGGATGAGGACGGCATCCGGCTGGACCGCTGGTTCCGCCGTCGCTGGCCGCACCTGTCCAACATCCAAGTGCAGAAGATGGCCCGCAGCGGTCAAATCCGCGTGGACGGCGCCCGCATCAAGCCCGAAGGCCGACTGACCGCCGGCGCCGCCGTGCGCGTGCCGCCGATCCCCGACGACACGTCACGACAGGCGGGCGACGCCCACACCCTGTCGGAAAAGGACGTCGCTTTCGCCAAGTCGCTGGTTCTGTACGAAGACGACATGGTCATCGCCTTGAACAAGCCGCATGGCCTGGCGGTGCAGGGCGGGACCAAGACGAGCCGTCACGTCGATCGTCTGCTGTCGGCCTGGGGCGAGGGATTGGAGCGACCGCGCCTGGTCCACCGGCTGGACCGAGACACCTCGGGCGTCCTGCTGTTGGGCAAGGGGCCGGAGGCGGCCAAGCGTCTGGCGGGCGCCTTTGCGCGTAGACAAGCCAAGAAGACCTATTGGGCCATCGTCATCGGCAATCCGAAACCCTATACGGGCCAGATCGACATGCCGCTGAAGAAGACGGGCATCAACGACTTCGAGATGATGCGACCGGCCGAGCGCAAGGACCCGCGCGCCGAACCGGCCGAAACGGCCTTCTCGACCATCAGCCGCGCCTCGCACCGGGCGGCCTGGATGGCCCTGCGCCCCTTCACCGGACGGACGCACCAGCTACGCGCCCATATGGCGGGGATCGGCCATCCCATTCTGGGCGATCCGAAATACGGCGACGAGAGATCGCGTGAACTGTCGGGCCCGCTGAAGCTGCAACTGCACGCCCGCAGCATCGAACTGGACCACCCGCGCGGCGGCGTTCTCAAAGTCACCGCTCCCTTGAGCCCCGAGATGAAAGCCGGCTTCGCCCACTTCGGTTTCTCCGAGGACGAGGCCGAAGACGATCCCTTCCTGGGCGTGAAGCGAATCCGGTGACTGCTGAGGTCCAGGCGAGGGTCGAAGGGGCCAAGGCTCTGGCCGCCGCCGGGCGGATGAACGCGGCCTTGGATATGCTGGCGCCGATAGCGCAGCAGGCCGATGCGCCGTGGCAGGCGCTGTCGGTCCAGGCCGATCTGATGAAGCGGGCGGGGCGTCTGGACGAGAGTACGGCGCTGTCGCAGCGACTCGTCGCAGTTCGGCCCCACAGCGTGCCAGCGTGGCATAATCTGGCGTCCACCCTCGGCGATCTTGGACGATCGGCCGAGGCGGAAGCCGCATGTCGCGCCGCCATGTCTATCGGCGGCGATGCGCCCGAAACCTGGCTGGTGCTAGCGCGGGCGTTGCAGGCGCAGAGCCGGTTCGACGAGGCCGAGGACGCCTATCGTAATGCGCTGCTGCGGCGTCCCGGCTATGGCGACGCGTTGCGTGATTTGAGCCAGCTGATCTGGATGCGGGATGCCGATCTGGAGACCGCCTGCGCGCCGCTGGATGCCGCCATCGCCGTATCGCCAGCGACGCCTTTGCTGCGCCAGATCAAGGCGAAGCTGCTGGAATATGCAGGGGAGGGCGAGCGGGCCTATCGCACCCTGGTCGCCGGACCGCTGGATGGGCCCGGGGAACTGGCGGCGGCGCAGGCGTGTCTGACGTGGGATCCCCTCGGGGCGCTGGACCATGCGAACCGGGCGGCGGCGCTGGCGGGCGGCGAGGTTCCGGCGATCATGGTGACCCAGGCCGAATGCCTGTTGGCGCTGGGTCAGGCCGAGGCGGCGCTGGTCACGATCGAGACGTTGCGGACGCGCGAGCCGCTGAACCAGCATGTGCTGGCCTTTCAGGCGACGGCCTGGCGGATGCTCGACGATGTGCGGTACGGCCGGCTTTACGACTACGACGCCTTCGTGCGGCCGTATCGGCTGCAGGCGCCTGACGGGTGGGCGTCATTGGAGGCCTATCTGGTCGATCTGGCGAAGGCGCTGCACGATCTGCATACGCTAAAGACCCATCCGGTGGGCCAGTCGCTGCGCGGGGGATCGCAGACCAGCGCGTCCTTGGCTCAGAGCGAAGATCCGGCCATTCGCGCCTTCTTCAAGGCCATCGACAAGCCGATCCGCGACTATATGGCGGCGGTTGGCCACGGCGACGATCCGCTGAGGGCGCGCAATACGGGCGACTATCGCATCCAGGGCAGTTGGTCGGTGCGGTTGAAGCCGAACGGATTTCACGCCGACCATATTCATTCGAACGGCTGGCTGTCCTCGGCATGCCATATCGAACTGCCGCCGGCGGTGCAGGGCGAGCGCCGCGACGGCTGGTTGCGGTTCGGCGCGCCGCCCGGCCTGCCGAGTTTGGCGGCAGAACACTGTGTGCAGCCCCGACCCGGCACGTTGGTGCTGTTTCCTTCCTATATGTGGCATGGCACCCAGCCGTTCGGCGGCGAGGCGTCGCGTCTGACGCTGGCGTTCGACGTCGTGCCGGCCTGATTCCAACGGACCTTCTGATGACCGACCAACCCACCCCGCATCGCCCACGTTTCGTCGAGCAGTCGCCGGATCGTATCTCCCGCTTCTGGACCGAGGCGGGCGTCGGGCCGCATGCGGACGGGGGCTGGGCCGTGCTGTTGGATGGGCGCACGCCGAAAACACCGGACAAGGCGCCGCTGGTTTTGCCGACGCAGGCTGCGGCGCAGTTGGTCGCCGACGAATGGGCGGCCCAGGGGCACTTTCTGGATCCGTCGACCATGCCGGCGACGCGCTTGGCCTCGACCGCGATCGACCGGATCTGGCAGGCGCGCGAGCCTGTCGCGGACGAGATTGCCGCCTATGCCGGATCGGACGTGGTCTGCTATCTGGCCGAACATCCGACGCCGCTGGTCGAGCGCCAGGCGCGGGAATGGGGGCCGTGGCGCGATTGGGCTGCGCGCGAGATGGACGTGGCGCTGGAGCCGGTCGCCGGCATCGTGCATCGGCCGCAGTCGCCGGACGCCATCGCGCGGGTCAAGGCGCACGCCCTGTCGCTGAACGACTTCCGCCTGACGGGGCTGGCGACGGCTGTGCCGCTGCTGGGATCGGCGGTGCTGGCCCTGGCGGTTGAGCAGGGCGCGTTGGGTGGCGGGGCGGCGTTCGACCTGTCGCGGATCGACGAGCTGTTCCAAGAAGAGCAGTGGGGCGTGGACGCAGAGGCCGCCGAACGCACCGAGGCGCGCCGGGAGGAGGCCCAACTGCTGGATCTGTGGTTCAGAGCGCTCGATTAGGGCGCTCGATTAGAGCGCGGGCGGCGTCGTAGAGGCCGAGATCAGCATCGCGCGTTCCTGATCGGTCAGGTGGCGCCAGCGACCCTCGGGCAGGTCGCCCAATACCAGCGGCCCGATGCGGGTGCGATAGAGATCTACGACCTCCAGCCCGACCAGTTCGCACATGCGTCGGATCTGGCGATACTTGCCCTCGGTCAGGACGAAGCGAAGGCGTTGCGGCTCGATCTGGGTGACGCGGGCGGGCTTTAGCGGCTTGTCGTTCAGAGACAGGCCGTGGCGCAGCTTGCTGAGCTTGCCTTCGGTGATCTGGCCTTCGACGACGACCAGATATTCCTTGTCCAGCTCGGACGCCGGGCCGATCACCGCCTTGGCGACGACGCCGTCCGACGACAGCAGCAACAGGCCGCGCGAATCCTCATCCAGCCGACCGATGGGAGGCAAGGAGGCATCCCGCGCAGGCGTCTCGCCTTCGCCGACACGATTGGGCGTCTTCAGCAGTCGCACGGCCGGGATCTTGCCGGGATCGGGCTGGCCCGAGACGTAACCGACCGGCTTGTGCAGCACCAGGGTCATGCCCGTCGCCAAGGCCGCCTGGGCGGTGTCGTTCAGGGTCAGGGTTTCGCCCGGTTGAATCTTTCGGCCGGCGTCGCTGATGGTCTCGCCATCGATGGAGACCAGACCATTGGCGATCAGGGTATCGGCCTCGCGCCGCGAACAGACGCCGGTCTGGCCCAGCCACTTGTTCACGCGAACGGGTTCGTCGCCGTCATAGGTGCGGGTGAAGGCCATGCAATTCCGTCGTCCAATCGATGCGGCTGTCTAGAGCCGGGCGGGATCGCGAGCAAGCGGGGCGCCGTTTTCAGGATCAGCAAGGCCAGTCTGTTCGAACTGGCAGGTTGATCCGGACGGGATCATCACTATATCTGACGGCATTCCACAAATGAGCCAGAGTGTGGGACGACACGCGTCGGACCCGTCGATTTTCATTTTTCTGGTCATCGGCGTGGGTGGTTCGACAGCGTCGCTCGTCGGATCTAGATCAGTATTGAAACATCTCAAGGAGACGTCTTGTTCGCTCAAAACAAATCTTCCGCAGGCCCCCGTCGCACCGGTTACAACCGTCCTGTCCCCACCCGTCTGCGCATGGGGCTGGTGATGCGGCGTGACATGGCGTTCGGCGAGTTGGGCGACGTGGAGGGCGCGTTGCGGGCCGAAGGCGTGGGCTTGGCCCCGATTTCGACGGGCGACGCCAGTTTGATCGCCGGCGGCGTGACCGTGTTGGCCACCGCAACGGCCAAGGACATCGCCGAAGGCCGTCTGAAGGGTTTGGTCGTTCCAGGTGGTTCGACGGACGAGGCGTCGTTGGCGGCCGTGCGGTCGCTGATCGACTTGGCGCGTACAAGCGGCCTGACGGTCATCGCCTTCGCTGACGGCGTCACGCTGGCGGCCGATAGCTTCGGCTTATCAGCACAGGCCGAGGGCGCGGTGTTTAAGGACGGTGGGGTGACCCTCCTGAACGAGCGGGCCGAACTGTCCAAGCTGGTCGGCGCGATCGTCTGATCAGACGGCGCGGAAAAGCAGGATGAGGTTGTTCGCCGGCATCTGAACCCGCAGCGTGGCCGCAAGGCCATGCGAGCGGGCTAGGGCCTCGACCGCTTCGCGATCACGCAGACCCCATTGCACGTTTCGCGCCTTCAGACTGGCCTCGAAGGCCGCGTTCGACTCCGCCAGCGGAACCTCGGCCTCGCGGTAGGGGCCGTAAAGCGCCAGCAGGCCGCCGGGCCGTCGCAAGACCCGACCGGCCAGATCCATCAGCCCCTCGGTCACCGACCAGGGGCTGATGTGCGTCATGTTCGCACAATACAGAGTGTCAAACGTGTCGGCTGGCCATGTCGTGGGGTCGCCGGCGTCGAGCGCCAACGGCGGTTTCAGGTTCGACAGATCGAGCTGGCGGCTCCAGGCGGCGATGCTTTCGCGGGCTTGATCGCTGGGGTCGCTGGGCGTCCAGTCCAGATCCGGCAGGGCGGCGGCGAAGGCGGCGGCGTGTTCGCCCGATCCGGACGCGATCTCGAGCACCGATCCACGCGCCGACAGATGGGCGCGGAGCACGCGAAGAATCGCCTCGGCATTGCGCCGCGCAGCGGGCGATGTCAGTGCGCCGTCCGGCAAGACAGTAATGGAGTCCAGGCTGTTCATTCGTCCTAAGTATCGCCGAAACGCGACGAACACATCTGCGATTTCTCACCGCGAAAGGCCGGTTGTTTGTGCATTTTTTGCGCAATTTGACGATCACCGAGGCCCGGCGCAATTCGCTTGTAACAGTGCGTGATCGTCACGCTCTGAAGGCCACGACGGCGTCAGATCGTCGGACCTTTTCGCTCAGGAGACGCCCTTGTCCATTCTCACTACGCCCGGATTGCGTCCGGCGCCCACCGCCCATGCTGGGCTGATCGCCTGGGTCGAGCAGATCGCCGCCCTGACCAAGCCCGCCAAGGTCCATTGGTGCGACGGCTCGGAGGCCGAGAAAGAGGTCATGACCGCCGACCTGCTGGCCAAGGGCACGCTGAAGGCGCTGGATCAGACCAAGCGGCCGGGCTGCTACTACGCCGCCTCCGATCCCCGCGATGTGGCGCGCGTCGAGAGCCGCACCTTCATCTGCTCGGATGAGCAGGCCGACGCCGGCCCGACCAACAACTGGGCCGATCCGATCGAGATGCGTGAGCGTCTGGATGGTCTGTTCGACGGCTGCATGGCGGGGCGGACGATGTATGTCGTGCCCTTCTGCATGGGCCCGCTGGGGTCGGAGATCAGCGCCCTGGGCGTCGAGATCACCGACAGCGGCTATGTCGCCCTGTCGATGGGGGTGATGACCCGCATGGGCAAGCCGGCGCTGGATCAGCTGGGCGAGACGGGCGTCTTCGTGCCGGCCGTCCATACGCTGGGCGCGCCGCTGGCCGACGGTCAGGCGGACGTGGCCTGGCCTTGCAACGACGACAAATGGATCGTGCACTTCCCGAAAACGCGCGAGATCTGGTCCTATGGCTCGGGCTACGGCGGCAACGCCCTGTTGGGCAAGAAATGCTACGCCCTGCGCATCGCCTCGATCATGGCTCGCGATGAGGGATGGCTGGCCGAGCATATGCTGATCCTGAAGCTGACGGATCCGAAGGGCCGGGCGAAATACGTCGCCGCCGCCTTCCCCAGCGCCTGCGGCAAGACCAACCTGGCCATGCTGCAGCCCAGCCTGCCGGGCTGGAAGGCCGAGACCATCGGCGACGACATCGCCTGGATGCGGTTCGGCGACGACGGGCGGCTCTATGCGGTCAATCCCGAGGCGGGCTTCTTCGGCGTCGCGCCGGGCACCAGCCGCAACACCAATCACAATGCGCTGGAGACCCTGGCCTCCAACACCATCTTCACCAACACCGCCCTGACCAACGATGGCGATGTCTGGTGGGAGGGTCTGACCAAGGAGACGCCCGAAGGTCTGACCGACTGGAAGGGCCGTCCGCACGATCCCGCGTCCGGCGAACCCGCCGCGCACCCCAACGCCCGTTTCGCGGCGCCCGCCAGCCAATGCCCGGCCATAGCGCCGGAGTGGAAAGATCCCAGGGGCGTGCCGATCGACGCCATCCTGTTCGGCGGTCGTCGCGCCAGCGCCGTGCCGTTGGTGACCGAAGCCTTCGATTGGGAGCACGGCGTCTTCATGGGCTCGACCGTGGCGTCCGAAGGCACGGCGGCGGCCGAGAACAAGGTCGGCGAACTGCGCCGTGATCCCTTCGCCATGCTGCCGTTCTGCGGCTACAACATGGGCGACTATTTCGCCCACTGGCTGAAGATGGGCCAGGGGCGAGACGCCTCGAAACTGCCGCGCATCTTCTTCGTCAACTGGTTCAGAAAAGATCAGGACGGCCGCTTCGTCTGGCCCGGTTTCGGCGACAATGCGCGCGTGTTGAAGTGGATCAGCGAGCGGATCGACGGCGAGGCCGAGGCGGTCGATACGGCGGTCGGGCGTGTGCCTTCGGTCACGGCCTTGGATTTGTCAGGCCTGGACCTGACGCCGGCGCAATTGTCGACCCTGCTGGACGTGGATGCAGGCGTCTGGGCCGAAGAGGCGGCGCTGATCCCCGACTTCTATCGCCAGTTCGGCGATCGACTGCCGACCGCCCTGTGGGACCAGCACGCGGCTCTGGTCGTGCGTCTGGACGACGCCGGCGCAGCCTCGATGGCGGCGGAATAGGCGAAAGCCATCTTGCAATAGGGACGTTGCGGGTCGATCAGACGGCCCGTGACGTCTTCCTCTCCCATCGTGATTGTCGGCTCCGGCGTGCTGGGGCTTTGCACGGCGTTTGAACTTCATCGGCGCGGCCGGGCGGTGTTGGTGGTCGATCCCGGCGAGGTGAACGCCTCCTTGGTGGCTGCGGGGATGATCGCCCCGGCGATGGAATCAGCCATCGATGACGTGTCGCTGGATCGCGCCCAACTGTTTCGGGCGGGACGCGACCTGTGGTCCGAGTTCGCGAGCGCCGCCGGCATAGCTCTGGCGCGTCGACCCGCCGAATGGAGAGGCGGCGACGTGGGGGCGATGGAGGCGCGGTTGCGCGCGCTGGGCTTCGACGCGCGGCGCGATGGCGCCAGCGTCACGACCGATGACGATTATCAGGTCGAGCCAACACAGGCTTTGGCCGCGCTAAGGCAGGCGCTGGGCGAGGCTGTCGTAGCGGGGACGGTGACGACGATCGCCCGCGCCGATGGCGGCTGGCGACTCGAAATCGGCGATCAGTGGCTGGATGCGGAGGCGGTCGTGCTGGCCACCGGCGCCTGTGACGCCATTGCGGGTCTGCCCGATGTCGCGCGCCGATTGATCGAGGAAATCCAGCCGATCCGCGGACAGATCGGCGTCGCAGCCGAACATCTTGTCGATCATGTCGTGCGCGGGCCGGGCGCCTATGTCGCGCCAATGGCGTCTGGCGCGGTCATCGGAGCGACGATGGAGCCTGGGCGGCGGGATACGGCGCCGGATGCCGAGGCGTCCGAACGCCTGACCCAGGCGGCGTGGGCGGCGCTGGGTCGGTCGCCTGAGCCGCTGTCTATCGAATGGCGCGTCGGCATCCGCGGCGCGACGGCGGATGGTCTGCCGCTCGCGGGCGCGGCGCCTGGTGAAGAGGGTCTGTTTCTGGCCTTGGCGCCGCGTCGAAACGGCTGGCTGCTGGGGCCCTTGGTCGGCGCCGTGGTCGCCGATGCGATCGAGGGGCGGACGGCGTCGCCGCACGCCCGCGCCCTCGACCCTGGTCGGTTCTAGCCCTCCATCGCGAACCGGACGGTGAAGTTGACGGTCGCGCCGTCGACCGGCCGGCCGTCCACGGTGCGCGGGTTCATGCGGAACGACCGTGTCAGGCTCTGTGCGGCGCGGCCGAAGCCCTGGCCGCTCGGTGTCTCGCCCACGACCCGGCAGCCGTTCAGGCCGCCGTCCGCATTGACCACGCAACTGAGCGTCGCCGAACCCGGCGTGCCGTTCTCTGCGGCGCGGGTCGGATAAGCCCGCGCCATCTGCGCCGCCGAAGGCCGGCTGGCCCAAGTTGGATTGTTGATCACCGACGGCGGGCGCGGTGGCGTCTCGACGGTTGCCGTGCCGCCCTCGACGCCGGTGGGAGCGACGCTGATGGTCGGCAGACCGGGTTGAGCGGTCACGACGCCGGGCTCGGGCGGCGTCAGCGGGATGGTCTGCACTGTCGAGGGCACGGGGATCGCCGACTTGTGAATGGGCGTTGGCGGCGCCGCCTTTTCAGGCGTGGGCAAGGGCTTGGGTTTGGGCGGCGCCATCATCACCGAGACCGGCGGGTCGAGGATGTCGTCGATGGGCGCCGCACTCAACTCGAACCTTTGATTATAAAGCGCCACCCCTGCCGCAACGTGCAGGACGACCGAGACGCCGATGGCGCCCAGCATCCAGCGCGGGATGGGTTTCTTGCGTTCCCCGAAGTCGATCGGGCTGATCAAGCCGGGACCACCGGCAGCACGGATCATCATAACGTCACTCCCTCGTTCACCGCCCCCGCAGCGCCCGTAACTGGAAGTTGAGCGCGCAGGTTGTGGCGGCTTTACGGCGAAGTTTTCCCGTTCGACGAAGGTCGAGGCGTTAACGCGGCCGTTAAGAATTAAGAGTTGGTTAACTACGTTCGCCGACCCTTCGCACATGGGTATCGGAGCGATTCCATCGACAGGCGGAGTAGAGGCGGCCATCCGGCGCGCGTCGAATGCCGTTGGCGTGGACTATGACTTCCTGGTCAAGACCGCGCGGCGCGAGAGCGCGATGAACCCGTCGGCCAAGGCCCCGACCTCGTCGGCCGCCGGTCTGTTTCAGTTCATCGAACAGACCTGGCTGGGCACGGTCAAGCAGCACGGCGCCCAGCACGGCTATGGTCAATACGCCGACCTGATCCATCGCGGTTCAGACGGACGCTGGCGCGTCGAGGGTTCTGCGCGCAATGTGGTGCTGGATTTGCGGTTCGATCCTCATGCGGCCTCGACCATGGCGGCTGAGTTGACGGCGTCCAACGCCGCCTATCTGCGCGGCCGCACGGGCAAGGAACCGGGCGCGGGCGATCTGTATGCGGCTCATTTCCTGGGACCCGCTGGGGCCGCCGGTTTGATGGAGGCGATGGATCGCAATCCGGGCGGCAGCGCCGCAGCTCTGTTTCCCGATGCTGCGCGGGCCAATCGCAGCATCTTCTATCGCAATGGACGCGCCGCCACGGTCGCCGAGGTTCACGCCAATCTGCAGCGCACGGCCGGCGAGGGCGCACCCGCTGCCGGAGCCGGCGAGACGAAATACGCCGTGCCGAATCTGAGCGACAAGGACCAGATGCTGGCCGCGCGCCTGGACCGGTTGAAGCAGGATCAAGGCCTGCTTGCGCTACTGCTCGGTCAGGACGGATCGTCCAGCAGCGGCTTCGGCGGCGCTTTCTCGCCAAATGGCAAGGAAACAACCTGAGTCGTTGCATTGCAACCGATGGTAAACCGCCCGTTAAGCATGGCAGTCTCATTCTGGGATCAACGTCCGATTCCATCGTGAGCCGTCCATGACTGCCTTCCGCGCCCGCCTGACCGAAGTGGACATTCGACGCCTGATCAAGGCGACGGACGACGATGAGCGGGCCGAGGCGGCGCACAAGCTGTGCCGCAACATGGAGCGCGCGGAACTGAATGAGGATGACCGGGCGGCGGCTCAAAAAATCCTGCGTCTGCTGGCCAACGACGCCGCCGAACTGGTGCGTCGCGCCATGGCCATCACGCTGAAGGCGTCCGATCTGATTCCCAATGACGTGGCGCGCAAACTGGCCGGCGATCTGGACAGCATCGCCCTGCCGATCATCGCCTCGTCGCCGGCGTTCAGCGACGAGGACCTGGTCGAGATCGTGCGCGCCGGATCGGTCGTGCGTCAAGTCGCCGTGGCGGGGCGAGCGCGGGTGTCGCGCGATGTCGCGACGGTGCTGGCGGCCGAAGGATGCGAGCAGTCGGTTCGCACCTTGGCGGCGAACGACAACGCCGACCTGTCCGAAGGCGCGCTGGCGACGGTCGTCGACCGTTTCGCCGAAGCGCCCGAAGTCCTGACCGCCGTGGCCTATCGCCAGGTCCTGCCGCTGCATGTGACCGAACGGTTGATCCAGCTGGCCAGCGAGGCGGTGCGCGAACATCTGATCAGCCATCACGCTGTGGCGCCGGAAACCGCGATCCGTCTGGCCCAATACTCTCGTGAGCGGATGACGGTCGATCTGGTCGATCAGGCCAGCGTCAGCAACGATCTGGCGGCCTTCATGGCTCAGCTGAACGCCCGTCGCGTCCTGAACGCTTCGCTGCTGCTGCGCGGACTGGCGCGGGGGCAGATGGCGATGTTCGAATACGGGCTGGCCGAACTGGCCAACACGCCGCATCACCGCGCCTGGCTGATGGTGCATGACGCCGGTCCGCTGGGGCTGAAGGCCATCTATGATCGCGCGGGTTTGCCGCCGCGCCTGTTCCAGGCCTTCAGCGCGGGGGTCGACACCTGGCGTGCGCTGGCGGCGGAGGGGATCGATACGTCGAGCGCCTATTTCCGCGATCAGATGCTGGAGCGGTTCCTGACCCAGCGTCCGGCCGTGCTGCGCGACGATCTAGCCTATCTGATGGAGCGACTGGATCAGTCGCCGTCGCTTAGCCTGACCGCCGCCAACGCGGCCTGATCCTGAGAGCCTGACCCTCGGCATCGAGGAGATCGCGAAGCGATTCGTCTGAACCGATCAGGCTTAAAGAAAAAGGCCCGCCGGAGACGACGGGCCTTCCGCAAATGGCTGGAGGGACGATCAGCCTGCGAGGTGATCGGCGACGCGGGCTTCCAGGGTCTCGGCCAGGGCGCGGCCGGTCGGATGTTCTTCGGTCTTGATCTGGTCGCGGACGACGGCGCGGATGGCGTCGATGTGGGCGTCCAGGATGGCGATGGGCGCTGTCATGCGGCGATCAGCATCGTCCAGCATTTTGCACAGCGAACCGGCGATGCGGGTGACCAGCGGATATTCATAGGTCGTGCCCAGACCCTTTAGATCGTGGGCCCGGAAATATAGAGCCTCAGCGGTGGCGGGCGTGTAGCCCTGCTCACGGATGTCGGCCTGGGCCTTGTCCAGCTTGACGATCTCGTCGTTCAGCCACTGGCCGAACTGGGCTGACATCGCTTTCAGCGCCTCCTCTGCACGAGCGATGGCGTCGGCGTTGATGCCGAAGCCGCCGCGGACCTTGAGCCGCAGCGAGTTGGTCGGAGGGGTGATCTGCGCCGGATTGCTCATGGCGGGCTCCATAGGACGTTCACGCCAAGATACGGTAGCGGGCTTAAGAAGCCGTGACCGATCAGTTGGCGAACTGTTCGGCCATCACCCGCTCGTCGAACGACCGGCCCGCATCGAAGAGCATGGTCAGGGTGACGTCACGACGCTCGCGCACCTCGACGCGGGCGACGCGTCGGACCTCGAAGTTGTCGGCGGTCGCCGAGACTGGGCGTTTGTCGGCCTCCAGAACCTCGAACCGCACCTTGGCGCCGTGCGACAACAGGGCACCGCGCCAGCGACGAGGTCGGAAGGCGCTGATCGGCGTCAGGGCCAGGATGCGGGCGTCCAATGGGATGATCGGGCCGTGCGCCGACAGGTTATAGGCGGTCGATCCCGCAGGCGTCGCCACGAGGCAGCCGTCGCAGGACAGTTCTTCCAGTCGAACGCGCTCATCGACGGTGATCCGCAGCTTGGCTGACTGGCGCGTCTGGCGCAGCAGCGACACCTCGTTGATGGCCAGGCCGGTGTGCACTTCGCCGCTTTCGGTCCAGGCGTCCATCTGCAGAGGGTGGATGACCGTCCTTTCGGCCGTCGCGATCCGCTCCAGAAGACCGTTTTCGTCGTAGTCGTTCATCAGAAAGCCGACGGACCCCCGGTTCATTCCATACACGGGTGTGCGCTGGCGCAGGTTGCCGTGCAGGGTTTCCAGCATCTGCCCGTCGCCGCCCAGGGCCACGATCACATCGGCCTCGTCTTCAGGCACGGCGCCATAGCGGGCGATCAGGGCCTTGCGCGCCGCCTGGGCTTCGGGCCGGTCGCTGGCGACGAAGGCCAATCGGGGCGATGACGGCATGGGAGAGGGGCTTGACTGTGTCACTTGGCGACGTGGCCCGAGCTTGGGCCTAGAGTCAAACGGTCGCGGGCTTGTGCATCATCTGATGGAAGGCGCGAGAGGCGGCGTGCGCGCTCATCGGCGTCGCCTTCCAGCCGCCGTCGGCAGGCATTCCGCCCGAAAGCTTTCGCACCTCGACCAAGAGGGAGGCGAAGACGGCCTTGTCCACGCCCACGGCGATGCAGGCCAGGTAAAGCGGCTCGGCAGTCGGCGCACGGATGGCGTGATGCACCTGGGCCTCGCTGAAGCCGCCCAGGACCGCCAGCGTCTGTTCGAACAGTTCGAAACGCTGTTCTCGCAGCGCGCGGACCAGCAGACCGGGGCGCAGCTGGCCGGCGGCTTGAAGTTTTTCCACCAGTCGTCGTTCCGCGTCGATGCGTACGCGATCCTCGGTCATCCGGGCGGACATGGCGCGCCATTCCGGGCTGCCGGCAGCCTTCGCCGCCGCGTCTTGAACCGCCGCATTCAACTGGGCGTCGTCGATGCGGAAGCGTTCGCCGATCGACTGACGCAGAGCCTGGCCGACCCATTGATAAAGCTGCTGAGCCAGTTGTTCGTTCAGCCTGGGGTGACGCGTCAACGGCGCCCGCAGGCCCGCGATGCGGCGCGAATGATCGACCAGCTTGCGCATGGCGTCTTCGCCAATGTCGGCCGTACGGTTGGACGCCAGCGCCGTCATGGTGACGGGTTCGGCGCGATCGACGATCGTGTCCACGACCGGCCGCGCCAGCTGCGGGCGCCGGGCGACGGCGATTTGATGCTCCAGCGTCGCCTCGATCAGCAGGCGTATCAGGTCGGCGTTTTGAAGAAGCGGGCTGGAGGTGATGACCGGGCGGGCGATCTCGATCTCATCCAGCGCCAGCATATTGACCAGCGCAGGCGGCGCCCAGTCGACGCCCGCGATCCGTTCGGACAGGGCCAGTCGAATATCCCGCTCGGCCTGGGCTGTCAGAGCGAGGAAAATGTCGCTGAGCAGCGGCGCGACCTTGGGCGGCGGCGGATTGGATTCACACAGCGAGGTGACCTTCAGCAGCAGGCGCTGACGGTCGTCGGCCGAACGGCTGCTGGCCAGCGCCAGAAGCTCAGACACAGTCCGGTCGTCCCAGGCGTCGCGGGGCGGCTCCAGTTGAACGACAGACAAGGCGGCTCCCCGAACCGGCGACGATGCTTAACCATATGCTTGCGTGATGAAGACCGGGTTAAGCAAGGCCGCTGCGGGGAGTGACGTCACGTCAACGGCGGCCTTGTCGGCTTGACGACGCGACCGCGCGGGGTGACGGTTTGTAAAAGCCCATCCAGAGGCAGGAGGAAATCATGGCGGACGGAACCAGTCCCTCGATCAAGTCGCGCGTGTCCGAAGCCGAATGGCAGGTCCGTGTGGAGCTGGCGGCCCTCTATCGGCTGGTCGCCTTGAACGGTTGGGACGACATGATTTTCACCCATATCTCGGCGCGCGTGCCGGGGCCGGAGCATCATTTCCTGATCAATCCCTACGGCTTCTACTTCGACGAGATCACGGCCTCTTCGTTGGTGAAGGTCGATCTGGAGGGGAACATCGTCCAGGACACGCCTTATTTCATCAATCCGGCGGGCTTCACCATCCACTCGGCTGTCCATGCCGCACGCGAAGACGCCAAGTTCGTCATCCATCTGCACACCGTGAACGGCGTGGGCGTCGCCGCCCAGGCCGAAGGTTTGCTTCCTGTCAGCCAGAACGCGTGTTTACTACAGCATCAGGTTGCGTATCATGGGTACGAGGGGTTGGCCCTGAACCATGACGAACGCGAACGTCTGGTTGCCGACCTGGGGGACAAACCGCTGATGCTGCTGCGAAACCACGGCACGCTGGCGGTCGGGGAAACGGCGGCTCAGGCATGGATCGGCATCTTCTTCCTGGAGCGGGCCTGCGCGCAGCAGGTTGCGGCACTGTCCGGCGGACGCGAGCACATTTTGTTGGCGCCGGACGAGGCGCAGGCCGAGACCAAGGAGCAGGGGCGCGGCATCAGCTTCATCTCTTCGCTGGCCTGGCCGGGCGCGCTGCGCCAGCTGGATCGCAAGTCGCCGGGCTACGACGCGTAGGTCCCGTTGTCGCGGGGGCGCTGGTCCTCGCGGCGCTGACGCCGACCCAAGCTCTCGCCGGCGCCTGGGTCCAGCCGAAGGGCAAGGGCCAGGCCATCGTCAAATACGAGCGGCTGAGCGCCGACGAAGGCTTCGACGCTGCTGGCGAGGAGCGTGATTTGCCTGGCCGGCGGCGCGACGCGACCTTGGGACTGTTCGCCGAATACGGCGTGGCGGATCGCCTGACGCTTCAGGTCAAGGCGGATTGGCAGGACGGCGAGGACGCCTTCGTCGATTACAGTGGGCGCGGCCCCATCGAGATCGGTGCGACCTGGCAGGTCTGGCGCGACGACCGCAACGCCGTCAGCCTTTACGGCGGCTATACCCAGGCCGGGGAGGGGCGCAACGCCGGCTATGCCGCGCCAGGCGTCGGCGATCACGATTGGGAGGCGCGAGTTTCGGTCGGCCGGTCCCTCGGCGACATGGGCGAGCGCTGGGGAATGGGCGGCGCATTCGTCGAGTTTCAGGCCGCACGCCGTCTGCGTGACGGCCTGCCGGATGAAACCCGCATCGACGCCACGGCGGGCGCCCGGATCGGCGAGGATTGGATGGTGCTGGGTCAGGCGTTCGGCGGCGCGGCCGACGGCGGCGCGCGCTGGCTGTCCCTGGAAGCCTCGGTCGTGCGCGATTTCGGTGTGTGGAGCGTGCAGGCCGGGTGGAGACAAACCGTCGCAGGCCAGGAGATTCCCATCAGTCGCGGGCCCGTTCTTGCGATCTGGCGACGATTTTAGGGAAGATTTCTGCGACGGAAAATGTGATCCGGCACGTTACTGATACGTAACATTGCGCGCACTTCATTACCCGGTAATGCATGCGGCGTCCCCCTGACCGAGAGACCCCCGCGTGATCAAACGTCACTTCTTCCTCGTCGCCGCCGCTGTCCTGCTTGCGTTGATGGTCGTCGCCGCCATCGTGAAAGTCTCCGCGGGAGATGAAAAGAAGGCGGCAGGGCCGGGCGGCGGTCGCGGACGCGGAGCGCAGCAGGTGTCCGAGGCCGTGGTGGCGCAGCGACCCTTCTCGGACCAGATCCGCGTTCTGGGCGTGGCGCGCGGCGAGCGCTCGGTGAACGTCACCTCCTCGACCACCGAACTGATCACCCGCGTCCTGTTCGCGGACGGCCAGTATGTCTCGGCCGGTGCGCCTTTGGTCGAGCTTCAGGCGCGCGAGGAAGACGCGGCCATTATCGAGGCCCGCGCCAACGTAAATCAGGCTCAGCGCGAATATGATCGCTACAAGGCCCTGGCCGACCGGGGCGTCGCGCCCCAGGTCATGCTGGAACAGGCCGAGACCGCGCTCGAAGCCGCCCAGGCATCGCTGCAGGCGGCCCAGGCGCGTCGCGGCGACCGGGTGATCCGGGCGCCCTTCTCCGGTCGTGTCGGTCTGACCACGGTGACGCCCGGCACGCTGATCAACCCGGGCGCGGTGATCACGACGCTGGACGACACCTCGACGATCCGCGTCGATTTCCCCCTGCCGGAGCGCTATCTGAACCTGCTGCGTCCCGGCGCCCAGCTGACCGCGACGGCAGACGCCTATGGCGACGAGCCCTTTACGGGCCGGATCGCCCTGATCGACACACGCGTCAACGAAACGACCCGCGCCGCAACCGCGCGCGCGGAGTTCCCCAACCCCGGCGGTCGCATCCGTCCCGGCATGCTGATGCGTGTGGCGGTCCAGCAGGGCCAGCGTCAGAGCGCGGCCGTGCCCGAGTCGGCCGTGCAGTATGAAGGCGCCGGCGCCTTCGTCTATCGCATCGCGCCCGGCCAGAACGGCTCCACCGCTCAGCGGGTCGAGGTCGAAGCCGGGGCCGTCGAGAACGGCTTTGTTGAAATCCTGTCCGGCATCGAGGTCGGCGACCGAATCGTCGGGTCGGGCCTGAACCGTATTCAGCCGGGCGCGCCGGTCAGCGTGGGCGGCCAGGGTCGCAAGTCGGGCGCCGCCAAATGATGCTGTCCGATGTCTCGGTTCGGCGGCCCGTCTTCGCGGCCGTCGCGGCCATCGTGCTGTGCGTCATCGGCGCGGCGGCCTTCTTCTTCCTGCCCGTACGCGAACTGCCGGACGTCGATCCGCCCATCGTCTCGGTCAACACCAGCTATGCCGGCGCCTCGGCCGAGGTGATCGAGAGCCGCATCACCGAGCCGGTTGAGCAGCAGATCGCCGGCATCCAGGGCGTCGAACGCATCAACTCGACCAGCCGCGACGGTCGCTCCAGCGTGAACATCGAATTCTCGCTGGACCGCAATATCGACGACGCCGCCAACGATGTGCGCGACCGCGTCAGCCGCGTGGTCGGCCGCTTGCCCGATCAGGCCGATCCGCCCGAGGTGGCCAAGGCCGATTCCGATAGCCAGCCGATCATCATCGTCTTCCTGCGCTCGACCAGCATGAACCGGCTTCAGCTGACCGATTACGCGGACCGCTATCTGATCGACCGGATGGCGACGGTGCCCGGCGTGGCCCAGGTCAACATCTATGGCGAGCAGCGCTATTCGATGCGGATATGGCTGGATTCCGCCGCCATGGCGGCTCGGGGCCTGACGGTCAATGATGTCGAGACGGCTCTGACGAACCAGAACGTCGAACTGCCCGCCGGCTCGCTGGAATCGACGGACAAGGACTACACCGTCCGCGTGGCGCGCACCTACGCCCTGCCGGAGGATTTCCGCCAACTGCCCATCGGCACGCGCGGCGCGGCCTCGACCTCGGCGACCGTCGCCACGGGGACGGGCAGCGGATCGTCGGCTATCATCCAGGGGCAGCCCACCTATGTGACGCGCCTTGGCGACATCGCCCGCGTCGAGGAGGCGCCAGAGGAAGACCGGCGTCTGTTCCGCGGCAACGGGATGGATCAGATCGGCCTGGCCGTGACCCGTCAGGCGCAGTCGAACGACCTCGCCATCTCGGACGGCGTCCACAAGATGATCGAGGAAATTCGGCCGACCCTGCCGCCGGGCGTGACCATCGAGGTCGGATCCGACAACTCGGTCTTCACCTCGCACGCGATCGACGAGGTCTGGATCACCATCGGCATCTCCATGGCCCTGGTGGCCCTGGTGAACTTCATCTTCTTGGGCAGCCTGCGGGCGGCGCTGATCCCGTCCATCGTGGCGCCGATCTGTCTGCTGGCGACCTTCATCGTCCTGGCGCCGCTGGGCTTTTCGCTGAATCTGCTGACGCTGCTGGCTCTGGTGCTGGCGATCGGCCTGGTTGTGGATGACGCCATCGTCGTGGTCGAGAATATTCAGCGTCGCCTGGACCTGGGCGAACCGCCTCTGGTCGCGGCCGAACGCGGCGCGCGCCAGGTCTTCTTCGCGGTCGTGGCCACGACCATCGTGCTGCTATCGGTCTTCGCGCCCCTGCTGTTCTTGCCCGGATATGTCGGGCGTCTGTTCGTAGAGCTGGCGGCGGCGATCGCGGCGGCCGTGGCCTTCTCCGCCTTCCTTGCGCTCAGCCTGTCGCCGATGCTGGCCTCCAAGATTTTGCGACCCGCCCATGGCGGCGGCTGGGTGGCGCGCAAGGTCGACTGGGGCATGGACCGGCTGAAGTCGTCCTATGGCCGGTCGCTTGATATGCTGTTGGGCCGTCGCATCGCGGTGATCGGCGTCGGCGCCCTGATCCTGCTGGTCGCAGCGGGGGCGGGCGGCATCTTCCTGACCCTGCCCAACGAACTGGTGCCGGACGAGGATCGCGGCCGGGTCACGGTGCGCGTCGCCGGTCCCGAGGGCGCGGGCTTCGACTATACCCGCAAGATCATGCTGGGGCTGGAGCCTCTGCTGGCCGAATACAAGACCAGCGGCGAGGCCGACAGCTATCTGGTGTCCGCGCCTGGCTTCGGCGGCGGCAGCTTCAACTCGGGCAATGCGGTCCTTACGCTCGCCGACTGGTCCAAGCGCGACCGCTCAGCGGCTGAGATCGCTCAGGAATTGAACGGCAAACTGCGCGGCCAGACGGGCGCCCAGGTCAACGCCTCGACCCCCGGCGCCTTCCAGCGCGGCGGCGGCAACTCCAATTCCATCGAGCTGATCGCGACCGGAAGCGACTATCAGCAGATCTACGCCTGGCTGCAGCCCATGCTGGCTGCGGCCCAGGCCAATCCCGGCTTCTCGCGTCCACGCTTGAACTATGAGCCGAACTCGCCGCGTCTGCTGGTCGATGTCGATCCGCAGAAGGCCGCCGCGCTGGGCGTTTCGTCCCAGTCGATCGGCCGCACGCTCGAGACCATGTTCGGCTCTCGCCGAGCCACGACCTACATCAAGGGCGGTCAGGAATACGACGTCATCCTGCAGACCGAGCGCGACAATCGTCGCGAGGTCGCCGACCTGGAAGCCCTGTATGTTGCAACCGGAGGCGGCCAACTCGTGCCGCTGTCGGCCGTAGTCACGACCAAGACCAGCGGGGACACGCCGGACCGTCGCCGTCTGGATCGGCAGCGCGCGATCTCCCTGCAGGCCGACCTCAATCCCGGCACCACGATCGACGACGCGATACAGTTTCTGAACGCCGAGGCGGCGAAGCAGCCGCAAGGCGCCGTCGTCACCCAGTGGGGTGGGGCGGCGCGCGATCAGCAGGAGGCGGGCGGGGCGGTGTTCGCGGCGTTCGGTCTGGCGCTGTTGCTCGTCTTCCTGGTTCTGGCGGCCCAGTTCGAAAGCTGGATCACGCCTGCGGTCATCATGCTGACGGTGCCGCTGGCGGCGGCGGGCGGTCTGTTCGGCCTGCTGATGGCGGGCTCCAGCCTGAACATCTACAGCCAGATCGGCCTGATCATCCTGATCGGGGTGGCGGCTAAAAACGGCATTCTGATCGTCGAGTTCGCCAACCAACTGCGCGACCAGGGACGCTCCATCAGGGAGGCGATCATCGAGTCGTCGTCCTTGCGTCTGCGTCCGATCATCATGACCTCGATCGCAACCGCCTTCGGCGCTCTGCCGCTGGTGCTGTGGCAAGGCGCAGGCGCCGGCAGCCGTCAGACGATCGGCGTGGTGATCTTCACCGGCGCCATCTTCGCCACCGTCCTGACCCTGTTCGTGGTGCCGGTGATCTATGGCGTCCTGGCGCGCTTCACCAAGTCGCCGGAATGGACCGCCCGCAAGATCGAGGAGTGGGAAGCCAAGGAACTGCGCGAAGGCGGCCCCAAGGAACTGCCCGAGGCCTGACGGATCAAGCGGCGGGCGCAGGCTCCGGCTTGTAGCCCGTCTCCACCTTCAGGAAGGCGATGACGTCGCGGCGATCCGTGGCGTCGGGCAGACCGGGGAAGGTCATCTTGTTGCCGGGCAGGAAGGTGCGCGGATTTTCCAGCCAGTGATCCAGCTTCTCGGCGTCCCAGGTGAAGTTCGCCGTGCGCATGGCGTTGGAATAGTTATAGCGCGGACGATCTCCCGCCTTGCGGCCGAACACACCGTATAGGTTTGGCCCCGCCATGTCCGGGCCGCCTTCGCCTATGGTGTGGCAGGCGCGACAGCGCGCAAACGCCCGACGCCCGTTCTCGAGATCGCCCGCATTGTAGGGGGCGGGCAGGGAGGCCAGCAGGGTCGCCTTTTCTGCATCCGTCAGCACGTGAACCGGCGCGGCAGGCGTAGTTGTGGACGGCTCGCCCTGACCACAGGCGGCCAAGGTCAAAAGCGGGGCCAGAAGAAGGGGGGCGACGAGGGCATGGCGTGTCATGGCGGCTTCCTGTTTGCCTTGTGATACCGCAACGCGCCGGCGCGGCAATTGGTCAAGCTGTCCTGCTGGACGTAGCCCCCTCGCACCTGATAATCAGTGTCAAAGAAACGCGGAGCCGTTGGGGAGCGGCCTCGCCCGTGCGAGCGTAGAATTGACCGACACCATCAAGTTGAGCCAAGCCCGACGCGGCGATCGCGGCGTCATCGTTCAGGTGGGCGCCCATTGTCACCATCAGGGCGAGGCGGTCGAGCTGGAACGCCGTCTGCTTGAACTGGGCTTTGTCGAAGGCGCGCAGATCGAACTGCTGCACGAAGGTCTGTTCGGACGCGACCCGATCGCCATGAAGGTGGACGACATGCGCGTGGCCCTGCGTCGCCACGAGGCGGAAAGCCTCTCGATCCGGCTGGGCGCCGCCTGATGGACATTGCGCTGAAGACTGCTCGTGTCGCGCTGGTCGGCAATCCCAACAGCGGCAAGACGGCCCTGTTCAACGCCCTGACTGGCGCTCACCAGAAGGTCGCCAACTACGCCGGCGTGACGGTGGAGCGCAAGGAAGGCCTGATCCGCGCCGCCTCGGGCCGCACGATGTCGGTGCTGGACCTGCCCGGCACCTATTCCCTGCGCGCCCGCAGCCCTGATGAGGAGGTCACGCGCGACGCCGTTCTGGGGCGATTGGCCGGCGAGACGACGCCCGACGTGGTGGTCTGCGTCGCGGACGCGACCAATCTGCGTCTAGTCCTGCGCCTTATTCTGGAGCTGAAGGCCGTCGGTCGGCCGATGGTTCTGGCGTTGAACATGTATGACATCGCCCAGCGCCAGGGCCTGCGCATCGATCTGGAACGACTGCGCGCCGAACTGGGCGTGCCGATCATCACCACCGTGGCCACGCGCAAGCGCGGCATCGACGATCTGGTCGCCGCCATTGAGGACCAAGCCGCCGTCGCCGCCGTGACCGAAAGCCAATGGCGCAGTCCGGACGCCGCCGAGTTACGAACCGCCGCCCGCGAGGCCGAGCGGATCATGAAGGCCTGCGTCCGCCCGCCTGAGCGGCCCGACACCCTGACCGGCAGGATCGATTCGGTGCTCCTGCATCCGGTCGGCGGGCTGCTGCTCCTGTTCGCCCTGCTGTTCGTGATGTTCCAGGCCGTGTTCAGCTGGGCCGCGCCCGTGATGGACGGCATCGAGGCCAGCATCGCCTGGTTGGGCGGCCTGGTTGCCAATGTGCTGCCGGACGGCCTGCTGCAAAGCCTGATCGTTGACGGGATCATTTCCGGCGTCGGCAGTGTGCTGGTGTTCCTGCCGCAGATTTTGATCCTGTTCCTGTTCATCATCGCGCTGGAAGATTTCGGCTATATGGCCCGCGCGGCCTTCCTGATGGACAAGATCATGGGCGGCGCAGGGCTGCACGGCCGGGCCTTCATCCCGCTGCTGTCCAGTTTCGCCTGCGCCATTCCCGGCGTGATGGCGGCGCGGGTGATCGATTCCCGGCGCGACCGCCTGACCACCATCCTGGTCGCGCCGCTGATGACCTGCTCGGCGCGCATCCCGGTCTATACGCTGATCATCGCCGCCTTTATTCCCAATGAGACGGTCTGGGGCTTCGCCAACCTGCAGGGCCTTGTGATGTTCGGCCTCTACGCCGCCGGCATCGTCAGCGCCCTGATCGTGTCCCTGCTGATCCGCAAGGTGTTCTGGCGCGGCGCGGTCGAGCCCTTCATGATGGAGCTTCCGGCCTACAAGACGCCGGACCTGCGCAGCGTGGGCTTCAATCTGTGGCTCCGGGCCAAGATCTTCCTGAACCGGGCGGGCCGCATCATCCTGCCGCTCGTGATCATTCTGTGGGTGCTGGCGACCTTCCCCTATCCGCCCGAGAACGCAACCCTGCCGGCCATCGACTATTCGTTCGCGGGCATGATCGGCCGGGCGCTTGAGCCGATATTCGCCCCTATCGGCTTCAACTGGCAGATGGTCATCGCCCTGATCCCCGGCATGGCGGCGCGTGAGGTCGCGGTGGCGGCGCTGGGCACGACCTACGCCATCGCTGACGCCGAAAATGCGACGGGCCTTCTGGCGTCGACCCTGGCGTCGCACTGGTCGTTGGCGACGGCCTTGTCCTTCCTGGCCTGGTACATCTTTGCGCCCCAGTGCGTGGCGACCTTGGGCGTCGTGCGGCGCGAGACCAACTCACTGAAGTGGACCTGGATCATGATCGGCTACATGTTCGGTCTGGCCTATCTGGCGTCGCTGGTGACCTATCATGTGGCGGTGGCGCTCGGAGGCGGTTAAGCCTGAGCGGTTCGCCGCCGTCTGGACGCCCTGATGAATCCTGTACTCGCCGCCGCCGTCATGGGCGGGCTGGGCCTGCTCGTCGGCCGTCTCGTCGCGGTCGTCAGCGTTCGCCTTCGAGGCGAAGATTCTCGAGCGGCGCCACGCTGGCGCGATCCTCTGATCGTGCGCGGCGGAGGCCTGTTGGGTGTTTGGGCGGGGCTCTGTGGCCAAACGTGGCTGATGATGGCGGCGACGGCGATCCTGGGCTGGCAGTTGCTGCTGATTGCGGTTGTCGACGGCGAGAACCTCTGGCTGCCGGACATCCTGACCTGGCCCCTGATCGCCACGGGCTTGGGCGTGGCGGCGGTCATGGATTCGAGTGTCGCCTTCTCGCATCTCATCGGGGCGGCGATCGGCTTTGGCGGGCTGTGGGCGCTGGGGCGTGTCTATCGAATTGTTCGCAAGCGCGACGGCCTGGGTGGCGGCGACCCATTCCTGTTAGCGGGGGCAGGGGCCTGGGTCGGCTGGATGGGCCTGCCAAGCGTGCTGCTCTGGGCATGCGCCGTGAGCCTGAGCCTCGTCTTCTTCATTTTGATGATTCAACGGGCCGTCAGCGGATCGGAGAAGCTGCCGTTCGGCGTCTTCCTGGCCATCGGGATCTGGATGACCTGGCTGTATGGGCCGTTGGGCCTCTAACGTCCGGTCGTCAGCTTGACGATAATAATGGCCGCCGTATCCAGAATGGCTTCGGGCGTATCGGCCCGTC
The DNA here is from genome assembly GCF_040545985.1 of Brevundimonas sp. 1080. Classification (NCBI taxonomy): domain Bacteria; kingdom Pseudomonadati; phylum Pseudomonadota; class Alphaproteobacteria; order Caulobacterales; family Caulobacteraceae; genus Brevundimonas; species Brevundimonas sp. 1080. Next base: position 609,607 of record NZ_JBEPMW010000003.1, on the reverse strand, counting down.
GCAGAAGATCGAAACTGGCCGCCGTCGATTCGGCGATCGAGGCGATCTGATACGAGGCCAGCCGCGGACTATAGTCCTTGGGATGCAGGCCGCTGGCGTGGGCTTGCGCCACGCGACGTTCGATGGACAGGTGCAGCCGGCGCAAACGGCGCACCCGGCTTTCGACGAAGGCGGCGTCGCCATTGTCGGCCAGCATATGTTCGACACGCAGCACCTGACCGTGGCTGCGCCAGATGGCCATCACATCCAGAATGAAGGCGCGCGCGATGACGAAGGCCTTATCGCCCGGCCAGTCGGCCTGGAAATGCGCCGCCAGCCCCTGAAAATCCGCTGCGGCGACTTCGCACAACGCCAGAACAGGTTCTTCGACCGTCTTGAAATAGGTGTAGAAGTTGGAGGGCGAGACGCTGGCGGCCGAGGCCAGATCGGCGACGCGGATTTCACCGTAATGCCGCTCGTTCAACAGGCGTTGGGTCGCGTCGAGGATCGCCTGGCGGGTTCTGCCGCCTCGCGCACCGATCTTGTGGCCCAGCTTGTTGGTTGTGTCGGCCATGTCCCCGATGGTCGAAAGGCGTGGTGCCGGCTGCAGGAATCGAACCCGCGACATCCAGTTTACAAAACTGGCGCTCTACCAACTGAGCTAAGCCGGCCCGCACGGGCGGTGAGCGGCCCTTATGTCCAGCCTCACGCCCGGACGCAAGGCGTCAGCGCAGCCTTGCCTAAAATCCGACGTCCGAAGCCGAAAACAAGCTGAGGTTCCATGATGGTAACCGGTGTCTTTTTGCGGCCCATGTTGTAGGTTTGTTGGATCAAGATCGAGAGGCGACCCAAGCCTCCGCCACGAGGCAATGAGGAACGCTATGGTTCATCCGCTCAAACTGAACCCCGATCGCCTGTTTTCGGCGGACGCCGACACCCGCGCGATCGCGCGTCGTCTATATGGCGAGATCAAGGGGCTGCCGATCATCAGCCCGCATGGTCATACGGACCCGAGCTGGTTTGCGTTGAACGAACCCTTCGCCAATCCGGCCGAACTTCTGATCACGCCCGACCACTACGTCTTCCGGATGCTGCACTCGCAGGGCATGGCGATGGAGGATCTGGGCGTGCCGCGCGCCGATGGCGGGCCGGTCGAGACCGATCCGCGCAAGATCTGGCGGCGCTTCGCCGAGAACTATCACCTGTTCCGGGGGACGCCTTCGCGAATGTGGCACGACTGGGTCTATGCTGAGGCCTTCGGCATCGACGTGCGCCTGTCGGCCGAGACGGCCGATCTTTATTATGACGTGATCGATGCGGCCCTGAAGACCGACGCCTTCAGGCCGCGCGCCCTGTTCGATCGCTACAATATCGAGGTCCTAACCACGACCGAGAGCCCGCTGGACACGCTGGAGCATCACAAGACCATCGCAGCCTCGGACTGGAAGGGACGGGTGCTGACCGCCTATCGTCCGGATCCGGTTCTGGATCCCGACTATGAAGGCTTCCGCGACAATCTGAAAATCCTGGCCGAACAGACCGGCCGCGACACGCTAAGCTGGGACGGATACCTGCAGGCCCTACGCGATCGGCGTGCCTTCTTCATCGAAATGGGCGCCACCTCGACCGATCACGGCCACCCGACAGCCTTCACTGCCGATCTGCCCAGGGCCGAAGCCGAGGCCCTGTTCCGGCGTGTCTCGACCGCCCCTGCCAGCGCCGCCGATGCCGAGTTGTTCCGCGGCCAGATGCTGACTGAAATGGCCGCCATGTCGGTCGAGGACGGTCTGGTCTTGCAGTTGCACCCCGGCAGTTTCCGCAACCATTCCGCCACCGTCTTCAACCGTTTCGGCCGTGACAAGGGCTGCGATATCCCGACCCAGACCGACTACGTCCGCGCGCTGAAGCCGCTGCTGGATCGGTTCGGTTCGGACAGCCGTCTGTCTCTGATCCTGTTCACCCTGGACGAGACCACATACAGCCGCGAATTGGCGCCGCTCGCCGGCCACTATCCGGCGCTGAAGCTGGGGCCCAGCTGGTGGTTCCACGACAGTCCCGAGGGGATGCGTCGCTTCCGCGAACAGGTCACCGAAACGGCCGGCTTCTACAATACGGTCGGCTTCAACGACGACACTCGCGCCTTCCTGTCCATACCCGCCCGCCACGACGTGGCGCGGCGTATGGACTGCGGCTTCCTGGCCAAACTGGTCGTCGAGCACCGGATGGAGGAGGACGAGGCTCACGACCTGGCTCACGCCCTGACCTATGGCCTGGTCAAGGCGGCCTACAAGCTGTGAGCAGACTGGATCAAGCCGCCCTGACGGGGCTGCCCGCCGATGTCGCCGTCCCCGGCTACGACCGCGCCCAGGTGAACACGGGTGTCGTCCATCTGGGCATCGGCGCCTTCCACCGCGCCCACCAGGCGGTCGTGTTCGACGATGCGATCAGGTCGGGCGATCCGCGCTGGGGTATGCTGGGCGCTTCGCTTCGGTCGCCCGGCGTACGCGATCAGCTGAATCCGCAGGATGGGCTGTATACCCTGGTCGTGCGTGATGGATCGGACGAGCATCTGCGGGTGATCGGCGCCTGCGCGGGCGTGATGGTCGGGCCGGAGGATCCCGCCGCCCTGGTCGCCGCCATGGCCGACGCCGATGTCCATATCGTCACCCTGACCGTGACCGAGAAGGGCTATCGCCTCGATCCGGCGACCGGCGATCTGCTTTTGAGCGACGCTGATGTCGCGGGCGATCTGGTTGATATCGCCGCGCCCCGTACCGCGCCTGGATTCATCGTCGCGGCGTTGCAGGCGCGAAGGGCGGCGGGGCGGAAGCCCTTCACCGTCATCAGTTGCGACAACCTTCCGCATAATGGCAAGCGGATCCGTGCCGGGGTCATCGCCATGGCGCGCCGGATCGATCCGTCGCTGGCGGACTGGATCGAGGCCGAGGGCGCCTTCCCCCAGACGATGATCGATCGGATTGTCCCGGCGACCACCCCCGACGATATCGCCCGCCTGACCGCCCATCTCGGTGTCGAGGACCAGGGGATGGTGAAGGCCGAACCCTTCACCCAGTGGGTGATCGAAGACTGGTTCGCCGGCGAGCGGCCCGACTTCGCGTCTCTGGGCGTGCAACTGACCGACGCGGTCGAGCCGTGGGAGGACGCTAAGCTGCGCCTTCTGAACGGCGCACACTCGGCCATCGCCTATCTGGGCACCTTGTCGGGTTATGAACATGTCCACGAAGTCGTGGCCGTTCCCGGCTTCCGCGCCTATGTCGAGGCCTTATGGGACGAGGCCGAAACCACGCTGAACCCGCCGCCGGGTCTGGACATCCCCGCCTATCGCGACGCGCTGATGGCGCGATTCTCCAATGCGGCCCTGATGCACCGCACGCGCCAGATCGCCATGGACGGCTCGCAGAAACTGCCCCAGCGCCTGGTGGCCGGCGCCGCCGAACGTCTGGCGACGGGGCAGGGTGTCGATGCCATGGCCTTGGGCGTCGCCGCCTGGATGAAATGGCAGTCGGGCGTGACCGAAAGCGGCGAAACCTTCGTCGTCGACGATCCGCTGGCGGCCAAGACCTGCGAACTATTGGCCGGCGCCGATACTGATCAGTCGCGCGTTTCGGCCTTGCTGAGCCTGTCCGCCGTCTTCCCACCCGCGCTGGCCGCTGACGACCGGTTCGCCGCAGCGGTCACGTCCGCTTATCTGTCGCTCAGCCAGAACGGCGCCGTCGAGGCAGCGCGTCTGGTCGCGGAGTAAATCCATGTCTCGCGTTCTGATCCTGAACCCCGCCGACGACGTCGCAATCACCTTGGACGACATCGTCAGCGGCGATACGCCTGATGGCTTGACCGCGCCGGCGCGCGCCGACATCGCTACCGGCCACAAGATCGCCCGTCATGCGGTGGAGGCGGGCGGTCTGGTCCGCCGCTACGGTCAGGTCATCGGACGCGCCAAGGCCGCCATCGCCGCCGGTGATCACGTCCACGTCCACAACCTGGCCATGGCGGAAGACGGCCGCGAGGCCGAGATCGGGGCCGACCTGCGTCCGCCTGCGCCGTTGTCAGGCGCGACGTTCAACGGCATCGTTCGCCCCGGCGGCCACGTCGGCACACGCAACTATATTGGCGTCCTGACCAGCGTGAACTGTTCGGCCACAGTGGCGCGCCGCATCGCCGACGCCTTCCCGGATTCCATCCTGCCGAAGGGCGTTGACGGCGTGGTTGCTTTCACCCACCAAGGCGGTTGCGGCGGCTCATCGCTCAGCAGCGACGTGACGCTGCTGCAGCGGACCCTTGCCGGTTATGCACGCCACCCGAACTTCCATTCCATCCTGATCGTCGGCCTGGGCTGTGAAGCCAACCAGATCCCCGCCTGGCTGGCCAACGAAGGCCTTCAATCCGGCCCGCACCTGCGCACCCTGACCATCCAGGAGGCCGGCGGAACCGCCCGCGCCATCGAGGCCGGGATCGAGATCGTTCGCGATCTGGTCACCGAGGCGGCGCAAGTCCAGCGCCAACCTGTTTCCGCATCTCACCTGACCGTCGGCTTGCAATGCGGTGGTTCGGACGGCTGGTCCGGCGTCACCGCCAATCCGGCCTTAGGCGCAGCTGTCGATTTGCTGGTCGCGCACGGCGGCTCGGCCATGTTGTCCGAGACGCCGGAAATCTGGGGTGCGGAACATCTGCTGCTTAGGCGCGCGGCGTCGCAGAATGTTGCGGACAAGCTGAACGCGCGCCTGGCGTGGTGGCGCGACTATGCGGATCGTCACCAGATGGAGCTGAACAACAATCCGTCGCCCGGCAATCTCAAGGGCGGTTTGACCACCATCCTGGAGAAATCGCTGGGTGCGGTGGCCAAGTCCGGTTCGACCCCGCTGAACGATGTGATCGGATACGCCGAACCGCTTCAAGCCAAGGGCCTCAGCTTCATGGACAGCCCCGGCTACGACCCGTGCTCGGCCACGGGCCAGATCGCCTCGGGCGCCAATCTGATCGTCTTCACCACCGGTCGGGGCTCGGTCTTCGGCGCCAAGCCCGCCCCGTCGATCAAGGTCGCCTCCAACGCCAAACTGGCGAACTGGATGGACGAAGACATGGACATCGACGCATCGCCCGTCCTGACCGGGACCAGCCTGGCCGAGGTCGGCGCCGTCATCTTCCAGAAAATGCTCGATGTCGCGTCAGGCGAGCCCTCCAAATCCGAGGCCCTCGGCATCGGCGACAACGAGTTCGTGCCCTGGCAGGTGGGGGCGTATCTCTAGGCTCCGCAGCCCTAAGCCCCCAACGCCTCGATCAGGTCGCCCATGTTGCGGATGAAGACCGAGGTGGAGACGCCCTCCACCGGGAAGTCGGTATTGTAAGGCGAGGTGTCCCACAGGTCGCCGACGCGGGTCATCTGGTATTCGCCGCCTGTTACGGCGGTGGGGGAGGGGCCCTTGTACGGGTTTGACGTCGTGGTCAGCGGCGTGGGCCAATAGCCGCGCGCATTCAGCCCGGCCATGACTTCGGCCGCGCGACCGGCGTGAGGCGCGGTCGGGCGACGAGCATCGCTGGACATGTCCCACACGTCCACATCCTGAAGCGTGAAGTACTTGGGCAGATTTAGCGAGCCGGGGCGCGCCTTCAGCGGCGACCCGCGCGTGGCCTCATCGACCGGCATGGCCGACAGACGCGCGTACTCCGCGCGCAGGGCCGGGGTGTCCACATTGCGGAACGAACCGTAGTGGACGATCAGATTGGTGGGGTTGTCGTCGGCGTAGTACTGGCCGTTGGCGATGTTGGACCCGCGCCGGTGGATGTAGATCGGGGTGTTGGCGCCTTCCAGGATGAAGGTCGGGTGCGTGCGGCCCGGCGTGTTCAGCGGCGGCTTGGCCGCGACCTGATCCAGCCAGTCCATCGCCTCGGGCAGGCGGGCCAGATACTTGCGGTCGCCCGTCAGGCGATAGAAGCCCATCATCGACTTGATGTTGGTGCCGGTCGTGTGGGTGACGAAGGCTTGCGGCTCGATCGTCCGGGCACCCGCCGGCTTCAGCGTGTCGGGGAAATGCTGCAAGCCCCAGGCGGGCTGCGGCTGCGGTTGCTGGGTCTTTACGAAGATGTCCATGCCGCGATTGATGGCGTCCAGAATCCTTGCATCGCCCCGGCCGTTCCGCGCCAGCCCGTGATAGGCGTAGATCAGGAACTCCAGGTTCTCGCCGGCCACGTCGTCGTTGAAGGTGATGTAGGGCGTATAGTCCGCATGGCCGTGCAGACCGCCGTTCTCGACGAACGGATAGCGCTGGGGCCAGCCGCCGTTCTCGTACTGGCTTTCCAGCACGAAGCTGATCGCCTTGTTCAGCGGCGCCAGATATTTGCGATCCTTTTTCTCAAGGTAGATCCGCAGCAACAGCTGCGACGCCTCGGCTGTCCCCGCGTCGTCGAACGTCGCGTTGCCGTAGTAGTGGTGGAATTCCTCCAACCGCCAGGCGTTGGCGGCGACCGTGCCGTACCACTGCTTCAGCGACTCCTCGCCGGCGGTGTCGATCACATAGTTCCAGCCGCCCAGAGGGTGCTGGCCCTTGATCAGAGCGTCTGCAGCCTTCTTGGCCGCTTCATAGTAAAATTCGTCGCCGGTGGCATGATAGGCGTCCAGGAACAGATGGCCCACGGTCGCGGTGCCCGGGGGCTGGACCCAGATCATCGTCGGGTTGGCCTCAAGCTCGCCCCAACGGCGCGAAAAGTCAGGCAGATATTGCCAAACGTATCCGCCCTCGACGGCGGCCTCTTCGCTCATGAACCGAGCGGCGCGCTTCATGGTGTCCAGAATGGCGGCGCGCTCTGGCGACGCCTGGGCCAGGACGGGCCCTGAAGCGGCGACGAAGGTGGCGGCGGCGCCTGCGGCCAGCAAGGCGCGGCGGTTCATGGACGTGACGGACATGGAAACTCCTGGTGTGACCTCTCTCGCACGGTTTCTTCTGACCGTTTCGAAGCATCACTGAAGCATGATTGACACCGGTTTCCTAGCCCTATGGCACCATTGAAAAAGGCCGCATGGACTTCCCCATGCGGCCTCCACACAATCTCAATGTTCGCAGCCTCACCGGCGGATATCGAACCCGCCGTCGCCCATAGCGGCGCGCACATCGTCGGCTGAGAACAGGTTGACGTCGCCGGGGATCGAATGTTTCAAGCCGGCGGCGGCGAGGCCGAAGTCGAGGGCCTCCTGATCCGACCAGCCGCTCCACAGGCCAAACAGCACACCGGAGGCGAAGGCGTCGCCGCCGCCGACCCGGTCCACGACGCCGGCCATGTGAATGGCCTCGGCTCTGGTTTCGATCACGTCGCCGCCATTGCGGGTCAGCATGACAGCCGACAAGGCCTGGTCGGCGACGCTATCCTGAACGCGCAGGGTGCAGGCGATGCGTTGCAGGCGAGGGAAGGCGGCGAAGGCGGCCTTGGCGGCTTCACGACGCCGCACAGCCGGATCGGGGCTGTCGAACGTCGTCTTCAGCACCAGGGCGAAGTCGCGGTCGTCGGCGAAGGCGACCGTGGCGCCTGCCAACATTCTGCCCAGCGTGGCTGGGGGATCGCCATCCCATTGTTCCCACAACTTGCCACGGAAGTTGCCGTCGTAGCTGACCTTGACGCCTTTGCGGACGGCGGCCTCGATGATGGCGACGGCAGCGGCCGAGCCGTTCGGGCCCGTTGCCGGCGTCACGCCCGAGGCGTGCAACCATTCGACGCCGTCCAGCATTTGGTCCCAGTCGAAGGCCGTATCGACATGTTCGACGAAGGCCGATCCGGCGCGGTCGTAGAGGACTTCCGACGGACGACGCACAGCGCCGGGCGTCAGGAAATACAGACCCATACGGCCGGGTTTGAAGACGACCTGAGAGGTGTCGACTCCGTGCTTGCGCACCTCGTCACGCACGCCGCGACCCAGCGCATTGTCGGCCAGGACCGTCGCCATGCCGGTCGGCGCGCCGAAGCGGGCCAGCGACACGGCGACATTGGCCTCGGCGCCGGCGGGACGCACGGTCAGGGCAGGCGACTGCATCAGCAGTTCGTTGGCGTTGGGCGAAAACCGCAGCAGCATCTCGCCGAAGCAGAGGATGCGCCGGGAAGATGCAGCCTGGGTCATGATCGCGACGCTAGCTCCGGATCAGCGCGCCTGCCAGCCGCCGTCGACCGGCAGGATGGCGCCCTGGACGTAGTCGGAGGCCCGGCTGGCCAGGAAGACGGCCGCGCCGCCCAGGTCCGACGGCTCGCCCCAGCGCCCGGCCGGGATACGGCCCAGGATCTCGGCCGAACGGACCGGGTCCTCGCGCAGAGCCTGGGTGTTGGCGGTGGCGAAATAGCCGGGGGCGATGGCGTTGGCGGTGATGCGGTGCGGCGCCCATTCGTTGGCCATCAGCTTGGTCAGGCCGGCGACGCCCGATTTGGACGCGGTGTAGGACGGCACGCGGATCCCGCCTTGGAAGGAGAGCATGGAGGCGATGTTGATGATCTTGCCGCCGTCGCCCTGTTTGATGAACAGGCGGGCGACCGCCTGGCTCATGAAGAAGACGGTCTTCAGATTGATGTTCATCACTAGGTCCCAGTCGGCCTCGGTGAAGTCGACGGCGTCGGCGCGGCGAATCAGGCCGGCGTTGTTCACTAGGATGTCGATGCGGCCCATGGCGGCCAGAGCTTCCTGAACCACGCGCTCGACCGGCTCGATCGAGGTCAGGTCGGCGCTGATCGCGTGGGCGCGACGACCCATCGCCTGCACCTTGGCGACCGTGTCGTCGGAGTCCGACAAGGCGACCGAGACGATGTCGGCGCCAGCCTCAGCCAAAGCCAGGGCGATGCCTTGGCCCAGGCCCACATTGCCGCCGGTCACCAGCGCGACCTTGCCGGTCAGGTCGAATGGATTGCTCATGCTTTTCTTCCTCTTGTCCTGATTACTTCAGCTGGCAGATGTCGAGTTTGTACATGTCGGTGTAGTCAAGGTTCTCGCCGCCCATGCCCCAGATGAAGGTGTAGTTTGAAGTGCCTGCGCCGGTATGGATCGACCACGGCGGGCAGATCACGGCCTCCCCGTCGGCGATGACGATGTGGCGCGACTTGTCCGGTTCGCCCATGAAGTGAAAGACTCGGTCGTCTCCGCCTAGGCCGAAATACAGATAGGCTTCCGAGCGGCGGTCATGGATGTGAGGCGGCATGGTGTTCCAAACCGAGCCGGGCTTCAGCACCGTCACGCCCATCAGTAACTGGCAGGACTTTACCTTCGCCGGCACGACATACTGGTAGATGGTCCGTTCGTTCGACGTCTCCAGCGCGCCCATTTCCAGCGGCACGGCCTCGTCGATCGAGATCTTTGTCAGGTCGTAGCGGGCGTGGGCGGGCGTGGCGACCAGATAGAACTTCGCCGGTTCGGCGGGGTTCTGGGAAGCGAAGCTGACGTCTGTCGATCCCATCGGCACGTAGAGGCCATCGCAAAAGCCCAGTTTGACGGTCTCGCCGTCAACAGTGATCGAACCCGCGCCACCGATATTGACCACGCCCAGTTCTCGGGCCTGCAGGAATGGCGCACCGGCAAGCGACGGAGGTTCCGAATGCGTCGGCAGGCTCAGCGCCGTCTCGGCCGGCGTGGCACCGCCGATGATCATCCGCTCATGGTGGGAATAGTTGAGGCTGATCCTGCCCGGAACGAACAGGTTCTCGATCAGATAGCGATCGCGCAGCTGTTGGTTTGAGGCGCAGTCCATCATGTCGGGATGGGTGGCCTGATAGACTTTGTTGTACATGGGGTCGTACATGCCGGTCTCCCTGCGGACCCGCAGCGCGAGCCACCGAAACGGATCTAACGCCCGTCCTTCTGTGGACTAGGTAACCGGTGTCATATAATGATGCAATCGATTAGACCAACGCCGCCGACATATGTCGGCATCGCCTCGCCACCGTCTTAAGGATTTCCCCATGAAGATCGCTCTCATCATCGAAAACAGCCAGGCCGCCAAAAGTGAAACGGTGCATGCGGCGCTAACGGCCGTCGCCGAACCACTGGGCCATGAAGTCTTCCACTATGGAATGTATGCAGCCGAAGATAAGGCCTCGCTGACCTATGTGATGAACGGCGTCCTGACCGGCATCCTGCTGAATTCGGGCGCGGCCGATTTCGTCGTCACCGGCTGCGGAACCGGTATGGGCTCGATGCTGGCCTGCAACAGCATGCCGGGCGTCTTCTGCGGTTTGGTGATCGACCCGACCGACGCCTTCCTGTTCGGCCAGATCAACGACGGCAACGCCATCTCGATGCCCTATGCCAAGGGCTTCGGCTGGGCTGCGGAACTGAATTTGCAGGACGTCTATCGCAAGCTGTTCGAGGGCGAGCGCGGCTTGGGCTATCCCAGGGAACGCGCCGAAATCATGCGCAAGAATCGCGGCGTGCTCAGCGACATGAAGGCCGTGACCTGCCACGACATGCTGACGGTTCTGAAGACGATGGACCAGGACCTGCTGAAGGCCGCCATCGCCGGCGAGAAGTTCCAGGACTACTTCTTCGCCAACGCCACCGACAAAGGCATTCGCGATTATCTGAAGGGCGTTCTCGCCGCCAAGCCTGCGCTCGAAACAGCCTGAGGCAGACAGGTCGGCGCGCGATCACGCGCGCCGACCCTACTCAGACTGCCGGAATTGCCGACTTGCGCACGACCAGGGCCGGTCGAACGTCCGGCTGCTGCATCTTGGCTGGATCCACTCCCCGCATCGGCGCCAGCAGCTTTTCGGCCGCCATTCGTCCCATGTCGCGGATCGGTAGGCGCACCGAAGTCAGGTTGGGCCAAACCCGAGCCGCCATCGGCAAATCATCGAAGCCGACGACGGACAGGTCGCGCGGCAGTTCCAGCCCGCGATCACGCGCCGCCTGCATCACCCCTATGGCCATGTCGTCGTTGAGGGTGAAGATGGCGGTAGGCGGCGTTTCCAGCGCCAAGAGGGCGTGTCCCGCCTCCACGCCTGATTCGAACGTATAGGCGCCTGTGAAATCGTAAGCCGGATCCAGCGGGATCCCGCGCTCGGCCAGAGCGTCCAGAAACCCCTTGCCCCGCACGGCCGACGACCGGAACAGGTCCGGCCCGCGCACCAGACCGATCCGTCTGTGTCCCAGGTCGGCCAGATGCGCCGCCGCTTCGGCCGCACCGATCCAGTCATTGGTGACCACCATCGCCTGAGGCTCGTCCAACGCCACCGAGGCGATGCGGACATAGGGGCAGTCGAGATCGCGCAGCAGGTCGATGACCTGTTCGTCCTCGGAAACCGACGGCGGCATGATGACGCCATACAGACGTTGGCGCTCGACGAAGCCTCTGATGTCTTCCAGCAGGGTAGGGGAGTTACGATTGCAAGGATGAACGACCAGTTCCAGGCCGGACCCCTTTAGCGCATCCAGCACGCCTTGCTGCATGTTCACGACGTAGGTCGGGCTGGGGTTGTCGTAGATCAGACCGACCAGGAACGAGCGTCGAAAGGCCAGGCCGCGCGCCTGTGGATCAGGTGTGAACCCCAGAGCCTTGATGACGGCGTTGACCTTTTCGCGCGTGTCTTCCTTGACGAACGGCGACTGATTGATGACCCGCGAGACGGTCTTCTTGGAGACCTGCGCCTCACGGGCGACATCGTTGATGGTTGCCCGCTTGCCCGGCTTGCCGGATCGCGGATCGTCTTGAGCCAAGGTTCGGCTCCTTCCCTATGTGCAGCTTGAAGGCATAGCCGCGACTCGCGGCCGACGCCATGGGGCTCAGTTAAAGCGCATTGACACCGGTTTCCTTCGTCGCTCTTATCGCAGCCTATTCACGAGGCGACACCTTTGACTTCGACCCCCTCTCTTGCGAGCCAGGACGACGCGCTGTTGGCCGATCCGGCGGCGATCGCACAGCAGTTCGTCGCCGCGCGTCTGGCGGCGCGCAGCACGCCAGACTATCCGGGCGTGATTCCCCAGAGCATGGCCGAATCCTACGCCATCCAGGACGCCGCCATCGGTCTGTTTCCCGATGAGGTCGTGGGCTGGAAGGTGGGCGGTGTCCCGCCCGAGCAGCAGCCGAAGCTGGGGATCCATCGTCTGGCCGGCGCCATTTTCGCGCGCAATGTCTGGCCGGCGCCCGGCGACACGGTCGTGCCTTTGCCCGAAATCGAGGGCGGGTTTGCAGCGGTTGAAGCCGAGTTCATTGCTCGGATCGGCGTCGACGCGGATCCCGCCAAGACAGATTGGACTATCGAAGACGCCATGGGCGTCGTGGACAAGGTCTTCATCGGCGTCGAACTGGCCGGCAGCCCGCTTTCGACGATCAACGACCTGGGATCAGCCGTGGTCGCCTCCGATTTCGGCAACAATGGCGGACTGATGATCGGTCCCGAGGTCGAGAACTGGCGCGAGCGTCTGGACGGCATCGCGGTCGAGACGGTGATCAACGGCGCCAGCGTCGGCACGGGCGGGTCGCAGTCCCTCGCGGGCGGGGCGATGGAATCCGTGCGGTTTTTGCTGGAACATTGCGCACGCTGGGGCCGCCCGTTGAAGGCGGGCACGCTGGTCTCAACGGGCGCTGTCACCGGCGTTCACCGTGTCCACGCGGGCGACGAGGCCGTGTGCATCTTCAAGGGTATCGCAGAACTTCACTGTTCGGTCGTCAGGGCCGAAGCCCAGTAACATCATCGGACGCTTACCCTGCCGCCGTTTAGGGACGGAAAAGAGCAGGGACGTGTCGAGGAATATTCAGGAACGGGTTTTCATAACCATGTCAGACGCCTCCGTCGCGCCGCCGATCCAGATCAAGGCGCCATCCCCCGGCAAGTATCGCTGGATCATCATGTGGCTGCTGTTCGCGGCCATGGTCATCAACTACGTCGATCGTCAGATGATCGGCTTCCTCAAGCCGACGCTGTCAGCCGAGTTCGGTTGGTCCGAAACGGACTATGCCGACATCGTGTTCTGGTTCCAGGCGTCCTACGCCGTGGCTTACCTGTTGTGGGGCCGGATCATGGACCGGATCGGCGCGCGCTGGGGGCTGGGGATCGCCTTCGGCATCTGGCAGATCGGCCATATCATGCACGGTGCGGCGCGAGACCTGTCACACTTCATGATGGCGCGGATGGTCCTTGGCGTCGGTGAGGCCGGCGGTTTCCCTGGCGGGATCAAGGCGGTCGCGGAGTGGTTTCCCAAGAAGGAACGCGCCTTCGCGACGGGCCTGTTTAACGCCGGCACCAATATCGGCGCCATTGTCACCCCCCTGATCGTTCCAGGCCTCGTGCTGGCCTTCGGCTGGCAGATGGCCTTCGTTATCACAGGGGCCTTGGGCCTGATCTGGCTGCCGATCTGGCTCTTGGTCTATCGCAAGCCGCGCGAGCAGAAGAAGCTGTCCGCGGCTGAGCTGGCCTATATCGAGCAGGATCCGGCCGACGTTGTCGAAAAGGTCAAATGGACCAAACTGCTGACGGTCAAGGAAACCTGGGCCTATGCTCTGGGCAAGTTCCTGATCGATCCGATCTGGTGGATGTTCCTGTTCTGGCTGCCGGACTTCTTAGGCAAGACCTATGGGCTGGACCTGAAGACCTTCGGCCCGCCGCTGGTCGCCATCTATCTCCTGTCCGACATCGGCTCGGTTGGCGGGGGCTGGCTGTCGTCGCGCTTCATGCACAGGGGCATGAGCATCAACAAGGCCCGCAAGATCACCATGTTGATCTGCGCACTGTGCGCCGTGCCGGTGGCCTTCGCGGCCGAGGCGTCAAGCCTTTGGCTCGCGGTCGGCATCATCGGACTGGCGACGGCCGCGCACCAGGGCTTTTCGGCCAATCTCTATGCGCTGCCGGGCGATGTCTTCCCCCGCTCGGCGGTGGGGTCGGTCGTCGGCATCGGCGGCATGCTGGGCGCCATCGGCGGCATGGCCATGGCCAAATACGCCGGCTACGTCCTGGAGAAGATCGGAACCTATACGCCCATCTTCATCGTGGCGGCCTCGGCCTATCTGATCGCGCTTCTGGTCATTCACCTGATCACGCCGAAATACGAACTGGCCAAGGTCTGACGAACGACTGAGTGGCTCAGCGCCGCGACGTCATCAAGGATTGCGGCCGGGCGAGCGATCGTCCGGCCGACGTCTTTTCAGGAAGAACTGTGATGGATGTGGAACGCAGGACGCTTTTAGGTCTGGCGATGGGGGCCGTAGTCGGCGCATCCGGGGCGAGGGCGCAGACAGTGGCGGATGGCGGCCGCGCCGGTCCGGCCGACCCAACCGAGATCATCCGCCTATGGCCCGACGGCGCCCCGGGCGGGCAGGGCGTGACCGTCACGCCGGTCGTGCCAGAGCGGTCGACCGATCCCGCCTTCCACGACCGTTACGCCCAGTATACGACCGTTCCGATCCTGACCGTCTTTCGCCCCGAGCGGCCGAACGGTTCGGCGATGCTTCTTATCCCCGGCGGCGGCTATCGCTGGGCTGTGCTGGACAAGGAAGGGTATGACGTCGCGCGCGTCTTCGCCGCCAGCGGCACGACCTGTTTCGTCCTGCGCTATCGCCTGCCGGCTGACGGTTGGGCGGCCGGGCCCGACGTACCCCTTCAGGACGCCCAGCGTGCGATCCGGCTGATCCGCAGCCGCGCCGCTGACTATGCTGTCGATCCACATAAAATCGCCGTGCTGGGCGCCTCGGCGGGGGGGCATCTGGCGGGCCTGGCCAGCGCTCGGACGGACGCGACCTATGAACCGGTCGACGCCGCCGACAGCGCAGCCTTGCGACCGGATCTGACTGTTCTGATGTACCCGGTCGCGACCATGGCGGACCCGTACGTTCACGCCGGATCGCGGACGCACCTGCTGGGCGATACGCCGTCGGCCGAGCGGATCGCGGCCTATTCTTTGGAGCAGATGGAGTGGCGCAATGCCGCGCCCGTCTTCCTGCTGCACGCCATGGACGACGCGTCCGTGCCGGTGGAGAACAGCCTCCAACTGCTGACCACGCTTAAAGCCGCCGCTGTCCCCACCGAGGCGCATCTGTTCCAGGAAGGCGGCCACGGTTTCGGCGTCCGTCTGATCCAGGGCAAGCCCGCGCAGGTCTGGCCCGATCTGGTGCGCGCCTGGGCCGCCCGGCTGGATTTTCCGCTCTAGGTTCCCGGCTGGATATAGGGAATGGCCGAGAAGAAGGCCCGCTCGTCCCCGCGCGGATCGTCGACCATGCGCGGCTGGATATCCATCAACATCGTCTGTCGGCGAGGCAGCTCATAGCGGTCCCAGCGCGGCAGTCCGGCATGGTTCGGATCGCCGTCGCGAGCCAGGGCGATGAAGGCGTCGCTCATCCGGTCCGACATGATTTGCGCGCCCGGCCCGCGCGTCCGCGAGCCGGGCGCCTCGACATTGTCGAACACCAACGGAATGTCGGCGGTATGGAAGGCGCCCTTGCGACCCGAGGCCAGTTCGCCAGGGAAGTCGAGTTGATAGACCCAGGCGGGTGCGCCGGCCTTGGCTCGCTCCTCGGCCTCGATCACCGCGCCGCGCCAGGACCGCCCAGCCGTCGTCGCGGCGATCAGCACCTGGTCGGGCGACCATTCGGGATGCATGGCGCGATAGCCTGCGATTACGGCTTCGGGCGTGATGTCGATGCGCATGACGCCGGGAGACAGTCGCGCCGCTAGGGTGTCCCATGTCAGCCCGACATTCTTGGGATCGTTGCCCATGAAGCCCAAGGTCTCTTCGCGCGTGTTGCCGATGATCATGGGGATTGCCCGGCCCAGCGGCGCCGCATCGGGGTAGAAGGGGTGGCGGGGCAGGGTGCGGAAATCCAGCACCGGCCCGAAATACAGGCCGCCGTAGCCTAGAATCAAATCCTCGGCGCTCTGCGCTTCGAGCAGCTGCTCGACCGGCATCGTCGCCGCCTCGGCCGCCCGATCCGGTGTCAGGCCCAAGGCTTTCAGCCAGGTCGTCGCCCGCGTCGTGGCGTTGATAGGCCCGGACGCGGTCACCTGCTGACCACTCATGGTCGCGGCGCGGTGGAACAGACCTTGCGCCGCCGGCGTCGCCATCAGGGTGGCGATCTTTGCGCCCCCGCCGGACTGACCGAACAGCATGACCCTCGACGGATCGCCGCCGAACGCCGCGATATTGTCGCGTATCCACTGCAGCGCCAGAATCAGATCCAGCTGGCCGACGTTGCCCGAATCTTCGAACCCCGGCGCCAGTCGCGCCAGATAGGCATAGCCGAAGACGTTCAGCCGGTGGTTCAGCGTCACCACCACGACATCGCCGCGCGCTGCCAGACGCGTGCCGTCATACAGCGGGTCCGACCCCGATCCGCTCGAATAGGCGCCGCCGTGGATATAGACCATCACCGGTCGCCGACCCGCGTCGGTCCCCGGTGTCCAGACGTTCAGAAACAGGCAGTCTTCGCTTTGATTCGGCTCATCGCCGCGCTGCGGACTGGCCGCGCCGTAACGTGTTGCACGAACCGGGTCGCGCCAAGGCTTCGGCTTCTCCGGCGGCTGAAACCGTCGGGTCGGCGCTCCATATCGCACGCCCTTGAAGACACTGATCCCGTTCTGTCGCAGACCGATGACCGGCCCGGCTGTGGTCATCACGCGATTTGGCGCCGTCGCCGCAAGAACGCCGGAGGGCGCCGAAAGCAGACCTGCGGTCGCCATGCTGCTTAGCAGCGCCTTACGTCGCGTGATCATCGATCGTCACCCATCTGATATCCGACGAGACCAATCCTGACACCGGTATCATAATCATTCAATGCGCAATGCCAGCGATGCCGAGATGCAGGCGCAAAAGCCTGACAGCAAAGGCCGAAACCTCGTTTCGATAATGTTGGAACCTGGCCTAGGCCTTCGTTAGGCCGGTGGCGGAGAGGGTGGGACTCTCAAGTGAGATACGATTTTCTCTAGCTCGACCAAATAGTTGACTGAATGCAGCCACTTGGTTCATAGGGCCGTGCTTCAAACTGTGTCTCAGAGTGTGTCTCCTGCGTCTTCCATCGTATATCAAGCGGCGAGGTGCGACCTACTATTTCTCGCGCCGCATTCCAGTTTCGGCTGCCTCAAACCCGGCGTTCAAGGGTCAGACGTTTTGGAGACGGTCCCTCAAGACCTCCGATCCGGCTGCGGCCCGTGAAGCAGGACTAAAGGAACTGGCGTGGTTCGACGCGGTGGTGCGGGGCGACCCACTGCCAAGCGATATCATTGCGAACGACAGACCTAGCTCGCCCCCTGCAATCGTCCCGGATGAGGAGATGATCCGAGCAATGGCTCGGGAACTTTACGACAGGGGGATTCGACGGTGGAGAACTCGGACCTTGTCTGCCGCCGGTGTGGGCCGGGAGCATCTTGAGGACGAGTATGAGGTCCTCGCCATGGATGGCGAAGCACTGTTGGAGGAGGAAGTCGCGTGGGCGGTTGAGCGGGCCGAGCGAAAGCACAATCTGCGCATCCCGGAGGGGAGCGCGGATCGTGCTCTCGTTCGCGCCGCTTTCCGAACCGCGCTGGTCGATCAGGCTCGCGGTATCGATGGCATGGTCCGAGAGGGGGACTTCTTTCCGTCGCCGACTAGTGAGCTCGTCAGAAAGGCACCGCCTGCGGTCAGCCCTAGACGACGTTGGACGGTTCGGCACCTGAAAGAGCATCTGATCGAGTGCACCTCCTTGGAGACGTCCTGGAAGAAGAAGATCGGCGACGCCGTCGCAGCTTGGGACAATCTAGGTTTTGGAGACCTCCCGGTCTCAGAGGTGACCCAAAAGCACATTGCCGATTACATCCGGCTCCTTCGCAAGCTGCCTTCAAACGCGGCCAAGCGGTTCCCCGGCATCGGTCACATGGGAGCGATTGAGCTAAACGGTATTAGGACGGAGCCATATCCAACACTGTCCGAGAAGACGATCTTCGACGGGTATGTCGCCGGTTTAAAACGGATCATCAGTCACGCGCTGGATGAAGGCCTGATCAGCACTGATCCCGTCACACGGCTACCGAAAAAGCTCACAAAAAGCGTGTCGGCTCGCGACCGCATTTTCCAGAGGGAGGAGCTGAATGCCCTCTTCAAGCACCCGATTTTCGTAGGATGCGCTGGAGCCGACAGACCCAACAGCCCCGGCGACGTTCTGCTCAATGATCACTACTACTGGGCACCGCTCCTCGGTCTGTTCACGGGCGCACGTGCGTCGGAGATTGCACAGCTCACTGTGGATCGGTCCCTCTGTCAGGCCCAGATACCTCACCTCCACATTGCTCCGTTGCCCGGCGGACGCCTCAAGTCGCCGAATGCGAACCGGCTCATCCCGCTGCATCAGGTGCTGCTGGACCTTGGCTTCGGGGACTTTGTCGAAGCGCAACGAGCTGCTGGACACATCCGGCTATTTCCCGATTGGGCTGCTTCGAAGAACCTCGCGCAGCAGTATTCCAGTGCGCGGGTAATCCGGAACTTCAACGAGGAAGTCGTGCTGTCCGTTGTGAAGCGGGACCTGCCGCCCACGTTTCATACGCTTCGGGCAAACTTCAAAACTGAACTCGCGACCGCCGGTGTTTCCCGTCAGTTTCAGAACGCGATGTTGGGACATAGGCAATCCGATGAGGACCCGAGCTATCTCGCCACGTTCGACCTCGTCTCGCTTCGGCGAGAGCTCGAAAAAGCGACTTTCGACGGTATCGCGATATCTCACCTCCACCCGTCTGCGCGGCAAAGAGCGAAGTCTTAGAAAATCGGTCAATATATAAGAGCGGGGTGGCTCCAATATTCTGCTGCCCCGCCCCGAACCCTTATACTCTGGACTATAAGCTTTTTGGGTGTTCAAACGACGGGTCAAATGGACCTGATGAATCCTGTATGTTTTTGGCTGGAGCTGGAAGGTAAGCCTTATGGATTCCCGCGCCTTCCGACCGTAATCGCCGGCGTGGCCTCGTCATTGAAGGAACCGAGGGCCAACGGGCTGCCCGGGGCGCACCTTACAAAAGCTAACCGCCGATCACGGCTCGACAAGTGATCGAGTTCCTCATCCTGGCTCGTCTTGTTATCTAAAGAAAGGTCAACCGGCGAAACTCTTGAAGCGCGGCGGGGGGGTAAGGGCCGCAGGGCATCATTTCCCACCTGTTTGCCAAGAGACGACCCGGTATCGTCAACGTAGGTTTCGGGCTCCACAAACGCGGAGCGCACGATGACCACAACACTTCCAAAACATACGCTGATGACGACCTTTCTAACCGCTCGGCTACTGGAGCGGCGCATAACCGTCGAACACCTTGTCGATCTTCTCCAACCCCTCTCCGAGGCAACAATCCGATCATGGATTGCAGGATGGAGTTCGCCCGCACCACGTGAACTGTCCCGGCTCGCGGAGGCGCTTCATATCGACCCTGTCGAGTTGTTCGCCGGATGGCTGATCGACAATGCGGTGGTTCCGGAGGCAACGATGAGAGCGGCGGTATTGGAGCCCCTCGGCTCGTCCTTTCCTAGGTCTGACACATTGGACCTGATTGCTCCCCGGAAGCGGCCTAGCATGACCGTTGAAGATCCCCATGACGAACGCGAACCAGAGAGGACCGTCAGGTCCCGCGCACCTGGGTTGCGCAAGGTCTCGGCGGTCCACAGACACAGGGAAGCTCGTAGGTCGGCGGAGTAGACACAAACGGTCCGGACTGCCGGGGCGGATCGGCCTGCCGCCCAGCGGGCTCCCTCGGGGCCGTGGCGGGCATCTTCGTCTCGGCCTCCACCATCTGCCGCTCAAGTCCTTGAAATGGGAGTGGCCGGTGGTAAGGCCGAGCGTATGAAATCAAGACCGTCGACGACCTCGCACACTCCGATCGCCGATCCCGCAGATGATGCGTTTACGCGGTGGTTTGTCGAGGAGGTCGGGTCGCGGCCCACCCCGGAGATGCGCCGGAAATATTATGATCGGGTGATGCGGTTGGTCATGTGGTCGGAGGAGGATCATGATCGATTGGTGGGCGACCTGCTCATCAAATCCGACCCTGACCAAGGCATCGAACCGTTCGACGTTGATGAAGAGATCGCGGCGGCCAAAGCCGCTGGGGTAGACCTCTCTGATGATCCCCACCTGGCCTACCTCCGGCGCATCACGGAAGAGGCGCGGGCGCGACGTGAGGGCGTGCGCCCCTCGGGGCACGATCCTAGGAAGGCTTTACGGGCGATCGCGAAGGACCTTGAGGGGCGGCTCCGGCGGGAACGCAGACGGGAAGAGGTCGCATTCCGGGGGCGTAAATCTGCGTCCAGAAAATCACGGGAGAAGTGGCGGCGCGACGAGAAGCGGGATGCCAAGATTATCGCGGAAATCCAAGGATATTTCGAGGTCGAGGTTGGCGTTCGAATGGCCTCATCCGAAGCTGCGCTAGTCCGTTTGAAAAAATCTTCAGAGGGACCCGGAGCTGGCGAAATAGGGATAGTGTTTCCGCACTGGGAGAAGTCCTCTGAGGTCATTAGGTCATTCGGCATGGCAGCGGGAGTGGGGGCCTTAGGAGCTCGCGACTTCACCGTCCACATGAACGACGGGGTTCTCGACTACGCCTCCGGGGCCGATGGTCAGAGCTTCGCAAAACGGATGCTGCGACGGGTCACCGATGCGCTTGGCTCCAAGTTTGGAGCGGTCGGAGTGAACCCGCCCGGCGTCATGTTTTTTGTGGAGCAAGGCAAGGGGGAGCGTCCGCACCTGCATGGGGTCGTTATGATCCCGGACCACCCTGAAGCCCTGAATATCGTTCGAGACGCCCTAAAACAGGCCGCAGGTTCACCCTGGAAAAAGACCGCTACTGTGGACACCCAAGTCGATATCGGCGGGCTGCCGGAGCCGGTGGGCTGGGTGGACTACATCACGAAGTTCAAAGAGGTCACGAAAGCCCACTTAGGTTCGAACACCTTCGCGGCGTCGCAATCGATGCGAGCCCTTGGCCGAGAGTGGTATGAAACAGGCCGGAAGGACGGGCGCTTGCTCCTTCCCCGCAAGGCCGTGCCAATGCGATGAGCCTTAGGCAAACGGCTACTCGCAAAGGAAACCAAGGCTGAACACCTGAGGACGGAGCTTGTCGCTTAGCGCGGCATAGGCGGCTCTGAACGGAGCGAAGTCCGTTACTGCATTGTCCATGTTGGCCTCCAGCGCACGGCGCACTTGATACCAGCCAACGTCGGGGCAGTTGAGTTTAAACTCGTCCCGGATCGTGCGTCCGAACTGCGTCGAGTGATAGGATTTCCATAGTTTCCGAGCTTGAAGCAATACCGCTTTCGCCTCGGGGCTCAGCTTCTGCTTGGCGACGTATTTTGCCATAAAGTCAGACCGGAACCGCGTCGGTGCGGCAACTTCGTTCTCAGAAAAAGGTATGAAGTGGTTGATGAGGCTCCACTGCTGTCCATTCCAAGTCAGTCCGTCTGCACCAGCGGTGAGATTGCTAGTGCTGAAAAGCATCCAAATCAGGCAATCTGATTTGAACGCGTCTGGTAGTGCGAATGTCGGTTGGAGAAACTGATCGCGATCGTTGAGCCATGTTGGCTTGATCAGTCGTCGCACGGAGAAAACGACGGCGACCTTATCAATGTTATCTTTGGTGATATAGAATCCGTTACCAGCACTATATACTGACGAAAAAATCGCAGTAAGGGTCCCGGCGTTTTGCAGGTCGTTGCTATTGGCTAACATATAGCCAATCGCATCGTCCCGCCAACTCGTCACTTTTGCGTGGCCGTCCTGCGGACTGATAGCATTCTTGAGCGGTATTGTTGACGTGTTGGTTTTCAAGCGAGGCAAGTAGCCGCTTAGGAACTTCTTATTCGCTAGATTGTAGAATGACTTGATACCAATCGCAGTCCCGAAACGGTCGAGCGCAGTAGCGGTCACTGATACTAGCTCTTCTCGCTTCCCGGTGTCCCAGATCAGGAAGCCAATCGGAAAGTTGCCGCTCAAGCCGTCAAAGGCTTTGCTGTGAACAACGAAGCCGCCGAGATATTTAGCCTTCCAAACTTTACGGAATGACTCAAAGTTCGGCGCGGAGATGTATTTCAGCTTGCTAAACATTGCCAGCGTTGAGGTCGGTAGTTCCTTCTGGATGCGGGCTAAGAACTGAACGAAGAGTTCGCGTCCTGCGTAGCCCATTTCCATACTGGCCCCGATACGAGTGGCGGCGATATCGGTCTTCCCAGCATTGCCTTGGGAGTTGGCTGCTTCCCCATACGGTGGATTGATGAGGACGAGGATTTTCTTAGCGCCCTTCTTTTTTGCCTTCGCGTCCGCGATGGCTTGGCGCAACTCTTCCGGCACCTTGTTTGTTATGGAATAGTCGATCTCGCCAAGCGCGTTGACGTCATCATTCAGGTAATCGTATTGAAATATTGTCGCCCCGACACACGTCTGGCTCGCTTTCATAACGTTTATATCGGCGGCATCGAGAGTGCTCATATAGACGTTGCGATAGTTGCTATGCTTTACCTCAAGATTGCCGACGCCGCAGCACATATCCCAAATAATGTAACGCTGCTGCCAGTTCTTTCCGAGCGTCCCGGCGAGCTGATCGTATGCCTTGTCCACGATATGGAGAGGGGTGTAGTAGGCGCCTTTGAAGTTGCGCTCATCGAGCGGCAAAAGGCTATCACGGCGTTCCAACAAATAGCGCCGATACTCTTCTTCCGGTGGGCGGTGATAGATGGCCCAGAAGTTACGATAACCCCGGTCGCTATGTAGTTTGTAGTCTTTGCCGTTCAGCAAGAACACGGGTTGCGTGTCGTCGTGCAGAAGTTTGGCGGGAAGGTCGCGCATAGCGGCTTTTTTGCCGTCGTGCATGATATCGGCGAAAAACAGCAGCGCGTAATCCGGCGGATCAACGCCATCAAGTTCGCAGCCGATCAACTCCACCCAGCGGTCAAACACCTGACGCAGGTTGTCCGGGGTGATGGGGGTGCGGATAATCTTGCCCGCTTTGATGGCGGACTTCACTGAGCGGATGAAATCCCGCTCATGGCTATCGATCGGATAAACGACGAAGTGCGTTTCGATATGGGGCGCGATCTGCGCAGCCAGGGCCTTGCCGACCTTCGACCCCGATTTCGGCCAAGCTACAGTCTTGTCGTCCAGGATGGGCAGCGCCTTGGCTGTTTCCATCACTGCCGCTTTCTCTCGATCAATGACGGCTAGGAACGGCGGGATACGCTCGCCGACCTTTCGCGCCGCCCGAACGTAAAAAAGAAGCTGCGTGAACATCATCACCGCAGGGGTGCCGACTCCCTTGGCCTCGAACCAAATCTCCTCAGTTTGGATATCGACCAATCCCTTGGTGAACGCTTTTAGACCGAGCGCCTTGATGTATGCGTCCTTGATATCCTCCTCGGTCTTCGCGACCGCGAGTGAAGCCTTCAAACTCATTAGACGCCGCAGCCTCTTGGTAATCGAGCCGGGCTACCCGGATCGCTGCACCTACTTGCAGCAGCCCTCCTCCAGCCGCAACCCAAGCCTCGCTGTTCGGTCCTCCTCCGGTTGCTTCCGCTGGATCGGCCCTCATCACCTCGGAGCCTGTATCGGAACCGAACGTTTCCGAGCCACACCGCCTGAGTGTATCGAAAAATACCTTGACCCCATTTTCGATACAGGGGATATTCCGATGCAGGTTTTAGATACAGGCGGACGTGATGGCGCGAACTTTTGCATACTGTCGGGTGAGCACCGTCGATCAGGCGACGGAGAACCAGATCGTCGAGATCGAAGCGGCGGGATTTCAAGTCGACCCTAAGCGGGTCATCGCAGAAACGATTTCGGGCTCGGTGTCCGCACTCAAGCGACCGGGGTTCTCTCGCCTAGTCGATCGGTTGGAGGAAGGTGACGTTCTCATCGTGACCAAGCTGGACCGCTTGGGGCGGAATGCCATGGATGTCCGGGCCACCGTAGAGCTGCTGTCCAACAGCGGCGTGAGAGTGCATTGCCTGGCACTCGGTGGCGTCGACCTGACGAGCGCGGCTGGGAAGATGACAATGGGTGTGATCGCGGCGGTGAGCGAGTTCGAGCGCGACCTCCTCATCGAACGAACCCAAGCGGGCCTTCGCAGGGCAAAAGAGGAAGGCAAGACGCTAGGGCGCCGCCCGGCGCTATCGACAAAGCAGGTTCGGGAGATTGGAGAGCGGAGGGCAGCCGGAGCCAGCTTGGGTCAACTGGCCGAACATTTTTGCGTCTCCCGAGCTGCCATTCAGCGAGCAGAAAAGAAGCTCCAAACTCTGAAGGATTAGAGGTCGGGCCGCCCTCGCTACTCTTGGAGCATCTCCTCTAGGAAACGCGACGGCTGTCGGTTCCAGCTCCCGTATCTGGCCGCCCACGACATCGTCAGAGTGTCCTTGCAGCGAGTGATTGCCACAAAGCAGTTGCGACGTTCCTCCTCCAGCTGGGCGCTGGTTGGGCCTTCCTTCTTGCTTTGGAAGGAGGGGAGAACGTCTTCTGCAAGGCCGGCTAGATATACGTGGTTGAACTCGTTGCCCTTGGAGCTGTGGATCGTGAGGAGAGGGATGGTGCCCTCCCGGAGCGGCGGCTCCTTGGATCGCATTTCAAGTTCCTGAAGGAACGTATCCAGGGGCGCTTCTCGTCCCACGGTGTTGAGGATTTCCCGGTAGAGGGCCTTCCACGCTTCTGCGTCCTCATCGAACGAGGCAAAGGAGCTTTCAAACTCGGCATGGTTTCGGTCGAATACGCCCAAGGTCGTTCGACAAAATGCGTGGAAGTCTGACCGTTCGGCGAGGTTCTTGGAAAGCGCCGTGACCACTTCCGGAACGTCTGCGCCCGAAGCGGGAGATTGCAGCGCCCAGTTGGCCCAGGATTGCAGAAGATCCCCATTCCCCAATGCTGCCTCAGCTATCAGGCGGTCTGCTTCTGCCTCGAAGCCCCACAGGGCATTGCCGGACTCGACGAATGCCCGAAAAGCATCTTCGTCGGCTCGTCTATTGGCCGACATCAAAGTCGCGTGGAGCCACTGATAGGGGACGCTCGCGAAAGCGTCGCGCCGCTGTGCGATCCGGGCGTCGATGCCTCGTTCGACCAAGGCCGCTTTGATCCCGTCGAGGATTTTCTTGGTGCGCGCCAAAACCGCGACTGTCCCGCTTCTAGTGGAAATCCCTCCAGCAATATCTTGAGCGATCCCGGACGCCTCGTGCTCATCAGTCTCGAACTGCAAGACCCGCACCTTGTCGCTCGCGCCGTCCGAAGACTTGCCCGCCTCCAAGGGCCTCTTACCCGGCGATCGAAACTTGTTGTTGGCGACCAAGCGGTTCGCCATGAGCACCACTTCCTCCGGACACCGAAAGTTTGTCGGCATCTGCAAGACGGTGGCCTCGAAATCGATGCGGAAATCCTGAAGTCGCTTCGGGGAGGCACCATTCCATTGGTAGATAACCTGATCGTCGTCAGCCACCACGAAGACGTTGCGATAGGATGGCCCCGTGAACGCACGGATCAAGCTATATTGAGCGGAGTTTGTGTCCTGAAACTCATCGATGCAAATGTGCCTGAACGTCTTCCTGTATCTCTCGGCGATTGACGGATATTTCGTCAGGAGCTCGTGGCACTTGAAGATAATCGCAGGAAAATCGAGCGCATTCTGCTCCAGCAAGTGACGGTGGTAGCCGTCGTAAAGAGCAGAAAAATACTCTGCCCGCTGCTGACTCTGGAAGAGCTTGGCGCATTCCTCTGGCGGAACGAGCCTGTCTCTTAAGCCATCAAGGACAAAGAACGCCTTTGAAAGCGGCTCTGGGAAATCCACGCCCTTCGACTTCACCGCTTCTTCGAGCAGCTTCGTTCGGTCCGGCTGCGTCGAATAAATCTTGAAGTCGGTGCGGACGCCTACATGGGAACCGCTCTGCCGGAGTAGCTCGACCGCAAAGGAATGGAAGGTGCCGACAAGCAATCGGTCGGCCTGCTCCGGAGCGATCTCCGATATGCGAGATCGCATTTCGTCTGCTGCGCGCGTTGTGAACGTTAGCGCCAAAACCCTCCAGGTCGCTGGGTCTGACTCAAGGAGGAGCCTGCCAATCCGCGAGGTCAGAACTCTGGTTTTTCCGGAACCCGGCCCGGCCAGCAGCATCAGGGCTCCGTCGTCCCATGATGCCGCCTCGCGCTGGACCGTCGTTAGACTGTCCATCAGTGCATCGAGTTTCGTTGGCTGGGTCATTGGCAAGCCCCGATAATCACAAATAGCTCGCGCAGAACTGGCGGGATGTCAGCGGGATCACCTTCAGATTCGAGCCTGGCGGAGAACCTAACAGCGGTTTCCTCCTTATGATCTCTCGCGAATGTCAGGAGGTCCGGGTCCGTGTCGGGAACGTTGGGATCAAGTTCTCGGACCGAATCTCGGAATAGAGGCCGCAGCGCGCTTCCGACCAAAAGCGCTTCCAAATCGATACCTTGTGGGAGCTGACGCACGCGCTGATCGATATCGCCTTCGATGAAGTTATGACTGCGAAGCTGTGCGATGTGCCCGTTACCGCCCTCGTCTCCGTCGCATACCATTGCCCAAGGGAACCCGAGCGCCCGAGCTAAGCTAGAGAAAGCGCCCGCACTCCCGTTGTTCTGATAATCGATCACCGAGATGCCGTGAACGTCTAGCGGGCATCCCAGCAGTTTGGCGATCGATTGAAGCACCGCATAGTCAGATTGCCCCTCGCAGAGGAGCCATTTGTTGCTGAAGAAAATCTCGCCCCTGATCCGCTTTGCCCATCGCTCAAGCCCACGGATATCGTCCGCCAGCATCAGGCTTCGGGAAGCCTCTTTAAGTGAAAGAAGGTCGGCATGAGGTGCGCGGTCCGCTTGGTAGCACATGAGGAGCTCGCGATAGGGTGCCTGCTCCACGAACTTCCGGCATTCCAAACGATCATCTGCCCAGCTCAGCGTATCGGGATACTTGGCGATCACAGCCTGTAGCTCACCATTGTTGGGCACGGTGGTCCCGCACGATTGAGGGATGAACGCCGCCTGCGGGCCGTCTGTATGTCGACGAAGGATCACGATATCGGCGAACGGCACGTTCTGGACGAAGAACGGCGAGTGAGTCGTGATGATCTTTTGACCCGGCAACGCGGAAACCGCCTCCCATAGGGCTCGGCACGCCTGCGGGTGCAAGTGGGCTTCGGGCTCCTCCAGGGCGAGGATCGGCTCGGCATCTTCATGCGACGACGCCGCCAGCGCATTCTCCACAAATGCTCGAAAGAGAAAAATGATCGCGAGGCTCTGAACGCCATGTCCATGCCGCCCGATCGGGAGCCAAGGGTCGCCACCCTGTCCCTGAATGACGACTTCAGCCTTGTTGATGATCTCCCAAAGATTGAGCGGGATCGCACGCACATCGACATCAGCAGCAGCGCCGTTCGCGATGACGCTGCCTATCGTCTTCAGGGTGTTCTTGATTGCGTCGAGCTTTGGATCGGCCCGCAGAAGCTCGGCGTTCAGAGTGGCGAAGCTCTCCTCTAGCTCAGCGGTCTTTTCCGGCGAAACTTCGATCGTCTTGAGCAGCCCGCCCCAGAAACGCGAGCGCCCTCCGAACTCAACGTTCGCGTCCCTCATTGCTGCCAGTGAGAAACAGGGTGCGTAGTCAAAGAACTTCGAAAGATTCTGGTTTCGAGCGCCGGCACCAGAGAAGGGCTCATCCTCGATGTTGAGGAACACCCAGCTGGGCTCGACCGACTTCGTCACGCTTTCAAAAGAGCAGGTGACCTGAAGGCAGATGCTATTGAGGTTCGTCGCGGGATCGAGCCGGATGATCGCCAAGAGATCGTCGAGGAGGGACTGGGGCCATTCGCCCGGCGAGGCTTCGGTAAACCATAGCTTGATCAGGATATCCGGCTTCGGCTGTCCGCTCTGAGTCATCGGGAAATCGTATTCGTTGAAGCCGGTCTGGCCCGACCGTCCCCACCGCCGTCCAAGGGCCAGCTTGATCGCATCGAGCAGAGTGCTTTTGCCCGCGTTGTTCTCACCGATGATCACGGTGGTCGGGTTCAGGCGAACATCCAGCGCGCGGATGCACCGGAAGTTCTCGATCACGATCCGGCTGATATGCATCCACTTCCTCCCACAGCGCCGCTTCGTCCCCAAGTTGCCAGAGTGGGGTCGCCAAAGGGAGGAGAAAGTGTGCGTATCTCACTGAGATACAGGGTGTGATACACCGCTACCGGGTTTTCCGTTTAGCGGTTGTTTTTAAATCAGTTTTCGGGCGGTGGCGGAGAGGGTGGGATTCGAACCCACGGTACCCTTCCAGGCACGCCGCATTTCGAGTGCGGTACATTCGACCACTCTGCCACCTCTCCGCGGCGCCGATATCGCTTGGTCGAGCGAGGGGCTTCTCTAGTCGGAGCCGCAGCGCTTCGCAACCCGTCTGTGAAAGAAATCCGACGCTATCTTTGCGCGGGCAAAGAGAGGCCCGGCGCGGCGCCGGTCTGGGCGTCCACGCCCTTGAATCGAAACAGTTCGGCGGGTCGTCCGCCCGTGGTCGAAGAGAGCTGTCCGGTGGGTTCGACCAGCCCTGTCCGCTCCACGCCGCGCCGGAAATTCTGCTTGTGCAGGCTGAGGCCCGAGACGGCCTCGGCGCCGGCCTGAAGTTGGGAAAGGGTGAAGACGCCAGGGGTCAGATCGAACAGGACCGGACGGTATTTCAGCTTGCTGCGCAGACGGCCGAGTGCGGTCGCCAGGATGCGCCTGTGATCCGAGGACATGATGCGGCCCGGCATGGGCTGCGTGGGCGACAGGTCGGCGTCGCGCCAGGCCTCGGCGACCAGACGCGCTTCGTAGAGCAGTTCATAGCGCTCCAGGACCCGCTCCTCGTTCCAGCGGTGATCGGGCGTCAGGGCGAACAGGGCGCGGGCGCGGGCTAGGCGGTGCTCGTCGCCATCGGCCCAGGCGAGCAAACCTTCCGCAATTCGCGCGCCTTGACCGCCGCGCCGGTCTTCCCAAGGAAAGAATTCGAACACGGCGTCCCAGCGGGCGTCGTGGGTTTGGCCTTCCGCCGCGTCAGGCGTCAGGGCCAGGTAGCCGACGGAGACCTCTCTGTGACGGCCAGGACCGGGGGTGGCGCGCGGCGAGGCGCGGCCCGCGTCGCCGAAGGTGTAGAGCTGTTCGACGAAGCCAAGCCGGAACCCGGTCTGGGCGGTCACAAAGTCCCGCAGGGCGCGCTCGAAGGTGCGGTCACGCACCGGATCGAACGGCCCGAAGGGCAGGGCGCGCGAACCGTCCTCGGTGGGGGTCGTCAGGACGACGGCCTGTCGGTCTTTCAAGGTCATCACGACCGCCGACAGACCGATGCGAACGCCGTCCTCCGCCCCTTGGGTCATTGCGCTATTCCGTGTGCCAGGCGTCGTCGGCGGGGATCAGGCCGACGGCGCCCGCCAGGACGCGATAGCGTTCCAGATAGCGGGCCTGGGCGACCGGCGCAGGTTGGGGTTCGATCGTCAGGCTGTAGCCCTCGGGCGGGCTGCCGAAAAAGCCCAGCGATTCTTTTTCGGTGAAACCCGCCAACTGCGTCGCCTCGAAGAAGGCGCAGGCCTTATCGGCCTTCTTGATCAGGGTCTTGATCGTCTGCGGCGTCTTGGGCGGCAGGCCGTAGCGCAGGTGGATCGCGGCTTCCAGCTTGGCCTCGAAGTCCTTGTACCCGGCCCCGAGCGCCGCCTTGAATGGCGAGATCATGTCGCCGATGACGTATTCCGAGGCGTCATGCAGCAAGGCGGCCAGACGCCATTTCGGATCCAGGCCGGGCTTTATGTGGGCGGCGATTTCTTCAACCACACACGAATGCTGGGCGACCGAGAAGGCGTGCTCGCCGATGGTCTGACCGTTCCAGCGAGCGACGCGCGCCAGGCCGTGAGCGATGTCCTCGATCTCGATGTCGAACGGCGACGGGTCCAGCAAATCCAGGCGACGACCGGACAGCATGCGCTGCCAGGCGCGGGGGGCGTTCTTCTTGGTGGGGCGCTCGGCCAAATCGCGTGTCCTGATCGCTTGTCGGCTGGTCAGGTGACGCAAAGATACGCCGGGATCAAGCGGGAGGGACCAGACGGTGCAGGAAATCGCCGCGTCAGCGTCCGACGTTCAACGTAACC
Source organism: Brevundimonas sp. 1080 (assembly GCF_040545985.1). Lineage (NCBI taxonomy): Bacteria > Pseudomonadati > Pseudomonadota > Alphaproteobacteria > Caulobacterales > Caulobacteraceae > Brevundimonas > Brevundimonas sp. 1080. Next base: position 579,573 of record NZ_JBEPMW010000003.1, on the reverse strand, counting down.
AGTTCCTTGGCGTCGTCGAAAATGCCGTCGTTTCGGCGATCCTTGGACCTGACCACGGCGATGACGATCGGGCCGCCGCTGGGGCCGCGCGCCTCGAAGCCGACCTGGCGCCAGCCCGCATCGCCGGGCTGATCGTCAGCCAGGATATAGGTCATGCGCGTCGCCGCGCCCGGCGCACGGGTGCGCACGCGCGTGGAGTTGTCGTTGGCGTCCACGCTGACCGTCGAGGTTTCGGTGCGGACGTTTTGTCCGTCCTTGGACTGGATGTTTATGCCGCCGATGCGGACGCTGGCGTTATCGCCCTGGGTCTCGATCTTCAGGCCCGGCAGGCGGACCGAGGCGTCCTCGCCGCGCGTCTTGATATCGACCCCAGGCGCCTGAACAGAAGTCGTATCGCCTGCCTCGATCGCTGGCGGCGGCGGCGCATCTCCGGCCCCGGGAGCAAGGCGCGCGACCGTATGGGGCAGATCGGCGCTGGCGCGGGCCTCGAAGTCCCGCAGCACGTCATCGACGGAACGCCCGTCCAGCTTGACCAGATGCAGCACGACGTCGGCGCCCTTCGGGCCGCCATAGACGCAGTTCGCGCCGCCCGCCGCCGCCAGGCCCTTCCGCGTCAGGACCCCAAGACTGTCCGGGCATTGCAGGGCGTCGATCACCTTCAATACGCCCGCGCCCTGATCATCGCTGGAGGAGGTGGTGGTGATGCGGACCGAGTTGTCGCCGTCGCAGGCGGCCAGGCTGGCGCTGAGGGCTAGATAAAGCAGGACATGACGCATGGTCGAACCTCTCTTGGCCCCCATTCTGCGCGCTGCGGTCGCATGATCCAGTGAAATCGCGGTAATCACCGGGTCAGCCGCCGGGGCGCGAGCCTTCGCGGCGGTTCAGGAACGCCAGACGTTCGAACAGATGCACGTCCTGTTCGTTCTTCAGCAGCGCACCGTGCAGCGGCGGGATCAGCTTGTTCGGCGTTTTCTCGCGCAGGGTCTCGGCATCGATATCCTCGACCAGCAGCAGCTTCAGCCAATCCAGAAGCTCCGAGGTGGACGGCTTCTTCTTCAGGCCCGGCGTGTCGCGGATTTCGTAGAAGGTCTTCAACGCCTCGGACACCAGGCGCGGTTTGATGCCGGGGAAGTGCACGTCGACGATGGCCGACAGGGTCTCGGCGTCGGGGAAGCGAATGAAGTGGAAGAAACAGCGCCGCAGGAAGGCGTCGGGCAGCTCTTTTTCATTGTTGGAGGTGATGATGACGATAGGACGAACTTCGGCGCGGATCGTCTCGTCCGTTTCCTGGACGTAGAACTCCATCCGATCCAGTTCCTGAAGCAAGTCGTTCGGGAACTCAATGTCGGCCTTGTCGATCTCGTCGATCAGCAGGACGGGGCGGGCAGGCGCGGTGAAGGCCTCCCAGAGCTTGCCTTTTTTCAGATAGTTTCTGACGTCATGGACGCGTTCCTCGCCCAACTGGCTGTCGCGCAGTCGGCTGACGGCGTCATATTCATAAAGTCCGTTATGGGCCTTGGTCGTGGATTTGACGTGCCAGGTGATTAGCGGCGCGTCGAAGGCCTTGGCGATCTCATAGGCCAAGACCGTCTTGCCTGTGCCGGGCTCGCCCTTGATCAGCAGGGGACGCTCTAACGCGACCGCAGCATTCACCGCGACCTTGAGGTCGCTCGTCGCGATATAACGGTCCGTGCCTTCGAAACGGCTCATAGAAAAACCCACTCCGTGTTTCCACGAAGTGGGTTAGCGGATCGTCCGCGTCGTGAACAGCGATCAGGTGATGCGCTTGGCCGAGACCGGATCGCTGGCGGGGAAGGTTTCTTCCAGACCCTCATCGACTAAGGCCTCCTGGCGGCTTTCGGACTTTTCGATCTTGTCGAGTTGGTCCGGCACGCCGTCCTGCGAGGGCGTGCGCTTGGCGTGCGGGGCGTCGGTCGATGCGTCGTGACGGGCTTTGTCGTCGGTCATGTCATTGTCTCCTTATCGCGCCGGAGCGTCTTGATCGCCGTCCGGGCCGTATCCCAGGTCCGTGATGTCGTCATCCGATAGCCGTTTAGCTTCCCAGTGGGCGGTGCTGGCCTGTGCGCCGCGTTCGTTTTCCATCAGGCCGGAATAGACGAGCTCGATTTCATCCGGCGCTGACGCCGGCCCGCCTTCGGCGTCGATCTGATCGCGGTTTTCGCCATCGACGCCCAATAGGGCATCGGCTTCGCGTTCGATGCCGTCGAGAGCTAGTTGGTCGTCGAGATCGACCTCGGCGTCCTCGTCGAACTCCTCTTCGTCGGCGTCGCCATCGGCCTGGGTCACGTCCAGCACCTGATCGGCCTCATCCAGCAGGAATTCGCCGTCGCCCTCGTCGTCCAGATGGGTTTCGTCGAACGTCTCAGACTGTTCCTGATCGTCCTGATAGTCGTTGTCCGGCATGGTCGTCTCCTCTTCGACAAGCCAACGCAACGGCGACGATACGCGTTCCAGCGGATCGATCTCACAAGGGATGGTTAACTGATGCCGGGGTAGGGTCTGATTCACTCGGAGCTGTCGTGCGCGACCGGCTCGATCACGACTGGAGTACGGTCCTCAATGGCCTTGAAGCTGTCGCTGAAACCCGGCGAGAAGTTCGTTCTGAATGGCGCCGTGGTCCAGAACGGCGATCGTCGCGGCGTGCTGATCCTTCAAAATCGCGCCAGCGTCCTGCGCGAGAAGGACATCATGCAGGCCGAGGACGTCACCACGCCCGCACGCCGCATCTATTTCCCGATCATGATGATGTATCTGGACGAGAGTTCGGCGTCGAAGTTCTTCGACGAACTCGCTCTGCGGATCACCGAATTCATGGGCGCGACGCAGAATCCGGACATCCTGGCCGAATGCGTCTCGGCCTCGCGTCATGTGCTGGCGCGCGAATACTACAAGGCCCTGATGTCGGCGCGTAAGATTGTCGAGTATGAAGAGAGAGTGCTGAATGTCGCTTCAGGCCTACACAGCGGCGACAGCGAGGGCTGAGAGCCCGCGCGACCTGGAGTACCGTCTGTTCGGTCAGGTCACGCGCGCTCTGGTTTACGCCTCGACCGTCGACGAGTCCGACATCGCCACACGTATCGACGCGCTGGACTGGAATCGGCGCCTCTGGTCGACGCTGGCCGGCGAGTGCAGCGATGCAGGCAACGCTCTGGGCGCTCCGATGCGTGCGCAGATCATTTCCCTGAGCCTGTTCATCAATCGCCATTCCTCGGCGATCATGCGGGGCGAAGAGAGCTTTCAGGACCTGATCGATATCAATCGCATGATCATGCAGGGCCTGTCCGGCGGGGCGTCGCCGACGCAGTAAACCGGCACGCGTTCACGAAAGCGCGAAGCCCATTGGCGCAAGGCGTTGAGCCGTCTTATGTTTCATCTCCCTGTTCAACAGTCGAAAGGAGGTGATCCAGTGTCTCATTGTCATCAATCGCGAGCGGCGACCGCGACCCTGGCCCTCGGAGAGGGTCTGGTCTGAGCCTTTCAGACTGAGTTGCGGCCGGACCGTTCGCGGTCAGGCAATGAAGGGTCGTCGGGGAAACCCGGCGGCCCTTTTTGTCGCCATCAGTGCAGCAGTTTGGCGAACCAGCCGGTCACGTGCTGGGCCACCTCGACCACCGTCGCCCAAATCAGGAACAGATAGAGGGCGCTGGCTGCGGTGGCGACGACGCCGAGCAGGATGGCGATCCCGTCGCGCTGCATCATGCCCAGGGCGAACAGAACCAGGGCGATGCCGGGCAAGGCGTCTCCGAACGGAATGGGCAAGGCCATGATCAGGGCCAGCACGACGCAGACCAGGCCGGTGAAGGTGTCGGCGACATCGCCGGTGAGCAGCGGCAGGCGCGGGCGGGTCAAGCGTTCGACGGCGCGGACCATTTTCAGGACGCTCAGTCCGTTCGGGCGTCTGCGAACGGCGCGCCTCACGCCGTCGGAAAAGATGTAGCGGTGCCCGGCGATCCTTATCCTTGCCGGCAGCACCCAGCGACGTAGCCAGGCCGGGGCTGCGAACGGCGTGGCGATCAAGGACGTGTAGGCGGCGCGGGACACCGAGGCCTTCAACATCCAGCGCGGCAGCCACACACTCTGTCTCTGGAAGGCCAGTTCCAAGGACATCAGGATGATCGGTACGGCGAAGACCGCCTTGCCGCCGGGCGGCCAGGGCAGGAGCGCCAGCAGCGACAGGATCAGGATCATAGCCCCGAAGCCGCGCTCGCCGAACGACGCGACTAATTCGGCCATGGTCAGCTTGGGTTCGGGGGCGTGGCCGAGGTCTTCAAGAACGTCGGAGAACCGCCGCAGGTCGTCGTTCGGAGGCGGTTGGGCGGGCATCAGGCGGGGCGCTCGGCTGGAGATTGCGCCCATCTAGGCGGTCGGCGCGCGGATCGCCACTTACAGAACGGACAGGCGATCAGATAAATCGACTGTGTCTCAGTCCTGCACGTGCTCGGGTTTGCCCTTGCGCTTGGTTTCGGCAAGGTCTTCCAGCTGCTTTTCCGTCATGGACTCGACCATGGACTTGGACGCGCCCTTCAGCTTTGACTTCGGCGTGTCCCCGCGCTTGGCCGACAGGGCGGCGCCGGCGGCCTTTTGCTGAGCGGCGGATTTGGCGGGCATGGTCTGTCTCCCTTTTGCGGAGACAAGCCGTCAGCCGCCCAGCAGTTCCCGTCCGATCAGGAAGCGGCGAATCTCGTTGGTGCCGGCACCAATGTCATACAGTTTGGCGTCGCGGACCAGTCGTTCAACCGGCCATTCCTTGGTGTAGCCGGCGCCGCCCAAGGCCTGAACGGCCTCCATCGTGACCTTCACCGCATTTTCGGACGCCAGCAGGATCGCACCCGCCGCGTCGTAGCGCGTTGTCAGGCCGGCGTCGCAGGCACGGGCGACCGAATAGACATAGGCGCGGGCGCTGTTCAGGGCGACATACATGTCGGCGATCTTGCCCTGCATCAGCTGGAACGAGCCGATCGGCTTTCCGAACTGTTTGCGGTCGCGGACGTAGGGCAGGACCACGTCCAGCGCGGCCTGCATGATGCCGAGCGGGCCAGCGGCCAGAACGGCGCGCTCATAGTCCAGGCCGCTCATCAGCACGCCGGCACCGCCGCCCAACGGACCCATGATGTTGTCTTCCGGCACTTCGCAATCTTCGAAAACCAGTTCGGCGGTGTCCGAGCCGCGCATGCCCATCTTGTCCAGCTTCTTGCTGACGCTGAAACCCTTCATGCCCTTTTCGATCAGGAAGGCGGTGCAACCCTTTGATCCGGCGTCCGGATCGGTCTTGGCATAGACGACGAGGGTGTCGGCGTGGGGTGCGTTGGTGATCCAGAACTTGGTGCCGTTCAGGACGTAGCGATCGCCCCTCTTTTCAGCGCGGGTGCGCATCGACATGACGTCGGAGCCAGATCCGGCCTCGGACATGGCCAGCGAGCCGACATGCTCGCCGCTGATCAGCTTGGGCAGGTATTTCTGCTTCTGCTTGGCCGTGCCCCAGCGCCGGATCTGATTGACGCACAGGTTGGAGTGGGCGCCGTAGCTCAGGCCGATCGAGGCCGAGGCGCGCGACATTTCCTCCATCGCGACGACATGTTCGAGATAGCCTAGGCCAAGGCCGCCGAACTCTTCCTCGACGGTGATTCCGTGCAAGCCCAGTTCGCCCATCTCGGGCCAGAGCTCGCGTTTGAATTCGTTCTTTTCGTCGATCTCGGCGGCCAGCGGGGCCAGGCGATCGGCGGCCCAGCGGGCGGTGGTGTCGCGGATGGCGTCGGCGTTATCGCCAAGGCCGAATTCCATGGATTGGGGCGCGAAGGGAATGCTCATGCGCTAGGGCGTAGCATCGCGCACGGCCTTTCGCCAAGCGCTGTCAGACGCGGTCAGCCCGTCCCCAGCGCCGATAGCAGTTGTAGCCCGACACCCCCAGGCAGGCGGCGGCGACCAGGATCAGGACCCAGGCGACCGTGGCGGTGTCGCTGCTGTTCGATATCGACGCGCGGCGAAAGGCGGCCATGGCGACGCCGAGGCACAGGGCGCCTAGGCCGCCCATGATGACGAAGGTCAAGGTTTCCCCCAGGCCCGAACGCCGCTGGGCCCGAGCGCGGGCCACGACCTCGCGCGTGCTCAGCACGTCTTCGCTGGCTGCCGCATCACCCTCGATGGCCGGTGCGGCGGCGCTGTCGCCGGACGTGGCTTCGGCCAGTCCCGGCGCGGTCAGCACCACGCTGGTCTTTTGCGCATTGGCGAAGCCCGACGGCGTCTCAGGCTGTTTGGCCTCAACCGGCGCGTGGATGTCGTTGGCCGCGATGATCGGCGCAGCGACGGACACGGTCTCCGATTGCCCGGTCAGCGGCACGACGTCCGGGACCGGGCCGACAGCCGTCGCGGCATAAACGGCGTGCGGCTGAGTCGCCGTAGTCGCTTGAGCCAGCGCCACGTCGTCCTGAGCCGGGAAGGGGGCGACGGCTTCATCCAGGGCGCCTTCGACGGCGGGCAGGGCCGGCTCGTCCGTCTCGAAAGGAGACGGCAGGGGCGCTGCGAGAAGATCCGCCAGGGTGACCGGCGCGCCGGGTGCGGCGTTGAAAAGCGCGTGTTCAGCCGAACGACGGCGGGTTGGGGTCTCGGCTGCGGCTTCATCGGCCCAGGCGCTCATGGAGGCGGACGCCTGACGAGCAGATCCTGCATTCAACTGCTTGACCACGTCGGAGGCGGCGAACCTGTCTGCGCCGATGGAAAAGGCGAAACTGGCCAGGGCGTCGAACTGATGCTGGTTGAGGGGAACGCGGACGTGATCGGTCACGGCCTTCACGACCGGGATCAGGTCGTACTGCATCAACAGTTCGGCCTCGGCCTCGGACACTCTCGCGCCCTCGCGGGCCGACCGGGTGTGGCCGTAGCCGATGACCCAGCGACCGTCGCTGCGCTGCATGGCCCGAGGCCGGAAGCCTTCGAAACTCTTGATCAGCAGGACGCCCTCGCGGGACACCTTGCTGGGTTTGGGGAGGACGTCAGACACAGTTGACCCAATTGGAAACAGGCGCGCGGCGCTCGCACCGCTCCCAGCAAGGGCCGCGCCGGATCGTCCGCGTCGTGCCTAGAGCAGCACCAGTGTGGCCAGACCAAGGAAGATCAAGAAGCCGAAGAAGTCGGTGGTCGCCGTGACGAACACGGCCGAGGACACGGCCGGGTCGAACTTCAGCTTGGACAGGGTCAGGGGCGTCAGGACCCCGATCGAAGCGGCGACCAGCAGGTTCAGGATCATGGCCGCGCCGATCACCAGGCCGATCTTCCAGTCTTCGTCCCGGAACCAGAAGCCGGCCGCGATGCCGATCAGGGGGGCCAGGATCAGGCCGTTGGCCAGGCCGACCATCATCTCGCGCCAGAAGGTGCGCGGGGCGTTCGAACTGTTCAGCTCGCGCGTCGCCAGGGCGCGTACGGTCACGGTCAGGGCCTGGGTGCCGGCGTTGCCGCCGATGGCCGAGACGATCGGCATCAGGACGGCGAGGGCGACGATCTGCTGGATGGTGGCTTCGAACAGGCCGATGACGCTGGCGCCCAGCGCCGCCGTCGCCAGATTTATCGCCAGCCATGGCACGCGACCGCGCACGATCTCGGGGATGGACGAACCGCGGTCCTCGTCGGCGACACCGGCCAGACGCAGGATGTCCTCGCGGTTCTCTTCCTGAATGATGTTGACGATGTCATCGACGGTGATCTGGCCGACCAGCCGACCGGCCGCGTCCACGACCGGCGCCGAGATCAGGTGGTATTTCTCGAAGATGTAGGCGACTTCTTCCTGATCCTGATCGACGGCGATCTCGTTGATCGGCTCCATCAGATCGGTCAGGGCGACGGTGCGCGCGGCGCGCAGCAGGCCGCTGATCGGCACGCCGCCGACCGGACGGTTCAGCGGATCGACCACATAGATGTCGAAGAAAAGCTCGGGCAGGTCGTCGCCCTGTTTGCGGATGTGGTCGATGGTGTCGCCCACGCTCCAGAACTGGGGCGCGGCCATCACCTCGCGCTGCATCAGGCGGCCGGCGGATTCTTCCGCATAGCCCAGGCTGCTTTCGATGGCGGCGCGATCGACCTCGGGCATGGCGGCCAGAACGCGTTCGCGCTGGTCGTCTTCCAGGTCTTCGACGACGGCGGCGGCGTCGTCGGAATCCAGTTCCTGCAACGCCTCGGCCAGGGTGCCGTGCGGGACCCGCTCCAGCACCTCCTCGCGGATATTGTCGTCCAGCTCGGGCAGGGTTTCTGCCAGAAGCTCCGGCGGCAACCACAGCACGACGACGGCGCGGTGTTCCGCCGTCAGAAAGCCCATCAGGTCAGCGACGTCGGCCGGGTGCAGGTCTTCCAGCAGCGAGCGCAGCCGCATGCCGTCGCCGTCGTCGGCGGCGTCCACGACTTTCTCGACGAACTGGGGGGTGAGGACATAGTCCTCGTCCAGGGCGGCGTGGTCTTCGTTATCGAGCGTCTCGTCTGGAGCAAAGGCGGTGTCCGTGGTGCTCACGTGGTCGCCTCCCTTGGTAGAATGTCCAGCCGTACTTAGCCGATGAATCGCCCTGTTTAGCCAGATGGTGCGGTCGAGAAGACTCGAACTTCCACGGGTTGCCCCACAGCGACCTCAACGCTGCGCGTCTACCAATTCCGCCACGACCGCTCGCATCGGAGCGGCGGCGAATAGACGAAGCCGTTGGAAAAGGAAAGGGCGAAATGAACGACGCAAAGACGTCGCGGATCAAAGCCTCAGGCCGACCCGGCCATGAAGTCGTACACGTCCGCCTGGCGGGTGACGGTGATGGCGATGCGGTCGTCTCGGATCTCGATTTCGCCGCGCGCGACCGGATAGTTGTTGGCCAGGATCCAGACCTCGTCGCCCTCTGCAGCGTCCAGGGGAATCACTGCGCCGCGACCCATGCGCAGCAGTTGCGACATCGGCAGCACCGAGCGACCCAGCACGACTGAGATTTCGACATCGACGGCGTTGATCTGGGTCACGTAAAGCTCTCTTCACTGGAGGGCCGTCTCTTGCAGAAACGCCCTGGCGACCACATTGAAGCGTCATGCTTGCTGAGCCGTTAAGCCCGTCCCTTCAGAAACTGCGTCTCGACGATGGCCGACCGGTGGAATGGGCCGTGTCGAAAGGCTACGTCGATTATGCGGCCGCAGAGGCCTTCATGGAGGCGCGCGTCGCGGCCATTGCGGCGGGCGAGGCGAATGAGATGGTCTGGTTGCTGGAGCATCCGCCGCTCTACACCGCCGGCGTCTCGGCCAAGGACGACGACCTTCTGGATGCCGGCCGGTTTCCGGTGCATCGCACAGGGCGGGGCGGGCAGTTCACCTATCACGGCCCGGGACAGCGCGTGGCCTATGTGATGCTGGACCTGAATCGGCGCGGCAAGGACGTCCGGTGTTTCGTGCGCGGGCTTGAGCTGTGGCTGATCGGCGCCCTGGATACGTTCGGCGTAAAGGCCGACATCCGGCCCGGTCGCGTGGGCGTGTGGGTCGAGCGCAAAGGGGCGGGCTGGTCGCGTGAGGACAAGATCGCCGCCATCGGCGTCAAGGTCCGCAAATGGGTCAGCTTCCACGGCATCAGCCTGAACGTAGAGCCGGATCTGGATCATTTCGGCGGCATCGTCCCCTGCGGCATTCAGGAACACGGCGTCACCAGCCTGGTCGATCTCGGCGTTCTGGCGACGATGGACGAGGCGGACGAGGCCTTGAGGCGCAGCTTCGATCGGATCTTCGGCGCAGCGGTCGAGGCGCCGGCGCCGCTTTGATGCGCGCCGCATCGCCGCAGCCCATGTGACAATCGGGCGAAATCCCGCGCGGCGGGGTTGGCAAGCGCCGGACGCATGGGGTTTAACCTTTCCCACGAGCTTGAAATCAAAGGCCGCAGGAAACCCCATGAACCGAATGATCGCCGCCGCTTCGGCCGCCGTTCTGTCGCTGACCGTCGCCGCCGGCGCCGCTGTCGCACAGGATTTTCGCGCTCTGGCGCAGCAAGACCTTCAGGCCGCGCATGACGCCTTGGCCGCCAACCATCCCGCCGCCGTCATTCCCGGTGCGCCCAGCGAAGCGTTTCGCAGCTGGATCGATGCCGGCCTGACGGATGCGCAAGGCAAGGTTGGACGCGTGAACAGCGGCGACAGCCACGCCTATCTGATGCGCTACTACGCCAACGGCTTCCGCGATTCGAACATCGCGATTCGCCCGACCTATGAAGGCCTCGGTCCCTTCTTCGCGACCAGCTGGCCGGGCGTGACCACGGCGTGGCGCAACGGCGAATATGTCGTCTCCTATGTGAAGCCCGGCGTTCGCAACGTGCCGCCGCTCGGGGCGACCCTGGTCAAGTGCGGCGACAAGACCGCCGCCCAGTTGGCCGAAGAGCGGCTGGATCGCTGGGAAGGCGACCTGACGACGGAAGCCGGACGTGTCCGCACCGCCCCCTATCTGCTGTGGAACCGCAACAATCCCTTCACCGGCGGCGTCCCGTCGCTGTGCACCTTCAAGGTCGGCCGTCGTGATCGCGACTTCCAGATGCAGCCCCAGCCGGCCGACGCCGCCAGCCTGGAAGCCGCCTATCGCGCCACCGTTTACACGCCGGGCGCCAATCCGTTGTCGGTCGAGACAGTCGACGGCCGTCCGTGGATCAACGTTCACACCCTGGCTGACGACGCCGGATGGGACGCCTTCTACGCCGCTGTCGAAGCCCAACTGCCCGCCATTCGCGGCGCGCAGGGGCTGGTCATCGATCTGCGCGGGGCGAACGGCGCTTCGCTGAATGCGACTGGCAAGGGCTATGGCCTGGCCAACCGCATCTGGACGCCCGAGTTCACCGTCAGCCGTCAGCCTGAAGCCGGCTCGATCACCTACCGCGCCACGCCCGCAAACCGTCAGTGGTTCGCCGACACCCTGGCGCGCATGCAGGCCGACCCGCGATTCGTCGCCGAGTCCGGCCCGGTGATTGAACAGACCCAGGCCATCGTCGCCGCCTTCGATTCGGCCCTGGCGGCCAATCAGCCGACCTTCACAATGCCCGGTCGCCCGTCGGTGGCCGACACGGGCGCGGCAAACCCCGTGGCGGGTCCTGTCGTGGTCCTGGTCGACGGCGGCTGCACCAGCGGGTGCCTGGATACGCTGGATCTGTTGACGCGCCTGCCGAACGTGCGCCTGGCCGGATCGGTGACGGCGGAGGATTCGATCTTCATCGAGCCGACCGTTCTGCGCCTGCCGTCGAACTATGCCGAGCTGACCTATGGGCATAAGGCCTGGACCACGCGTCAGCGCGGCAACGATGCGCCCTTCACCCCGGCGCAGGGCCTTGCCTATACCGGATCGGCGACGGACGAAGCGGCCGTGCGCGCCTGGGTGGGCACGCTGTTCCAATAAGTAGGAAACGGTCGGTCGAATGAACGAGGGGCGGGCAGGGGTGGAACCCTTGGCCCGCCCTTCTTATTTGCAGTCCATGACCGATCTGGCCCAAACCTCCGAAACCCTCCGTTCGCCGTCGGGCTATGACCTGACCCCGCCGAACCCGGAAGAACGCGCCCGGCTCGAAGCCGACCTGAACCCAGAGGAAAAGCGCGTCCTGCTGTCCCATGGCACGGAGGCGCCCTTCTGCGGCACTCTGCTGGGCGAGAAGCGGGCAGGCGTCTTCTGCTGCCGCGAATGCGGCCTGCCGTTGTTCAAGAGCGGAACCAAGTTCGAAAGCGGCACCGGCTGGCCCAGCTTCACCCAGCCGGTCGATGAAGCGCACGTCCACGCGATCCGCGACACCAGCTACGGCATGATCCGGATAGAGACGCAATGCGCCCGCTGCGGCAGCCATCAGGGTCACGTCTTCCCCGACGGCCCGCCGCCGACCGGAAACCGCTATTGCATCAACTCGGTCGCGCTCAGTTTCGTAGCCGAGGGTGAGCCTCTGCCGGACCCCCTCAACCGCGGCGACGGCATCGCCTGACCTTGGCCTCAATCGCTGTGCTAGGATGATGCCGAACGGAGGTGGCCTATGCTGATCGCAAGTCTCTTGGCGGGTGTGGCGCTGGCGGCGTCGGACGGTGATCCGGACGGCGTGGTCACGACGGCGCCGACAAACGCGCCCACACTGGCTCAGGCGCTGACGGCGGCGCCGGAGGCGTCGCTGACCGCGCCGACGGCGCAGGACGCCGCCCCGCACGGCATGACCACCGAACAGCAGATCCAGAACTGGATCAGCGCGCGCACGCCGGGCGCAACCTTCGACGAAGGTGCAGAGCCGGGCGCCCCGGCCGAGCGCAAGATGCATGGCATGGTCGAGGCCGGAATCGGCACCGGGGGCTATCGCAGCTATGGCGCGGCCGTGTCCCTGCCGGTCGGCGAGAACGGTCGCCTGGACCTCGCCTACCGCGAAGGCCGCAACGAACCCTGGGGATACGGCTACGGCGGCTATGGTCTGCGCGGACCGGGCTTCTACTCGCCCTATGGCGGCGGCTGGCGCGGTCGAGGCTATGGGGCCGACACCACGACCAAGTCGATGTCGATGGGGTTCAGCTGGAGCAAAGACGGCGATGCGGATGACCGCGATCCCTATCGCCGCGGCCTTTACGGCTACGACTGAAGACTTTTCCGTCCGATCTGGAAAATCAAAAAGGCCCGGCGAAAGCCGGGCCTTTTCAAGTCTCAGATGGTGCCGCCGGGGGGAATCGAACCCACGACCTCAGCCTTACCAAGGATGCGCTCTACCACTGAGCTACGGCGGCCCCGACTGAGGAAGCGGCCGTATAGCCAAACCCTTCCGGGGAGGGAAGCGGCTTTTTGACGATCTGAAAGAAAGTTTGGACATGGCCCGTGATCACGGCATCATCGCGCCATGACTCGCACGCCGCATGACGCCGATACGCCCTCCGCCGCCGCACAGGCGACGCCGATTGTCGAATCGGGTCCTGATTTCGAGAAAGCGCGGGCTAAGGCGGAAAAGGCCATGCGGCTGGCCTCGGCGCTCCGGGCCAATCTTCGGCGGCGCAAGGCGCCGGCGCGCACGCCGGCCGCGCCGCGCGACAGCAACTGAAAGTCATCGGCTCGCGATCACGCAGCCCTTTGGCAAGCGCCCGCCGGCTTGCTAGAGAACCTTCCCCCCCGAGGCGTTGGCCTCGGGCGCGCTTAAGGACGTCATGGACAGCATCGCCATTCAGGGCGGCGCCCAGCTTTTCGGGGACATTCCCGTCAGCGGCGCCAAGAACTCCGCCATCAAGCTGATGGCCGCCTCGATCCTGACGGATCAGCCCTTGCTGCTGACCAATATGCCGCGCCTGGCCGACACCCGGTTCCTGGGTCAGTTGCTGCGCCAGTTCGGCATCGAAGTGACCGAGCGGGACGGCGCGGACGGGCAGGAAAGCCTGTTTCATGCCAAGGAGCTGACCTCGACCTTCGCCCCCTATGATCTGGTGCGCCAGATGCGGGCCTCGTTCAACGTGCTGGGTCCTTTGCTGGCGCGCACCGGCGAGGCCAAGGTCTCCCTGCCGGGCGGCTGCACCATCGGCGCGCGTCCGGTCGATCTGCACCTGCAGGCGCTGACGGCGCTGGGCGCCGAGATCGAGCTGGACGAAGGCTATGTCACCGCCCGCGCGCCCAGGGGCCTGAAGGGCGCCGAGATCGAGTTCCCCTTCGTTTCGGTCGGCGCCACCGAACACGCGCTTCTGGCCGCCGTGCTGGCTGAGGGTACGACCGTCCTGCGTCGTGCGGCGCGCGAACCCGAGATCGGCGATCTGGCCCACTGTCTGACGGCCATGGGCGCCAGGATCGAGGGAATCGACACCGACGTCCTGACCATCACCGGCGTCTCGTCGCTGAACGGGACGACTTGGTCGGTGATTCCCGACCGAATCGAAATGGGCTCCTACGCCGTCGCCGCCGCCATGGCGGGCGGCGAGGTGCGCCTGACCAAGACGCGGGCCGAATTGATTGGTTCGCTGACCGACAAGATGGTCGAGGCAGGCGTCGAGGTCTCGCCGACCGCCGACGGCGTGCTTATCAAGCGCGACCCGAAGCAGCGACTGAAGGCCGTGGACGTCGAGACGGCCATCTATCCGGGCTTCGCCACCGATCTTCAGGCCCAGTTCATGGCGCTGATGACGACGGCGGAGGGCGTAAGCACGGTTCGCGAGACGATCTTCGAAAACCGCTTCATGCATGTGCCGGAGTTGGCGCGACTGGGCGCCGACATTTCGGTTCATGCCGGAGAGGCGCACGTCACCGGCGTCGAAGTTCTGCACGGCGCCCAGGTGATGGCCACGGATCTTCGGGCCTCGATGTGCCTGGTCATCGCGGGCCTCGTCGCGGAGGGCGAAACGACGGTCGGACGCGTCTATCATCTGGATCGCGGTTTTGAGCGTTTGGAAGAAAAGCTCGGCGCATGCGGAGCCGACATCCGCCGCATAAAGGGAACAGGTGATGAGCACTGAGATCGACGGCGTCATCCCCGAAGCCAAGGCGCCGGTCGAACCGCTGCGTCTGCTGGCCGAGGACGCCGACGATCTTCAGATCATCTCCGCCGCGCTTCAGGACGCGATCCTGCGCCCCGTCGACATCGTCTGGGAAAAGGCCGCCCGGACCCTGACCATCGCCTTCAGCCGCTTCTGCTGGGAGTGCGGCGGGACGCGGGTGATGTGCGCCATGCAGTTCGGCGACGTTCTGGCGGTCAAGAGCCGTCGCCTGTCACGCAGCCCCGACGCCTCGCTCGAACTGCTCGCGCTCGACTTCATTCCGACTGAAGATTTGAGCGGACGCGTCATCCTGATGTTCGCCGGCGGCGGCGATTTGCGAATCGACGTCGAATGCCTGGACGCCGTGGTCACGGATATTTCCGACCGCTGGCCCGCGCGCATTGCGCCGACCCATCTGGACACGCCCGAACTGGACGAAGGGACTGCGGCATGAGCGCCGATCACAAGCTGGCCTCGGTCGAACTGGACGCCGCGACCCTGCCGGCGGCGACGGCCGAGATCGAGCACGAGCGTCGGGTCGCCATCTTTGATCTGGTCGAGAAGAACAGCTTCGAGCCCGTCGGCGCCGAGGGCGGACCCTACAGGCTGAAGCTGTCGCTTCAGGACAATCGTCTGGTGTTCGACATCGACGGCGACAACTTCACGCGCACCTACGCCATCAGCCTGACGCCGCTGAAGGGCGTGATCAAATACTATTTGATGATCTGCGACAGCTACTATGAGGCTCTGCGCGGATCCTCGGCCAGCCAGATCGAATCGGTCGACATGGGCCGGCGCGGCCTTCACAACGAAGGGGCCGAGCAGCTGAAGACGCGGTTGGACGGCAAGATCGTGGTCGATCACGAGACGTCGCGGCGCCTGTTTACATTGCTCTGCGCCCTCTACCGTCGCGGCTGACCTCGACTATCTCTGTGTTTTCGGGCATTAGGCCCGTCCATTCCGCCCCTCGCGCCCGCCCGGCGTGGGGTCGAACGCATATTCAACGGGCGTGAGAGGCCGCATGGCTAAGGAAGAACTGCTCGAGTTTCCCGGCACCGTCAGCGAACTGCTGCCGAACGCCACCTTCCGCGTGACGCTCGAGAACGACCACGAGATCATCGCCCACACCGCCGGCAAGATGCGCAAGAACCGCATCCGCGTTTTGGCCGGCGACAAGGTGCTGGTCGAAATGACCCCCTACGACCTGACCAAGGGTCGCATCACCTATCGCTTCAAGTAAGTGGCTGCGGGTCGCCCCGAACTGGTGCTGGCTTCGGCCAGCCCGCGCCGCATCGAATTGCTGGCGCAGGTCGGGATCACGCCCGACCATATCGATCCCGCCGACATCGACGAAACGCCTCTGAAGGGCGAGACCCCGCCGCGTCTGGCCGAACGGCTCGCCACCTCGAAGGCCCTGGTCGTCGCAGAACGCCGTCCCGACGCGGTGGTCATCGCCGCCGATACGGTGGTCGCCGTGGGGCGTCGTTTTCTGGAGAAGGCGGCGGACGAGGCCGAGGCGACACGCTTTCTGAAACTGCTGTCCGGCCGCAATCACCGCGTCTTCACCGGCGTCGCCGTCTGGCGCGACGGAAAACTATCGTCACGCGTCAACGAAACCCGCGTGACCTTCAAACCCTTGTCGGACCACGAGATCGCATCCTACGTCACCACGGGCGACTGGCGCGGCAAGGCCGGCGGCTATGGCATCCAGGGCCCGGCGGCCGCCTTCATCCAGCGCATCGTCGGCAGCCATCCGTCCGTGATGGGCCTGCCCGTCTATGAGGCCGTCCAGCTTCTGCACGGCGTCGGCTGGCGTTCATGAGCGGCGCAGTCGAGGTCTTCCTCGACGAGACGCCTGGCGAGACGCGTGGCGCGATCATGCGCGACGGCCACTACACTCATCTTCTGATCCATCGTGAGGATGATGCGGCGCAGACCCGGCTCGGCGCCCGCTCGGTGGGGCGTGTGATCGAGATGAACCCTGGCTTGCGCGGCGCCTTCGTCGATATCGCCGCACCGGCCGCCGCCTTTCTGCCTTTCCCGAGAAACGACCGTCTTACCCAAGGCCAGCGGCTGGAAGTCGTCGTCACCACCGAACCTCGTGCCGGGAAAGGGGCGGTGGTTCGCCTTCTGGGACCGGGGGAGGGGACGCCCCGCCTGATTCAGCCCGCACCTAGCATCGCCGAACAGTTGCGCGATCTCGCGCCCGGCGCGGAATCAATCACTGGCATCGCGGCCATCGACGCCGTGATCGAGGCGGAGGAAGAGGCTCTGGCTCAATCGATCGGTTTCGCCTCGCATGGAATCGATCTCGCCGTAGAGCGCACCCGCGCCCTGGTGGCTGTGGACATCGACTTCGCGGCGACGCCCGGTCGTGATCCGAACCAGGCAAGGGCGGCTGCGAATCGCGAGGGGTTGAAGCAGGCGGCGCGGCTGATCGGCCTGCGGAACTGGGGTGGTTTAGTCGTCATCGACCTAGTCGGGGACGGTCAGGACGCCGAGGCGCAGTCCAAGGTCGCACGGGCCACGTTCAGCCAAGAACCCCAGGCCGTCTTCGGACCCATCAGTCGATTCGGCCTGTTGCAGATGTCGCTTCCCTGGCGTCGCACGCCGATCGAGGAGATTCTGCTCGACGCCGGCGGACGCCCCTCGGTCCAGACGCGGGCCATATCTGTCGTACGCGCTTTGCGGCGACAGCTTCTGGCCGATACCTTATCGCCACGCATCACCGCGCGTTGCGCGCCCGAAGAAGCCCTGATCGCTCATCTGCTGGCGTCCTATCTGGGACCGCGAGTGGTGATCCAGGCCGATGCCGCGATCCCGCCGGGACGCGGACGAATAGAAGAGGGTTGAGCCGTGGCTTCCTGTCCCATCTGCCGCAAGGCCGACGCCGATCCCAAGTACAAGCCCTTCTGCTCACGCCGCTGTTCCGACGTCGATCTTCAGCGCTGGTTCACTGGCGCCTATGCCATTCCGGTCGCCTTGGACGAGGGTGCGGAAGATGATGACGAAAAGGACGGATTGGGCGCTGGACAGGCGGAAAAGCCTCCCCTATAGACCCGCCTCTCGCGACGCCGCGTCGGCGCCTGGATAGCTCAGCTGGTAGAGCAGCGGATTGAAAATCCGCGTGTCGGTGGTTCGAACCCGCCTCCAGGCACCATCTTTTCCCACACCGTGAAAATCGATTGTTTTGAGCGCATGATCCTGCGCTGCGGCCTTTGCGCCGCCCTTGGGTTTAAGCCGGCTTGCAGCGATCAGCCCTACAATTCGCCATATCGGGAAATGATCGCGCTCAGGATGGCCGTTTTGAACAAACTTGCTTCATCTGACGCCAGATCATCATCAAAATGTCGCGCCGCTGCACTCTAATGCGCCGGTTGGTGGAACTTTTCTCCATGTCTCTCGACGGGTTAAAAGCCCCTCTTGTCCCTTGACGCTCCGGTAAGGGTTCGTCAAAGGGTTGAGGCGCCTTCGCAAGAAGACGTTAATGCGGATCGCCGGAGACGTGTCTCCGAAGGTTCGACCAGCGGAGACGAGGCGGGCGACCGGTTCGATCTCCACCGAAGATTTCAGCGGGCTCTGATCCTCGAAAGGACGGGCGCGTTGAAGGAAACATTTCAGGTTGGGGGGCGGTCGCTGACTATGGCCGCACCTTTGGTTCCACGAGTCAGACCAAGCAGGAACTGGCGAATTATGCTGAACAGCAAAAAGACGAATATCCTTCTCGCCATGGCCGGCGCCGCCGCGCTGATGGCGAGCTCGCCGGTCCTGGCCCAGGCCCCGGCCGAGCCCACCCCGGCCGCCTCGACTGCGGCTCCCGCAGCCGCCGCTCCCGCTGCCGGCGAAGCTGATCCCGCAACGGTGAACGACGCCGTCGGCGGCGGTCACGGCGACATCACCCCGATCTCCATGTTCATGGAAGCCACGGTCGTCGTTAAGGTCGTGATGGCCGGCCTGCTGCTGGCCTCGATCCTGTCGTGGACCCTGCTGCTCATCAAGCTGTTCGAGTTCGGCGCTCTGAACCGTAAGACCGACAACTTCCTCGAGAACTTCCGCGGCGCCCGCACCATCGCTGACATGCGCGCTGTCTCGACTCAGGAAGAGTTCGACGGCAACCCGCTGGCCGACATGGCCGCCGCCGCCACCGAGGAAATCGAACTGTCGCGTCAATCCGGTCTGTCGGTCACCGGCGATCACCTCGACTCGGCCATGGCCCGCGCTCAGTCGGCTGTCGCCGCCGTGCAATCCGGTCTGGCCCTGCGCCTGTCGGGCGGCCAGCAGTTCCTGGCGTCGGTCGGCTCGATCGGTCCGTTCGTCGGTCTGTTCGGCACCGTTTACGGCATCATGAACTCCTTCATCGGTATCGCCCAGTCGAACACGACCAACCTGGCCGTCGTGGCTCCGGGTATCGCTGAGGCTCTGCTGGCCACCGGTATCGGTCTGTTCGCCGCTATCCCGGCCGTTGTGTTCTACAACTACTTCAACACCCGCATCGCTGCTTACGGCACGCGCGCCGACGGCTTCGCCGCTGAGCTGCTGAACGGCATCTCGCGTCAGCTCGACAAGGGGGCGTAAGACGGATGGCCGCCAAGATTAAATCGGGCGGCGCTGGCAACCTGCCTCAGGCCAACAGTGATATCAACGTTACGCCTTTCGTCGATATCATGCTGGTTCTGCTCATCATCTTCATGGTGGCGGCTCCGCTAGCCTCCGTGTCGGTGCCTGTTGAGTTGCCAATCGCCGTCGCCAAGGCGGCCCCGAACCCGCCCAAGCCGGTCTATATTTCGATCCAGAATGACGGCGACGTCTATGTGGGCGATTTCCGGACCGACGTCGGAGCCCTGGGTGAAGATCTGAAAAAACAGATCGGATCCCGGAACCCGGCCGATGAGCGGATCTTCATTCGGGGCGACCAGAACACCCGTTACGGCGACTTTATGCAGGTCATGAATGCGCTGCAGGATAACGGCTTCTATAGCGTTGCGCTGGTCGGCGAAGACCAGGCGACGAGTTAGGATGCGGAGATAGTATGACAGACGTCGAATATCATCGCAGTCGCTACGACGTACCCAAGAAGAAGGGCTTCATGGGGGTGTCCTACCCCGTGCTGATCGTCTGCCTGATGGTGGTCAGCATCTTGTTTGCGTTGCTGATCTTCTTTGTTCAGCAGTCCAAGTTCAAGCTGAAGGAGTTCAACTACGTCGATGAGTCCGTCGAGGTCGAGTTGGTCGAGCCGGTTCCGCCGCCTCCGCCGCCTCCGCCCCCGCCGCCTCCGCCGACGGATACGCCTCCGCCGCCGAAGCTTCAGGTGCGTGTGCCGGCTCCGGTCCCGAACATCGTCCCCCCTCCGCCGGTCAACATCACGCCGACGAAGAAGGAAGATCGGGTTGAATACACGGGTCCGCCCGTCAATATTCCTGGACCTCCGCCTCCGCCCGCTCCCCCGGCTCCGGCTCGTCCTTCGACGATCACGAACGTGTCGTGGTCGCGGCAGCCCCGCCCGGAATTCCCCGCTCGCGCTCAAGAGCGTGGGATCGAGGAGGGAACGGTCGTATTGCTCTGCTCGGTTCAGGCCAATGGATCGGCGACGAACTGCAGCGTCGTTTCCGAAACGCCTTCGGGTGCCGGGTTCGGTCGCGAGGCGCTTTCGTCCATGCGTTCCGCGCGCTTTGCGCCGGGCACGGTGGATGGTGTCGCTCAAGGTGGACAAGCGCGTTTCACGGTTCGCTTCCGCCTTCAGTAGGACCAATCTTCGACTAGACAGAACGCCCCGGCATCCGCCGGGGCGTTTTTGTTTGTCTGTTCCAAACTCTTCGCTTGATTGGCCTGTAAGGCCTCGGTAGAGAACGCGCCTCGCGATGAGCGGGCCGCCTTAGCTCAGTTGGTTAGAGCGCCGGTTTGTGGAACCGGAGGTCCTCAGTTCAAGCCTGAGAGGCGGTACCATCGCAAAGCGCGGCCGGTCTTGCAGCCCGCCGTCGCCGCGACCATCTCCTGATCATCGGTCGCCATATCTGTTGCAGGCCGATCCCCACATCGACAGGAGAAGGCCCTATGAAGACGCGCAGGCTGGGTGTGAACGGCCCCGAGGTTTCGGCCATTGGCTTGGGCTGCATGGGCATGAGCGCCTTCTACGGCGGCGCCGACGAGGCCCAGTCCATTTCCGTCATTCATCGCGCGCTCGATCTGGGCATCACCCTCTTCGACACTGCCGAGATGTACGGTCCTCACACCAACGAGGTGCTGGTCGGCAAGGCGCTGAAGGACCGGCGCGACCAAGCCTTCATCGCCACCAAATTCGGCATCAACTACAATGACGATCGCACCAAGCTGATGACCAACGGCAGCCCGGCCAATGTGCGGCGCGCCATCGAGGGCAGCCTGCAACGCTTGGGCGTCGATCACGTCGATCTCTATTATCTGCACCGCGTCGATCCGGACACGCCGATCGAGGACACGGTCGGGGCGATGGCGGAACTGGTGAAGGAGGGCAAGGTCCGCTTCCTGGGTCTGTCCGAGGCCGCGGCGGACACCCTGCGTAAGGCGCATGCGACCCATCCGATCACGGCGCTGCAGACGGAATATTCGCTGTGGAGCCGCGAGCCGGAGGACGAACTGTTTGCAGTCGTGCGCGAACTGGGCATCGGCTTCGTGCCCTACAGCCCGCTGGGCCGCGGCTTCCTGTCGGGCGACATCACCTCGATCGATGACCTGGACGCAGACGATTTCCGCCGCACCAATCCGCGCTTCATGGGCGAGAACTTCCAGAAGAACCTGGATCTGGTCGAGGCCGTGGAGGCCATTGCGTCGGATAAGGGCATAACCGCCGCTCAACTGGCCCTGGCCTGGGTGCTGGCGCAGGGCGAGGATCTGATCCCGATCCCCGGCACGCGCCGTATCGCCACTCTTGAGCAGAACGCGGCGGCCGTGGACATCGTTCTGACGCCTGAGGATCTCGCCCGGATCGAGGCCGTCTTCCCCAAGGGCGCAGCGACAGGGCATCGCTACGCCGAGGCGGCGCGGGCGGCGCTGAATCGCTGAGCTACAAGCCAAATTAAACAGGGCCCGATCGGATCGCTCCGACCGGGCCTTTCGTATGTGGGGCGTCCCTGATCCTACTGGATGCGGGTCCAGGTCTGGGTCTTGCAGAGCGGAGCCACGATGCAGCCGCGCAGACGCAGGCTGTTGTCGTTCGTCATGGTAATGGTGCCGCGATAGGTGCCGCCGTCGGCCGGGTTATAGACCGAGCCGTTGCGCCATTCCGTCGGACCACCGGTGAAGCCCGTCAGCATCGGCAGATTGCGCAGGGTGCGGTTCCGCAGCGAGGCGTCGCGATTGTTGGCGTCGCGCGCATTCGCGTCGCGGCGAATGTGGTCCGAGGTCACCAGCGTGCCGCACAGCGCCTGTCCGCAGCGCGCGATCCGCACCTGACCGCCATTGGTCGGCGTCTGCCACAGGCCGGTCGGGTCGCCTGCCAGGGCCGGAGAGGCGAGGGCGCCCGCCAGGGTCGCTGCGGCCAGCATGATCTTGATCTTCATAGTCGTTCCCTTTCGTCGGGTCGGTCGCACCGCCCGTTAAAGCGGACGTTGATCGCGGTTTCGGTTGAAAACAAGGCCAAAACCCCGGCGATCACCAACGAAAACCGACCCTTAGGTCAACTTCAGCCGCCGATCAGGGCCAGCCATTCGTCCTCAGTCAGCACCTGGACGCCATGTTTTTCCGCGTCCTTGAGCTTTGACCCCGCTCCAGGGCCGGCGACGAGATAGTCGGTCTTTTTCGACACCGAACCCGACACCTTCGCGCCCAGGCTTTCGGCGCGGGCCTTGGCCTCGTCGCGGGTGAAACGCTCCAAGGCGCCGGTGAAGACGACGGTCTTGCCCGCGACCGCCGTGTCGGACTTGGGGCGTTCGGCGTCGAGGATTTCGGTCAGTTCGGCTTCCAGAGCCTCCACGACCCTTAGATTGTGGGGCTCGTGGAAGAAGTGGGCCAGGGCCTCCGCCGCGACGGGGCCGACGCCGGTGACGCCGGCGATCTGGTTCAGGATTTCGGACGGGCCGTCCTCGCGCGCGACTCGGGCCAGTGCGACCAGGCCGGACCAGTCGTGAACCATCGTCGCCAGCGACCGGCGGGCCGGGGCGGCCATGCCGGGGAAGGCCTGGCTGATCTTCATGTCCAGAGTCGCCTCGGGCCAGGGATCGGCGGCGGGGGGCGCGGCCTCGGCCATAAGGGTCAGGACGCGGGGCGATATGGCGTGGGCGGCGGCCAGGGCGGTCCAGGCGTCGGACGGCACACCCGAAGCGGCCTGGAGGCAGGCGGCCTTCAGCGCGGGCCAGCTCTCGAAGGCGCGGGCCAGGACGATGGACGTCTGTTCGCCGATGTCGCGGATTCCCAGGCCGAACAGGAACCTGTCCAGCGAAATGACGCGGCGGGCGTCGATGCCGGCGACCAGATTGCGGATGCTCGTCTCGCCATAACCGTCGTCGCGTTCCAGCGCCTTCAACCGCGCCTCGTCGCGCGCCAGACGGAAGATGTCGGCCGGCTCCTTGATCCAGCCGCGCGCATTGAAGGCGATCAGCTGTTTCTCGCCCAGGCCCTCGATGTCAAAGGCGCGGCGGCCGACGAAATGCTTCAGCCGTTCGACGATCTGGGCGTCGCAGATCAGGCCACCGGTGCAGCGACGCTTGACCTCGTCGCCTTCGCGCACGGCTTCCGAGCCGCAGACGGGGCAGTGTTCAGGGAAGGCATAGGGGACGGCGTCGGCGGGACGTAACTCCGGGACCACGCCCAGGATCTGGGGGATGACATCGCCGGCGCGTTGCAGGCGGACGGTGTCGCCGATGCGGACATCCAGACGCTCGATCTCGTCTTCATTGTGCAGGGTGGCGTTGCGCACCACCACGCCGCCGACGGTGACGGGGTGCAGGCGGGCGACGGGGGTCAGGGAGCCGGTGCGGCCGACCTGGATGTCGATGCCCTCCAGCACCGTGGTCGCCTGTTGCGCCGGGAATTTGTGGGCGATGGCCCAGCGTGGGCTGCGGGCGACGAAGCCCAGGCGGCGTTGCCAGTCGATGCGGTCGACCTTGTAGACGACGCCGTCGATGTCATAGCCCAGGGTCGCGCGGTCGCGCTCCAGTTCGCGATAGACTTCGATCAGCCCCTCGGCGCCCTCGACCCGGCGCGAGCGGGCGTTGACGGGGAAGCCCCAGGCCTTGAGCTTTTGCAGGGCTTCCCACTGGGTCTCGGCGAAGTCGCTGGAATGTTCGCCCCAGGCGTAGGCGAAGAAGTTCAGCGGGCGTTTGGCGGTGATCCGGGCGTCCTTTTGGCGAAGGGAGCCGGCGGCGAAGTTGCGAGGGTTGGCGTAGGTCCGGCGGCCTTCCGCCTCGGCGGCGGCGTTGAAGGCGGCGAAGGCGTCGTTGGGCGCATAGACCTCGCCGCGGATCTCGATCCGGTCGGGCCAGCCGTCGCCGGCCAGGGTCTGCTGTACATCCGCGATGGTGTTCAGATTGGCGGTGACGTCCTCGCCCGCGCGGCCGTCGCCGCGCGTGGCGCCGATCGTCAGCTTGCCATCGACATAGAGGAGATTGGCGGACAGGCCGTCGATCTTGGGCTCGGCGACGAAGGCGATGGGTTCGTCGGCCGGCAGTTTCAGGAAACGGGCGATCCGGGCCACGAAGTCGCGCGCCTCGCCCTCGTCGAAGGCGTTGTCTAGCGACAGCATGGGCACGCCGTGGCGCACCTCGGCGAACTGGGTTGAGGCGGCGGCGCCGACCTTGTTCGACGGCGAGTCTGAACGGATCAAATCGGGAAAGGCGGTTTCTATCGCCAGGTTGCGCGCACGCAGGGCGTCGTATTCCGCGTCGGAAATCTGGGGCGTCGCCTCGTTGTACAGCGCGTCGTGACGGGCCATTTCGGCGGCCAGCCAGGCCAGGGCCTCGGCAGCCGCCTCGGCGGTAAGGTCGTCGACGGGGACTTCGAGAGGAATCGCGTTGGCCATGGTCGTCGTCATATCATCTGACGCGCCGCCCGTGCATCGCGCAAAGCCGATGATGACAGAACCGTAGGCTGACGCGCCGTCCGCTCTTCGCTAGGTTCGCGCGTCCCTATCGGAGCCTGTATGACTCGTTCGACCCTCTGCCTTTTCGTCGCCGGCGCCCTAATCGTCAGCGGTTGCGCCGCCGTTCCCGCGACGGCGCCGATTGCGCCGAGCGCCGTCGCGACCGGTACGAGCCAACTGCTGGAGGACGTGCGCATCCTGTCGGCCGACGACATGCAGGGCCGCGACACGGGCTCAGAAGGCGGCGAGCGGGCGCGCGCCTACATCGTCTCGCGGCTGGAGGCCATGGGCGTTCAAGCGCCGCCGTTCGGGCGTTTGCAGCGGTTTGAGACGCCGGGCCGCACGCGCGAGGGCGTGAAGACCTTCAGCGGCGTGAACATCGTCGGCCTGATCCCAGGAACCCGCGTCGCCGACCGCTATATTGTGGTGACGGCCCACTACGACCACGTCGGCATCAATGACGGCCAGATCTTCCACGGGGCCGACGACAACGCCTCGGGCGTGGCGACGATGCTGGAACTGGCGGCGCGGCTGAAGGCCCAACCGCCGGCGCACAGCGTGCTGATCGTCGCGCTGGACGGCGAGGAGCGGGGGCTGTTGGGCGCTCGCGAATTCGTCAAGGCGCCGCCGGTGCCTCTGTCGTCACTGAGCCTGAACCTGAACTTCGACATGACTGCGCGGGCGGAGACCGACGGCCATCTGTGGGTCACCGGGACCTATCAGCACCCCAATCTACGCCCCGTGCTGGAGGCCGTGGCGCCGTCTGGGGCCGTGTCCTTCGCCTTCGGCAAGGATACTCCTCAGGATACGGGCGAGAACAACTGGGTCGACGCCTCCGATCATGGCGCCTTCCATGAGGCGGGCGTGCCCTTCCTGTACATGGGCGTCGATTATCATCCCGATTATCATCGACCGAGCGACACCTTCGACCGGATCACGCCGTCGGTCTTCACCAGCGCGACCGAGATCGCCATCGCCGGGTTCCGTGCCTTGGACCAGGCGCTTGATCGATGAGATCCTCATGGGTTGTCGTCGCAGTCATTGCCCTGCTGAGCCTGGCCGCTTGCGAGCGGCGCGACGCTGCGACAGCGACGTCGACGCCGGAAGCGACGTTCCAGCAGCGTCTAAGCGGGGATATCTCGGGCGACTATCGCCCGACAGGTGAGGCATCCAGTCAGCCCGTGGCATCGCTGTTCATCGGACAGGATGAGGCCTTTGCTGCTTGGGAAGGCGGCTCCCGCGCTTCGCCGCCTCTGATCCTGTCGCTGACCGGGCCGCAGGGCGAGGTCAGGGTTCTGCCGGACGCCTATGTCGTCACCGACGATCGGATCCAAATGAGCGGGTCTGCGCCTGGCATGGGCCCGGTCGAGTTGTCTGCGAGGATTGACCAGGGCGCTTTGGCGACGGCGCGGCGCAATCTCGGCGATCAGACGCCTGTCGTTACCGGGACGATTTCGGTGAGCAGCCGTCGCACGCCATTCACGCTGAGTTGGTGGGGCGGCGACTAATCTGACCAATCTGTGCTGACGACGCGCCAAGATTGCCAACCACGCAATCCCACGTCATGGTGACGCTTGGGGGCGCTGAATGTCTATATCGGAATTGGCCGGGTGCGATGTGACGTCGACACGCGGCGTCGGTGCGTCTCGGCGCCGTGTTCGTCACGACCCGACCCGCGCCATGGATGTCGCCTTCGCCCTGATAGGCCTGCTTCTGACCTGGCCGCTCTTCCTTTTCATCGCTCTGGGCGTCAGGGCGCAGGATGGAGGTGCCGCGATCTTTCGCCAGCAGCGGATCGGGCGCGACGGCCGACTATTCGACTGTCTGAAGTTTCGCTCCATGAGGATGGGCGCGGAGCAAGTCTTGCCGTCAGCCGCTGACCCGGAATGGCAGGCGATGCGAAAGCTGACGCACGATCCGCGCGTCACACCACTGGGCCGCCTGTTGAGACGGTCCAGCCTGGATGAACTGCCGCAGCTGATCAATGTGTTGAGAGGCGAGATGTCGCTGGTCGGCCCCCGACCGATCGTGATCGACGAGGCGGCGCGATACGGCCGTCGACTGGCCGACTACTGCGCGGTCCGGCCGGGCCTGACGGGGTTGTGGCAGGTCTCGGGGCGCAACGCCGTGCCCTATCCGCGCCGCGTGGCGATGGATGTCTGGTTCGTCAGAAACCGCACCGTCGGCGTCTATCTGGCCATTTTGGCGCGCACGGTTCCGGCGGTGCTGAGCCGCCGGGGCGTGTCTTAGGGAAGACGTTCCTCAACGCCCTCGTCCGTCCCGATGATGGCGAGGTCCGCGAGGTCCAGAAACAGCCCGTGCTCCACCACGCCGGTGATCAGTTTCAGATCGTCGGCCAGACGGACCGCATCGTGGATCGCCTTGCAGCCCGCGTCATAGATCAGATTGCCGCCGTCTGTGCGAACCAGACCGCAATCCGCCTGCCGCACGCGCGCCGGCTGGTTGATGTCGTGGTCGATCAGCACATCGGCGATGCGGTTGGCCGTCGTCTTGTGACCAAAGGCGACGACCTCGATCGGAAGGGGGAAGGTTCCCAGCACAGGCACGACCTTGGCCGCGTCGGCGATGACGATGCAACGGGCCGAGGCCTCCCACACCAGCTTCTCGCGCAGCAGGGCCGCGCCGCCCCCCTTAATCAGCGCCAGGCCAGGCCCGATCTCGTCGGCGCCGTCCACGGTCAGGTCGATGCGAGGCGTGTCTTCCAGCGTCGACAACGTCAGACCCAGTTCGCGCGCCAGGTCTGCGGTCTTCTCTGATGTCGGGACGCAACGCAGACCCGACAGGTTCCGCGCCGCCAGCGCCTTGACGAACCAGGCGGCCGTCGAGCCAGTGCCCAGGCCGACGATCATGCCGGCCTCGACATGGGCGGCGGCGGCCTCGCCGGCGTTCTTCTTCTGGAGGTCGCTCATTTGGATTTCGCAGCCTTCTTGGCCTTGGCTTCGACACGGAAGGCCGCGGCCGCTTCGGGTTTGACGGTCTGGCGGGCGCGGCCAAAGGCCATGGCGTCGGCGGGCACGTCCTCGGTGATGACAGAGCCGGAGGCGATCAGGGCGCCGTCGCCGATCACCACCGGGGCCACCAGGCTGGAGTTCGATCCGATGAAGGCGCCGGCGCCGACCTGGGTCTGGGCTTTGTTGAAGCCGTCGTAGTTGCAGAAGATGGTCCCTGCGCCGACGTTGGCGCCCGCACCGACCGACCCGTCGCCCAGGTAGGCTAGGTGATTGGCCTTCGCGCCCTCTGCCATCCTGACGTTCTTGACCTCGACGAAATTGCCGACCTTGACCCCCGTCGCCAAGTCCGCGCCGGGACGCAGGCGCGCGTAAGGACCGACTTCGGCGCCCGCCGCAACCCGCGCGCCTTCGATATGGCTGAAGCTGCGAATGCGCGCGCCGCCCTCGATCACCGCGCCGGGACCGAAGACGACGAACGGCTCGATCACGGTCCCGCCGCCGATCTGGGTGTCCCAGGAGAAATGAACGGTGTTGGGCGCAGCCATCGTCACGCCGGCCGCCAGGAAGGTGTCGCGCTGCACGCTCTGGAACAAGGCTTCGGCCTGAGCCAACTCGGCCTGGGAATTGACGCCCATTACCGCGTCCTCAGCGGCGAATACGGCGCGGGTCGGGTGGCCGCCCTGGCGCGCCAGAGCGACGACATCCGTCAGATAGTATTCGCCCTTGGCGTTTTCGTTCTTCACCTCGGCCAGCAACGAGAAGAGCAGGCCGGCCGGCGCAGCCATGACACCCGAGTTGCAGGCGGTGATGGCGAGAATCTCGGCCGACGCCTCCTTGGCCTCCGTGATGGCGGTCAGGGTGTCGCCTTCGACGATCAGACGGCCGTAGGCGCCCGGATCGCGAGCCTCGAACCCGATGACGGTGACGCCGTCGGCATTAAAGACGGGCTCGATGTCGGCGGCCTTTAGCAACGGCACGTCGCCATAGGTGACGACCACCTCGCCGTCGAAGTCGGCCAGCGCCTGTTCGGCGGCGCGCACGGCGTGGCCGGTGCCGAGCGGCGGGTCCTGGACCGCAATGGCGGCCTCGCCCAGCCGTTTGACGACATGGGCCCGGACCTCCGGCGAGTGATTGCCGACCACGACGACGATGCGTTCGCACCCCAGGCCTTCCGCCGCATCGATGGCGTGGTCCAGCATGGCGCGGTGGGCGACGGGGTGGAGCACCTTGGGCAGCGGCGACTTCATCCGCGTACCCTGGCCGGCGGCGAGAATGATGGCGGCGCGGGCGCGCGTCTGGCTGGTCATGAATCGTCTCGCAGTCTAGTCGTCCTGCGATCTAGCCCATCATGCGGGCCAGCGGGAGATGTGGATGAGCGATCGCGACCTGGAAGGCTGGACCATCGCCTTCGACCTTGACGGCACGCTGGTCGATTCCGCCCCGGACCTGATCGGCACGCTGAACCGGATGCTGGTCGAGGAGGGGCTGCCGCCCGTGCCGATGGAGTCCGCCTCGACCCTGATCGGATCGGGCGCGCGGGCGCTGCTGGTGCACGGCTTCGAAGCCGCCGGCGCGCCGGTCGAGCGGGCCAAGTCCGACGAACTGTTCGAGCGGTTCCTGGTCGATTACGCCGTCCATATCGCCGACGGCTCGCAGCCCTTCGAGGGCGTGGTCGAGACGCTGGAGCGGCTCAGCGAGCGGGGCGCTATCCTGGTCGTGGCCACCAACAAGCGTTCGGACCTGTCGGAGCTGTTGTTGGGCAAGCTGGACCTGACCCGCCATTTCGCCGCCATCGTCGGCCCAGATCGGGTCAGCGCGCGCAAGCCCTCAGGCGCCCATCTGAAGGAGGCTGTCGCCATCGCAGGCGGCGATCCCGAACGGGCCATCATGGTGGGAGACGCCGCGCCGGACGCGGATGCCGCGAGAGACGCCGGCATGCCCTGCATTCTGACGACCTTCGGCTTTACGCCGACGCCCGTCGAAGACCTGGGCGGGGACGTGCTGATCGACGCTTTCGAGGACGTCGAAGAGGCGATCGACGGCCTCCTTTCCGACTTCTACGTGCGGCGGGCGCTGAAATTCTGAAGCCAGCCGACAGGAAATCTGTCGGCTGAATGATCGCTGCTGCGGTTGCGGATCGGCATGGCGATGGACAGATTGGCGCACCCCTGTTGAAAGTGCCGTCATGCTCGCTCGCTTTTTCAAGATCCCGCTGTGGCAGCGGACCGCCGCCGGCTTCATCCTCGGCATCATCGCCGGGCTGATCCTGCGCGAGCGCGCCGAGACCTGGCTTCAGCCGATCGGCGACGTTTATCTGAACCTGATCCGCATGGTGGTGGCGCCGCTGGTGCTGTTCACCATCGCCAGTTCCATCGCCAAGCTGGGGGAAGGGGCGGGGGCCGTGCGGTTGGGGGTGCGGACCATCCTCTGGTTCGCCATCACGTCGCTGCTAGCTGTGCTGGTCGGTTTCGCCTTCGGTCACATCATCAATCCGGGCGTCGGCCTGTCCAACCTGCCGCTGGGCGAGGTGAAAGAGCGCGTAATCCCGACGCCGCTGGAAGTCTTGATCGGCGTCGTGCCGACCAATCCGTTCGCGGCCCTGGCCGAAGGCAAGGTGCTTCAGATCATCTTCTTCTCGGCCCTGGTCGGCATGGCCCTGGTGGCGCTGGGCGACCGGGCGCAGGGCGTTCGGCGTCTGGTGGATGAGGGTGCGGCCATCATCTTCCGTATCACCCGCTGGGTGATCCAGCTGACGCCTATCGGCGTGTTCGGTCTGATCGGATCGGTCGTCGGCGGCTACGGCTGGGAGGCGCTGCTGCCTCTGGTGAAGTTCATCCTGGCCATTTACGCCGCCTGCCTGTTCCACATCCTGATCGTCTATTCGGGCCTGCTGAAGGTGCATGGCCTGAAGGTGACCAGCTTCTTCCGCGGCGCCTTCGCGGCCCAGCAGACCGCATTTGCGACCTCATCCTCGCTGGGGACGTTGCCGATCACACTGCGCCAGACGGTCGAACGGCTGGGCGTGCCCCAGGCCTACGCCGCCTTCGCCGTGCCCCTGGGGGCCAATGTGAAGATGGACGGGTGCGGGGCCATCTATCCAGCTATCGCCTCGATCTTCATCGCCCAGTATTTCAAGATCGATCTGACGCTGACCCAATACGTCCTCATCGGCCTGACGGCGGTGCTCGGATCACTGGGGACGGCCGGCGTGCCGGGCACCAGCATCGTCATGCTGACCCTGACCCTGTCGACCGCCGGCCTGCCGCTGGAAGGCATCGGCTATATCGTCGCCATCGACCGGATCATCGACATGATGCGCACCGCGACCAACGTCACCGGACAGATGCTGGTGCCGGTGCTGGTCGCCAAGGAAGAGGGCATCCTCAACCAGGACATCTACAACGGTCACGTCGCCTGGCTGCCGGGCGACCCGGAAGCCAATACGCCCGAAGGCGTTCGCGCCGCCGGAATCTGAAACAGGCGCTTGCGCGGGGCCGGCGACCGGGCTATGTCGCCGCCTCCGCAAGGCAAGGACGCGTAGCTCAGCGGGAGAGCACCTCGTTCACACCGAGGGGGTCACAGGTTCAATCCCTGTCGCGTCCACCATCTCCACTTCAATTTAATCCCGGCCTTGCGTGCCCCAGTCCTTGGGCCACGCGCCCGTGACGGAACGGTAGGCGAGGGCCAATGCGCCGATCAGGCCGGCGGACACGCCCGCGCTCGGCGCCGCGATGTAGGTCTGCATGTCCAGACCTTTCAGGCTGGCGTCATAGCCGCCGAGCTGTCTCATCAGCGCCTGTCTGACCCGATCGTACATGCGCGGCTGCATTACGCCGCCGCCGATGATGATTCGCTCGGGCCGCAGCGTGTAGGTCAGGTTGGTGCACAGACCGGCGATATACTCCGCCGCCATCGGCCAGGCCGTATGATCGTCAGAAAACGTCTCGGCGGCCGCGCCCCAGCGCGCCTTCAGCGCCGGCCCGCTCGCCAGGCCTTCCAGGCAGTCGCCATGGAAGGGACAGACGCCCGAGAACGTCTCGTCGCCCTTGGCGCGGGGCAGCCGGATATGACCGGCTTCGGGATGGTTCGCCCCGCCATGCGGCGCGCCGTCGATCATCACCCCGACCCCCACGCCCGTGCCGACCGTGACGTAGCAGAAGCTCTCCAGTCCTTGCCCGCTGCCGAACAGGCGTTCGCCCACGGCCGCGCCGTTCACATCGGTGTCCAGCGTCATAGGAACATCGAGGCGCCGGCGCAGACGGGCCAACAGGTTGACGTCGCTCCAGCCGGGCTTGGGCGTGCTGGTGATGGCTCCGAAATCCGGCGCGTCGGGCTTCAACGACAGAGGGCCGAAACTGACGATCGCCAGAGCAGAAAGCTGGCCGTGCTTGGACTGAGCGTCGACAAAGAAAGCCGCGACCGCATCCAGCGTCTCGTCGGGCGACGTCGTCGGAATACGGATCTGGTCGATGATCACGCCGTCGGCGGCGGCGACGCCGCAGATGAACTTGGTGCCGCCGGCTTCGACACCGCCGAGGAGGATGGATTGGGTCGACATGGGCGCCTGCCTTTCGGGTGCGACGAAGGTTCGCGGGACTGAACATCGAACAGGGCCAAGCGTTCAGAGCCCATGACTCTTCTAGCCCGCCTGTTCATCGCCTTCGACGCCGCCGCCAAGATTCTGACGCGCAAGGAAAGATTGCTGTGAGCGGCTTTTGCAGGGTGCCGGATTTGGCGATTGCGTCCGGCTCCCTGCATCTCCACCTTCACCGCCAGAACACGAGATCAGACGAGGACGCCGATGGCTCGCAAACCCAACTACAGCTTTGAGCGTCAGGAACGTGAGCGCGCCGCAGCGCTGAAGGCGGCCGAGAAGGCGGCGGCGAAGGCTGAACGCAAGGCCGAAGCTGCGGCGGAAAAGTCGCCTTCTTCGGAAGACTGACATTTCGCGGCAAAATCCGCCTGCCTTTTCGTTGTTTGAATAGGCGTGAAGTCCTATTCTTGCGCGATGACACGCTGGACCCCCGAAAGCTGGAGAACCAAGACCGCCCTGCACATGCCGGCGGACTATCCGGATCCTGCCGCCCTAACGCGGGTGGAAGACGAGCTGCGCGCCTTGCCGCCGCTGGTCTTCGCCGGCGAAGCGCGGCGCCTGACGTCGAAGCTGGCGCAGGTCGAGCGGGGTGATGCCTTCCTGCTTCAGGGCGGCGACTGCGCCGAGAGCTTCAAGGAGTTCTCGACCGACAATATCCGCGACACCTTCCGCCTGATCCTGCAGATGGCGGTCGTCCTGACCTTCGCCGGGCGCAAGCCGGTGGTGAAGGTGGGGCGGATCGCGGGCCAGTTCGCCAAGCCCCGCTCGTCGCCCTTGGAAGAGATCGACGGCGTTGAACTGCCCAGCTATCGCGGCGACATCATCAACGGCATGGGCTTCACGCCGGAGGAGCGCGCGCCCGATCCGCAGCGTCTGATCCGCGCCTACAACCAGTCGGCCTCGACGCTGAACCTGCTGCGTGCCTTCGCCGGCGGCGGCTATGCCGATCTGTACAACATCCATCGCTGGACCCTGGGCTTCGCTGGCGACAACGCCGCCGGCGCCCAGTACCGCGAGTTGGCCGACAAGATCACCGAGGCCCTGGCCTTCATGGAGGCGGTCGGCGTCACGCCCGAGACGCATCCGGACCTCAGCCGGGTCGAGGTCTTCACCAGCCACGAGGCCCTGCTGCTGAACGTCGAAAGCGCCCTGACGCGTCTGGATGGCGGTTCGGGCGAATGGTTCGACACCTCGGCCCATATGCTTTGGATCGGCGAGCGCACGCGTCAGCTGGACGGCGCCCACGTCGAGTTCATGAAGGGGATCAAGAACCCCATCGGCGTGAAGTGCGGACCGACCATGACGGCCGACGATCTGCTGCCCCTGATCGACGCCCTGAACCCGGACAATGTCTCCGGTCGTCTCACGCTGATCGGACGCTTCGGTCACGACAAGGTGGGCGAGCGCCTGCCCAAGCTGATGCGCGAAGTGAAAGCTTCGGGCCGCAAGGTCATCTGGTCCATCGACCCTATGCACGGCAATACGCTCAAGGCCGGCAACGGCTACAAGACCCGGCCGTTCGACCGCATCCTGGGCGAAGTCCGGACCTTCATCGATGTGGCCGAGGCGGAAGGCGTCCACCCCGGCGGCGTCCACCTGGAAATGACCGGCCAGAACGTCACCGAATGCATCGGCGGCGCCCAGGCGGTGACCGAGGACGATCTGTCCAATCGCTACCACACCCACTGCGATCCGCGCCTGAACGCGGACCAGGCGCTGGAGCTGGCCTTCCTGGTCGCGGAGCGGCTGAAGGCCGGGCGGGTGGCGCAGTCGGCGGCGGCCTAGCCGTCGTCAGCGCCCCAAATGCAGGCCGATCCGGTCATGGTGACGCCACCG
This sequence comes from Brevundimonas sp. 1080, assembly GCF_040545985.1. Taxonomy (NCBI): domain Bacteria; kingdom Pseudomonadati; phylum Pseudomonadota; class Alphaproteobacteria; order Caulobacterales; family Caulobacteraceae; genus Brevundimonas; species Brevundimonas sp. 1080. The sequence continues at coordinate 545,652 of NZ_JBEPMW010000003.1, read as the reverse complement.
AGGCAGCGCCAGATCGATCCGAGACCGAGGGAGTGATCGATGCAAGTAGCGGCTCCAACTGAGGAAAAGCCCGGCCGGGTCGCCTATCAGGGCGCGCCCGGATCGTTCAGCCATGAGGCTTGTCTGGCCTTGCGTCCGTGGGACGAGGCTGTGGCGTTCGAAACCTTCGCCCAGGCCCTGGATGCGCTGCGCGCCGGCGACTGCGGTTGCGCCCTGATACCGGTCGAGAACTCGACCATCGGCGTGGTCGAACCGGCGGCGACGCTGGTCGGTGCGCTTGGCGTGGAGCCCGTCGCCCAGGTCTGGCGGCCGATCCGTCATGCGCTGATGGCGATCGACGGCGCGCGTCTGTCCGATATCCGCACGGTCGAGAGCCACCCCATCGCCCTGGCCCAATGCAAGGACACGCTGGCCGGTTTGAATGTCGAGGTTGTAGAGCATTTCGATACCGCAGGCGCGGCGCGCGATGTCGCCGAAGCGGGTGACCCGACACGGGCGGCCATCGCCCCGGGCGGCGCCGCTGAGGTGTATGGTCTGTCGATCCTGCGCAACGACTTGCAGGATTCCGGCGATAATCAGACGCGTTTTGTCCTGTTGAGCTTGCCTGAGGCTTGACGGCGCACGGTCTTTGCGTCCTTAAGACACCCACGGATCGCAACACGATCCGCATAGACCGGAACCGGACCATGTCCCGCCTGCGCGCTCTTTCTGTTTCTTTCGACCGTTCGCGCGCGGTTTCCGGCCTCTATTTCGGCTACGGCTTTTACGGCTTTCGATACGCCGGCTGAGGCGTCGGGCGCACTCCGTCCCTGACTGCTTCACCGGCGACCGCTCTGGACCAGAGCGGCTGTTCGCCCCTGCACATATCGAATCTCAGAATTCCGAAAGCCCTATCCCATGCCCCATTCCAACCTTCAGCAAGTCTGGCCTGACATGGCCGACCTGACACCCGAACAGCAGGCGCTGGCCGCCCTGCGCGCCGAAATCGACGGCATCGACGACCAGATCCTGGCCCTGTTCGAGCAACGCCTGGCCATCGCCGCCACCGTCGGCCGGGCCAAGGACGCGCCCACGGGACCGCACACCAAGCTGCGTCCCGATCGCGAACAAACCGTCCTCTCGCGCATGCTCAAGCAGGCCAAGCCCGAGAACGCCGAGGCGGTTGAACATCTGTGGCGCGAGATCGTCGGATGGGGCCTGGCGCGCCAGGGCCGCCTTCAGGTGCAGGTCTGGGCCCCGATCGAACCGACCCGCGCCTATGACGGCGCGCGCCTGCGTTTCGGCGCCGCCGCCGACATCAAGATCGTGCGCGATCCGCAAAAGGCCCTGGCCTTCGCCGCCGAGGGCCACGGGATCGCCGTGCTGGCGATCAATACCGAGGACGCTTGGTGGATGGGCCTGCGCCGCGAATGGTCGATGTTGAGCGTGTTCGACGGCTACGGCGGCGAGACGCCGACGTCTCTGGCGGTTGGGAAGATCGATCCGCCGGCTCTGCCCAAGGGCCGACGCGTGGTGGTCACAGCGGGTGGGGACGCCGGCGACGGCGGCGGCGCGCGGCGCTGGGGCCTGAACACGCATCACGGCTGGACCATCGCCCTGACGGACGCCGATCTGGCGCCAGGCGACGCCGAGGGCTGCGTCGGCGCGATCGGCTGATCTGACACGGCCGCATCCGGCGAACGGATGCGGCCATTGTCGTTTCAGACCGCCATATTGTCGATCAGGCGCGTCTTGCCCAGCCAGGCGGCGGCCAGGATGCGGGCGGGGGCGTCGACGATGTCGTTGCGGAAGGGCGTAAGGTCCTCGGCGTGGCGGATGGCGACGTAATCGACCCGCTCAAACCCGGCTTTCAGCAGGGCGGCATAGGCTTCACGCTCAACGCCGGGCAGGGGGCGGCCGCCTGAAGCATGGACGCCGGCTTCCGCCAGAATGCCGTTCAGCCGGCGCGCCGTCTCAAGCTCAGTCTCGGACAGGTAGGCGTTGCGTGACGACAGGGCCAGGCCCCAGCCGTCCCGCTCCGTCGGCGCGCCGACGATCTCGACCGGCAGATCCAGGTCGCGCACGAACTGACGAACGACCATCAGCTGTTGGTAGTCCTTCTCGCCGAAGACCGCGACATCGGGCTGGACCTGGTTGAACAGCTTGGTGACGACCAGGGCGACCCCGCCGAACATCTGCGGCCGGAAGTCGCCTTCCAGACCCAGCGCCGGGCCGGCGACGGCGACGGTTGTCGCAAAGCCTTCCGGATACATCTCGTCGGCTGAGGGCGCGAACATCAGATGGCAGCCGGCGCCGGCCAGCAAGCGGGCGTCTTCCTCCTGCTGGCGGGGATATTTGCCCAGATCCTCATGCGCCGCGAACTGGGTCGGATTGACGAAGTTGGAGGCGACGACGCGGTCGGCGCGGCGTGCGGCCTCGCGCACCAGGGTCAGATGGCCTTCATGCAGGGCGCCCATGGTCGGAACCATGCCGACGCTCAGGCCTTGACGTTTCCAGTCCCGGACGATCGCCCGCAGGTCGGCGACGGTGCGGACGACGGGGAGGGGGGCGGCGTCTATCATGATGAAGCGATTAACCTTTCCGCTTAAGCCTGTTGATGCACCAGACCGCAAAGTCTGGGCTCTAGGGTCGTGCTTATGACGCCCGCAGAAGCGACCCGTCCAGTTCTGATCGCCCTGGCCTTCGCCAGCAGCCTCGCCGTCGCCGGCTGTGGCGCGGTGGACAGCGATCCCCATCGGTTCAGCGCGATGGCCGAGAACGTCGCGGCGATCGACATTCCGCTATCGGCCCGCGATCGCGAAACCCGGCATGCCGTGGCTGAAAAGGCTGGATTGCGGCCTGTGCGCTTCACGCCGGTCAAGGTGGCCGTCATGGATCCCCACGCCATGTGGGACGCCCGAGACGTTCAGGCAGGCCTTCGCCCCGTCGGTGAGGATACCGGGCTGCGCGACGCGGTCGTTCGGGCTGCCTCGCCGGCGGTCGTGAAAGCCGTTGCGGATGAGGCGATCTCGCGGGTTCAGGCGCCCGTGTTGCGTCCCGCAAGCCTCACGGCGGCGCCTGAAACCGGGAGAACGATCCAACTGGGCGCCTATTCCAGTGCGGCCGGCGCGCGTCAGGCTTGGGATCGGATGAAGGCCACGTCAGACCTGTCGGGATTGTCGCCGATCTATCAGGAGGTCGAGGTCAACGGCCGTCGGCTGACGCGGCTGAAGGTCGGGCCGGTCTCGACCGAAACGGCCGCTGCGGTGTGCCGCTCCGCCGCTGTCGCCGACGCCTGGTGCGCGCGCAACAGCTGACCGACCCCGGTTCGCCGTCCACAGGTCTGCGTTAAGGTTCCGTTGACGTTTGGCCCGTTGAGGCCGAGTCTCGCGAGACCTAGGACCGCGCAGTCTGAGTCGCGCGGTCGACACAGAGGATTCCCTCGAATGACGCAGCCGCATGTGATCGTACTCGGCAACGAAAAGGGCGGGGCGGGCAAGTCCACCCTGGCCATCCACATCGTGACCGGCCTGCTGCACGCCGGGCGCTCGGTGGCGATCATCGATCTGGACCTGCGCCAGCGTTCGATGCAGCGCTTCTTCCACAATCGTCTGGCCTGGCTGGCCGCGAACGGGCACGATCTGCCCCAGCCGTTCATTCCCGACATGGGCGACGGCAAGGCCCTGGCCAAGGCGGACGTCGCCGACCAGATCGCCACCTTCGAGCGCGCCTTCGACGAAGCGGCGGCGCGGGGCGTCGATTGCATCCTGATCGACACGCCCGGCGGCGACACGGCCGTTTCGAACGCCGCCCACGCCCGCGCCGATCAGATCGTGACGCCGATGAACGACAGCTTCGTCGATTTCGACCTGTTGGGCGACGTTGATCCTGTCACCCTGGAGCTGCTGAAGCCCTCCATCTATTCCGAGAGCGTCTGGGAAGCGCGCAAGCAGCGCGCCATCGCCCAGGGCCGTCACGCCACGATCGACTGGTTGGTGGTCACCAATCGCCTCGCCGTCGCGGAGGCGCGCAACCGCAAACGTCTGGAAGAACGGATGGCCAAGCTGGCCAAGCGCGTCGGCTTCCGCGTCGGTCCCGGCCTGCGTGACCGGGTCATTTATCGCGAGCTGTTCCCCTTCGGCCTGACGGTGGCGGACCTGTCGAACGACATCCGGCCGGTCGCGGTGTCCCTGGCCCATGTCGCTGCGCGCCAGGAGATGCGCAATCTGATGATGGCGATGGGCCTGGAGCAGGTTCTCAGCCCTTTGGACGTGGCGGCCTGATCGCCTGATGGGGTTGATCTGGCTGGCCCTGGCGGCGATCGCCGTTTGGGCGCTAGTGCGGCTGGGCCGGCAGACCGAGCGATGCGGACGCGCCCACTGGCGCGTGACCGCGACCTTGCTGGGCGCGGTGCTGCTGGCGGGCGGCGCGCTGGCGGCGTTTCGTGGATCCTGGCTGACGGCGGCGGCGCTGGCCGGGGCAGGGCTTTATCTGGCCTGGTCCTCTCGTCAGAGGCCGATCGTTCGATCCGAACCCATCAGCGACGCTGATGCGCGCGCCGTGCTGGGCGTCGGGCCAGCTGCGACCGAGGCTGAAATTCGCGCGGCATGGAAACGCGCCATGGCCCGCGCCCATCCCGATCAGGGCGGCACGGAAGGGCTGGCGACGCGCGTCAACGCCGCGCGTGATCGGCTGCTGGGAAAAGCCGGGCGAGGCTAGGTGCGCTTTTAAAGCAGGCTCACTGTGGTCGTGGACACGATCGGACGCAAAGGCGCGCATCACCTTCGCTTGCCCTCGGGTAAGTCTGGGCTTACGGGTCCGCGCCTTGATGAACGATTCAGGGAGCGGTCGATGACCCTCGCACTTCTGTTTCCGGGACAGGGCAGCCAGGCCGTCGGCATGGGCGCGCAACTGGCCGACGCCTTCCAATCCGCTCGCGACGTCTTCGCCGAGGTGGACGAGGCGCTGGGCCAGAAGCTGTCGGTGCTGATGCGCGACGGCCCCGAAGATCAACTGACCCTGACCGAGAACGCCCAGCCCGCCCTGATGGCGGTGTCCGTGGCGGCGATCCGGGCGTTGAAGGCCGAGTTCGGCTTTGACGCGGCGAGCGCGGCCTATGTCGCCGGTCACTCGCTTGGCGAATATTCGGCGCTGGCGGCGGCGGGCGCGATCTCGCTGTCGGATACGGCGCGGCTGCTGAAGCTGCGCGGTCAGGCCATGCAGCGCGCGGTTCCGGTGGGGCAGGGCGCAATGGCCTCGCTGATCGGACCCAAGACCGACCTCGCGCTGGCGGAAGCGGCCGCGGCGGCCGGGTCGGAGGTCGGCGTCTGTGTGGTCGCCAATGACAACAACAACGGCAACATCGTCATCTCGGGCGAGAAGGCCGCTGTGGACCGGGCCATCGAGAAGGCCAAGGAACTGGGCGCGCGGGCCATCCCGCTGAACGTCTCGGCGCCCTTCCACTGTCCGCTGATGCAGCCGGCCGCCGACGAGATGGCCGCCGCCCTGGCCGAGGCGAAGATCGTCGCGCCGGTCGTGCCGGTGGTGGCGAACGTCCTGGCGCGGCCCGAGAGCGATCCGGAAGTCATCCGCAGCCTGCTGGTCGAGCAGGTCACTGGCCGGGTGCGCTGGCGCGAGAGCATGGAGTGGATGGGGACCGAAGGCGGCGTGACCCGCTTCGTCGAGATCGGCTCGGGCAAGGTGCTGACCGGCATGGCCAAGCGGATCGCACCGGACGCCGAGGCCCTGCCTCTGAACACGCCTGAAGAGCTGGAGGCGTTCGCCAAGGGAGTGGCGAGTAGCGAGTGACGAGTGGCGAGCCGTTCGCCTCGCCTCGTTGCTTTTCCTCGTCACTCGACACTAATCACTCGCCACTTCGGAGAGACATAAATGTTCAATCTTGCAGGCAAGACCGCGCTGGTGACCGGCGCGACGGGCGGGATCGGCGGGGCGGTGGCGCGGGCGCTGCACGCCCAGGGCGCGACCGTGGTGCTGTCGGGCACGCGCGAGGCGGTGCTGGCGGATCTGGCCAAGGAACTGGGGGAGCGGGCGCATTTCGCCACCGCGAATCTGTCGGATCCAGAGTCGGTCGACAATCTGGTCGCTGCGGCCGAGACGGCGGCGGGCTCAGCCCTGGACATCCTGGTCGCCAACGCCGGCATCACCAAGGACGGCCTGTTGATGCGGATGAAGGACGAGGACTTTCAGTCCGTCCTGACCGTCAATCTGGAAAGCTATTTCCGCCTGACCCGCGCGGCGGTGAAGGGCATGATGAAGCGCCGTTCCGGGCGAATCATCGGCGTCACCTCGGTGGTCGGCGTGACCGGCAACCCGGGCCAGACCAACTATTCGGCATCCAAGGCCGGGATGATCGGCTTTTCCAAGTCGCTGGCCCAAGAGGTCGGCTCGCGCGGCATCACCGTCAACTGCATCGCGCCGGGCTTCATCGCCTCGCCCATGACCGACGTGCTGAACGATCAGCAGCGCGAGACCATTCTGACCAAGATTCCGGCGGGCCGGCTGGGCACGGGCGACGAGATCGCCGCCGCCGCCGTCTATCTGTCGTCCGACGAAGCCGCCTATGTGACGGGCCAGACCCTGCACGTGAACGGCGGCATGGCGATGATCTGATCGTCATCACGTCACGCAACAGACTATTTCCTGCCCGAAAGGCTGTGCTAAAGGGCAGGGATGCGTTGTCGATCACAGCCTTCGGGCTTGCGTCGCCAACGTTGCCGTGAGACGGCGATTTCTGAGCTACCCCCGCCTCTACGGCGATTTCAAACAGGCAGAGAGACACTCATGTCCGACACCCTCGAGCGCGTTCGCAAGATCGTCATCGACCATCTGGACGCCGATCCGGACAAGGTCACCGAAAAGGCCAGCTTCATCGACGACCTGGGCGCCGACTCGCTCGACAACGTCGAGCTGGTGATGGCCTTCGAAGAAGAATTCGACATCGAGATCCCGGATGACGCCGCCGAGCACATCCAGACGGTCGGCGATGCGGTCAAGTTCATCGACGAAAAGTCGGCCGGCTGATCTCAGTCGCCGATATCGGCCGAACAGGCTGACGGTTCACAGGGCCGCCCGGCGCTCCTAGCGGAGACGCCCGGCGGCCTTTACTGTTTCTGACCCACGCGAATCCGCGATGATTCCGAAGGGTCGGGCTGGAGATAAGGGAGCACGCACCATGCGCCGCGTCGTCGTTACGGGCATCGGTCTGCTGACCCCCCTGGGTTGGGGCGTCGAGAAGAGCTGGAAGGGCATTGTCGAGGGACGATCGGGCATCGGTCCGATCACGGCCTTCGACACCGAGGGCTATGGCTGCACCATCGCCGGCGAAGTGCCGAGCGTGGATGGACGCGGCGGCGGCGGCGAAGGCGACTTCGACCCCGACAAGATTATGTCCGCCAAGGATCGCAAGCGTGTCGACGACTTCATCCTGTACGCCATTGCGGCGGCGGACGAGGCTCTCGCGGATGCGAACTGGAAGCCTGAGACGGACGAAGACAAGGAGCGCACCGGCGTGATGGTCGGCTCCGGCATCGGCGGCCTGGGCCCCATCGCCGACACGGCCATCGTGCTGAAGGAACAGGGCGTGCGTCGCGTCAGCCCCTTCTTCATCCCCAGCGCTCTGATCAACCTCGCCGGGGGCCAGATCTCGATCCGCCACGGCCTGAAGGGGCCGAACCATGCGGCGGTGACCGCCTGCGCCACCGGCGCCCACGCCATCGGCGATGCGGCCCGGATGATCGCGCTGGATGACGCTGACGTGATGGTGGCGGGCGGAGCCGAAAGCTCGATCGTGCCGATCGGCATCGCGGGCTTCCTGGCCTGCAAGGCGCTGTGCACCGCCTATAACGACACGCCCGAGAAGGCGTCGCGCCCCTATGACCGTGGCCATGCGGGCTTCGTCATGGGCGAAGGCGCCGGCATCCTGGTGCTGGAAGAATACGAACACGCCAAGGCGCGCGGGGCCAATATCTACGCCGAGGTCGTGGGCTACGGCATGAGCGGCGACGCCTATCACATCACCGCCCCGTCAGAGGACGGCGAGGGCGGGGTGCGGGCCATGAAGGCGGCGCTGAAGCGGGCCGGTCTGCAGCCGTCGGACCTGGACTACGTTAACGCCCACGGCACCTCGACCATGGCCGACTGGATCGAGTTGAAGGGGATCGAGGGATTGGTCGGCGATCACGCGCAGAACCTGACCGTCTCCTCGACCAAGTCGATGACTGGACACCTGCTGGGCGCGGCGGGCGCCATCGAGGCGGCCTTCTGCGTGCTGGCGATCCGCGATCAGATCGCGCCGCCGACGATCAATCTGGACGACCCCGAGATGGAAACGCCCATCGACCTGGTCCCCAACAAAGCCAAGCCGATGAAGATCGATGTGGCCATGTCCAACAGCTTCGGCTTCGGGGGCACCAACGCCTCGGTGATCTTCAAGAAGGTCGACTGAGATGTTCGGGCGCGGGCGGGTCGAGAAATCCAGCGGGCGGTCGGGCTTTACGGTCTCGTTGCTGACCGCGTCCGCGACCTTCGGCCTGTTCCTGCTGGTGGCGCTGATCGCCGTCTGGGCGGTCTATTATGCGCCGGGGCCGACCGCGCGGCAGGGCCAGACGACGGTCGTCACCCTGCCGAGCGGATCGGGCGTCTCGGCCATCGCCGCGCGGATGAAGGCGGCGGGGGTGATCCGTTCGACGGACCTGTTCCGTGCGGCGGCCACCTTGACCGGCGCGGATCGTCGGCTGCGGGCCGGCGAATACGAGGTGCCGTCCGGTACGTCCCTGGCCGGGGTGCTGAACCTGCTGGTCGAGGGGCGGGTGGTGCGCCATTTCGTGACCCTGCCGGAGGGTTGGTCGTCGCTGCAGGCGGTGGACATCCTGAACAAGGAGGCCGTGCTGACCGGGACGGTCGCCGAAACACCCGAGGAAGGCAGTCTTTGGCCGGACACCTATGAGGTTTCGCGCGGCGACACCCGCCAGTCGGTGATCGACCGAATGCAGCGCGCGGCGACCGAGAACCTGCGTCTGCTGTGGAGCCAGAGGTCGCCCGCGACCGTGGCGCGCACGCCGGAGGAGGCGGTGATCCTGGCCTCTATCGTGGAGAAGGAGACCGCGCTGGCGGCGGAACGGCCCCGAGTCGCTGCGGTGTTCTCGAACCGTCTGCGGGCGGGGATGCGGCTGGAGAGCGATCCGACCATCGTCTACGGCGTGACCAAGGGTCGTCCGCTGGGACGCGGCATCCGGCGCTCGGAGATGCTCGCCCCGACGCCGTGGAACACGTACCAGATCAACGGGCTGCCGCCGACGCCCATCGCCAATCCGGGCAAGGAGGCCGTCAAGGCGGTGTTGAACCCGCCGGCAGATCCGGCCCTGTTCTTCGTGGCCGATGGATCCGGCGGACACGCCTTCGCCCTGACTTATGACGAGCATCTGCAGAACGTCGCGCGGTGGCGTCAGATCGAGCGCCAGAAGGCGGGCTTGCCGCCGGAAGCGGCGCCGCCCGTTACGCCGGGAACCAGTGCAGCGCCGATGACGAGCGAGCCGGCCGCCGCGTCGGTCGAGAACGGTCAGGCGACGATCACCCTTCCGGCCGGCGCGACGCAGGGGCCCCGATGAGCACCCTATCTGGCATGACCGGCTTCGGCCGGGCCGACGGGGCCGGCGAAGGCTGGACGTGGTCGGTCGAGGCGCGCTCGGTCAACGGGCGCAATCTGGAGGTCCGGTTTCGGGGGCCTAACGGTTTCGACGGGCTGGAGCGCGCGGCCAAGGCGGCCGGCCAGGCGCGGTTCGCGCGGGGCCAGGTCACCATCGGCGTTCAGGCCAAGCGAGCCGAAGCCGGCGAGGCGGCGGTCACGATCAACGCCGCCGTGCTGGCGCGATATCTGACGCTGGCGAACGAACTGGCCGAGGACGGCGCAACGCCGCCGTCCGCCGACGGCCTGTTGGCCCTGCGCGGCGTGATCGAGGCCCCCGAAGAGGCGGACGATCCCGAGGCTCGGGCGGCGGTCGAGGCGGCCATGACCCGCACGGTCGAAGAGGCGCTGGATGCGCTTAAGGCGTCACGCCAGAACGAGGGCGCGCAACTGACGCCGGTGCTGGACGAATTCATCGCTGGGATAGAGGCGCTGGTCGCCCTGGCGGAAGGCGAGGCGACCGCGCAGGTCGAGGCCATCCGTGATCGCTTCACCCGCCGAATTTCCGAACTGGCGCCCGATGCGCCGGGGCTTGAGGATCGAATCTTCCTGGAAGCCGCCGCTCTGGCGACAAAGGCCGATGTGCGCGAGGAGCTGGATCGGCTGACCGCTCATGTCGCCTCGGCGCGTCAGCTTGTGGCCTCGGCGCCCGCCGGGCGGAAACTCGACTTTCTGATGCAAGAATTCATGCGTGAGGCCAACACGCTGTGCTCGAAATCCGCTACGACCGCGCTCACCGGAATCGGCCTGGAGCTCAAGGCCGTCATCGAACAGTTGCGTGAGCAGGTCCAGAATGTCGAATGAACGCAGCCCCCGCCGGGGCGTCCTCCTGATCGTCGCCAGTCCTTCGGGTGCCGGCAAGACCTCGCTTTGCCGCCGGTTGATGGCCGATCATGGCGGGCTGGAGCTGTCCGTCTCCATGACCACGCGCGGCATCCGCCCGGGCGAGGTGCATGGGCGCGACTACAACTTCGTCGGCCATGACGAGTTTCAGCGCCTGATCGACGAGGACGCCTTCCTGGAATGGGCGGACGTCCACGGCAATCGCTATGGCAGCCCGCGCGGCCCGGTGGACAAGGCGCTGGCCGAGGGACGCGACGTGCTGTTCGACATCGACTGGCAGGGCGCACGCGATGTCGCCGAGAAATGCCCGGAGGACGCCGTGCGCGTCTTCATCCTGCCGCCCAGCCTGGAAGAACTGCGTCGTCGTCTCGTCACCCGCTCACAGGATGCCGACGACGTGATCGAGCGCCGTGTGGCCAACGCCAAGGGCGAGATCGAACACTGCGACGCCTTCGACTATGTGCTGGTGAACGAGGATTTCGACCGGTCCTACGCCGAACTGGCCCACATCTATCACGCCGAGCGTTCGCGCCGGTTCAGGAACCTGTGGGTCGGCGACTACAAGGCCGCCCTGCTGAACGAAGCCGTCTAAAAGAAACAGCGCCACAGGCCGTGGGGACCTGCGGCGCTGTAGGGTACTCAACGCTACGCTACTGACGCTGTTGTACCGCCCAGAAGATTTCGGACGGTAAACGCGGCCATAGGGAATGTTCCGTAGCGGCGCGATATCGCAGGTTTACGACCTGTTCGCCCTCTTGACCTAACGTCAGGCGGTGAACGGGGGTATCATGGGCTTTCTTCATTCGATCGCGCCTCTTCTGGCCAGCAGCGCCAAGGAGAGGGTCAAGCAGGTCCCGGTCAGGCTGCTGCTCGCCGCCCTGGTCGGTTGGGCGATGACCGAAGCCGGGATGCTGCGATGGGTTCCGCTGTGGCTGGCGGCCGCGATTGTGGTTCAGGCATTCGAACTGTGGGCCATGGCGCCGTTTAGACGCGCCGAAGCGTCGCAGAGCCCGCTGTCCGTGTTTGTCGCCCTGGCGTCCACCACCTTGATGGCGACGACCTATGCCGTCATGGCCTTGGTGATCTGGTCCACCAATCACCCGGCGCTTGTGACGCTCGCCGCCCTGACGATGGCAGGCGGTCTGTTGACCAATGTCGCGTCGGGCATCGCTTCACGAACGATTTTCTTCATCGGCGGCAGCCCTTATCTGGCGGCGCTGGCCTTGATGCCGGCGATCAAGGTGATCCAGGGCGATACCCGCGGGGTCGTGGTCATGACCCTGTCCGCCATCCTGTTCGTCGGCATGGTGCTGAACATCTATTGGCGCGTGCACGGATCACGCGAAGCCGAGGTGAAATCCCGGGCGGAAGCGGAAACGCGGCTGGAGCAGGCGCAGGCGGCCATGGCCGATCGCGCGGCGATGGCGGCGATCGTCAGCCACGAACTGCGCACGCCCGTCAGCGCCATCCTGGCCGGCGCCCATGTCATTCGTGATGGCAAGTCGCCGGAGCACCGCCAGGAGACGGCCGACCTGATCATCGACGCCGGACGATTGATGACCGGCATGCTGAACGATCTGCTGGACCACTCCAAGATGGAGGCCGGGGCGATGGCGATGGAAAGCCGCGACTTCGAGCTGGGCGATTTGATGCGCGATACGGTGCGGTTCTGGGCGGCGCCGGCGGCGGACAAGGGACTGAGGCTGGACATGTCGGGCGTGGACAGCGAGGCGGTGTGGCTGCGCGGAGACCCCTATCGTCTGCGCCAGATCATCAACAACCTTGTGTCCAACGCGATCAAGTTCACACCGTCGGGCGCGATCCGTCTTGAAGCATCGGCGCCGCGTGGGGACGGGAAGCACTGTCTGACCCTGACCGTCATCGACCAGGGCGCCGGCATTGCGCCAGACGCGATGAACCGGCTGTTCACCCCCTTCGCGCAGGGGTCCGCCGAGGTGGCGCGCACCTATGGCGGGACGGGCTTGGGCCTGACCGTCAGTCGGGAATTGGCGCGGTTGATGGGCGGCGACCTGACGGTCGAGAGCACGCCGGGGCAGGGCGCGGCCTTCACCCTATGTGTCGATCTGCCAGCGGGTCGGCCGACGCAGGCTTTGGACGGGCAGGAGACGGCGGCGCCCGTTCTGGCCCGGCGGCTTCGCGTCTTGGCCGTGGACGATCACGAGATCAACCGCCGCACGATCTCGCTCGTGCTTCAGCCGCTGGATGTCGATCTGACCACGGCCTCGGACGGCCATCTGGCGCTGGCGCTGCTGTCGGAGAAGGCGTTCGACGTGGTGCTGATGGATGTGAATATGCCGGGCATCGATGGCAACGAGACGACACGGCGCTTGCGCGCGTCTGACGGCCCCAATGCGGACGCCCCGGTGATCGGGTTCAGCGCGGGCACGGAGGCCGAACAGGTGCAGGCCTGCTATGCGGCCGGTATGACGGACTGGCTGGCCAAGCCGCTGGAGCCGAAGAAGCTCTACGACGCCTTGCACCGGGCGGCATCGGCTGCAGTTCAGCCCAAGGCGGCTTAAGCCAAGGCTGCGAACCACGGCCGCAGGCGGCTCAAGGCGTCTTCGATCTCGGGGGTCGAGACGGCGAAGCTGAAACGGATGAAATGGCAGCCTTCGACAGGGTCGAAGTCGACGCCGGGCGCGGTGGCGACGCCGGTGTCGCACAACAACTGCTCGCAGAAGGCCACGCTGTCGTTCGTCAGATGGCCGATGTCCGCCCAGATGTAGAAGGCACCGTCGGGGGGCGCGATCTTACGCAGACCCAGTGCGGGCAAGGCGTCCAGCATAAGCTGGCGGTTGCGGGCGTAGGTCTGGATATGGCCCCCCAGTTCATCGATCGCGTCCATGGCGACCAGACCGGCATGCTGGCTGAGGCTGGGGGGCGTCAGGAACATGTTGCCGATATAGGCGCGGGCGGCGTCGATCCGGTCCTCGGGAACCAGCAGCCAGCCCAGGCGCCAGCCCGCCATGCTCCAGTATTTCGAGAAGCTGTTGATGACTACGGCGTCAGGCGCAAACTGCAGCATCGAGGGCGTCGGGCCGACATAGCTGAGGCCGTGGTAGATCTCGTCCGAGACGATGGCGATGTTGCGCGCGCGGCAGACCTCGGCGATGGCGGCCAGCTCGGCGTCCGGGATGATGGTGCCGGTCGGATTGGCCGGGCTGGCGATGATTACGCCGGCGGGGGCGGGATCCAGCGCCTTGAGTTGGGCGGCGGTGAGCTGGAAGCGGGTGTCGGGACCGCAGGCGATTTCGACCGGCTCAAGATGCAGGGCCCGCAGGGTGTTGCGATAGGCGACGTAACCGGGCCGGGCCAGGGCGATCCGGTCGCCGGGCTTGAACAGGGTGCTGAGGGCCAGCACCAGGGCCGGAGAGGCGCCGCAGGTCAGCAAAATGCGGTTGGGATCGACGGCGACGCCGTAACGCTCGTCGTACAGGCGCGCGATGCGGCCGCGCAGATCGGGACTTTCCCAATAGCCCATCGCGTCGGCGTCCAGCACCTGATGCGCTCGCGCGATAGCGGCGGCGGGCGCGCCTGTGGAGGGTTGGCCGAACTCCATATGGATGATCGAGCGGCCTTCGCTCTTGAGTTGGTGCGCCAGGCGGCTGACGGAGATGGCGCGGAACGGTTCGACGGTCATTGAAGGGCATCCGCCAGGCGCAGGAAGCCCGCAACATCGATGGTTTCGGCGCGGGCGTCCGGTTCAATGCCCGCGGCCTCGCACAGAGCCGCGCCGCCCAGTTGTTTCAGACTAGATCGCAGCATCTTGCGGCGTTGGCCGAAGGCGGCGGCGGTGACGCGTTCCAGCTTCTTCAGGCGTTCCGGCGACGGCCGCTCATCCAGCGGAACCAGATGGACGACGGCCGAGGCCACCTTGGGCGGCGGCGTGAAGGCGGCGGCGGGAAGATGCATGACGATGCGGGCGGTGCAGACGGCCTGGGCGATGACCGCCAGACGGCCGTAAGCGTCCTCGCCTGGGCCTGCGGCGACGCGCTCGGCGACCTCCCTCTGGAACATCAGGGTCAGGCTGTTAGGCAGCCATGAGCCGCTCAGCCATTTGATCAGCAGGGGGGTGCCGACATTGTAGGGCAGGTTGGACACCAGATGGGTCGGGCCCGAGACCAGATCCGCCTCCTTCACCTTCAGCGCATCGGCTTCCACGATGGTCAGGCGGCCGGAGCCGTCGTCCAATTCGGTCAGCAAGGGAATGAAGCGCGGATCCTTTTCCACCAGGACCACGGGGCCGGCGTCGGATTCCAGCAGGGCGCGGGTCAGGCCGCCGGGGCCGGGGCCGACCTCGATCACCGCGCGACCGTCGAACGGACCGGCGAGGCGCACGATCTTGCGGGTGACGTTCAGGTCCAGCAGGAAATGCTGGCCAAAGCTTTTCTTGGCCGAAAGGCCGTGGGCGTCGAGGGTTTCGCGGAGAGAGGGAAGGTCGGTCACACGCCCTGTTAGCGCGCGGCGCGGGCCGCCGCCATCTCCGATGCCAGGCGAATGGCGGCGATCAGGCTGTCAGGACGCGCGACGCCCTTGCCGGCGATGTCGAAGCCGGTGCCGTGGTCGGGCGAGGTGCGGATGATGGGCAGGCCCAGGGAGACGTTGACCCCGCCCCAGAAGTCCAGCGTCTTGACCGGGATCAGGGCCTGATCGTGATACATGCAGATGGCGGCGTCATAGGTCGCGCGCGCCTGATCATGGAACAGGGTGTCGGCCGGTCGGGGGTCGGTGATGTCGATGCCCTCGGCGCGAAGCTGTTCGGCGACGGGAATCAGGATGTCGCGTTCCTGCAGACCCAGGGCGCCGCCTTCGCCCGCATGGGGATTGAGGGCCGCCATGGCCAGACGCGGTCGGGCGATGGCGAAGTCGCGTTTCAAACTTTCGTGGACGACGCGGGCGGTGCGGGCGACACGCTCGGCCGTGACCAGTTCCGGCACCTGGTCCAGGGCGACGTGAATGGTGACGAGACAGGCGCGCAAATTCTGGGCCGTCAGCATCATCACCGGCCCGCGCGTGCCGGCATAGGGCGCATCGGCCGTCAGTTCGGCGATGAACTCGGTATGGCCGGGAAAGCGGAAGCCCGAGGCGTACATCGGCGCCTTGGCGATCGGGGCGGTGACGACGCCGGACGCCTCGCCGGACAGGGCGAAGCTGACCGCCTCCTCGATGCCGTCCGCGACGGCCGAGGCATTGGCCGGGTCGGGCGACCCGACCACGACCGGGGCGGGCAGGGGGCGATGGATGACGGGAAGGGCGGATCCGAACAGGCCGCCGGCGTCGCCGGGAACCCCGATCTCGGCCACGGGAACACCCTGCGTCCGCATCAGCGCCGCGTCGCCGATCACAGCAAAGGCCGTCTGGTCGGTGCGCAACGCTTTCCAGGCGGCGGCCACGATCTCCGGCCCGACGCCGGCGGGTTCACCCAGCGTCAGAACCAGAGGCGCGACCGCTGGGGTCATTTGAACTCGATCAGGGCGTCGTTGCGCAGGTCGCGCAGATAGCGGCGCTCCAGCACGGCCAGGTTCTGGGCGCGCAGACGGTTTTCGACCTGCTGACGGTTCGGCGCTTCCGGCCCGCCGACGCGACGACCGCACACGGCGACCAGGTGCAGGCCCAGCGGGGTGCGGATCGGCGTGGAGACCGAACCGATTTCGCCGGTGCGGGCGAACTGCTGGAACTGGGGCGCCAGGTTGGCGACATCCGATTCACCGAGATCAGCGCCCAACACGCCCTGCGTCGCGCGGGCTTGGGAGATGATGTTGTCGCAGGTCAGGCCGTTGCGCAGGCCTTCCAGCTTGGCGGTCGCGGCCGCGACATCGGCCTCCGACGCGGTTTCAGGCAGTTCGACCATGACCTGTTTCAGCGAAACCAGGCTGGTCGAGGCGCCGTCACGCTTGTCGCGCAGGTAGAGGATATAGACGCCGCCGTCGACGACGATGGGGTTCGACAGCTGGCCCGGCTGGAGCTGTTCCAACACTGACTGCACAGCCGGCTGGAGCGAATCCTTGACCACCCAGCCTGCATCGCCTGGGACGCGGGCGCTGGCCGAGGGGGCGGCGGAGAACTGCTGGGCGACGGCCTGGAACGGCGCGCCCTGGATGATCTGCTGCACCAGCTGGCGGGCGCCGTTCAGGGCCGCCTGCGCGCCGCCGACGCGCGCGGCGTCGATGTAGATTTCCCCCAGCAGGAACTGAGGCTTGGACGCCGCCTCGTTCAGACGACGGACTTCCTGATCGACCTGAAGGGTGCTGGCGCGGGCGCGGCTGTTGAAGCGGCCCGGGATCAGCTGGCTCCAGCCGATCTGGGTGCGCAGGTTGTCGCGGAAGGCGGCGGGCTGGATGCCGCCCTGCTGCAGGAACTGCATATAGGCCTGCGGCGTCGTGCCGGCGGCGCGGGCCATTTCGGCGATCTCGCCGTCGACTTCCTCGTCCGTGACCTTCAGGCTCTCGAACTTGGCCATCTCCTGATCCTTGAGGCGATCCTCGATCAGGGCGTTCAGGGCGGCTTGCTGAATGGCGGGCAGGTTCTGCTCGGTTGGCTGGACCTGGGACGAGGCGATCAGCATCAGCATGCGCTGACGCAGATCAAAGCCGGTGATGATCTTGTCGTTGACCGTGGCGACGATGCCGTCGGCCATTTCAAACTGAGGCTCGGCGCGCGCCGTCGTCGGCGCCTCTTCAGCCGCAGGATTCGGGGCGCCGGCCGCAGGGCCCTGCGCGGGCGTGGGGGTCTGTACCGGAGCGGGCGCCGTCTGGGCATAGGCCGAACCGGCGAGGAGGACTGCCGCGAGCGCAGCCCCCGTCGAATAACGCATCAAACCCATTGGTCGTCCTGATTCCTCACAGCGGTCCGCCAGCCAGGCCGGCAGGCGGTCGCGCCCCGTAAAGCGTCATGCTCAACGCATATCGCCCTGTCCATAACCTGAACCTCCGAAAGTGGCGAGGTTTAGGCGCACATAGATGCCTTCCGACGGGCCGCCGGGCCGGGCGCGGGTGTTGTCGCGCCGATAACCCAGTTCGAACCGCAGGCAGTCGTCGTCGAACAGCACCCCGACTTCGGATCGCGTGATCTCGTTCTGGTCCAGATCGGCGATGCCGGCGACGGTAAAGCCCCAGTTCTGGAAGACGAACTGCTGACCCGCCAGCTGGACAAATTCGTAGTTGCGGTTCAGCGGCCCGTCGACGGGGTTCGACTGATCCAGAATGTAGCTGACGGTCGCGAGGTTGCGGCGGCCCCAGCGACCGTCCAGCGCCGCTTCGGCGCGGCGCACCTCGCCCGAACCGTCGACCGTGGCGTGGAACCAGCTGCGGATGCGATCCGACGGCGAGAAGTCGCCCTGGACCACCCAATCCGAGGTCTCGGAGGCCAGACCTGTCGGGTCATAGAGACGCGCGGGATCGTCGGGAATCGACGTACGGAAGTCGTCTTGCTGGTCGAAGCGATAGCTGCGTCCGACAAACAGGCTGGCCTTACGACCTTCGGCCCAGCGGATGGTGGCGCGACCGCCCGCCGTCACGCGCGCGCCGCCTTCCAGCAGATCGTAGCCGGAGAAGCGATCCATGCGGAACAAGGACGACTCGTCCAGTTCCAGGACCTGGGAGTCCTCGATCGGAATACGGCGGTCTAGGCTGACCTTGTTGGAGACCGAGAACTGACCCACCGGCTCCAGGATGATGTCGGCGTCGGCGATGCGTTTGATCAGGGGATAGGTGACGTCCACGCCCGCGCTGAACCGGGACCGACTGACCGTTTCGTCGCTGTCGACGCCCATCATCGGCGGCAGATCGGACATGGAATAGAGATCGACGCGCGTATCGACGAACGGCTCCACCCGCATGCCGACAGGAAGGATGATCGCCCGTCGCCATTCCACTTGGCCTGTGATGCGGCGGCTGTCCACGCCGGCCAGACCTGTCGTGACGGGCGGGACGATCTCCGGGTTCAGGATCGGCGCGCCGACGAAAGCGTCGCGGTAGAGCGAAACGGCTGAACCCTTCAAGCGCAGCCGGCCGCCGAAGACCAGTTCGCGCGGCTCCCAGCGGGCATCGATCAAGGGGGCGACGAAGGGCAGGGTGTCGTCGTCCTCGAACACCTTGAAGCCGTTGGCGTCACGGAAGTCCGTCGCGGCGAAGGCCGGGTTCAGGCGCAGGCTCTGGATCGAGAAGGCCGCGACCGAAACGTAAGACCGATCGGTCTGATGTTCCGCGTAGATCTGGCTGATCAGACGACGGCGGTCGCCGTAATAGAGGCCGTTGTCCTGATAGGGAGAGCGCACGTCGTAGCGATCGAACAGCGTCTTGTCCGAGGTGCGCTCGGCCGTGAAGCCGAACCGCCATGGGCCATCCGGATCGAACTCGCCGTGCGACAGCAGATAGCTGCGATGTTCGCGATCGCCGAACTTGACGTTGCTTTCGAAATCGCCGTCGCCGTCCCGATCGAAGTCGCCGAACTCACGCTCGTAGGTGTAGCCGCCGCGGGCCACGATCATGCCGTTGGCGAACCGTCGCCGCCATTGCAGGTTCAGCAGCGGCGCGACCTTGGTGTTGATCTGCGGGCTGATCAGCCAGTCCTCGGATGGCGACACGACGTGCAGATAGGGAACCTCGACGGAGACGCCGCGACCCTCGTCATAGTTGACGATGGGCACCAGGAAGCCCGAGGCCCGCTCCACCGAGGGATCGGGGTGGGCGAAGAAGGGCGTGTAGAAGACCGGCACCGGCCCGATATAGAAGACGGCGTTGCGATACAGGATCGCGCGCAACTGCTCGTCCTGCGTCACCTTTTCCGCCTGGATCGAGATCGTCGGCGTCTTGGGACCGCCGTCGTCGCAGATCGGGCAGGGGGTGAAGCGGGCGTAGTTCAGCTCGCTGACATTCTCGCTTCGACGCACAGCCGTTGCGGCCATCAGACTGGCGCCGTTGGCCAGACGCGTGGCGAAATCCACGGCGACGCCGGTCTCCAGGTTTTCATCCAGCTCGAGACGGCTGGCGTAGACCACGGTGCCGTCGGGCGCGATGGCCTCCACGCGGCCTTCGGCCGTCGCCGAACCGGCGTTCAGATCATAGGACAGGTTCTCGCCGCGCAGCACATGACCGCGCGTGCGAACATAGGCGCGGTTCTCGGGCGTGCCGCTCACGATGATGTTGTCGCCTTCGCGACGCGCATTGTCGGCATCGACATAGACCGCTTCAGGCGGCAGGCCGTCGGAAGGCGCGGCTGCGGCTGGAGGGTTGGTTTGCGCCCATGCGGGCGTCGCCAAGGGCGCGCAGGCGACCAGGGCCGCACCGGCGAGAAGCCTTGCTTTGAAAGCGTCGAAGCGCCGATCACCCTGCATAGGCCATCCGTAGTCTGAGAAGCGAGCGCCCGATTAGCCGTCTTCGGTATAAAACAGCAAGGTCAAGGCTGCGAGCGCCGTAAGAACAGGCGGCAGCCAGGCGGCGACGAAGGGCGCCACGACCTCGGCCGATCCCATCGCCGACGAGAACTGGTTCAGGAAGAAGAAGGCGAAGCCCAGCACGACAGCCGCCACGCTCATGCGCGCCAGGTCGCCCAATCGCATCAGCCGCAGCGAGAAGGCGGCGGCCAGGATGGACATGGCGGCGAACACGAGCGGCGTGGCCAGAAGTTGCTGGAAGCGCAGGCGATAGGCGGTCGAGGTGAAGCCCGCGTTTTCGATTCGGCTGATCTGGTTGGGCAGCGACCAGAAGGGCGTGGCCTGCGGTCGAGCGAAACGATCGAAGGCTTCGTCGTCCGCCAGGCTGGAGACCAGGGTCAGGCTGGAATAGGTGACGGCGCGCTGGCCGATCTGGGCGCCGACGGCGTCCGTCAGGCGCCAGCTGCCGGCGTTCAGCGAAGCCGACTTGGCGTCGATCCGCTCGGAGAAGGTGCGGCCGCCGCCGGGCGCGGTCGTGTAGATGAAGAAGCTGACGTTCAGCAGTCGGGCGTTGGCGCGGTCCTGCTGGCCGGCGCGGATGATCATCTGGCGCTGATCGTCGCCCTCGCGCAGCCAGATCGCCTCCTTGGGGTCGCCGCCGGGCGCTGTGCCGGAAATCCGCGCGCGCTCGCGTTGCCACAGACCGTCGCCGGCCGAGGCCATCGGACCCAATACCGTGACGGTCAGCACACCCAGCACGAAGGCCATGCCAGCCGCCGGCAAGACAAAACGCCAGGCGGAGACGCCCGCCGCGCGCATGGCGATCAGTTCGCTGCGTCGGTTCAGGCTGATGAAGGCCGACAGGGTACCGAACAGGAACACGAACGGCATCAACTGCACGATGACCGAGGGCGACTTCAGCAGCACAAGGCCGAAAATGCGCACGGCCGACAAATCCTGGGCCGAGCCGACGCCGCGTGAGACCTCGACGAAGTCGATCAGCATGACGAGCGCCGAAATCACGGCCAGAGCCACGCCCAGCGACTTCAGCTGCTGGACCAGCACATAACGTTCGATGCCGCCGAGACGGGGGATATGCGGCGAGCGACGGGCGGCGACGGCGGTCATGCGAACTTGGCCTTCAGATCGCGCAGGGCGGCGGTGGTCCGGCTGCGACGCGGCTTCAGCGCGCGGAACAGAACTCGCAGGGCGACGACGATGGCCACGATCGGCACGACGTATTGCAGTAGGTTCATCCAGCCGTTCCAGGCGCTGGCGGCGACAAGGCCGTAGCCGATGACGCGCAGGACCAGGAACAGGCCCGCCGCTTTGGCGATGCGTAAGGTATAGCCGGTGCGGCTGAAGGCGCCGCCCAAGATGGCCGAAAGCGCCAGCGCCATGGCAACCATGGCGTAGAGCGGCGAGGCTAGCCGAGAATGCGCCTCGGCTAGCAGTTCGCCACGCGAGCCGGCGACCTCGAGCACCTTGGCCGTCGGGTTTAGCAGCTGGCGCAGATAGAGGTCGGTCGGCTTGTAGCGAATGGTGTCGGTCACCCCCACGAAGGGCGCGAGAGAGAAATCGTATCGCCCGAACGACAGCGTCTCCAGCACGCCGCCCGAAGAATAGCGCTGGGCCGAGCCGTCGATCATGGTCAGGATCGGAATGCCGCCGGCGTCGCGGCTGAAGCGCGCCTCGGACGCGTTCCAGGTCGTGACCTTGTCCTTGTCGTCCAGATAGACGAACAGGTTCTTCAACAGACCGTTCTGCTCAATCTGCTGCACATAGACGGTCAGGCCGTCAGGCCCCTGAACGAACTGGCCTTCCTCGACAAGTAGGGCGGCGAGGTCGGTGCGAATGTCGAACGCCTGACGCCGCGCCTCCTGCTGCGCCCAAGGCAGAATGAAGACGTTGACCAACAGAGTGACCAGGGCGACCAGCACGGCGATACGGGCGGCGGGGGATATCACCTGCCACCGGGTCATGCCCCCGGCGAAGGCCGCCGTCAGCTCCTGCTCGCGTTGCAGACGGGTCAGGGCGATCAGGGCACCGACGAAAAGGCCGATCGGCAGAATCACCGACAGCAGTTGTGGCAGAGCGAGCAGGGTCAGCTTGACCATGATCCACACGCTCTGACCCCGCTCCACGATGACCTGGAGTTGGTCGAGGCTCTGGCTCAGAATCCCGATTCCCGCCAGCGCTGCGCACGCGGCGATCACAGGGAACAGGATCTGGCGAAAAAGGTATCTTTGAATCAGGGTCATGGGCGGATGGACTTCGCCCGGTTGCAGGCGGCGATATTGAGGCGCATCTAGTAGCACATCAGGGCGCGTCCGCGACAAGCAGACGCGCCGTTGTCATTTTGCTGTTTGCAGACGCCGGGTGGGGCCTGGCTGGAGTTGATTGAATGAAGATCGAATTCGTCGCCGCCGTGGACGCCGCCGAGATTCTGGCCGTTCCGGTTTTTGAAGATCGCACCTTCACCGCCGCTGGGACCGCGCTGGACGGCAAGGCCAACGGCGCCCTGACCAAGGCGGCGGGCAAGGGCCGTTTCATCGGCAAGGCAGGCCAGAGCCTGAGCATCGCCGCGCCGGCGGGCGTCGAGGCGGACGTCGTGCTGCTGGTCGGCGCCGGCGCCAAGGACAAGCTGGACGACCTGGCGGTCGAGGCCTTCGGCGGCAACGCCTATGCGGCGGTCAAGCTGTCGGGCGCCGAGGTGCTGACGATCGACGCTTCGGACCTGTCGCCTGAGGAGGCCGCCCGCGTCGGTTTCGCCGCGCGTCTGGCCGCCTATCGCTTCGACAAGTATCGCACGACGCAAAAGGCCGACAAGATTCCGTCGATCACCACCATCCGCGTGGTCACGACCGACCTCCGGGGCGCCGAAGCCGCGCTGGAGCCGCTGTCGGCCGTGGCCGACGGCGTGATCTTCGCGCGCGACCTGGTGTCCGAGCCCGCCAACGTCCTGTATCCGGCCGAGTTCGCCAAGCGGGTGAAGGCGCTGGAGAGCCTGGGCCTTGAAGTCGAAATCCTCGGCGAGGCCGAGATGGAGAAGCTGGGCATGCGCACTCTGTTGGGCGTGGGCCAAGGCAGCCGTCGCGAAAGCCAGCTTGCGATCATGAAGTGGAACGGCGGCGAAGCCGGCGCTCAGCCTCTGGCCTTCGTCGGCAAGGGCGTCTGCTTCGACACCGGCGGCATCTCGATCAAGCCGGCGGACGGCATGGAAGACATGAAGTGGGACATGGGCGGCGCGGCCGCCGTGACCGGCGCCATGATCGCCCTGGCCAGCCGCAAGGCCAAGGCCAATGTCATCGGCGTCCTGGGCCTGGTCGAGAACATGCCGGACGGCAACGCCCAGCGTCCGGGCGATGTGGTCGTGTCCATGTCGGGTCAGACGGTGGAGGTCATCAACACCGACGCCGAAGGTCGCCTCGTTCTGGCCGACGCCCTCTGGTATACGCAGGAGCGCTTCAAGCCGAAGTTCATGATCGATCTGGCCACCTTGACGGGCGCCATGATCGTGGCCCTTGGCCTGGATTACGCGGGCGTCTTCTCGAACTCCGACGATGTCGCCGATCCGATCTTGGCAGCGGCCAAGAAGGTCGGCGAGAACTTCTGGCGCATGCCGATCCCGGCCATCTACGAGCAGCACATCGATTCCAAGATCGCCGATGTGAAGAACACCGGCAACGGTCGCGCCGGTGGCTCGATCACCGCCGCCCTGTTCCTGCAACGCTTCACCAACGGCGTGCCGTGGGCGCACCTGGACATCGCCCCGACGGCCTGGGCCAACAAGAGCCCCAGCCCCACCGTGCCGGAAGGCGGCGTGGGCTTCGCCGTGCGGACCTTGGATCGTATGGTCGCCGATTCCTACGAAGGCTGATCGGGCGGGAGGTAGAGCCGGGTGAGCGACAAGCCCGAAATCTGGTTCTATCACCTGGAGCGTTCATCGCTGGATCAGGTGCTGCCAACCCTGCTCGAAAAGACGATCGAGCGGGGCTGGCGGGCCATGATCAAGTCATCGCATTCGCATCGACTGGATGAGGTCGACGAGACGCTGTGGACCTTTCGCGATGACAGCTTCCTGCCGCACGGCCGGGCCGACCAGCCCCACGCCGAGCGCCAGCCTGTGCTGTTGAGCGAGACGGGCGAGAACCTGAACGGCGCTCAGGCGCTGTTCATAGTCGACGACGCAGAACTGGGCGGCACGGAAGGGTTCGAACGATGCTTCATTATTTTCGACGGTCGCGACGAGCCGGCTTTGCAACACGCGCGGGGACGCTGGAAGGCGCTGAAGGGGCAGGGCGCGAACCTGGCCTATTGGCGTCAAACGGACGAAGGGCGCTGGGAAAAGGCGGCCTGATCGGACTGGTTCTGCTGGCCGGTTGCTCCACGCCGGTCTCCGAGGCGCCTGCGCCGCGCGCGGTCGAGCAGGCCCAGTTGAATCCGCCCGTCGGCAGCCGGATGCCGACCGCCCAGACGGAGGACGTGTGCAAGGCCGGCGAGATGCAATATCTTGTCGGCAAGTCCCGGACCGAAATCCC
This sequence comes from Brevundimonas sp. 1080, assembly GCF_040545985.1. Taxonomy (NCBI): domain Bacteria; kingdom Pseudomonadati; phylum Pseudomonadota; class Alphaproteobacteria; order Caulobacterales; family Caulobacteraceae; genus Brevundimonas; species Brevundimonas sp. 1080. The sequence continues at coordinate 521,192 of NZ_JBEPMW010000003.1, read as the reverse complement.
AGTGCCCGTGGACGTCGTCAACCGGCGCGTGACCTGCACCACCTGCCCGGTGACGCAGGACTTCTCCGCCTATCGTCTGAACATCTTCTACAACGAACAGACCGGCATCATCGAACAGGTCCGCTGCGGCTGACCCCCCGACGCAAGGAGACGACCATGAAGGTCATCGTGAGCACCCTGTTGGCCGCTGGCGCCTTGGCCGTGTCGGCCTGCGCGCCGGTCCAGACCGCCGAGCCTGCGCCCGGATCGGACACCGCCTTCAAGGCCTGCAAGGTTTCGGACTATCAAAGTTATGTGGGGCGCAACCGCTCGGCCATCCCGACCGCGCCCGCCGGCCAGACCTTCCGTGTGCTGTGCACTACCTGCGCCGCGACCATGGACTATCGCGAGAACCGGGTGAACTTCGTCTATGACGAGGCGACCAACATCGTGCGCGAAGTAAAGTGCGGTTGAGCGTTAGCGCCCCACAGTATCGCCCGGCCACAGCGGTCCGCTGAACTTCGCCGCCAGATAGTCCATGAAGGCCGTGACCTTGGCCGGCCGCGGTCCGCCGCTGGGCGCCACCAGATGCAGGGCGATGGGCGGCAGCCGCCAGTCGGTCATCACCGTCTCGAGATGGCCATCGGCGACGTCCTTCCAGTAGATGAAGTCCGGCTGGGGAAAGAGCCCCAGACCCGCACATAACGACGCCGTCAGGGCGTCGGAGTTGTTGGCGCGCAACGGCCCGCGCGGATGCACGACCACTTCTTCACCCGCCTCATTGCTGAACCGCCAGGTGTCCGGGCTGGGCATGTAGGCGTAGCCGAGGCAGGCGTGACGGGCCAGATCGTCGGGATGGGTGGGGCGACCCCGCTGATCCAGATAGGAAGGCGAGGCCACCAGGGCGCGGGCCACAGGCCGCAGCTTGCGCGCCGTCAACGAGGAATCGGCCAGGGCGGCGATCCTCAGCGCGCAATCGAAGCCGCCGCCGACCAGATCGATGACTTCATCCGACAGGTGCAAATCGACCGACACGTCCGGGTGAGTGGCGAGGAACTCGGGTAGGGCTGGGGCGACATAGGCCATGCCGAACGACATGGGCGCCGCCAGTCGCACGAGGCCACGCGGCGTGATGGACATGTCCAGCGCCTCTGACACCGCGCCCTCGGCCTCGGCCAGCATGTGGGCGGCGCGGGCTGCCAGGGTTCGGCCTGCATCGGTGAGGGCGAAGCGGCGCGAGGTGCGGTGAAGCAGGGTGGTCTTCAGCTGCTGCTCCAGGCGCGTCACCGCCTTGGACACGGTCGCCTTGGAAAGGCCCAGCGTCTCGGCTGCGCCGGAAAAGGATTGGCTGTCGGCGACCTTGGCGAAGATGGCCAGGGCTTCCAGATCGGGCAGGCGGGACATGGGCGGCCTCGCGTCCTGAAACGATGAGTTTCGGTTGTTTCTATTTCTGATCGGTCGCCGATCTCTATCTTGTCGTCAAGCAAAGGCGTCGGACGGTTCCGACGCGAAAGGACGAGTGCGATGATCGAGCGCAGACCATTTGAATCCCTCGGGGGCGCCAACCACGGCTGGCTGAACGCCAAACACCATTTCTCCTTCGCCAACTACTATGATCCCAAGCGGATGAGCTGGGGCAATCTGCGGGTTTGGAACGACGACGAGATCGCCGCCGGAACGGGCTTCCCTCCGCATCCGCACGCCGACATGGAGATCATCACCTATGTCCGCGATGGGGCCATCACCCATGAGGATAGTCTGGGCAACAAGGGGCGCACCGTCGCGGGCGATGTCCAGGTGATGAGCGCCGGAACCGGCATCCGCCATGCCGAATACAATGCCGAGCCGGACCTTACGCGGATCTTCCAGATATGGATCGAGCCGACCCGTCGCGGCGACGCGCCGAGTTGGGGCACCAAGCCCTTCCCCAAGGGTGAGCGGTCGGGCCAGTTCGTAGTCCTGGCCTCGGGCTTCGAAGGCGACAAGGACGCCCTGCCGATCCGCACCGATGCGCGGATCGTGGCGGCGACGCTGAAGGCGGGCGACAGCGCCGACTATCCGCTGGGCGTTGCGCGGCGGGCCTATCTGGTGCCGGCAAAGGGCGAGGTCGAGGTCAATGGCGTCCGGCTGAACGCCCGTGATGGCGCGGCCATCGCTCAGGAGGATGTCGTGACGGTCAAGGCGCTGTCCGACGCCGAGATTGTGCTGGTGGACGCCGCCTGATTTTCGGATCAAGCTTCACGGTCGGACGCGATCCGACCGTGAACAACCGCATCAAAAAGGCGAGGAAAGAGAATGTTCAATCAAGTGAATGGCTGGTCTTCCCGCGCCCTGGCGGCGCTCAGGATCGTCGCCGGTCTGTTGTTCCTGGCGCATGGCGTCATCAAGGTCTTCGGCTTTCCGGCCGGGGCCGAGCCCGGTCAGCAGGAGCTGCTGTCGCTGTTCGGCATCGGGGGGGTGATCGAGCTGATCACGGGCCTGTTGCTGATCCTGGGCCTGTTCACGCGTCCGGCCGCCTTCATCGCCTCGGGCCAGATGGCCGTGGCCTACTGGATGTTCCACTTCCCCAGCAGCCCCTATCCGGCGGTGAACGGCGGCGACGCGGCCATCCTGTATTGCTTCATCTTCCTGTACATCTTCACCGCCGGTCCGGGCGCGTGGAGCATCGACAATCGAACCACAAAACGGTTCTGATTTTTCAGAATGGAAAGGCCGCCGCGCTGTCCTGCGCGGCGGCTTTTTCATGCCTGGAGGCTTGCAGCCCAGTCGGCGGCGCGCACCAGGCTGTCGACGATGCCCGGTTCCGATGAGGCGTGGCCGGCGTCGACGACGATGTCCAAATGGGCCTCGGGCCAGGCGCGGTGCAGCGCCCAGGCGCCAGAAATCGGCGTCACCACGTCGAACCGGCCCTGCGCGATCCAGCACGGGATATGCCGCATCCGGTCCACATTCTTCAGCAGCCAGCCGTCCTCCTCGAAGAAGCCGGCGTTGGTGAAGAACCAGTTCTCGATCCGCGCGAAGGCGACGGCGAAGTCGGGCTCGGCGAACTTGTCAGGCCGGGCGTTGGGGCCCTCGACGCTGACGGTCTCGCCCTCCCAGCTGGACCAGGCGACGGCGCAGCGTTTGCGCTCGGCGACGTCATCGCCGATCAGCCGCTTGTAATAGGCGGCCATCAGGTCGCCGCGCTCGGCCTCGGGGATGGGGGCGATGAAGCGCTCCCAGGCGTCGGGGAAGATCATCGAGGCGCCGTCCTGATAGAACCAGTGCAACTCCTTTTTCGTCAGCAGGAAGATGCCGCGCAGCAGCAGCGCGATGACCCGCTCAGGATGGGTGATGGCGTAGGCCATCGACAGGGTCGAACCCCAAGACCCGCCGAACACCACCCATTTGTCGACGCCGCACAGGGCGCGCAGGCGCTCGATGTCGTCGATCAGGGTCCAGGTCGTGTTGTCTTCCAGCGAGGCGTGGGGCCGCGACTGACCACAGCCGCGCTGGTCGAACATGATGATGCGATAGACGGCGGGATCGAAGAAGCGGCGCATGCCCGGATTGACCGCACCGCCTGGTCCGCCGTGAAGGACCAGAACCGGCAGGCCGTGCGGATTGCCGGACTCCTCGTAATAGATTTCATGCACGCCTTCGGTCGGCATCCAACCCGAGGCATAGGCCTCGATCTCAGGGTGGAGCACACGACGCGGCTCGGCGGGCGTGGGGAAGGCCATGGATGCTTGGTCTTTCTACGAGGAAATCAGGGGCGAGAACGCAAGGCCGCAAAGGCCAGGCAGAGCCAACCGGCGATCATCAACAGGCCGCCGATCGGGGCTACGGCGCCGAACGCCGGCACGCCGAGAAAGGCGATCGCCGCCAGGGCGAGGCAGAAGATGAGGCCGCCGATTGATCCGAGCCAGCCCGCAAGCCGCGCCAGCCCGCCGCCTCCTGTCCATTGGGCGCAGGCGAAGGCGAAGACGGCGTGGACGATCTGGTACTGGGCGCCAGTGGTCAGCAAGGTCTTAATCTGCGGCCCGGCGCCATGCGCGGCGAAGGCGCCAAGCGCCACGGCCAGGGCGCCGTTCAGGGCGGCGAAGACGATCAGGTTGCGACTCACTGTCATTCGAAAACCCTAGACCGCCAGTTCGCCGATGTCTGCGACCCAGGAAGGTTAACCGACGCGCGGCAGCGGCGTCAGGTGGCTGGCCATGGCCGAGGCGGCGGCCTTGACGCCCTTGCGCACCGCCGCTTCGTTGGCGGGGGCGGGCGCGCGCAGCAGGCCGATCGACGGCGTCAGCGGCCCATCCGGCAGGTCCGAGAGCACGCGATAGAGAAGATAGGAGCCGGCGTCCTCTTCAATGTCGGATGAGGCGTCGGCCTGCAGCCCGGCGGCGGTCAGGGCGCGAACCATGTCGGCGACGGGCGCCGTGGTGCGGGCCACGCCCGGCCCGGTGCTGGACAGGCGGTGTTTGTAGTCGAGGGTGCGGTTTTCCGCGCGCATCTGGACCCGGAAGCCTGCGCCCTTTTGCGTGCGTCCGACTAGGAGGACGGCCCGGCATTCCCCGCTGCCGAGACGGGCGGCCAGGGTCGAGGCCAGTTCGTCGGGATCGGCGGCGGCGATAGGCACAGCGCGGGCCCCGCTGGGGCTCCAGATTTCGCCCGACAGATCCTCGACCAGGTCCCACCCGTCATCATCGCCGTCATAGGCGCAGATGATGATGCCAGGGCGGCGATCACCACTGGCACGACTGTCGATTTCGTTCATCGTGCCAGCCATAGCCCCATCCATGACAGTTCGGTGACGTGCAAGAGGCTGTAACTTCCCGACGCCGTCAAGTCCGCAAAAGTCTTAGCCCAGGTCGCCGACTGCCGCATCCAGCAACATGAAGGCGCGACCGCTGTCCGACGCCAGGCTGGACTGAACCGCTGCGCTGTCTCCAGCGCGGGCGGAAGCGTTCAGCATGACTGCGAAGTTGCGGACATAGCGTTCGGCGTCGGCGCGCAGTTCGGCGTCGCTGAGGACACGGCGAGACACGCTGCGGACAGCGGCCGGCGCGACGCGACGCACGATCTGACGCGCGGCGTCGGGGTCGCCATTGCTGAAGGCGCGGGCGGCCTCTTCGACGCGGGAGCGGGGCAGAAGGGCGTTGGGATCGACGCCCATGCGCCGGATGGCGGCGGCGACCCGGTCGGACAGCGCCTCGGCCTCGGCAGGCGAAGGGGAGGGCGTGTCCAGTTCCAGCGGCGCCTCGTTGTCGTCGTCGCCGTCGATCAGATCGCTCCAATCCAGGCCCTTGTCCGTCGCCGGCGGGGGCGTCTCTGCGGGCTCGAGCCGCAGGCGACTGCGCAGACCAAACCTGCGCTCCTCGGCGGGCGGCGAGGCGGGAGGCGTTGGGCGATCGGTCCGGCGCTCGGGACGAGGTTCTGGCCGGGCTTCGATCTCTGCGGCCGGCTCGCGACGACGCGCCGGCGTCGTATCGCCCGACACCACGCCCATCAGACGCACGGCCTCGGTCAGCATGTCGTAGTTTCGGCGCACGCGATCCTGGAAGCCGACATCCAGCGCCTCGGTGTCCTCGGCCGCCTTGCGCGAGGCGGCGGAAAGGGAGGCCAGGCCTTCCTCGACCGTGGCGCGCACGGCGTCGGCGCGGGCGCGAGCTTCCTGAGGCAGGCGCGCAGCGCGTTCGTCGATGTCGGCGACGGCGGTGTCGATTTCCGACAAGGCGTTGTTGAGACGTGCGACCAGGGTTTCCAGGCGGCTGACCATCCGCTCGCCGGTCTCTTCGACCAGGCCGGACGTTTCGGTGACGATGCGGCGGGCGTCGGCGATGCGGGCGTCGGCGGCGGTGTCGGCCTTTTGGGCCGCGTCGAACAAGGATTCGCCCAGGCGGTCGGTGCGCAGACGCGCCTGTTCGGCGGCGTCGGCGGCGGCGGCGCGAGAATCCTCGGCCGTGGCGCGCATCTGCTCCAGGGCGCGGCGCGTCTCTTCCATCAGGGCGTCGCGCGCCTCGGCCGCCAGGGCTTCGAAGCGATCCAGGGCGAGCTTGGTGGCGGAATCGAAGCCGTCGGCCTCGCGTTGCGACATTTCGACGAGAGCGCGGAACTGGTCGGTAGCCGCCTCGACCAGATCGCGCATGGACTCGACCGAGGTCTGGGTGGTGCGATCCAGATCGCCCGCGGCGCTGCGCGTGGCGGAAAGATGTTCGATCAGTTGAGCGCGCTGGCTTTCGACCTGGGCGGAGAAGTCCTCCTGATCGGTGCGCAGGGCGTAGGCGGCGGTGACCAGGGCGGCGCGCTGCTGGCTGAGGCCTTCTTCGACGGACTGGATCTGCTCGGCGACGCCCGAACCGGCGTTCTCAAGTCGAATGGTCTGGCGCGCCAGATCGTCGGAGGCCACGCGGGCGGCGTCTTGGGCTTCACCAGCGGCGGCGGCGAGGTCGGCGGCGCGCGCGGCGAGGGCGGCCTCGGCTTCACGCAGTTGCGCCTGAGCCAGATCAGAGGCGTCGGCGACCATGCGCGACTGACGCTCGACGGCGTCGATGACGCCCGACGCCTGCGTATCCAGATGGATGCCCAGGGTCTGCATCTGGTCGCGCTCGCGGCCCAGGTTTTCGGTTAGACGACGCGCAGTGCGGCCGGCGTTCTCGGCCGCCTCGTTCAGGCGCGTTGTCTCCTGGGCCAGCGCCTCTCGAAGCAGGGCCATGTCGTTGCGTGCGCGTTCCGCCGCCAGGGTGGCGTGATCGATGTCGGAACGCAGCGACTGAAGCACCTCGCCGGTCTGCTGGGCGGCCAGGGCGGTCGGGGCGACCAAAGCCTCCGCCAGTTGCCGGGCGCGACGGGTCTCTGCGGCCAGACCGGCGCCCTGTCGGACGGCATGGGCCAGCATGATGGCCAAGCCCGCAGGGGCAAGGGCGATAAGGGCGTAGATGGCGATCCGCAGCGGATCCAGTTCCGCCCCGCCGGCGCCGAACTCGTAAGCGGCCCAGGAGGCGACGCCGCCGATCCACAGGGCGGAGGCGATACCCGCGATCACATAGGCATGGCGCCCGGAAGGCTCGGCCTGGGCCTTGGCTTGAACGGTTTTCACAGCGGGTGGTTTGGACAGCTCGAACGGCGCGGGCGGCTGACCGACGGCGACGGCCATATCGACAGGAGTCTCTGGCGTCGGTTTCGCATTGACGGGGGCGGCGCCCCGTTCGGCGGCAAGGGCGCGTTCCTCGGCCTGCCGCTGCTCTTCCAGCAGGCGACGGCGGCGGCGCTCGGACATTGGCGGCTCGAACGTCGGCTGCACGATTTCGAAATCAGGCTCGGGGATCGGGTCGAGCGACGGTGTCGCCTCATCGACCGGCATTTCGTCTGAGGTCGAAAGCTCGACCGGCGCGACGGCCTCGTCGTCGGTCAGCTTCAGCGGCGGCCGTTTGGGAGACTTCATAAGCTCAAAAACTCGATCTCTACGCGGGCGTCCGACAGCGCCGAGGAAACCCTAGAGCATGATCGATGCGGACGAAACCGACTCAAGCCCGCAACCTGTCGATGAACCGCGTCATGCAGCGCGCAAAGCGCCGCAGCGTTCAGCAGTCGCGCTTGGAGTCGGACAGCAGAGTGGCGTTGGAGCCGGTGTCCCGACACTCCACCACACGGCGCACTTCGCGGTCGCCGTGGTTGGGGTTGTGAGTGTCGACGCCGAACTGCGTCAGGACGGCGGCGGCCAGCAGGGCGATGAAGCCAGCGATCAGTTCGACAAGCGCCTGCATTCTACCCTCCCTCGCAGCCTGTATGGCTACGCTCCTTATGCGCCAAATCGGCGAACGTCACAATCCCGCCCTGAAAGATTGACCGAAGGACACGCGCGTGGAACGGAGGATGCAGGCGCTTCGACACCATGTCACGCGAATCAGACAGATAGGTCGCATGACTTTAGCCGGCGACAGTTACGAAGGCAGTCTGCTGGAGCCGGGGCCCGCCCTTTGGACGTCCGCCGTCGCGCACCGTTTTTCGGTGCTGATGGAAAACGAAGCCTATTTCGACGCCCTGTCGTCTGCGATCCACAAGGCGCAACGCTCCATCGTGCTGCTGGGATGGCAGTTCGATCCCCGCACCCATCTGGACCCGGAGACGCGGCCCGGCGACAAATCGGCCGAGATCGGTCGCCAGCTGCGGATGCTGGTCAAGAAGAAGCCGGACCTGGATGTGCGACTGCTCATCTGGAAATCGCCGCTGCTGATCGCCGCGTCGCAAGGCTTCTATCCGCACAAGGCGCAGCGCTGGTTCCGTAAGCGGATGGTGGAGTTCCGGCTCGATTCCCCTGGCCCTATCGGCGCCTGTCATCACCAGAAGGTTGTTGTCATCGACGACAAGGTGGCCTTCTGCGGCGGCGGCGACATCTCGACCGATCGCTGGGATTCCGACGAACATCTGGATGGCGACCCGCGCCGCGCCCTGCCTAGCGGTCTGATCTGCAAGGCGCGTCACGAGGTGATGAGCGTGATGGACGGCCCTGCGGCGCGTGCGCTGGGCGATCTGGCGCGCGAACGCTGGTTCAAGGCGACGTGGGAGCGCACCATCGCGGACGAGGTCGAGGACGATCCCTGGCCTGACGGCGTGCCGGTGCAGATGACCGACGTGCCCGTCGGCATCGCCCGCACCGAGCCGAAATGGTCGGGGCGTCAGGAGGTGCGCGAGAGCGAGGCCTTGCACCTGGAATCCATCAGGCGCGCCAAGCGGTTGATCTATATCGAAAACCAGTATTTCACCTCGCCGGTCATCGCCGCCGCATTAGCCGAACGACTGGCCGAAGTGGATGGACCGCAGGTCATCGTCATCTCGACCGCCAAGAGCCCGAGTTGGTTCGACAGCATGACCATGGACACGGCCCGGGCCGAGGTGCTGCACCGGCTGGAGCAGGCGGACAAATACAACCGCTTTTTCGCCTTCGCCCCGCTGACCGCCGACGGCGACCGGATCATCGTCCACGCCAAGGTGACCATCATCGATGACCGGCTTCTGCGGATTGGGTCCACCAATCTGAACAACCGGTCGATGGGCCTGGATACAGAATGCGACATCGCCGCCGAGCCTGTCGATGCGGCCGGTCGGGCCTTCATCACGGCGCACCGTCACCGGACGATCGCCCATTGGCTAGGCGTCGCAACGGAGGACTATGCGGCGGTCGAGGGCGTCTTCGGCTCGGTGGGGCAGGCGATCTGCAACTTCGAAACCGATCGGCTGAAGCCGCTGGGCTCGGAGCCGCCGACGCGAATTCAACGGATGTTCGCTGAATGGCAGCTGGGCGACCCGACGTCGTCCAGCGACGCCTGGCGGCCTTGGAAGCGTCTGAACCGCTCGCAACGCACGCGACCGGCGTCCGAGGGCGGTCACGCGCCGGGTTGAACGACCTCGAAATCGACGATCAGCGGCAGGTGGTCCGAGGCGACGCGGGCCAGGGGCGAGAAGGCGGATCGCACCGCGCGGATGCGGATATGCGGGCTGACGAAACAGTGGTCGATGCGGATGGCGGGGAAGGCCGAAGGGAAGGTTTTTACGCTGGGCTTCTGGCCCAACTGACGCTGGCAGTCCTGCAGGCTGCGGCATAGGGTCTGATAGGGCCGGGTGATGGAGGTGGCGTTGAAATCGCCGGCCAGCAGGATCGGTCCCTCGCATCCGCCGACCCAGCCGGATCCGGCCAACGCGGCGGCCTGAAGCCGCTGCTCGCGCGGAACCAGACCCAGGTGGGTGTTCATGACGTTGACGGCCGTGCCGTCGATCTCGATTTCCGACCAGATCGCGCCGCGCGGTTCCAGACCCGGAATGCCGCTCACCGTCGGCAAGGCGCCGGCGCGGATCAGCCGTTCGGGATGCGGGGTCAGGATGGCGTCGCCGTACTGTTCCGCCTCGACCCGCATCGCCGGATGAAAGCGTGAGGTCATGGCCAGACCGTCGGCGATCGCCTCGGCCTGATCGACCCCGCCCGTGCGCGCGCGGCCCACGTCCAGTTCCTGCAGGCAGACGATGTCCGGCTCGAATTCGGCAATGACGGCGACGATCCGGCCGACATCCAGACGGCGATCCGTGCCGACGCAGCGGTGAACATTGTAGGTAAGCAGGCGAGGCATGAGCTGGCGGCTGTTTGAAAGATGACCGTGGGCTAGGCCTTCTGGCGCGCGAATGCGACCCCGATGCGACGATCAGAGCAGGATCAGATGATCGGGCAACTCGTTGCGATTGTCGGCGCGCGGCGGAAAGTGGCGGGCCAGAACCTCGCCGCACAGACCGACGGCGGCGGCGAAGCCATCGACGGGGCGGTCGGCGCGCAGTTCGCGGGTCAGGACGGCGACGGCCTGAGCCCAAGCGTCCTCATCGACCTTTTCGTAGATGCCCTCATCGGCGATTAGTTCGACCTGATGTTCGTCCATGGCCGCGAAGATCAGCACGCCCGTACGCTCCTGCGTGACATGAACGCCCTGGGCCATGAACTGCTGCAAGGCCGCCTCCCTGACGCGGCCGCGCCTGACCCCGGCGGGCGTCACGAGACGGCGCACGGTCGGGATGCGGGTCAGCAGAAAGACGCCGACGAAAACGACCGCCTGCGACAGGGCGTAAAGGCCCAGGGCCTGCGCCGTCGTGGCCTCTTGCGCGGCCTGGTGGGCCGCCTCCCAGCCATCGCTGGGCCAGCGAAGATCCAGCACGAACGGAACGAAGACGATCGGGGCCAAAAGCGCCATCGCCGCCGCCCAGGCCAGGCTGACGTCCACATAGGTCGAGACACGACGCGCAACGACGCAGAAGATTTCACCCGACGTCTGACGCTCGGCCGCCGCTATGGCTTCGGCGATGCGGGTGCGGTCGTTGTCCGTGATCTGCATCACCATCCCCCCGAGGCGCCGCCGCCACCGAAACTGCCGCCGCCGCCGCCGAAACTGCCGCCGCCGCCGCCGAACCCGCCCCCGCCGCCAAATCCGCCGCCGCCCCAACCGCCGCCGCCTCTGCCGGAGTTCCGCAGCGCCTCGGACGCCGCCCACAGCAGGACCGAGCTGACATTGCTGCGTCGTCCGCGCCCGGACCGCATAGCGATCAAGAAGATGAACAGGAAAAGCCCGGCGATGATGACCAGCGGAATGATGGAGTCGCCTTTGGTGTCGGCTTGCTCGGCCGCGGCGGCCTGAGCACGCGCCTGCGCTTCTGCGGGGTCGAGCGATAGCTGGGCGATCAGGGCGTCGACGCCCTTGATCACGCCGGCCTGGTAGTCGCCGTCGCGGAAGGACGGCAGGATGTCGTTGCGGATGACCTGAGACGAGAAGGCATCGGTCAGAATGGGCTCCAACCCATAGCCGACTTCAATACGCACCTTACGTTCGTTCGGCGCGACGATCAGCAGGGCGCCGTTGTCATTTTCCTTCTGGCCGATGCCCCAGGCGCGACCCAGCTGATAGCCGTAGTCCTCGATCTCCTGATCCTGAAGGCTGTTGACCGTCACGACCACAAGCTGATCAGTTGAGCTGGATTCGAGCGCCGCCAGCTTGTCTGTCAGCGCCTGTTCCGTCGCTGGGTCGAGCAGATTGGCCTGATCGACCACGCGGCCGGTCAGGGGCGGGAAGTCGATCTTGCTCTGCGCCGCCGCCGGAAGGACCAGCAGCAAGGCGATGACAAGGCCGAAGAGGAGGGCGGCGACGCCCGGCGAACGCCGCGCCGCCGCTTGAAGGTTCGTCACTGGGCGGGCGGGGTTGCGCCCGGGGCCACGGCCGGTGCGCCGCCGCCGGGCGCCGAGGCGTTGGCGGGCGGGGCGTTCAGGTTGAAGTTGACTTGCGGCGCCGATTGGGCGGCGGCGGTGGCGGTGAATAGCTGCATCGGCTGCGACCCACCATGCAGGGTCTTGGCCCAGATCACCTGAGGGAAGGTGCGCAAGGTCGTGTTGTAGTCGCGCACGGCCTCATTGTAGTCGCGGCGCGCGATCTGAATGCGGTTCTCGGTGCCTTCCAGTTGGGACTGCAGGGTCAGGAAGTTCTGGTTGGCCTGAAGTTGCGGATAGGCCTCGACCGTCACCAGTAGGCGCGAAAGGGCGCCTGACAGCTGGCCCTGAGCTTCCTGATACTGCTGGAAGGCCTGCGGATTATCGAGGTCGTCGGCCGAGACGTTGACCGAGGTGGCGCGGGCGCGCGCGTTGATCACGTCGGTCAGGGTGGTGCGTTCCTGAATCGCGGCGCCTTGAACTGTCGCGACCAGGTTTGGAATCAGGTCGGCGCGGCGCTGATACTGGCTCTGCACATCGGCCCAGGCCGCCTCGGCGCGTTCCTGCTTGGTCGGAATGGTGTTGTAGCCGCAGCCCGCCACGGCGGGGACGATCATCAGAGCGCCGGTCAGAGCGACGGCGCGGGCATTGAGGCGGACCATGACATCTCCCGTTCGGCGATAGCGCCGTGGAGCGGGACTATTCACCGGCCCAATGAATGCATCAAGCGTCCAATGGCTCCGGTTGGATATTGTTGAGGCGGCAGGCGGCCGAATAGGTGTTGGCCAGCAGACAGGCGATGGTCATCGGCCCGACGCCGCCCGGCACCGGCGTGATGCGGCCCGCGACCTCGACCGCCTCCTTGAAGGCCACGTCGCCGACGACGCGGGTCTTGCCCTCGGCGGCCTTGACGGGATCGGCCGAGGGGACGCGGTTGATGCCCACGTCGATGACGGTGGCGCCCGGTTTGATCCAGTCGCCCTTGATCATCTCGGGCCGACCGACGGCGGCGACCAGAATGTCGGCGCGGCGGCAGACCTCGGGCAAATCCCGCGTGCGCGAATGGGCGATGGTGACCGTGCAGCTTTCGCCGAGCAGCAGTTGCGCCATCGGCTTGCCCACGATGTTGGAACGGCCGACGATGACGGCGTTCAGGCCCGACAGATCGCCGAGTTGATCCTTCAGCAGCATCAGACAGCCCAGAGGTGTGCAGGGGACCAGACCCGGCAGACCGACGGCCAGACGACCCGCATTGACCACGTGAAAGCCGTCCACATCCTTGTCCGGCGAAATGGCGTCCAGAACCACCGTCGCGTCGATGTGGGCGGGCAGGGGCAGTTGGACCAGGATGCCGTGGATGCCCGCATCCGCATTCAGCTGAGCGATCAGGGCCAGCAGCTCGTCCTGGCCGGTCGATTCGGCCAGGCGGTGGGTATCGGAGCGCATGCCGGCTCGCAGCGTCGTCTCGCCCTTGTTGCGGACGTAAATCTGGCTGGCCGGATCCTCGCCGACGATGACGACGGCCAGACCGGGTTTGACGCCGTGCGCGGCTTCCAGCCGGGCGACGGCCGCGCCGACGCGTTCCACCAGGGCGGCCGAGAAGGCCTTGCCGTCGATCAGGGTCGCAGGCGTGGATTGGGCCGACATGGCAGCTCCGTCTGGCAGGAAATCAGGATGGCGCGTTTACAGCCGTCACGGTTCGGCGTCTATGATCCGCAGCCTATGCTGGAGGAATTCATGAACCGTCCGTCGCTCGCCGCCGCTGTCAGCGCCCTGGCCCTCTTGTGGGCGGTCGCGCCGGCCGTGGCCCAGGACGCGCAGTCGTTGCGCATCGGCGCCGATGTGAACGGCGCCCTGACGGACAGCGACGCAAAGGCGGCGGACGACGAATATCGATACGACGACTATCGGTTCGAGGCGCGGGCGGGGCAGCGGCTGGAAGCCACGCTGAGATCGGACGCTTTCGACGCCTATCTGGAAGTCTACGACGACGGCGCAGCGGGCGAGCCGCTGGCGTCCGACGACGACGGGTTGGGGGACGGAACCAATGCGCGGCTGCGGTTCACGCCGGAACAGGCGGGGACCTATGTTCTGAGGGCCAGGACGCTGAGCGGACTGGACGGCGGCGACTATCGTCTGTCGTTGCGGGAACGCCCGGCGCCGCCGCGTGCGCCGCGACCCGGCGGCATTCGTGTCGGGGCGACCCAGAGCGGCGAACTGACGACTCGCGATCCTGAGCAGGAAGACGGCGGCCGCTATGACGCCTACGCCTTCCGCGCCAACGCCGGCGATCGGTTTGTGGTGACGCTGGATTCCGAGGCCTTCGATCCTTTGGTGCGGGTCGGGCGGATGAACGGTCCCGATTTCGTCGAGATCAGTTCGAACGACGATGCGCCCGGCGGCGGGCTGAATTCCCGGTTGACCTTCACGGCGCCGACGGCCGGCGAATATGTGATCCGGGCCACGTCGCTGGAAGACGGGCTGGGTCGCTACGAACTGGGCCTGGCCGAGGCGCCGCCCGCGCCGCCGTCAAAGCCGATCGCGATCGGTGACGAGATCAAGGGTGAACTGGGCTCGGACAGCGCCACGAACGACGGCGGCCAGCGCGCGGAAACCTATCGCTTCACCGGGACGAACGGCCAGCGCGTCGCCATCGAGATGAAGTCGAGCGACTTCGACGCCTATCTGACGCTTCGCCGTGCTTCGGACGATACTGTCCTTGCGGAGGACGATGACGGCGCCGGCTCGGGCACCGACGCCCGCATTGCGCGCACCTTGGACGCCGACGGCGACTACATCATCGAGGCGCGCGGGTTCAGCGACGAGGCCGAGGGCGACTATACGCTGAAGCTGACCGAAACCGCGCCGCCGCCGCCGCCCACCACGGCGACCCTGGGTCAAACCGTGGAAGGCGAGATCACCGACGAGGATCCCCAGGGCGATGACGGCAAACGCTATGACGCCTATGTCTTTGCCGGAACGGAAGGCCAGCGTGTCCAGGCGATCCTGCGGTCCGGCGACTTCGACGCCTATCTGGAGATCGGCAAGGCCGAGGGTGAATTCGAGGCCCTGGCCAGCGATGACGACGGCCTGGCCGAGGGCACCGATTCAAGGCTGAACTTCACCCTGCCTTCGGACGGGAACTATGTGGTCCGCGCCATGCCGCTGGATGCGGAAGGGAAGGGCCTCTATTCGCTGGAGTTGCTGGATCGCGGGCCAGAGCCCAAGCCCGGCAGCCTGCTGATCGGGTCGACCGTGCGCGGAACCCTGTCGAACAGCGCCGCGCTCAGCGACGAAGGCGCCTTTTTCGACGCTTACCGCTTCCAGGCCAAGAAGGACGAGAAGCTGCGTCTGACGATGGTGTCCAACGTCTTCGACTCCTTCATCGACCTGGGCAAGCAGGACGAGGACGGCGATTTCACCAGCCTGGCCACCGATGACGACAGCCTGTCTGACGCGCACGCCAAGCTGGATTGGACCGCGCCGGACGACGGCTGGTACGTCGTGCGCGCCCGCGCCTATGGGCCCAACCAGATGGGCGCCTATGCCCTGACGGTCGAGCGCCAACCGGCCGGCGCATCGACCTCGGCGCGCGATGATGCGCCCGCCGCGATGGCGCCCAAGTCGGGCGCCTGATCGACCTGTGAGGTTGCCAAGCGCAGGAAGCGGCGTGTAGAGAGCCGCCTCCTGTTGGGGAGTAGCTTCCGGCGTTCATCGTCGGGATCGCGTCAACATACTCGCGCTTCGGCGCGTGGCGCGATCAGCGGAACCACCGCCTAGCGAGACCAGCGTGTCCTGACGCCGCGACCGGCCGGTGCAGGACCGCTGTCACGCGTCCGGTCGAGTGCTGTTTCATGACCCCAGGCGCCATCGCCATTCTCTCGCTCAGTATGTCCACGGACGCTTTTGCGGCCGCCGTCGGTCGCGGGGCGTCGCATCGACCCGCCGTCAAGGACGCCGTCAAGGCTGGACTAGTCTTCGGCGTCATCGAGGCGATCACGCCCCTGATCGGCTGGGGATTGGGCATAATCGCCGCCGGACTGGTTGAGAAGGTGGATCACTGGATCGCCTTCACCCTGCTGCTGATCGTCGGCGGCAAGATGATCTGGGAAGGCGTTCAACCGCGGGGCGCGGACGAGCAGGAGGCGCCGCGCCGGTCCGGCCCTTGGGCGCTCGTGGCGACGGCGGTCGGCACCAGCATCGACGCCGCGGCCGTGGGCGTGGGTCTGGCCTTCATCGGGGCCAATATCTGGGTGATCGCCGCCTCGATCGGCTTCACCACCTTCGTGTTGACCACCATCGGCATGCTGATCGGCAAGGCTGTTGGCACGCGCTTCGGCAAAACCGCAGAGATCATCGGCGGCGTGGCGCTGATCGGTCTGGGCACGGCCATCCTGTTGGAACACCTAGGTGTTCTCGGCGGCTGAGCCGGATCAGGCCGAAGGCAGCAGGTCCGCCGCGAAGGTTCGGTAACGACCCGCGCGTACGGCGTCGGTCGCGCGAGCGATGTCCGGGGCGAAATAGTGGTCGCTGGCATAGGGTGCGGCGGCTTCTCGCACGATGGCGAAGACCTGTTCAAGCGCCGGCGAGCTGGTGAGCGGCCGATGGAATTCCAGCCCCTGCGCCGCCGCTAGAAGCTCGATGCCGACGACAGTCGCCGTGTTCTCGGCCATGTCCAGCAGGCGCCGCGCGCCGTGAGTGGCCATGCTGACGTGGTCTTCCTGATTGGCGCTGGTCGGCACGGTGTCCACGCTGCATGGATGGGCGACCATGCGGTTCTCGGCGATCAGGGCGGCCGCCGTCACCTGGGCGATCATGAAACCGGAGTTCAGCCCGCTTTCCTTGACCAGGAAGGCCGGCAGTTCGCTCATCTTGGGATCGACCAGGATCGAGGTGCGACGTTCCGAAATATTGCCGATCTCGCACAGAGCCATGGCGATCTGATCGGCAGCGAAAGCAACGGGTTCGGCGTGGAAGTTTCCGCCCGAGATCACGTCGCCATCCTCGATGAAGACCAGCGGATTGTCGGTCACGGCGTTGGCTTCACGCGCTAGCGTGGCGGCGGCGCTGGTCAGCACATCGAGGACTGCGCCCATGACCTGGGGCTGGCAGCGCAGGGAGTAGGGGTCCTGTACCTTGGTGCAGTCGTCGCGGTGACTGTCGCGGATGGCGGAGCCGGCCATCAACTCGCGCAGGCGGGCGGCGACGGCGATCTGGCCCGGTTGGCCGCGCATGGCGTGGATGCGATGATCGAAGGGTGCGTCGGAACCTTTCAGCGCATCGACCGACAAGGCGCCGGCGGCGATGCCGGCGGCGAACGCCGCCTCCGCCGCGAACAGACCGGCAAGGGCCAGCGCCGTCGAACACTGGGTGCCGTTCAGCAGGGCCAGGCCTTCCTTCGGGCCCAGCGTCAGAGGCGTAAGGCCGACCTTCGCCAGAGCCGCTTCGGCCTCCAAGGTTTCGCCGTTCAGCCGCGCCTCGCCCACGCCGATCAGGACGCAGGACATATGAGCCAGGGGCGCCAGGTCGCCCGAGGCGCCCACCGATCCCTTCGACGGAATGCAGGGCAGGATGTCCGCGTTTACCAGGGCGATCAGGGCCTCCAGCGTTTCGCGCCGAACACCCGAGGCGCCGCGCGACAGACTGGCGATCTTCAGCACCATCAAAAGACGGGTCACCGCATCCGGCAGCAGCGGCCCGACTCCACAGGCGTGGCTGAGAACCAGATTACGCTGCAGCGTCTCCAGATCGTCAGGCGCGATAGAGGTGTTGGCCAACAGACCAAAGCCGGTGTTGACGCCATAGACGGTGCGCCCCTCGGCGACGATGGCGGCGATGGTCGCTGAACCCTTGTCCACATCGGCCCACGCGGTGGGCGTCAATGAGACGGTAGCGGGCCCCTCCAGCACCGCACGAAGCTGCGCCAGGGTTAGAGGCGATTGGCCGAGGGTGATCGCGGTCATGGCTCAGGCCTTCAGGCTCGGAAGGTTCAGTTCGTGCTCGCGCGCGGCCGCGCGGGCGATCTCATAGCCGGCGTCGGCGTGACGCATGACGCCCGTCGCGGGGTCGTTCCACAGCACCCGCTCAAGCCGTTGGGCGGCCTCCGGAGTGCCGTCGGCGACGATGACGACGCCCGAGTGCTGAGAATAGCCCATGCCGACGCCGCCGCCGTGGTGCAGCGACACCCAGCTGGCGCCAGAGGCCGTGTTCAACAGAGCGTTCAGCACAGGCCAGTCGGACACGGCGTCCGATCCGTCCTCCATGGCCTCGGTCTCGCGGTTCGGGCTGGCGACCGAGCCGCTGTCCAGATGATCGCGGCCGATCACGATGGGGCCGGACAGTTCGCCCGACGCCACCATGTCGTTGAACATCAGACCGGCGCGGTGTCGATCACCCAATCCGATCCAGCAAATGCGGGCGGGAAGGCCTTGAAAGGCAATGCGCTCGCCCGCCATGTCGAGCCAGCGGTGCAGACCTGCATTGTCGAGGAACAGGCGCTTCATCGCCGCGTCTGTCTTTCTGATATCTTCCGGATCGCCGGTCAGGGCCGCCCAGCGGAACGGACCGATCCCCCGACAGAACAGCGGGCGGATGTAGGCGGGCACGAAGCCGGGGAAGTCGAAAGCATTCGTCACGCCCGCGTCGAAGGCGACCTGACGAATGTTGTTGCCATAGTCGGTGGTCGGCACGCCCATGGCCTGGAAGTCCAGCATGGCCTTCACGTGAGCGACAATGGAGGTGCGTGCGGCGGCGGCGACGCTGTCAGGATCGCTGACGCGCTTGTCCTCCCATTCCGCGACGGTCCAGCCGGAGGGGAGGTAGCCGTTGATCACATCGTGCGCGCTGGTCTGGTCTGTGACCAGATCAGGCCGCACGCCGCGGCGAACCATTTCAGGCAACAGATCGGCTGCATTGCCTAACAGGCCGATCGACAAGGGTTTCTTGTCCTGGAGCGATTGCTCCAGCAACGCCAGGGCTTGGTCCAGGGTTTCGGCCATGACGTCGACGTAGCGTGTCCGCAGTCGGAACTCGATGCGGCTGCGTTGGCATTCAATCGTGATGCAGGACGCGCCCGCCATGGTCGCGGCCAGAGGCTGGGCCCCGCCCATGCCGCCAAGGCCTGCGGTCAGGATCCATCTGCCGGACCAGTCGCCGCCGTAGTGCTGGCGGCCGGCCTCCATGAAGGTCTCATAGGTGCCTTGGACGATGCCCTGGGTGCCGATGTAGATCCACGAGCCGGCGGTCATCTGGCCATACATGGCCAGGCCCTTGCGATCGAGTTCGTTGAAATGCTCCCACGTCGCCCATTTCGGCACCAGATTGGAGTTGGCGATCAGCACGCGCGGGGCATCGGGATGGGTGCGGAAGACGCCGACCGGCTTGCCCGATTGCACCAGCAGGGTCTCGTCGGCCTCCAGCGCCTGCAGGGTCTCGACAATCCTGTCGAACGCCGCCCAATCCCGCGCCGCCTTGCCGATGCCGCCATAGACGACGAGGTCCTGCGGGCGCTCGGCCACCTCGGGATCGAGGTTGTTCATCAGCATGCGCATGGCCGCCTCGGCGGCCCAGGTCTTGGCGGTCTTTTCCGGTCCGCGCGGGCTGCGGACGATCCGGGCGTTGGGCGTGTTCATCGTTGGCTCTCGGCGAAGGCGATGCAGGCGGTCAGGACGCGGCGCAGATGGCCGCGCATCGGCTCGGCGCGGTCCGGCTCATAGGGGCTGGGCCAGTTGTCAGGTGACACCGGTCCGGCGGGATCGAGAATGTAGCCCCGGTCCGCCAACCCCATTTGAATAGCGTGAACACCTGCGTCGGGTTGGCCGTAATGGCGCGTGGTCCAGCCGCCCTTGAAGCGGCCGTTGACGACGACACTGTCGCCGCTGATCGCACAGGCTTTTTCGACAGCCTGCGTCAGCTCGCTGGCGCAGGTGGCACCGTCGTTGTCGCCGATGTTGAACTGAGGCAGTTCGCCCTCGAACAGGCGCGGCACGACGGACCGGATGGAATGGGCGTCGTAGAGGACGACCGGGCCGGCGCTGCGCAGTCGATCCAACTGGCCCTGCAGGGCGGCGTGATAGGGATCGAACCAGACCGTGCGTCGCTCGGCGATTTCGGCCGCGTCGGGCTCCTGGCCTGCGCGATACAACGGCTCTCCGTCGAAGGTTTCTGTCGGGCACAGGCCGGTCGTGGTCATACCGGGATAGAGAGAGACGCCCGACGGATCGCGATTCACATCGATGACGCTACGGGACACCCCCGTTCGCACCAGCGTCGCGCCCATGTCGATCGCGGAGTCGTACAGCCGATCCACCCACCAGTCCGCGTCCTTGCGGGCCAGCCAGGATGAGGTCATCCGCGCCTCGATGGCGGGCGGAATGTCGGTCCCCGTGTGCGGCAGGCCGATCACCAGCGGCGCCGAACCTTCGTGGATGGTCAGCCAGTCCTGCATCCGTTCGGCCTCCCTCGCCAAATCGATCCACCGTGGTATGTCTAGACATATTGATCGTAACGACACGGACCTGTCCAGTGACCCTTCAGCCGCAGCCCGTGGATCGCACCCTCTGGTTCGAGGCGGCCCTGCTGCCGGACGGCTGGGGGCGCGATGTCCGCATCGGCATCGCGGGCGGGCGGATTGTCAGTCTGGAACCCGGCGTGGCGCGCAGCCCGGCGAACGAGGGGGGCGGTGTCGCCCTGCCGGGCGTCGCCAATGTCCACAGCCACGCCTTTCAGCGCGCCATGGCGGGCCTGACCGAAGCGCGCGGGCATTCGGACGACGACTTCTGGACGTGGCGTGAGTTGATGTATCGATTTCTAGATCGGGGCGGTCCGGAAGAGATCGAGGCCATCACCGCTCTGGCCTTCATGGAAATGCTGGAGGGCGGTTTCACCCGCGTCGCCGAGTTCCATTATCTGCACAACGACCCATCCGGCGCGGCCTATTCGGACCGGGCCGAGATCGCTGCGCGGATCGTGGCGGCGGCGCAGGCGACGGGGATCGCCCTGACCCTGCTGCCGGTCTTCTACGCCCATGCCGGGTTCGGCGGACAGCCGCCGGCGCATGGACAGCGGCGCTTCATCAACGACCTGGACGGTTTCGCCGATCTGGTCACCCGATGCCGGGCCCTGGCCGCCAATCTGCCCGACGCCGTGGTCGGGGTCGCGCCGCACAGCCTGCGCGCCGTCAGCCCGGATGAACTGACGGCCATACCTGCGCTGGCGGGCGACGGTCCGATCCATACCCATGTCGCCGAACAGACCAAGGAGGTCGCGGACTGCCTGGCCTGGTCTGGCGCGCGGCCGGTCGAATGGCTCCTGGCCAATGCGCCGGTCGATTCTCGCTGGTGCCTGATCCACTCCACCCATGTGACTGAAGCCGAGTGGCGCGGCGTCGTGGCGCGCGGCGCCGTCGTCGGCCTGTGCCCGATCACGGAGGCTAATCTGGGCGACGGCGTCTTCCCGGCGGTCGATTTCACGCGCGCCGGCGGGCGGTTCGGCATCGGAACCGATTCCAACGTGCAGATCGGCGTCGCAGAGGAACTGCAAATGCTGGAATACAGTCAGCGGCTGGCGCTTCGCGGTCGCGCGGTGATGGCGGACCCTGAACGCTCGACGGGCCGCGCCTTGTTTGATCGCGCGCTGGCGGGCGGCGTCCAGGCGACGGGCGCGGCATCGGGGCTGAGCGTCGGGGCGTCGGCGGACATCGTATCGCTGGATACAAGCGGCGTCGCCTTTGCGGGACGGTCGGGCGATGCGGTGCTCGACAGCTGGATTTTCGGCGCGCCGACGGGCTCGATCCGTTCGGTGTGGCGCGCGGGACGGGAGGTCGTGAAAGACGGCCGCCATATCGCCCGAGACGGCATTGTGGCGCGCTATCGCAAGGCCTTGTCGGCGGTGTTGGGGTGAGTCTGCATCGCCGCATCTACGCCGACCTGGAGGGGCTCATCCTGTCCGGCGAGCTATCGCCCGGCGACCGCATTCCGTTCGAGCATGAGCTGACCGAGCGCTACGGCTGTTCACGCATGACGGTGTCCAAGGCCATTTCGGAACTGGCGGGGCGGGGGCTGGTGACGCGCCGACGTCGCGCCGGCACCTTCGTCGCCCAGCCCAAGGCCCACGCCGCCGTCCTGGCTATTCCCGATCTGCGGGCCGAGGTGATCGAGCGCGGGCAGGCTTACGGCTACGTCCTGCTGGAGCGGATCGAACGCGAGCCGGACGGCGAGGACGAAGTCGAACTTGCGTCAGGTGGTCTTCTGCTGGATCTGACCTGTCTGCACAGCGCCGACGGCGCGCCCCTGGCCTTGGAACACCGGCTGATTGCGCTCGGCGCGGCCCCTCAAGCCAGAGGCGTTGATTTTCATACGGTTCCGCCGGGAAGCTGGCTCCTGGACTCTGCGCCGTGGACCGAGGCGGAGAACCGCATTGCAGCGATCGCGGCGGACGCCCGCGCTGCCCGCCTGTTGGAACTCAAGCCCGGCGCCGCCTGCCTGTGCGTCGAGCGGCGGACATGGCGGGACGGGCAGGGGGTGACGCGGGTGTGGCAGACCTTCCCCGGCGACCGCTACGATCTCGTTGCGCGCTTCTCGTCAGGCCGTTCACCCGTTTTGGCCAAGGAACCTCGCCGATGAAGGCCGACCGTCTGCTGATCGACTGCCATGTCGCCACCATGGTCGAGGGACCGGTTCCTTACGGCGCGATACAGGACGCCGCCGTGATCGTCGCCGATGGCCGCATCGCCTGGGTGGGACCACGCGCTGACCTGCCGGCCATAGAGGCGGCTGAAACCCAGCGGCTGGATGGCCGATGGATCACGCCTGGCCTGATCGACTGCCACACCCACCTGGTGTTCGGCGGAGACCGTTCGGCCGAGTTCGAACAGCGGCTGGGCGGCGCGACCTATGAGGAGATCGCGCGGGCCGGCGGCGGCATCGTCTCGTCCGTGAAGGCCACGCGCGCCGCGTCGGAGGATGACCTGTTCGCTTCCGCCATGACGCGTCTGGCGGGGCTGAAGGCGACGGGTGTCACCACCATCGAGATCAAGTCCGGCTATGGTCTGGACCTTGAGACCGAGCTGAAGATGCTGCGTGTCGCGCGTCGGATCGGGCGCGAGGGCGGCGTGCGGGTTCGCACCAGCTATCTGGGCCTGCATGCCGTGCCGCCTGAATATCGCGACGACCGGGCCGCCTATGTTGATCTGGCCATCGACGAGATCCTGCCCGCCGCCCATGCCGAGGGCCTGGTCGATGCGGTCGATGCCTATTGCGAGCCCATCGCCTTCTCCACTGCAGAAGTGTCGCGTCTCTTCGACAGGGCGCGCGCACTGGGGCTGCCGGTCAAGCTGCACGCCGACCAGTTGTCGAACGGAGGGGGAGCGGCCCTGGCGGCGCGCTATCAGGCTCTGTCCGCCGATCACATCGAACATACGACCGAGGAAGGCGTCGCCGCCATGGCCGCCACGGGCGTGGTCGCCGTCCTGTTGCCCGGCGCCTATCTGATGCTGCGCGAGACCAAGGCCCCGCCCATCGATCTCCTGCGCCGCCACGGCGTGCGCATGGCCGTCGCCACCGACTGCAACCCCGGCACCTCGCCTGTCGCTTCCATGACCGCCGCGCTGAACCTCGCCTGCGTTCAGTTCCGTCTGACGCCGGAAGAGGCCCTGGCCGGCGCGACGCGAGAGGCTGCGCGGGCGCTGGGTCTGTCGGGTGAGATCGGCACCATCGAAAATGGCAAAGCCGCGGGTTTGGCGATTTGGGACATCTCGCGGCCTGCTGAACTCTCCTATTGGTTAGGCAAGCCAACTCTTATCAGCAAAATGTAATCATCGGTTGTGGCCGCTTAAAACACACGCTAAAGACGCATTCTTGCTTTGGGGTGCGACTTATGGATGTGGACGACTTCATCAGGGTTTGGACGAACGCCTCGGCTTCAGAACGGCAGGCAGCACAGTCCTTTGTTATTCAACTCTGCAGGGTTCTTGGCGTCGCCGCTCCTAACGACGAAAAGGTCGGCGACCCCGATTACGGGTTCGAACGGATCGTAAGGTTCCGTCACGACGACCGCAGCTCCCATTGGGGCTACATCGACTGCTATCGTCGCGAATGTTTCGTGCTTGAAGCGAAACAGACAGCCAAGCGGTTGGCCAACAGTCCTGACAAGCAGCAGATGAAGTTGGTCGGGCCCGACATTGTCGAACGAAAAATGGAGAAGGCTCGGGCCCAGGCAAAGGGCTATGCGCGAGCACTGGACGAATGGCCGCCGTTTCTCATCATGATCGACGTGGGGCGGACCATTGAACTCTGGTCCGACTTCAGCCGGATGGGAAAGACCTACCTCCAGTATCCAGACCGCGAAAACTACCGGATTGCGCTTTCGGATCTACGCGATCCCAAGATCAGGAAGCGCCTGGCGGCCGTATGGAGCGATCCCATGTCGCTGGACCCTGCGAGGCGTGTGGAGGAGGCGACGACAGAAGTTGCTGCGCTTCTGGGACGCCTCGTTCAGTCCTTCCGAAAACGCTTCTCGTGCGAAGCAGGGGCAGCGAACGATCCGGTTCATCGCGCAGCATGGGAACGGCGCGTGGCCGTCTTTGTGATGCAGTGCGTTTTCGCCATGTTTGCTGATAGCGTTCAACTGATCCCGGATCGAGCCTTTGGCGAGTTCCTGAAAAGCTATCAGGGGGCTGCGCAGAACTTCAGCAAAGCGATCAGTCAGGTGTTCCGCACGATGGATACAGGGGGGTACTGCCCGGTCCTTCGATGCGACATGCTCTGGTACAACGGCGGCTTGTATGCCGAAGACGCGGCGATCGCGGTTTCGGAAAGCGAGCTGGACATTTTGTGTCAGGCTGCGGCCTGCGACTGGGCGAAGGTCGAGCCTGGGATCTTTGGCGCGCTGATGGAAAATGCTTTGTCCGCCGAGGAGAGGGGCGAGCTTGGAGCGCATTACACGCCAAAGGCCATGGTCGAGACGTTGGTCCAAGCGACCATCATGGATGTGCTGCAGGACGAGTGGGAAGCAACGAGCGTACAAATCGATAAGCTTGAACGGGAGGGATATCTTCGCAAGGCCTGTGAGCTGGCGAAGTCTTTTCACAACGCCTTGTGCCACATCACAGTGCTTGATCCTGCCTGCGGGACGGGCAACTTCCTTTATATCGCCATGGACAGGATGAAGGGCCTTGAGGGCGAGGTTGTTGAGCGGCTGGCGTCGCTGGGTGTTTCGCAGCGCGTGCTTGAGACAGATGGATTGTCGGTCGGCCCACGTCAGTTCATGGGCATCGAGAAGAACCCCCAAGCCGTCTGGATAGCCACCGTCGTCATGTGGATCGGCCATCTACAATGGCATTACCGGCACTCGGGCCAGGTGCTTACGTCCAATCCAGTTTTGAAGAATTACTGCGTCATCGAGCAGGGCGATGCGATCTTGCGGACAACCGAAATCCCCTGTTCATCATCGAAAGACGGCGTACGACACATTGAACCGTTCGCGCCAACATGGCCAAAAGCCCACTTCATCATCGGAAATCCCCCCTTTATCGCTGGGAAGAATATTCGCGACGAACTGGGCTCTGATTACGCCGAGGCGCTCTGGGCGTCTCGTGGAGAGCGGTTTCGGTCTGCCGATATCGTCACAGTTTGGTGGGATCGAGCGGCGGAAATTCTTATCGAAGATGCCGCGAACCGAGGTCCGTTCGATGACCTCCATGGTTCGCTTAGAACCCAGTCCATGCCTGCGCCGGCATTGCAGCGTTTCGGTTTTGTGACGACGAACTCAATCACTCAAACATTCTCACGCCGCGTCATTGAGGAGAGGCTTCATGGCGACGTGCCGATCCGATTGACGTTCGCCATTGCTGATCATCCTTGGATTAAGGGTAGGGGCGCCGCAGCCGTCAGGGTGGCGATGCTGGTCGCAGAAGCTGGCCGTCCTAATGGGCGGGGGAGGCTGCTGACGGTTGCGCGGGAGAGCGCGGAAGGCGTGACCTACTCAGAAGCCAAAGGCGATATCGGCAGCGATCTCACGCTTGGGCGCGGGGTCGAACGAACCGTGCGCCTGAAGGCCAACGAGATGCTGGCTTACCGTGGCGTGCAGTTGATGGGAGACGGCTTCCTGATTGCTTCGGAGAAAGCCGCTGCATTGGCGAACCAATCGATCGATCGACAGACGGCGCCCCTCAGGCTCTATCGCAACGGCAAGGATTTGACGGACCGCTCGCGGGACCTTCAAGCCATCGATCTGTACGGATGGTCACAGGAAGAGGCCATCCGACAGCATCCCGGCTTCATGCAGCATTTGATGGAAACAGTGAAACCGGACCGGGACGCTAACAACAGAGCGTCTTATCGTGAAAACTGGTGGGTTTTCGGCGAGCCGAGAAGAGAACTTCGTCAGGCCTTGAAAGGATTGTCGCGCTTCATTGTGACGGTAGAGACGTCCAAACATCGTTGGTTCCGGTTTTTGGACGCCTCGATATTGCCGGATAATCGGCTGGTCTGCATCGCGTCTGACGCCCCTTTCGTGCTGGGCGTGCTGTCATCCAGGATCCATCGGGTGTGGGCGCTAGCCGTCGGTGGAAAGCTCGCAGATCGACCTGTCTATTCTAAGGGAATGTGTTTCGACCGCTTTCCCTTCCCCAACGCAAGTCCATTGCTGCGTGAAGAAGTCGCCACCGTTGCTGAGGGCCTGGACGATCTTAGATCCCGCGTGCTGGGCCAAAATGCTGACCTGACGATGACGGGCCTGTACAACGTGATGCAAAAAATCCTGGCCGGCGTAGCGCTTACCGAAAATGATCGAACCATCCGGCAAGCAGGATGCGTGGACCTGGTTTTGCATATGAGCCAGCGTTTGGATGCGCTGGTTTTGCAAGCTTATGGATGGCCCTCTGATCTCGTTGACGAGGCCGTCATTTCACACCTGGTGGCGCTCAATCAAAGCCTAGCAGCTGAGGAAGACGCGGGACAGATTCTTTATCTTCGACCTGACTACCATGCAGGTAAGTCTGCCAAATTCCGCAAATCACACCCATCGATGCAGAAAGAGGCGCCCACTTCTCGTCCGATCTTACCATCTGACGAAATCGCGCGGATTATGACCGTGTTGGAGGTGATGCGCGGGGAGGGGCGACCGGTGGACGTCGAACATCTCGCATCCTGTCTCGAGATTCCAAAGGGCGCGAAAGCGGTCGCCGAAAACCTACGACACACTCTGGATGTTATGACGGCCGCCGGCAGTATTTACAAAACGGACAAAGGCTGGTTCGCGCCGCGGCGGATGCCGAGTTAGGGTCAGGCCTCGGCGACGCCCATGGCCTTCATCAGGGCGTCGCGGATGGCGGCTTCGGTGAAAGGCTTCTGGATCGTGGGTTGGCCGCGCCATTCGTCGGGCAAACCGCCTTCGCCGTAGCCAGTTGAAAAGACGAACGGCACGCCGCGTTCCTTCAGCGCCTTGGCGACGGGAAAGACCTGACGACCGGCGACGTTCACGTCCAGCAGTGCGGCGTCGAGATTTTCCGTCTCTCGAGCCAGTTTTCGACCTTCATCCACATTGGAGGCGGGACCGATCGGCACGCATTCCATGTCTTCCAGAATGGTTTCCAGAAGCATGGCCACGAGGGATTCGTCCTCGACCACGAGGACACGGCGACCGGTCAGAGGTTGAGTCATTGTGCGGCCGTCCTGTCCAGTGGAACCGTCAGTTCCGCGATCAATCCATCGGCGGCGTAGACCAGATCGATCTCGCCCGCCAGATCATGTCGAATGTTTCGTTCGATCAAACGGCTACCGAAGCCTCTTCTTTCCGGAGCCGTAACCTTGGGGCCGCCGATTTCGCGCCAGCTCAGCTTCAGTTTCCGGTCGCGCTGATCCGCTAGGCCCCAGTCAATGAGGATGCGACCGTCCGGGGTATGAAGCGCGCCATATTTGGCGGCATTCGTCGCAAGCTCATGGAAGATCATGCCCAGAGACAGGACGACGGCGGGCTCCAGCGACACCGGCGGGCCATTCAGGCTTATGCGGGTCGGCCCGTAAGCTTCAGTCTCATGCTCCAGGATGGCGCGCAGGTCGGCACCCTCCCAATGGCTTTGCGTCAGCAGATTGTGGGTGTGTGACAGCGCCATGATCCGGGACTGGAAGGTCTCGGCGAAGCTGGTTGGATCGGTGTTGGAGCGGGCCGTCTGAATGGCGATGGATTGGACCGTGGCCAGGGTGTTCTTCACGCGGTGGTTCAGTTCGTCGATCATCAGCTTCTGACGCTGCGCGGCCAAGACGTTTTCGGTGATGTCGTGGCCCTGAACGAAGATACCCACGACCGCGCCCGCATCGTCTCGGATCGGTTGATAGATGAAGTTGAGATAGACGGTTTCGAGCAGCCCGTCGGGCTTGCGCTGCAGTTGGGCCGCGCTTTCGCGGCCTTCATAGGGTTCGCCTGTGGCGAAGACGCTATCGAGAAACTCGTAGAAGCCTTGGCCTTCCAGTTCCGGCAGGGCCTGCCTGACGGGCTTTCCGGCGATATCCCTGTGACCGATGAGTTGGCTGTAGGCGTCGTTATGCATCTGGAACCGGTGATCCGGCCCGGACAGGATGGCGACGAAGCCGGGCGCCTGCATGAACATTTCAACGAGACGATTGCGCTCGGTCTCGAGGCGACGATTGTCCTCCTGCACCGACTGGGCGCGACGCAGGACCGAGCCGCCGACGATGGCGTCCAGCGCGGTGGTCGGCTCATCCGGGCGGATGACGGGCGCCAGGTCCGTCACATCCGTGGTGTGCTGAAGCAGCATGACCACTTCGCCGTCGGCGTTCAAGATGGGCGTATGGGTGGCGCTCCACAGACGTTCCTCAAAACCCTCGGTGCCGTCAGCTAGCACTCGAGGCATCGAAAAGCGCACCACGGCGAGATGATCGCGTTGACGTGTGTCTCGCGCCTTTTCAAGCGAGGCGCGCACCTGTCTAACATTCTCAGGGGCATCGGATCCGGGGCCGGAGTCAAAGGCGGCAAAGAGAGGCTGACCCAGCACATCGCTGCGCTTGGCTCCGGTCACATCCATATAGGCCTGGTTGACCTCGGCGATGCGTAGGTCAGGCGTAATCAGCACGTATGGATTGGGCGAGGCTTCAAAAGCCGCGCCCAGATCGACGGTCAGGTCGCTTGATTTCACTGTTTCGTTCAACGCCTACCCCGCACAGCTTGGCGATAACGCGCCATATCGAAATCGGTTCTCTCGTCGCGTGTCGTGAACTGTGATCGTAAGATTATTGGCGCGCCGCCGTAATTTGCTAATCAGCGCGCATGACAATCGCCGGCGTTTTCGCCACCCTCTCGCTCATGATGGCGCCCGCAGCCGACCAGCCCACCGTCCGCATTCCGCAGGGCGTCCTGAACGGACGCGCCGATGCCGAAGTGGCGGCGTTCAAGAATATTCCCTATGCCGCGCCGCCGACGGCCGAGCGGCGTTGGCGACCGCCCGGCCCCGCGCCGACCTGGCAGGGCCAGCGCGACGCCTCGGCCTATGGCCCGCTGTGCATTCAGGCGCCCCCGAATGGCGACCCTGGCGTCGGTCCCTTGCCGATGAGCGAGGATTGCCTGAACCTGAACGTCTGGCGGCCCATCAGCGCGGCTCAGCCCGCGCCGGTCATGGTCTGGATCCACGGCGGCGGCCTGGTGAACGGGTCGGGAACCGCGCCGCTGTATGATGGAACCAACCTGGCCAAGCGCGGCATGGTCGTGGTGACGCTGAACTATCGGCTGGGGCGGCTGGGCTTCTTCGATCATCCGGCGCTGGCGGCCGAGCGTCCGGCAGGCGAGGCGGCGGGGAATTACGGCCTGATGGACGTGACGGCGGCGCTGAAATGGGTGCGCGCCAATATCGCGGCCTTTGGCGGCGACCCCAAGAACGTGACCATCTTCGGCGAATCGGCGGGCGGGGCGATCGTCACGCGGCTGATGATTTCTCCGCCGGCGCGCGGTCTGTTCGATCGGGCGATCGTTCAGTCCGGCCTGGGGCGGGAGTTGCAGACGCCGCTGGACCGCAAGGGCGCCTATGGCGCGCCTTCAGCGCGGGAGCGCGGCGAAGTCTGGGCCTACGGCGCGGGACTGCGGACGGCGGCGGATTTGCGCGCGGCGCCGGCCGATCTGTTCCTGACGCCGCCGCCGGTCTTCGCCAACGGCGACCTGACGCTGATCGACGGGCGGATCGTGCCGTCCACCGTCGAGGCGGCGTTCAAGGCGGGGCGGCAGGCCCCAGTGCCCTTCATCATCGGCAGCAACAGCGCTGAATTCTGGTGGATGCGGCCCACGGATCGCAACGGCTATGGTCAGATCGACGACGACATGACCTGGCTTGAGCGCGCCGACGCGGTTCAAGCCTATGGCGGGCTGGAGGCCTTCGACAAGCTGGCGATTACGGATCTGGTGTTCTCCGAGCCGGCCCGGATGCTGGCGCGGCTGCATACCAAGGCGGGCCATCCGACCTGGCTCTATCGGTTCGATATCTCGTCGCCGCAGAACCCAGAGCCGCATGGCGGCGCGACCCATGCGATCGAGCGGCCCTATGTGTTCGGCACGTTGAACACCCTGCCGTATCCGGTCGAGGATCGGGACCGAAAGGCGTCGGAGGCGATGATGAGCTATTGGACCGCCTTCGCACGCTCGGGCGATCCCAACGGCGTCGGGCGGCCGCGCTGGCCTACGGCGACCCGTGTGGACACCCGGCTGATGAACTTCGGCAATCGGGGACCGGCAGTGACGCCCGTGCCCTTCAGCGCCCGGCTGGACCTGCTCGAGCGGTTCCGCGAGCGGCCCCGGCCCTAGGAGCAAGCGTCAGCCGGCGGAGGTCGCGCCCGACTGCTTCTCCTTCAGCGTGACCAGCTCTTCGGCCATGGTGGGGTGGACGGCGCATGTGGCGTCCCACTGGGCCTTGGTCAGGCCGGCCTTCACCGCGATCGCGGCCAGCTGGATCATCTCGGGGCTGTCGGGGCCTACGATGTGAACGCCGACCACGCGCTGGCTGTCGGCATCGACCACCAGCTTCATCAGCACCCGTTCATCCGAGCCGGTGAAGGCGTATTTCATGGGCCGGAACCGGGTGACATAGACATCGACGCCGTTCGAGCAGGAGCGGCGGGCCTCCGCCTCGCTGAGGCCCACGACCCCGACCGGCGGCTGACTGAAGACGGCGGTAGCCACGGCCTCGTAGTCGAAGTGCTGGGGATTGTCGCGATAGACGGTCTGATGGAAGGCGACGGCTTCGCGGATGGCCACGGGCGTCAGGTTCATCCGATCAGTGACGTCGCCGATGGCCCAGATGTTGTCCGCCGTCGTCCTGGAATGGGGATCGACCTTGATGGCGCCCGCTTCATTCAACTCGACGCCTGCGTTCTCCAGCCCCAGATCCTTCACGTAAGGGATGCGGCCGGTGGCGAACATGACGACGTCCGTCTCCAACTTCATCCCGTTTTCGAGGTGGTTGACGAGGCCGGTATCGGTCTTTTCGATCTTCTCGTGCTGGCAGCCCAGGATGACCTTGATGCCGCGCTTTTCGATCTCTCCGGCCAGGTGTGCGCGCACATCGTCGTCGAAGCCGCGCAGGATGTTGGGGCCGCGATAGATCAGGGTCGTCTCCACGCCTAGGCCCGCGAAGATGCCGGCGAACTCCACCGCGATATAGCCGCCGCCCGCGATCAGGATGCGCTTGGGCAGCTCCGGAAGGTGGAAGGCTTCTTCGGACGTGATGGCGTGCTCGATCCCCGGCAGTTCGTCCGGCTTCCAGGGGCGGCCGCCCGTGGCGATCAGGATATTCTCGGCGGTGATGGTGCGATCCTTGCCGACGATCTCGACCGTGTGGGCGTCTTTCAGGACCGCCCGCCCGTGGACCAGTTCGACCCCGGCCTTGCCCAGATTGGCGGCGTAGATGCCCGACAGGCGCGCGATCTCGACGTCCTTGGCTTCAAGGAAGGTGGGCCAGTCGAACTTCGCATTGTCGAACGACCAGCCGTAGCCCTCGGCGATCTCGAGCGTGTGGCTGACTTCGGATGCCATGACCATGAACTTCTTGGGCACGCAGCCGCGGATCACGCAGGTGCCGCCGACACGATATTCCTCGGCGACCGCGACCTTCTTGCCATCCAGCGCCGTCAGCCGCGCCGCCCGCACCCCGCCCGAACCGGCGCCGATGACGAAGAGGTCGTAGTCGTAGTCGGCCATAGGTCGGATTCCGTTCAGCGGCAGGCATCGGCATTTAAGCCACGCCGCGCGAAATCCAAGAGGTTGTTGGGAAGCTAGGGAAAGACGATGGTGGGTGATGTAGGGTTCGAACCTACGACCCGCTGATTAAGAGTCAGCTGCTCTACCAACTGAGCTAATCACCCGACCGATCGTCTGCGTCTTCGGGGGCGAGGCCTTGCCGAAGGGCGCTCCTACTACCCAGAGGTTCGGGGGTTGGCAAGCGCTTTCGCAAACTTTCTGCGACGGAGTATGGTCCCCGTGGAATCAGCCGCGGCAAGCGGCGGGGGAGCGAACATCATGGCCTTCTGGAACCGGCGTCGATCGATCGACACCATGATGGCGCCGCACGACGGACCGCGGCTGAAGCCGACGTTGAGCTGGCCGCACCTGCTGGCCCTGGGCGTCGGGGCGATCGTCGGCACCGGCATCCTGACACTGATTGGGGTTGGGGCGGGGTTGGCGGGTCCGGCCGTTTTGATCAGCTTCGGCCTTGCGGGACTGGTCTGCGCCTGCGCGGCCCTGGCCTATGCCGAGCTGTCGACAATGATGCCGACGGCGGGCAGCGCCTACACCTATTCCTACGCCGTGTTGGGCGAGCTGATCGCCTGGGTCGTGGGGTGGAGCCTGATCCTTGAATATTCGCTGGTCGTCAGCGCCGTGGCGGTGGGCTGGTCCGGCTATGCGGTCGGTTTCTTGAGCGGACTGGGGATCGATCTGCCCACGGCGCTGGTCGCCGGGCCGCATGCGGGGGGCATCATCAACCTGCCGGCCGTGGCCATCATCGGGGTGGTGACGGGCCTGCTTCTGCTGGGCACCAAGGAGAGCGCGACGCTGAACGCGGTGCTGGTCCTGATCAAGATCGCGGCCTTGGTGGTGTTCGTCGCCATCGCCCTGCCGGCGTTCAAGCCCGAGCATTTCACGCCCTTCATGCCCAACGGCTTTGGCGCGCCCTTCGTCCAGACCGGGGTGATGGCCGCGGCGGCGATCATCTTCTTCGCCTTCTATGGTTTCGACGCGATCTCGACGGCGGCGGAGGAAACCAAGAAGCCCGAGCGAGACCTGGCCATCGGCATCGTCGGCTCGATGCTGATCTGCACGGCGCTGTATCTGGTGGTCGCGGCCGCAGCCATCGGCGCGCGGCCGGTCGCGACCTTCGCCAGCAGCCCCGAGCCGCTGGCCCTGATTCTGCGTCAGATGGGGCAGGGGACGGCGGCTCAGTGGATTGCGGCGGCGGCGGTGATCGCGCTTCCGACCGTGCTGCTGGCCTTCCTGTTCGGCCAGAGCCGCATCTTCCTAGGCATGGCGCGCGACGGCCTGTTGCCGCGTCGCCTGGCGAAGGTGTCGAGCCGGGGCGTGCCGGCGGTGGTGACGGTGTTCACCGCCATCGTCGTGGCGATCCTGGCGGGGCTGTTGCCGCTGGACGA
Organism: Brevundimonas sp. 1080; assembly: GCF_040545985.1. Lineage (NCBI taxonomy): Bacteria > Pseudomonadati > Pseudomonadota > Alphaproteobacteria > Caulobacterales > Caulobacteraceae > Brevundimonas > Brevundimonas sp. 1080. The sequence continues at coordinate 487,859 of NZ_JBEPMW010000003.1, read as the reverse complement.
GTTGGCGTCGCTGGCCAACGCCGGGACGCTGGCGGCCTTCTGCTCGGTCGGGGTTTGCCTGATTGTGCTGCGCATCCGCGAGCCCGGTCGCAAGCGGGTGTTCAAGGCGCCGCTATGGCCGGTCGTTGGAGCGGTCAGCGTGATCGGCTGCCTGGTCTTCTTCCTCAGCCTGAAGCCCGTGACGCAGATCGGCTTCGTGGTCTGGAACGTGGTCGGCGTGGCGATATATCTGCTCTGGTCCTCGCGGAACTCGCGCCTCGCCAAGGGCGAGGAGACGGCGGCCTGATGGCATTGCGCGATCTGACGGGCGCCGTCGATTTCGCCGTGCTGAACGGCATGACGGGCGGGGACGACGCCATCAATGAGGAGGTGTTGGGCCTGTTCGTCAATCAGGCCGGCCTGTGGTCCGTCATGCTGGATCCCAAGGTCGAGGGCTGGCGCGACGGGGTCCATACGATCCGAGGCGCGGCGGCGGGCATCGGCGCGCGAGACCTGGCGGCGATCTGCGCCGAGGCGGAAGCGGTGGATCAGAAGCTGGCCGCGCCGGCGGTTGAGCGGGTGCGCGATGCTTTGGAAGCGGCGCTGGCCGATGTCGCGGCCTATCGGCACGAACTTATGCTGCGCGGTCTCAAGGGCTGAGGCGAAGCGGACGAAATTGCACTGCACTCCGAAAACGCGTGCAAAGTGCAAGAAAGTGCAATTTCCAGCAGGCGAGGCACGTCGCGATTTCAAAGACCGGACGCCCATTATACGGCGCCCGGAAAGAGCGGCAGGTCGATTGACGCTGCAGCGACTCAAGGTCTCGAAATCAGGTAGAACTTCCTACGCAAATAAGATGGCCGGCGTGCGCCGTCCTAGCTGCGCGTGCGGTCGTAGGTCGCGAACTCGTGGGCGATGCAGCGGTCGATGAGCAGGCGCCAGACGGGTTCGGCGATGTCGGGTGACAGATCGTGGGCCTCGGCCGAGACCAGAACCTTGGCGACCACGTCGTCGATGCGAGCTTGGTCGAAGACGGCGTCGCGGTCGGGCTTGATGCGGGCGGCGGCGTCCATGTAGCGCTGACGCTCGGCCAGCAGGGCGACCAGGGCGCGGTCCAGGGCGTCAACGCCCTGGCGGACCTCGGCCATCGACTGGCATTCGGCGGGATCGACGCGCGCATCGACGGCGACAAGAGCAGGCTTTGACATGGGCGTGGGGTTAGCGGGTCAGGCCGCTCAAGCCAAGGCCGTCAACCGACGAAGGCCCGCTCAAGCACATAGTCCGCCGGTTCAGCGTTGGAGCCTTCCTTGAGGCCATAGGTCTCCAGCAGTTCGCCGGCTTCCTTGATCATGGCCATGGAGCCGCACAGCATGGCGCGGTCGCGGGCGGGGTCGAACCCTTCGGGCAGGCCCAGGTCCCGGAAGAAGTCGCCGGACTTGATGCGGTCGGTAATCCGGCCCGGCGTCTCGAACGCTTCGCGGGTGACCGTCGGATAGTAGGTCAGCTGGGCCTTGGCCTCGTCGCCGATCAGAGGATCGTCGTGGATCTCGCGGGTGAAGAAGTCGCGGTAGGCAAGGTCGGCGACGCTGCGGACCGTGTGGATCACATAGACATGGCCGAAGCGGGAATAGGTCTCTGGGTCGCGCGCGACGCTGAGCCAGGGGGCCAGACCCGTGCCGGTGCCGATCAGGAACAGGCGCTCGCCGCCAGTCAGGGCGTCCAGCACAAGGGTGCCGGTCGGCTTCTTGCCCGTCAGAACGGTGTCGCCGGGCTGTATCTTCTGCAGGCGCGAGGTCAGCGGGCCGTCGGCGACCTTGATCGAGAAGAATTCCAGCTCCTCGGCCCAGCAGGGGCTGGCGATGGAATAGGCCCGCAGGACAGGCTTTCCGCCGTCTTCGCCGGGCAGGCCGATCATCACGAACTCGCCCGAGCGGAAGCGGAAATCCTCGGGCCGCTTGACGCCGAAGCTGAACAGGCTGTCGGTCCAGTGGCGCACCCACAGAACCTCAAGCTCGTTAAACGGACTGGCTTTCACGGGGGCGGGGGAGAGGGCGGCGTCTGTCATTGTGCCGTCTCTCTAATCTGAGAACCCCTCGCAGGGAAGGACAAGCCGTTCACCCGGCGACGACATTTCCTCGTGACGACTTGCAGAAGCACCGCTAGCGTCCCGACCCATGCGCACCCTTCTTCTCGCCTCGACCATCCTCCTGTCCGCCAGCTCGGCGCTTGCGCAGGAGACGCCCTCCAACATCCTGACGCCCGAGCGGGTGTTTTCCAGCCCCAGCCTGAACGGGCCGGTGGCCAAGGGTGTCAGCCTGTCGCCTGACGGCCAGTTGGTCGCCTTCCTGCGTTCGCGTGAGGACAATGTGGACGTGCAGGACCTGTGGGCCGCGCCGACGGGCGAGGGCGAACCCTACAAGCTGATCGACGCACGGGCGCTGGTTCCCGACGCCGGCGAACTGTCGGAAGCCGAAAAGGCCCGGCGCGAGCGGATGCGGATCAGCGCGCGCGGCGTGGTCGAATATTCGTGGGACCAGCAGGGCCGCTACATCCTGGCGCCGCTGGAAGGCGACATCTTCCTGGCGTCTCGGGCGGACGGCAAGGTGCGCCGCCTGACCGAGACGCCCGCCGACGAGATCGACGCCAAGGTGTCGCCGAAGGGCAGCTACGTCTCCTATGTCCGCGATCAGAATCTGGTCGTCTATGATCTGGCGAGCGGCAAGGAGACGCCGATCACCGATGACGGCGCGGGCCTGATCACCTGGGCCACGGCCGAGTTCATCGCCCAGGAGGAGATGGATCGCGACACCGGATACTGGTGGAGCCCCGACGAGCGCTACATCGTCATGACGCGGGTGGACGAGAGCCCGGTCGATATCGTGCCGCGCTTCGAGATCACCGGCGGCGGCGCGACGATGGTCGAGCAGCGCTATCCTCGCGCGGGGCGACCCAATGCGGTGGTCGAACTGTATGTGCGCGACCTGCAGGGCGGCGGACGGGTCAAGGTGGACCTGGGATCCAACACCGACATCTATCTGGCGCGGGTGAACTGGTCGGGCGACGGCAAGACCCTGTATGTCCAACGCCAGTCGCGCGACCAGAAGACACTGGACCTGCTGAGCGTCGATCCGACGACCGGCGCATCACGCGTGATCCTGAGCCAGAAGGCGCAGGCCTGGGTCGATCTGAACGACGACTTCCGCGTCCTGTCTGACGGCCGGTTCATCTGGTCCAATGAGGATTCGGGCTGGCGGCACCTGTATCTGTACGACCGCAACGGGCGACGCCTGCGGGCCATCACGCGCGGCGACTATCCGGTCAAACATCTGGACGGCGTCAACGAGCAGACCGGAGATGTCTATTTCACCGCCTCGATGCGCGACGGCAAGGAACTGCCGATCGAGCAGCAGATGTTCCGCGCCAATCTGAACCGCACGGTCGATCCTGTCGCGGTGACGCCGGGCGGCGGCTGGTGGACGGTGTCGGTTAACGGGCCGGCGACGGCCTATGTCGGCAACTATTCGGACCCGGCGACCCCGACGCAGTCGGCGCTGTACCGCATCGACGGCACGCGCGTGCGCTGGATCGAAGAGAACAAGCTCGACGCCAGCCATCCGTTCGCCCCTTACGTCTCGCGCCTGCGCACGCCTGAGTTCGGCACGATGCAGAGCCATGGTCAGACCTTGGTGTGGCGCATGACCACGCCCCCCGACTTCGATCCGTCCAAGAAGTATCCGGTGGTGATGCAGGTCTATGGCGGCCCCGGCACCGGGGCAGGCGTGCAGAAGAGCTGGCAGCCGCTGACCAACCAACTGCTGACCGAGGCGGGCTACATCGTCTTCCGCGTCGACAATCGCGGCGAAGGCGACCGGTCGCAGGCGTTCGAGACCAGCATCTATCGCCGTCTGGGCATTCCGGCCGTCGAGGATCAGGCTCAGGCCGCGCAATGGCTGAAGACCCTGCCTTACGTCGATGCCGACCATATCGCGGTGATGGGCTGGAGCTTTGGCGGCTTCCTCAGCCTGCTGACCCTGACCGACAAAGACGCCGGCCTGGCCTCGGCCCTGGCGGGCGCGGCGCCGACGGAATGGAGCCTGTACGACACCCACTATACCGAACGGTATATGTCCACGCCGCAGGCGAACCCGGAGGGCTATGCCGCCACCGACGTCCTGCCGCGACTGGACGACATGACGGGGCGGCTGTTGCTGCTGCACGGCATGGCCGACGACAACGTCATCTTCGGCAATGCGACGCGCGTCATCGACGCCTTGCAGGCCAAGAGCGTGCCGTTCGAAATGATGCTCTATCCCGGCCAGCGGCACGGCGTCCGCGGCGATCCGAGGCAACTGCAACAATGGCGCACCTATCTCGACTTCCTGGACCGCACGATCGGCAAGCGGGCCGAACCCAAGGCCGACTGATTCTGGCGGCTGCGGTCGCGCTGGCCCTTGCGGGCTGCGCGACCGGGCAGGGCGCCTATCCAACTGCATCCGCCGTGGTCGCGGCGGGGCGGGCGAACGACAGCGTCCATTCGGTGCTGGTCTGGACCGCGACATCACCTAGCCGGGGCGTGTCGGCGATTTCCGGCATGCCGATCCTGCTGAAGGACAATATCGAGACGGCGGACATGCCGACCACCGCCGGATCGTTGGCGCTGGCGAATAATGCGCCGGGACGGGACGCGCCGTTGGTCGCGCGCCTGCGCGCCGCTGGGGCCGTAGTCGTCGGCAAGACCAATCTGTCGGAATGGGCCAATATCCGGTCGTCGGACTCGATCAGCGGCTGGAGCGCTGTCGGCGGCCAGACGCTGAATCCCTATGACCCCGCGCGCACGCCTTGTGGATCGTCGTCCGGCAGCGGGGCGGCGGTGGCGCTGGGGCTGACGCCTGTCGCCATCGGAACGGAGACGGACGGGTCGATCACCTGCCCGGCGTCGGTCAACGGCGTGGTCGGGTTCAAGCCGACCGTTGGCCTGGTCTCGCGCACCCACATCGTGCCGATCAGTCATTCGCAGGACACGGCCGGGCCGATGGCGACCACTGTCAGGGATGCGGCCAGGGTGTTGACGGTCATCGCCGGGTCCGATCCGGCCGATCCGGCGACGGTCGAGGCCGATGCGCACAAGGTCGACTACGCCGCCGAGCTGGACGCCAACGCGCTGCGCGGTGCGCGGATCGGGGTGATGCGGTTCTTGAAAGGCTACTCGCCCGAAACGCAGGCGGTGTTCGAGCAGAACCTGAAGGCCTTGCGCGATGCCGGCGCTGTCCTGGTCGATCTGCCGGATGGACCGGACGGCCGGATCATAGGCGCGGCCGAGTTCAAGGTGCTGCTCTATGAGCTGAAGCACGATCTGAACGCCTATCTGGCCTCGACGGACCCGGAGCAGGTCCGCACCCGCACCCTGGCCGACGTCATCGCCTTCAACGCCGCCGAACCGCGCGAGACGGTGCTGTTCGGTCAGGACATCTTCGAGCGCGCCCAGGCGATGGGCGATTTGACCGACGCTGACTATCTGGAGGCGCGCGCAACCTCGCTTAGGCTGGCGGGGGCTGAGGGCATCGATCGACTGATGAGGGACAATGGCGTGATCGCCCTGATCGCGCCTACCACGTCGCGCGCCTGGACCAACGATCCCAAGGACGACGACGATATGCAGGGATCGGCCAGCCGACTGGCCGCCGTCGCCGGCTATCCGCACCTGACCGTGCCGATGGGCTTTGATCGGGGAATGCCCGTGGGGATCAGCTTCCTCGGCGGGAAGTGGGACGATGCGCGCATCCTTTCGCTGGGTTACGCCTTCGAACAGGTGACCCAGGCCAGACGGCCGCCGCCTGGCGTTCGACGCTGACATCCTTTGGGGCGGCCGCCGAGAGAGCGGCATGTGCAGATTTAGCCTGAACGTCACGTCGATGATCGCGGCATGAGCGACCTGATCGCCAATATCGTCGGCTCAGCGGCTGCGATCTGCTCGATCACCAGCTTCGCGCCTCAGGCGGTCAAGATTTGGAAGGAGCGCGACGCGTCGTCGGTCAGCTTGAAGACATACTCCCTGACGGTGACCTGCTTCGTGCTGTGGGTCGTCTATGGCGTCATGACGCAGGCTTGGCCTGTCACGGTCGCCAACGCCTGCGCCCTGGTGATGGCGTCGGGCGTGCTGGTGATGAAATGGCGGTTCCGCGACGGCGATCCGGAGAAGTGATCAGACCTTTCCCCGACGTGATCTTGGCGCCCCCGCCGATGCGGGCTAACCCGTAGTTCACAACGTCCAACAGGGAGACGCCCCCAATGCCCGATCTCGCACAAGTCACCGAACACATCCGCGGCGCCGTTGGCGACAACTCCGGCCTCGGCAAGACCGTCAAGCTCGACCTCGGCGACGAGGGCAAGATCTTCATCGACGGCGCCTCGACGCCGAACACGGTGACGAACGAGGACAAGCCCGCCGACGCCACCGTCTCGATGAAGTGGGATGACTTCATGGCTCTGTCGGAAGGCAAGCTGGATCCGATGATGGCCTTCATGCAGGGCAAGCTGAAGATCGCCGGCGACATGATGATCGCCCAGAAGCTGGCTCCGCTGCTGAAGCGCTGATGCCGGTCTGAACGACCAGTTATGGCGGCGCGGCTCCCGACCAGGGGCCGCGCCGTTTTCGTATCGAGCGCTCGACAGAAGCGCGAACGGGAAAGAGGAAACGACATGGACTTCAAACATTCCGACCGCGCCCTGGATTGGCACGCCCGCGTCCGTCGCTTCCTGGACGAGCAGGTCATCCCGCGTGAAGCCGAATATTTCGCCCAGGTGCGCGAGGATTCGAACCGTCAGCCGCCGGTCATGGAGACGATGAAGGCAGCCGCGAAGGAAGCCGGACTGTGGAACATGTTCCTGCCGGGCGACCACGGAGCGGGTCTGACCAATCTGGAATACGCGCCGCTGGCCGAGATGATGGGGCGGCATCTTTGGTCGGCCGAGGTGTTTAACTGCAATGCCCCCGACACCGGCAATATGGAGGTGCTCCATATGTACGGGAACGCCGAGCAGCAGGCGCGCTGGCTGAAGCCCCTGATGGCGGGCGAAATCCGTTCGGCCTTCCTGATGACCGAGCCTGAGGTCGCCTCGTCCGACGCCACCAACATCCAGACCCGGATCGAGCGAGACGGCGACCACTATGTCATCAACGGCCGCAAATGGTGGTCGACCAATATGGGCCATCCGAATCTGGCCGTGACCATCGTCATGGGCAAGACAGACCCCGACGCCGCATCCCACGCCCAGCAGTCGCAGATCATCGTGCCGGCCGACACGCCTGGCTTCCGCGTCGAGCGGATGCTGTCGGTGTTCGGCTATGATGAAAAGCCGATCGGCCATGCCGAGGTCGTGCTGGAGAACGTCCGCGTGCCGGTCGAGAACCTGATCGCGGGCGAGGGCAGGGGCTTCGAGATCGCCCAAGGGCGGCTTGGCCCGGGCCGTATTCACCACTGCATGCGCACCATCGGTGCGGCCGAGCGGGCGCTGGAACTGATGGTGACGCGGCTGCTGAACCGGACGGCGTTCAAGAAGCAGTTGGCCGAGCATTCGGTCTGGGAACAGCGCGTCGCGGAGGCGCGCACCAACATCGAGATGTGTCGCCTGTTGGTGCTAAAGGCGGCTTGGATGATGGATCAGGCGGGAGCCAAGAACGCGCGCTCCGAGATCGCCCAGATCAAAGTCGCCGCGCCAAAGATGGCTTTGCAGATCATCGACGACGCCATTCAGGCGTTCGGCGGCGCCGGTGTTTCGGGCGACACGCCCCTGGCTGAGCTTTACGCGGGTGTCCGCACCTTGCGCATCGCCGACGGCCCGGACGAGGTCCATAATCGCACCATCGCGCGGTTGGAATACGCCAAACATGGCGGCCGCCCGATGCGCTGATATGTGATCCCGAACGCCAAGTGCTTGGGAACCTTGGTCTTGTTGGTGCGTTTGTTCGGCACTGACAAGGCGCTGGGGCTGGTGTCGGACGGGACAGCTGACATGAATGCGCGCTCCGAGCCCGACCCGCGGGTTGCGTCAGACGTGGCGCAGTTCAAGGCCGTTCGCGCGCGCATGATCGCTCTGGCTGAAGGTTTGTCTGCCGAGGATCTGTCAGCTCAGTCGATGGCGGATTGCAGCCCAGGGAAATGGCATCTGGCGCACACCAGCTGGTTTTTCGAGGCGATGATCCTGTCGTCCGATCCCGGATACCAGCCCGTCGATCCGCGTTTTCAGCAGCTGTTCAACTCCTACTATGAGGCTTTGGGTGAGCGGGTCAGGCGGGACCAGCGCGGGCTGATGACTCGCCCCTCCGTCGATGAGGTCCTGGCCTATCGCCGAGAGATCGACCGCCGCATGGTCGCCTGGCTGGCGCAGGGCGAGACCAGCGGCCATCAACGCTATCTGTTCGAGCTGGGTCTGCACCACGACCAGCAGCATCAGGAGCTTTTCCTGATGGATGTGCTGAACCTGATGTCGCGCTCTCCGCTCGACCCCGCCCCCTATGAGATTGAGCCCAGAACCGAGCCGCTTCAGATCAGGCGCGGCGGAACGGTAGCATTTGACGGCGGTCTGGTGACGATCGGCCACGACCAATCGGACTTCGCCTTCGACAATGAGGGGCCTGCGCACCGCGTCTGGCTGGAGCCGTTCGCTCTGGCCGCGGATCTGGTGACGAACGGCGACTGGATCGCCTTCATCCAGGATGGCGGCTATTCGCGTTCCGAGCTGTGGCTGTCGGACGGCTGGGCGACGGTCAAGGCTGAGGGCTGGACCGCGCCGCTGTATTGGCGTTTGGCGGATGGCGACTGGACCGTGATGGGTCTGACGGGGCGTAAACCTGTCGATCCTGCTGCGCCGGTTCGCCACATCAGCTTTTATGAGGCCGACGCCTTTGCCCGTTGGGCCGGCAAGCGACTGCCGTCCGAGGCGGAATGGGAACATGCCGCCGCCTCTTCGCCTGATGCGTTCTCGAACCTGGCTGGCGAAGTGTGGCAGTGGACGTCCAGCGCCTATGCGCCCTATCCCGGTTTTCAGCCGACGCCGGGCACCGCCGCCGAATACAACGGCAAGTTCATGGCCAATCAGATGGTGCTGCGAGGCGGATCGTTAGCCACGCCGCCGGGCCATGACCGCATCACTTATCGCAACTTCTTCTATCCCCAACAGAGGTGGGCCTTCATGGGTTTGAGACTGGCTGAAGATCGGACCGTGGCGCGAGACGCCGCCGCGGACGACGCCCAAACCGCCGCCTTTCGAAAGGATATGATCGAAGGGCTGTCGCGCGCGCAAAAGGCCGTGCCGCCGAAGTGGTTCTATGACGCAGATGGGTCGCGCCTGTTCGAAGACATCACCGTGCTGCCCGAATACTATCCGACCCGGCAAGAAATGGCGCTCTTGCACGATCGCGCGGCGGAGTTGACGGCCGACTTCGGCCCCGATGCGGTGCTGGTCGAGTTTGGATCCGGCGCCAGCGAGAAGACGCGGATCTTGTTGGACGCCGCTGTCGATCTCGGCGCCTACGTCCCCCTCGACATCAGCGAGAGCGCTCTGATGGACGCCGCCATTCGCGTCCGCGCTGACTATCCGACGCTGCGCGTGCAGCCGGTTCTGGGAGACTTCGAGCAATTGGCGCCGCTGCCCGATGACCTGCCGTCGGGGCGACGGATCGGTTTCTTCCCCGGCTCGACCATCGGCAATCTGCAACCGGACGAGGCCGAAGCATTCCTGGCCGCGGCGCGTCGGATGCTGGGCGAGGGGGCGTTGTTCATTCTGGGCGTCGATCTGGTCAAAGACCCTGCGATCCTGGTCGCCGCCTATGACGACAGCCAGGGCGTGACGGCGGCCTTCAATCGCAATGTTCTGATCCGCGCCAATCACGAGTTGGATGCTGATTTCGACGTGGAAGCCTTTGTTCACCGCGCCGTGTGGAATCCTGACGCCTCGCGCATGGAAATGCATCTCCAAGCGATCGCGCCGACGATCGCGCGCATCGGAGATCGGACATTCCGCTTCATGACCGGCGAGACGATCCACACCGAAAGCTCGCGCAAGTTCACGCCTGAATCGATCCAGACCATGGCGGCCGCCGCCGGCTGGACGGTCGTCCGCATCGACACCTCTCCAGCGCCGAGCGTCGCCTTGGCGGTCCTGCGCGCCTGAGCCGAATGCGCGGCTGATCGCGGCCAAGAAAAAGGGCGGCGCATCGATCGATGGGCCGCCCTTGTTTGTATCGAGTTCCGCCGACTATTGCCCGTCGGCGGCGTCCGCGTCTTTCTTGGTTCCGTGCGACGCTTCTCCACCCTTTCGGCCCGCCTGTGCGGCGAGGCTGCGGTCTTGGGAGAAGCTGCGTTTTTCGCTGGGGACGCTTGCGCCCCCTTTGCGCGCGATTTCGCGCTGACGTTCGGGATCCATGGAGGCGAAACCTCGCTTGGAAACGCCGGAGGGGCGTGTGGGTTGGCTGTCCATCGTGTTCCTTTCAGTGCTGCCGTTGCGCTTGCTGAAGTGAACCCAGTGACTCGGTGACGGTTCCGTCGGGAACTCCGTTTTACTGTCACGATCCTCAAGGGCTCGTGAGTTTGACTTTACCCAGCACCGTAAGGCCGCGAATCACCTTCGCCACCAACATCCGGTTCCATCGGCGGAACTTCATCGGGCGTGTCTGAAGGCTGTATTTCCGGCTGCTGCGCCGGCTCAGGCTGGATCTCGGGTTGCGGCGTGGTCGGAGTGGGTTCGATATAGGTCATGAGCGGCTCCTTGTGCGATCAACCAACGCACCCTGACCGCCCGCGTTCAAAAAGGAACCATGGGTCGCAACGCCGGTTTGTTCAGCGAAGCACGGAGATCGACATGACCAACACCCCGATAAGCGCGACATCACCCGACGACATCGTTCTGGAGGACGATGATCTGACCCAACGTCTGGACCGACAGGCGGACGCAATCCTCGCCCAAGGCGAAGGCCGTAGCTTTGGCAAGACCACGTCGGTCCGTCAGGCCGTCAGAGAAGATGCAGGCCTGGTGCGTGAGAAGATTTCCGGCCGCGTTCATCGCGTGCAGGAAGACATTCAGGACAATCCGATGAAGGCGACGCTCTACGCATTGGGCATCGGCGTCATCATCGGCATGATCCTGCGACGCTAAGCCACACGATCAGCAGGCTCAGGCAGGCCCCGACGGCTCACGCTGGATCGGGGCCTGTCGCATTGCGGCGTCAGACACGAACGGATTGGTCCGTCGCTCTTCGCCAAAGGTTGAGATCGGCCCGTGGCCCGGCACAAAGGTGACGTCGTCGCCCAGCGGCCAGAGCTTTTCGATCACCGAGCGGATCAAGGCGGGCGGATCGCTCATCGGGAAGTCGGTGCGACCGACCGAACCCTTGAATAGAACGTCGCCGACTTGAGCGAATCGCGCTGCGCGATTGAAAAAGATGACGTGCCCGGGCGTATGGCCGGGGCAGTGACGCACGTCCCAGGTCGTTTCGCCCAGCGTGACGGTGTCGCCATCTTCCAACCAGCGGTCGGGCGTGAAGGGGCGGGCGTCGGCCAGGCCGTACATCCGGCCGCTTTCCACGATTCGGTCGATCCAGAACTGGTCGGCCTTCTGAGGGCCGGTGATCTGGACGCCGGTTTTTTCCTGCATTTCGGCTGCACCGCCCGCGTGATCCAGATGGCCGTGGGTGATCCAGATCTGATCCAGCGTCAGGCCGCGCCGCGTGACCTCACCCAGGACTCCGTCGACCGAACCGCCGGGATCGATCACGGCGGCCTTGTTGGTGGCGGTGCACCAGACGGTCGTGCAGTTCTGTTGAAGCGGGGTGACGGGCGTGACGAAGACGCCGATGGGGGAGGCGGGTTGGCTCATTTGGTCAACATAGCCACGCAAAGGCCGCGAAACCACCGGCTCTAACCACGCCCGCGTTGACCTTTCGGGCCCTTCTCGACATAAGGGCGGGCTTCGAGGCGCCGCTCCACACGGGGCGGCCTTCTTGCTTTATCCATTCCGCGCCGGCCGTCTCGATGGCTCATGCGCCCCAGAGCGTCAGAATCCCGACCATGCAAGTCGTCGAAAAGTCGAACGAAGGCCTCAGCCGCGTGATCGCGGTCACCATTCCCGTCGCGGAGCTGAACGAAAAGCTCGAAGCCCGCGTCAAGGAAGTCGCCCCGCAGGTGAAGCTGAAGGGCTTCCGTCCGGGCAAGGTGCCGGTCGCCCACGTCAAGAAGACCTTCGGCCGTGAGTTCATGGGTGAGATCATCAACGCCGAGCTGAACGAAACCAGCCAGAAGGCCCTCGACGAAGCCAAGATCCGCCCGGCCGCGCCGGCCGAGATGAAGCTGACGTCGGACATGGACAAGGTCATCGCTGGTCAGGAAGACCTGGCCTATGAAATGTCGCTGGAAATCATGCCGGACTTCGAGCCGGTCGATCCCAAGACCCTGAAGCTGGAGCGCCCGACCTACGAAGCGTCGGACGCCGATCTGGACGAGGCCCTGACGGAACTGGCCGGTCAGGCCAAGACCTACGAAGACAAGAAGGGCAAGACCGTCAAGGCCGCCGAGGGCGACCAACTGACGATCGACTTCCTGGGCAAGCTGGACGGCGAGCCCTTCGAAGGCGGCGCCGCCGAGGACGCGGACCTGGTGATCGGCTCGGGCCGCTTCATCCCCGGTTTCGAAGAGCAACTGACGGGCGCCAAGGTCGGCGACGAGAAGACCATCGAGGTCACCTTCCCCGAGAACTATCAAGCCGCCCATCTGGCCGGCAAGAAGGCCACCTTCGACATCAAGGTGAAGGCCATCAAGGCGGAAGCCGAATCCAAGATCGACGACGATTTCGCCACCCGCATCGGTCTGGAGTCGCTGGACAAGCTGAAGGAACTGCTGAAGTCCAACCTGGACCAGCAGTACGCCGGCGCGGCCCGTTTCAAGCTGAAGCGCGCCCTGCTGGACCAGCTGGACGAGGCTCACGACTTCCCGCTGCCGCCGAAGATGGTGGACGCCGAGTTCGACGGCATCTGGCAGCAGGTCGAGGCCGACAAGACCGCTGGTCGTCTGCCGGAAGAAGACGCCGCCAAGTCGGATGAAGATCTGAAGGCTGAATACCGCAAGATCGCCGAACGCCGCGTTCGTCTGGGCCTGGTGCTGGCCGAAATCGGTCGCGCCAACAACGTCCAGGTCACCGATCAGGAACTGAACGCCGCCATCCTGCAGGAAGCCCGCAACTATCCGGGCCAGGAACAGGCCGTCCTGAACTTCTACCGCCAGAACCCCAACGCCGCCGCCCAGATGCGCGCGCCTATCTACGAAGAGAAGGTCGTCGACCTGATCGTGGGCGTCGCCGACGTGACCGACAAGCCGATCACCAAGGAAGAGCTGCTGAAGGAAGACGAGGACGAGGCGTAAGCTTCGCTTACAGAAGCGTAACTTTTATTCTGAAAGTTGCGCTCGTAGTTTACAAGGGCCCGCTATGTGCGGGCCCTTTTTATTTTCCGATTGCCGAGAACCGCCGCAATGAGCCTTATCGCAGCATTGATGTCGCTAGCGGCTACGGCGACCTTAGCGGGTGCTGACGCGCGGCAGGAACCGACGCCGCAACAATCTCCCGTGGCGGAAGTGGAGGATGTGGAGGTCAGGGCGCGGCGTCTTGAACCACAGATTCAATCTTTCCTCGACGAAGTGGCTGCGCCGCCTCGAGGCCGTGGGCTTGCGCGTTGGGACCGATCCATCTGCGTCGGCGTCGCCAACATGAGCGGACGTTATGCCCAGTTCATGATAGACAGGATCGCGACCGCGGCGGTGAATGTCGGGCTGGATATCGAAGCGCCTGGATGCCGCCCGGACATCATGATCATTGCTGCCGCGAACGGACGCGAGCTTGCAACCATATTGGTTAACGACAACCCGAACGGCTTCCGACCCTCTCGCAGCAATACAGACATGGGGCAAGCTGCGCTTGATCGGTTTAAGAATACGGATGCTCCCGTGCGGTGGTGGCACGTCAGTTTGCCGGTGAGCGCAGACACGGGCGATGTCGCAGTCCACATTGACGGTGAAGAGCCGCCAGTCATCGCGGTTCGATCCGCGTCGCGTCTTCGATCCAATATTCGAGATGATCTGGCTCGCGTCATGATCATCGTGGATGTGAGCAAGACTGGGCAAATCAACTTCGGCGCACTCAGCGACTATGTGGCGATGGTGGCGTTGGCTCAGGTTCAGGCCGACGCGGACACGCACGACTACGACAGCGTGTTGAACCTGTTTTCTGCAACCGATAAGCCGACTGGGATGACGCAGTGGGACAGGGACTATTTGGCGTCTCTTTACACCGCCAGTCGTGACAGGGCGCGTCCGTCACAACAGGCCAGAGACATTGTCCGCGGTATGGTTGGTGAACGCGACACGAGACAACAGGCGCAAGACGATCAGCCGTGATCCATCCAGCGCCTTGCATAGGGTGTCATCGAACGCGATATGCAGCATAACCGGCTGACGACGCTGAATCGTCGCCACTGCATCCGAGAAGGCTAAATGCGCGATCCGATCGAACTGATGAACATGAACCTGGTGCCGATGGTGGTGGAGCAGTCCAGCCGCGGCGAGCGCTCCTTCGACATCTTCTCGCGTCTGCTGCGCGAGCGGATCATCTTCCTGACGGGACCGTTCGAGGACGGTATGGCGTCGCTGATCTGCGCCCAGCTGCTGTTCCTTGAATCGGAAAACCCGAAGAAGGAAATCAGCATGTACATCAACAGCCCCGGCGGTCAGGTGACCTCGGCGCTCGCGATCTACGACACGATGCAATACATCAAGAGCCCGGTTTCGACCGTGGTGATGGGCATGGCGGCCTCGGCCGGTTCGCTGATTCTGACGGCCGGCGAGGCAGGCCAGCGCATCGCCCTGCCGAATGCGCGGGTCATGGTGCACCAGCCGTCGGGTGGTTTCCGCGGCCAGGCGTCGGACATCGAACTGCACGCCGCCGACATCCGCTACACCAAGCGTCGTCTGAACGAGATCTACGTCCATCACACCGGCCGCACATACGAGGAGGTCGAGAAGACCTTGGATCGCGACCACTTCATGTCGGCCGACGAAGCCAAGGCCTGGGGCATCGTGGACCACGTCTATGATCGCCGCGAGCAGGCCGACGCCGACGGCGTAAAGACGCCCGGCAACTAAGGCGGCTGTCGAAAGACGAAAAGGGCGCGCCGGTTGCGGCGCGCCCTTTTCATTTTGTGCTATCGGAACCGTCATGCAGTTCACACGAGATCAAAGCGGCACGGTCGATGTCGATGGCGAAAGCTACGTCTGGGAGCTTCGTCGCCAGCCCCAGCCCAAGGGCGGCAACGTCTGGGAGGGCATGGCCGTCTCTCTTCGCCACGCGGACTTCAAGCGTGAGGCCATCGTGCAGTTTCCGCCGCCGCTTCGGCCCAACGGCCGGCCGGACGTGGAAAAGCAGCGCGTCAATATCGACGCTGTCCGCACCGCCGTCGCCTCGGCGATCGAGGCGGGCTGGGACCCGACGTCGCGCGGCAAGGCGATGGTGTTCGACGTGGACGCCGACGGGAACTGAACGTCAGGGCTTCTGACGGAAGACCCGAAAACCTGGCTGCTGGGCCATCGCCAGCATTTCGGTATCGCCCGAGGTGTCGCCATAGGCGGCCGTCAGGGTCATGTCTTCGCCATAGGCCGCCTTCAGCCGCCGCACCTTTTCCCGACCCCGACAATTCGGACCGGCGAAGTCGCCGGTTATCCGGTCATCGGCGTCGAAGACGAACTCGGTGCCCAGCAGGGCCTCGGCCCCCAGCTTTCGGGCGAATGGCGCGACGGTCGTCGTGGGCGACGCGGTCACGATGACGCGATGCGCGCCGCGTCGGCCCCAGTCGTTCCAAACCTCAAGCGCATCGGGGCGCATGAAGCGGGGCCAGATCTCTTCGGCGAAGGCTGCGGCTTCCGCTTCCAGCGTCTGGCGGCTCACGCCAAGCAGGAACTCCTTCACGGAGGCCGCCTTGATCCGTCCCCGGTCGCGATCCTTGGCGTAGGAGGCCAGCGCGGGAGCCAGCTTGACTAACCCCAGCGCCCAGGCGCCCGGACCAGCGCGCCAGCGCAGGAACTCGGTAAAGCTGTCGCGAATCGTCAGCGTGCCGTCGAAATCGAAAGCGACGATGACACGTCCATTCGCCGTGGACTGGCGTAAATCCTGCACAATACCCATGTCAGACATTCGCCTTGATCCCCGTCGACACTGATCCATCCACGCACTGCAACAATCCCCTGCCGCCTTCGGGGTTGTTCCGGAACGTGTGATGGGTGATTGTCATTTTTTGAAGACCTTCGCATCCAGAGTGCTGGAATCAATGTGAGGGAAGCGCGTTTCGGGCCATTTCGGTCCGCCCCGCGGGAGTGAGATAAGGGTCTATGACCAAAGCAGCCGGCACCGACGCCAAAAGCACCCTCTACTGCTCGTTCTGCGGAAAGAGCCAGCACGAGGTCCGTAAGCTCATCGCGGGCCCGACCGTCTTCATCTGCGATGAATGCGTCGAACTGTGCATGGACATCATCCGCGAAGAGCACAAGATCGGCTTCAAGAAGACGACCGACGGCGTGCCCACGCCCAAGGAAATCCGCGACGTGCTGGACGACTATGTCATCGGCCAGGCGCACGCCAAGAAGGTGCTCTCGGTCGCCGTCCACAACCACTACAAGCGCCTGAACCACGCGACGAAGAACAACGACGTCGAACTGGCCAAGTCGAACATCATGCTGATCGGGCCGACGGGCTCGGGCAAGACGCTGCTGGCTCAGACGCTGGCCCGCATCATCGACGTGCCCTTCACCATGGCCGACGCCACGACCCTGACCGAAGCCGGTTACGTGGGTGAGGATGTCGAGAACATCATCCTGAAACTGCTGCAGGCGTCGGATTACAACGTCGAGCGGGCCCAGCGCGGCATCGTCTACATCGACGAGATCGACAAGATTTCGCGCAAGTCGGACAACCCGTCGATCACCCGCGACGTGTCGGGTGAGGGCGTCCAGCAGGCCCTGCTGAAGATCATGGAAGGCACTGTCGCCTCCGTGCCGCCGCAAGGCGGCCGCAAGCATCCGCAGCAGGAGTTCCTGCAGGTGGACACCGCCAACATCCTGTTCATCGTCGGCGGCGCCTTCGCGGGCCTGGAAAAGGTGATTTCGGCGCGTGGATCCGGCGCATCGATCGGCTTCGGCGCCAAGGTCAAGGAGATCGACGAACGCCGCACGGGCGATATCCTGAAAGGTGTCGAGCCTGACGACCTGATGCGGTTCGGTTTGATCCCCGAGTTCATCGGCCGCCTGCCTGTGCTGGCGACGCTGGAAGACCTGGACGAGACGGCGCTGGTCACCATTCTGACCGAGCCGAAGAACGCTCTGGTCAAACAGTACAAGCGTCTGTTCGAGATGGAGAATGTCGAACTGACCTTCACCGACGACGCGCTGATCGCCGTCGCCAAGAAGGCCATCACCCGCAAGACCGGTGCGCGCGGCCTGCGCTCGATCCTGGAAGGCATTCTGCTGGAGACCATGTTCGAACTGCCGACCTTCGAAGGCGTCGAAGAGGTGGTGGTCAACGCCGAGGTCATCGACGGCAAGGCCCAGCCCCTGCTGATCTATTCGGAAGCCTCCAAGAAGAAGGCCGACGGCGCCGCCTGAATCGGCGAAAAGTCCTGAAATGACGAAGGCCGGAGCGAGATCGCTCCGGCCTTTTTCTTGATCTGAGGCGATCAGGCGGGTTCGGCCAGCATCAGGACATGGCCTGGGTGCGCCTCGGCCTCCGCTCTGGCGCATCGGACAGCGCTTTTGGCGTCGGTGAAGACGCCTTCGAACAGACCGTCGCTTGAGGTGATGCGCCAGCGATCTCCGACAGGCTGGATGGTCAGGATTTCGACGGAGGGTGGCGAGGCTAGGGGCGTTATCATTGTGTCATGCGATGTTGGTCGCGGTTCAGGCGGTCGGCCTCGGCCTGAAGTCGGGCGGCGAGGCGTTCGGCCGAGATGCGATCGGGCAGGGGGCGGGTGCAGGCGTTGTTGACCGCCACGGCCCAACCGCTGGCGCGAGGCACGACCCTGTATCGTCGGGGAGGGGCGGCGCGTGTCACGCCGCCCTCGATATGGCCCTGCATCATCGCGCGCGGCCCTTGTGGATCGGGGCGCCGAACAGGGCGCCGATGAAGGTCATCGCCATTTGAAGGGTTGTCGGCGCCGGGGCTGGACGCTTAAGGGTCTCGGCCAGCAGGTGGGAACGGCTCATGGTCATCTCCTTGGAGCCGCAGAAGACGCCCGATCCCCGTAAAGCGGCCATGTCGAAAGCGTCGCCGGGCGTAATGCGGACCTAAAGCGGTGCGATCGGCGGCCTTGTCGCCACGCAGATGTGGGCCGTTCCGCGGTCACGCTTGAACCGCGGGTCTTTCAAACCACATACTCATCCGAACGCCGTCGGAATCGACGGGCCGTCATGCGCCGGTCGGGCCTCTTGCCCGGCGGACCCTGGCGGCGGGCCGGAGATGATCAATGGCCCAGGAGTACGCATCATGACTGAACCAAAAATCCTGCCCGTCCTGCCGCTGAGAGACATCGTCGTCTTCCCGCACATGGTCGTGCCGCTCTTCGTCGGACGCGAAAAGTCGGTGAAGGCGCTGGACGAGATCATGAAGGGGGAAAAGCAGATCCTGCTGGCGACCCAGAAGAACAGTGTCGACGACGATCCGTCGCCTGACGCCATCTATCCCATCGGCGTGCTGGCCTCGGTGCTGCAACTGCTGAAACTGCCCGACGGCACGGTGAAGGTGCTGGTCGAGGGCAAGGGCCGCGCGCGCCTGACCCGCTTCACCGACCGTGAGGAGTATTTCGAGGCCGAGGCCGTCGAGATCGAAGACGAAGCCGGCGACGCCTCGCAGGCCGAGGCCATGCTGCGCGCCGTGGTCGAGCAGTTCGAAAACTATGTGAAGCTGAACAAGAAGGTTCCGCCCGAGGCCCTCAGCTCCATCCCCCAGATCACCGACGCCTCAAAGCTGGCGGACTCGGTCGCAGCCCATCTGTCGGTGAAGATCGCCGACAAGCAGGGCCTGCTGGAAACCTTCGACGTGCCCAAGCGGCTGGAGAAGGTATATGGGCTGATGGAGGGCGAGATTTCGGTCCTTCAGGTCGAGAAGAAGATCCGCTCGCGCGTGAAGCGCCAGATGGAGAAGACCCAGCGGGAATATTATCTGAACGAGCAGATGAAGGCGATCCAGCGCGAGCTGGGCGAGACCGACGATGCGCGCGACGAGATCATGGACCTGGAGAAGCGCATCCGTAAGACGCGCCTGTCCAAGGAGGCGCGCACCAAGGCCGAGGCCGAGGTCAAGAAACTGCGCAACATGAGTCCGATGTCGGCGGAATCTACCGTCGTGCGCAACTATCTCGACTGGCTGCTGTCCGTGCCGTGGGGCAAGGCCAAGCAGAAGCCGATCGATCTGGCCAAGGCCGAGGACATCCTGGAAGAGGATCACTTCGGCCTAGAGAAGGTCAAGGAACGGATCATTGAGTATCTGGCGGTCCAGGCCCGCACCGGCAGCCTGAAAGGCCCGATCCTGTGCCTGGTCGGCCCTCCCGGTGTCGGCAAGACCTCGCTGGCTAAGTCCATCGCCAAGGCGACAGGGCGTGAATACGTCCGCATGTCGCTGGGCGGCGTGCGCGACGAGAGCGAGATCCGCGGTCACCGGCGGACCTATATCGGCTCCATGCCCGGCAAGATCATCCAGTCGATGAAGAAGGCCAAGACCACCAACGCCTTCGTCCTGCTGGACGAGATCGACAAGCTGGGATCGGACTGGCGCGGCGATCCGTCGTCGGCCCTGCTGGAGGTGTTGGACCCGGCCCAGAACTCGACCTTCGGCGACCACTATTTGGAGGTGGAGTACGACCTGTCCCAAGTGATGTTCGTGACGACCGCGAACAGCCTGAACATGCCGCAGCCGCTGATGGACCGGATGGAGATCATTCGGGTGTCGGGCTACACCGAAGACGAGAAGGTCGAGATCGCCAAGCGCCACGTCCTGCCCAAACAGTTGGCGGACCATGGTCTGAAGGATGGCGAGCTGATCGTGCCGGAAGACACGATCCGCGACCTGATCCGCTACTACACCCGCGAGGCTGGCGTCCGTTCGCTGGAGCGCGCTCTGGGCGGTCTGGCGCGCAAGGCCGTGCGCGAAATGGCCAAGACGGGCGCCAAGTCGATCACGGTCGATGAGGCCAAGCTGGCCGACTATGCGGGCGTCAAGAAGTTCCGCTATGGCGAGACGGACGAGGAAGATCAGGTCGGCATCGTCACCGGTCTGGCCTGGACCGAGTTCGGCGGCGACATCTTGACCATCGAGGCGATCAAGATGCCGGGTCGGGGACGCATGACCGTGACCGGCAATCTGAAGGACGTGATGAAGGAGTCGATCTCGGCTGCGGCGTCCTATGTGCGGTCGCGGGCCTTGGCCTTCGGCGTCAAGCCGCCGGTGTTCGAGAAGACCGACATCCACGTACACGTGCCGGATGGTGCCACGCCCAAGGACGGCCCGTCCGCCGGCGTGGCCATGACGGTGGCGATGGTCTCGGTCCTGACCGGCATTCCGATCCGCAAGGATATCGCCATGACCGGCGAGATCACCCTGCGCGGCCGGGTAACCGCAATCGGCGGCCTGAAGGAGAAGCTGCTTGCGGCCCTGCGCTCCGGCGTCAAGACGGTGCTGATCCCGCAGGAGAACGAGAAGGATCTCGCCGACGTGCCGGACAATGTGAAGTCGGCGCTGGAGATCGTGCCGATCTCCACGGCGGACGAGGCGCTGAAGTGGGCGCTTGTCGGCACCCTGACGCCGGTGGAGTGGGACGAGGCGGCCGAACCCTTGCCAGCTCCGGTCGCTGCTCCGGAAGGACCGGCGGCGGCGGTCAGCCACTAACGCCGAGTTGAACAGCCTACGCCGCCGGTGACCCCACCGGCGGCGTTTTCGCTTTTGACGCAACCGCCGATCTGTCCTTAAGTGATTCGTTCTGGAGGGGGACGGATGACGAAGGCGGAACTGATCGGCCGGATGGCCAGCGCGGCGAACATCAGCCGCGACCAGGCGAAGACGGCGCTGGAGGCCTTTACCGACGGCGTGACCGAGTCGCTGACGCGGGGTACGGACGTGAAGCTGATCGGCTTCGGCAGTTTCGTCGCCGTGGACCGCAAGGCCGGCGTCGCGCGCAATCCGCAGACCGGCGCGGCGGTCGCACGCCCGGCGTCGCGCACCGCGCGCTTTCGTCCGGGCGAAGGTTTGAAAAGCGCCTTGAACGGTTGAGGCGCGACGGGCATAAGCCCGTCTCTGCCCTGGGGGCGGCTAGCTCAGCTGGTCAGAGCATCTCGTTTACACCGAGAGGGTCGGCGGTTCGAACCCGTCGCCGCCTACCAAACAAAAAGGCCGCCGGATCGCTCCGGCGGCCTTTCGTTTGTCTGGATCGGGCTGTGATCAGAAGCGGAAGCTGGCCCGCAGCAGCAGCGAGTAGCGGACGTAGTCTTCCAGCAGCTCGGCGTCGCCGGTCAGCGACAGCATGCCTAGTTCGTTGCCGAAGTTCAGGCGGAAGCCCAGGATCGGTCCGCCGCCTTCGATGGCGTCCGGCGACAGGATGAAGTCCGGGCCGCCGCTGGCGAAGCGGGCGATGGTTTCGCCAGCGTCGACCGAGATGTTCTGACGATAGCCGACGCGCAGTTCCGGACGGATCCAGCCGTTGCGGCCGAAGCCATAGCCGACGTTCATCGCCGCCACCGCCGAGAAGATGTGGCTGTCGCGCGAATCGATGTCGAGATCGAAGCCGTCGCCGCCGCCCTTCTCGCTGCGCGAGCCCTCCGACAGGCTGAAATACTCGCCGTAGATTTCGGGGCGGATGTTCAGACGGCCGAAGTTGCGCTCATACGAGGCGCCGCCGGCGACCGCCGCCGTCCAGCCGTGCCAGTCGGACTTGTTGTTCAGATAGACGCCCGTGGCGACCAGCGAGCGATCGGCGCTGAAGGAGGCGTAGCCGCCGGCCGCACGGGCCCAGGTCGTCCAATACTGACCCTGAGCGCGCCAGTAGAGGCCCAACTCCAGCAGATTGGCGGACAGGACCTCTTCGGCCTCGGCCTCGGGATCCTTGATGTCGGACGAGGTGAAGGCGGCCGAGATCCCGACGGCGCCCAGGCTGGTGCCCTTTTCGACGCCGCCGGCGACGCCGAAGCCCTCGGACCGGAAGCCGTAGGAGTCGGTCTTGTCCTTGTCGGCGTAGAAGTTGATCTCCTGGACCCAGGCGCTGGTTTCACCCGGCGCAGCGGCGGCGTTGCGCCCGGTCAGCGCGCGGGTGACCGCGTCCACGCCGGCCGACAGCGACATCAGCGGTCCGCCGGAGTGGTCGGGCAGCATCTGCTCGTAGGCGTCAATGAAGCCGTCGCGCGACGTCTGCGACAGGAACAGGTTGCGCAGGGCCTCATTGGACCCCAGCGCGCCATAGACGGCGTCGTAGGCGGACGCCTCGACCGGGATCAACCCGGCCTCGGAGGCCGTACGGCGACGCGCGTCGACATAGACGGTGTTGCCGGCCACGCCGCCCTGCACGACGTAAAGATAGGGCGAGTTGTCCGACAGCAGGGTCTGGTTGATCTGACCCACATTCAGCGTGCCGGCCGTGATGACGTTGAACCGCTCAGGCTGATCGATCAGCGACGAGAAGCGGACGCCCAGAGTGGAGCCTGTCGCCAGGGTCGCATTGCCGCTGACATTGAAGCCGCCGGCGCGGTCGTTGGCGGGGTCAAGATTGACCAGCAATGTCCCTTCGGCGCCGATGTTCAGGTTGGAGATCGCCGTGGCGCCCGTCTGGGTGGCGGCCAGGGTGCCCTTCGACACGTTGATGTCCAGCAGGCCGTCGCTGTTGGCGATGGCGCCGGTCACAACCGCGCCGCCGCTGATGTTCAGCCGGTCGGCGCCGGCGCCGAAATCGATGTCGCCGTTGACGACGCCGTTCTCAATATTGAGCGTGTCCGCGCCCGAGCCGAGCTTGATCGCCCCGACGATGGCCGGTTCGCTGGCGTCCGGCACGCCATCCTTGTCCGTGTCCGTCGCCGTGCTGCCGGCAGTGGCGGGAATGCCGTACTGACGCAGAGTGACGCCGGTCGTGTTGGCCGAGACGTCGATGGCGGTCACCATGCCAGTCACCGGATTTGTATCGTCGGTGTTAGGGGTGAGCGAGCCGATGATCGAACCGGCGTTGTTCAGCTGGGTCAGGCTGCCGGACTGGTCAAGAATAACGGTGGCCGAACCCTGATTGCCGCCGAAAGAGGCTACCAGATTGCCTGTGTTGGTCAGGGAGCCGACGTTGGCGCCTGCACCAATCAGAATGCCGGTCGCGCTCTGGGTCTGCTTGCCCGAGGCGACGGCCTGAATGGCGCCCGAGTTGTTGATTGTGGGAGCGGTCACGCCCGAGCCGATCCAGAGACCCGTGGCGTTGGCATCAACGGCCGTGGACGAGATGCCGCCCTCGTTGCGGACGCCGCCAGTAACATTCACGGCCTGGCCGCCGGTCACGCCGAGTTGCACGGCGCGCGACTCCACGCCGGAGTAAAGGCCGGATCCGATGATCGTACCGCGGTTGATCAGGCCATAGGCCGCATCGCCTGTACCGACGGCGCCGAGGGTCACCGCCTGTGTCGTCGAACCGATCAGCAGAGCAGGCGCGCCGCCCAGCGATGTGATGGAGGCGGCTGTCTCGCTGGCGTCCGGGATGCCGTCGCCGTCACGGTCCGGATCGTCGCGGTTCTTGATGCCGTCGCCGTCATCGTCCTCGTCGCCGTTCTTGACGCCGTCCTTGTCGTCATCGCCCTCGATGCCGGCCTCGGAATAGGCGAGAGCCTTGTCCAGCAGCACGCCGCCGGCGACATTGGCGCCGACGCGCACGGCCGGTCCGCCTTGCAGCAGATCGTCTGCGTCGAGTTCGTCCAGGAACAGGGTCGTCGCGTTGTCGAAGGTGCCGGTCGTCGGACGGGCGGGCGGCGGGGTGGTGTAGCGATAGCCCGTGGCCACCACGGAAGAGTGAATCTTGAGTGCGCCGCCGACGTTACCTTCGATGGAAACGCCCGTCGCATTGGCGCCGAGCGCGGAGATGGTGCCGGCGAGATCGACATTGCCGGAAATCGGCCCCGTGGTGCGGATGGCGGCGCTGTCATTACCGGTCACACGGACCGTTCCCAGGCTCTGAAGCTTGCCGTTCAGGGCGGATTCGACGGACAGGCCGTAGGAGTTATTGCCCTCGACCGCGATCGCGCCCGTGCCCTCGACCAGGATGTTGCCGGTGAAGGGCGAGGCGCCGGTGACCCGCACGCCGTAGCGGCCAGTTCCGGTGGCGAACGGGCCGTCCAGATCGCCGTCGCCGTCCGTGTCTTTGATGTCCGCTGTTTCCAGCGTGTCGTTGACGGTGATGGAGCCGCCGACGATTACCGACCCGGTGTTGCCGCCATTGACCAGAAGACCCGTCGAGCCGTCGGCCGACTTGTCCATGGTGATCGAGCTACCGCTATCCAGATCGACCGTGTTGTTGCTGTTCAGGGTCACGGCCGCGCCCGAGGCGACGGCGACGCTGCCGCCGCTGGCGATGCGGATGTTATCGGCGGCCGTGCCCGTCGCATTGGACGTCTGGATCGGCGTGGTCCGGGCGTTCGAGATCACGATCTCGGCCTGGGATCCTGTGGCGACCATCAAGGGGGCGATCGCCACGGCGGTCGCGAGCAAAATACGCATTCGGTAGAAACCCCTGGTGGTCACGCGTCACGTTACGGGAGACCCCTTAGCAGGGTCCGCGCCAGCGTTCCAAGTTTATCGAATTTGAGGCGAATGCAAGGCCGTGATGGTCTTGGGGCGATCCCGTAAGGCGACCCGCGTTCGTTCGTCGATGCCCGATAGGCCGAATGCGGAGGAAATCGCGACGGCGCGCACTTGAGCTTTGCCGCGCCCGGGTCTACGGGCGTCGGACGGTCCAAAGGCCGCGTCCCGTGGACGCATCCATCGAACACCTCCGGCGTTCGACAGCCCAGACCAGGCGAGAACACTCCATGAGCATGACAGACCTCGACGTCCAGGAAAGCGAACTCCGACTGATTCCGGGGCTGGACGTGGAAGTCGCCGAAACGCTGCGGGCCTTAAAGGCGGCGGCGATGGACGAGCGGCCCCGCTTGGTGGACACCACAATGCTTTATGCGCCGCGCTCGGGCGGGGTGAAGCGCTATATCCTGTCCAAGAAGGCGTGGATCGAGGCCAATCGGCCGGGGGTCAGTCACTCGCTGATCGTGCCCGGCGCGCGTCACAAGGCGAGGGCCGACGGCATCGTGCAACTGCGGGCGACCAAGCTGCCGTTCGGCGACGGCTATCGTTGGCCCAGCTCGGTGAAGCGCTGGAGCGCCTGGGTGGCGGCGATGAAGCCGTCGATCATCGAGGCCGGCGACCCTTACACGCCGGGGCAGGGGGCTTTGGAGGCCGGCCAGCGGGTCGGATGCCCGGTCGTCGGCTTCTGCCACTCTGATCCGGCCGGGCTGGCGGCGTTGCATTTCGGCGAGTGGGCCAAGAAGCCGGTCGAGAAGCGCTGGGCGAAGCTGTTTTCACAGTTTGATCGTGTCGTGTCGCCCAGCCGGTTTATCGCGCGGCGTTTGGAAGAGGCCGGTGTGAACAACATCGTCATTCGGCCTTTGGGCGTGGAGATCGACACCTTCCGTCCGGAACGTCGTGACCGGCAGTGGCTGCTGAAACAGCTGGGTTTGGGCGACGACGCGCGTCTCCTGTGCTTCGCAGGTCGTCCGGCCAAGGAAAAGAATGTCGATGTGCTGATCGAGGCGGTCCAGAAGCTGGGCCCCCCCTATCATCTGGTGCTGGTCGGCGCAGGCGCGGGAATGCCGGAGGAAGATCGCGTCATCTCCATGCCCTATGAAAGCGATCCCAAGGCGGTCGCCAAGATCATCGCCAGCTGCGACGCCTTCGTTCACGCCAATGACAAGGAGCCGTTCGGGCTGATCGTACTGGAGGCCATGGCCTGCGGACGGCCCGTGGTCGGGGTCAATGCGGGCGGCGTCGCCGAGACGGTCGATGAGAGCGTGGGGCAACTGTCCGCCAGCGCGGATGCCGACGACTATGCCCAAGCGGTCGAGGCCCTGTTCGCACGCGATATCGAAGCGATCGGCCGCGCGGCGCGCGAAAAGGCGGTCAGCCAGTTCGCCTGGAACCGCGTCTTCGAAGACCTCTGCATGGTCTATGGCGAGTTGACGGGCGAAACGGCGTTCGTGAACCCGGATAGTGCGCTGCCGCTGCACTGAGCGGCCAGGGCTGTGGCGTTCGAATGGCGCGTTTCCGAAAACGGGAGCGCGCCACTTCTTTTATCGATGTCTTGAAAAGAAGTGGCGCGAGTGACGGGGCTCGAACCCGCGACCTCCGGCGTGACAGGCCGGCACTCTAACCAACTGAGCTACACCCGCGTATCAGGTCGAAACTTTTGAGCTGTTTCGAAAGCTTTTTGGGAAGGCGGTGTGCGCCACTCTTCTATTTCTAGAAAGAGTGGCGCGAGTGACGGGGCTCGAACCCGCGACCTCCGGCGTGACAGGCCGGCACTCTAACCAACTGAGCTACACCCGCGTTTCCCGGCCGAAGCGGCTGTGCGCCCCGGCGAGGGGCGTCGTTTAGGCGGGCTGACACATCGCGTCAAGCGACCTTTTCGGAGAAACGCGCCCCTCAACGCGAAGGGGCTGTGGACGGTGCGACCATCGCCGCCTGGGGCGGGCTGTGCGGGCCCGCTACGCCGCCGTCCGCAGGCTCATGGGCCGCCACGGCGGGAGGCGGCGGCTCATAGTGGACGCCGACGCCCGGCCCCAGCGGCAGGTCGAAGGCGACCCAGGCCGCCACCATGGCCAGACCGGCGACCAGGAAGGCTCCGGCATACGGCAGCATGGTCGCCATCAGCGATCCCAAACCGAATCGTGGATCCCATCGCTGGGCGAAGGTCAGGATCAGCGGGAAGTAGCTCATCAACGGCGTGGCGATGTTGGTAACGGAATCGCCCATGCGATAGGCGGCGGTCGTCATCTCCGGCGAAATGCCCAGCAGCATGAACATCGGCACCACGATGGGCGCCAGGGCCGACCACTTGGCCGAGGCCGAGCCGATGAACAGGTCGAAGAAGCAGGAGACGAAGACGACGCAGATCAGCAGCAGCGGGGCGGGCAGGGCCAGGGTCTTCAGTCCGGCCGCCGCATTGACCGCCAGGATCGGCCCCAGACCCGACCAGTTGAACATGGCCACGAAGTGGGCGGCGAAGAAGGCCAGCACGATATAGGGCGCCAACTGGGCGATGCCGTCGCGCATCATCATGACCATGTCGCGGTGCGACTGGATCGTGCCGGCTCCCGCGCCATAGGCGCCGCCGGTGACGAAGAAGGTGATGGCGAAGAAGGCGACCAGCGACTTGTAGAGCGGATTGAACTTCTGCTCCGGATCCACCTCGGGATCGACGAACGGCGAGCCCGGTATGAAGGTCAGCAGGGCCCAGAGCGCGATCATGCCGAGAAGCGCCAGACCGGCGAACTTCAGGCCGCGCTTTTCGGCGGCGGTCAGGGGCTGTTTTTCCGAGGCGTTTGGGGCGGCGACACCCTCTGACGGCTTCCAGACGCCGAGGCGCGGCTCGATCACCCGGTCGGTCAGGAACCAGACGATGGGGGTGAAGACGAAGACGACGCCGACGATGAAGAACCAGTTGCCGGCGATGTTGACCGAATAGGACGGATCGATCAGGCGAGCGGCCGGCTCGGTGATGCCCAAGATCAAGGCGTCGCTGGCGCCAGGGAACAGGTTGCCGGCGTATCCGCCCGACACGGCGGCGAAGCCTGCGGCCAGACCCGCCAGCGGATGGCGGCCCGCTGCGGCGAAGATGACGGCCGCCAGCGGGATGACCACGACATAGGAGGCGTCCGACGCGTGATGGGACACCATGCCGGTGATCACGACGACGGGCGTCAGTATGGAGCGCGGGGCGTTCAGCAGGGCGCCGCGAATGGCGGTCGCGAACATCCCGGTGCGTTCGGCGACAGAAGCGCCATAGATGATGGTGATGACGATGCCGAGGGGCGGGAAGTCCGCCAGGGTGCGCGGCATGCCGATGATCAACTGTTCCAGATTCTCGGCCGACAACAGGCTCTTTGCGACCAGTTGATCGCCGGTGACCGGATTGACGGCCGACCAGCCCAGGCCGGCGCCGACCATGCTGAGGAGGATCAGACCGGCGATCAGCCACAGGAACAGGAAGACGGGATCGGGCAGTCGATTACCGATCCGCTCGACAGCGTTCAGGGCGCGGCTGGCTAGGCTCATTCGGATGACTTTCGGTTACGCGATCGGCTCGCCAATAGGCCTTTGCAGCCCGGCGACACGCAAGCGTCGGCCCTGCGACATATGGCGCGCAAAGTTGCGAGCCGTTCTCAATGAAAATCCAATGGCCGCAGGGGTTTGAACGGCGGCGGTCTTGGGTCTAAGAAGCGCCGAATCCCGCCTCTCCCCGGCGGACGAGGTTCTTCGAATGAACGCATTCCTTCTCGAATATCTTCCGGTCCTGGTCTTCGCCGGCGTAGCCGCCTTCATCGGCATTCTTTTCATCGTGCTGCCGCTGCTGCTGGCGCCGAAGAGCCCCGATAGTGAGAAGCTGTCGGCCTATGAGTGCGGCTTCAACGCCTTCGACGATGCCCGGATGAAGTTCGACATCCGCTTCTATCTGGTGTCGATCCTGTTCATCATCTTCGACCTTGAAGTCGCCTTCCTGTTCCCGTGGGCGGTGTCGATGTTCGATCTGTCGCACGCCGGCATGGTCTTCGCCTTCTGGTCGATGATGGTCTTCCTGGGCGTGCTGACCATCGGCTTCATCTACGAATGGAAGAAGGGAGCCCTGGAATGGGAGTAGTCGCCGCTTCCAAGCCCGCGGGCCTGGTGTCTGCATCGGGCGCGCCGCTGGTTCCGGCCGGTGCTGGCGCGCGTTCGACCGTCGAGGGTTATGACCCCAAGGTCCACGACAAGTTCTTCGAGGCCGTGAACATGGAGCTCGGCGAGCGCGGCTATCTGGTCGCCGCTGCCGACGACGTCATCAACTGGGCCCGCACGGGCTCGTTGATGTGGATGACGTTCGGCCTAGCCTGCTGCGCGGTCGAGATGATCCAGATGTCGATGCCGCGCTTCGACGTCGAACGCTTCGGCATGGCGCCGCGCGCCAGCCCGCGTCAGTCGGATCTGATGATCGTCGCCGGCACCCTGACCAACAAGATGGCCCCCGCCATCCGCAAGGTCTACGACCAGATGCCCGATCCGCGCTACGTCGTGTCGATGGGCAGCTGCGCCAACGGCGGCGGCTACTACCACTATAGCTACAGCGTCGTGCGCGGTTGCGACCGTGTCGTGCCGGTGGACGTCTATGTGCCCGGCTGCCCGCCGACGGCCGAGGCGCTGTTGTACGGCCTGCTGCAACTGCAGAAGAAGATCCGTCGCACGGGGACCATCGACCGATGACCTCTCTGGCTGTTCAAGCGCAACACGAAGCCGCCCTGACGCCGCTGGGCGCCGAGATGGTCGGGGCGCTGGGCGTCGAGGCCCAGGTGGCGTTCGGCGAACTGACGCTGGTCGCGCCGCGCGAGCGGATCGTCGAGGTGCTGACGACGCTGCGCGATCAATTCGGCTTCCAGCAGCTGCTCGACCTGTGCGGCGTGGACTATCCGGATCGCAAGGAGCGGTTCGAGGTGGTCTATCACCTGCTGTCGATGACGCGGAACGCGCGCCTGCGAATCAAGGTCTCGACCGATGAGACCCAGCCGGTGCCCTCGGTCATCTCGGCCTATCCGGCCGCCAACTGGTTCGAGCGTGAAGCCTACGACATGTACGGCATGCTGTTCTCGGGCCACCCGGACATGCGTCGCCTGCTGACGGACTATGGCTTCGAAGGCCATCCGCTGCGCAAGGACTTCCCGATGACGGGCTATGTCGAGGTCCGCTACGACGAGGAACAGCGCCGCGTGGTCTATGAGCCGGTCAAGCTGACCCAAGAATTCCGCACCTTCGATTTCCTGTCGCCCTGGGAGGGCGCCGAATACCCCGCGCCGGTCCTGCCCGGCGACGAGAAGGCGGGAGGCCAGGCGTAATGGCTGACGGAAACCCCACCCTGCCGCCGCTGGGCGTCGATGTGTTCGAGGACGACCTCGACACCCGCACCGCCCACGCGCGCGAGATGGAAGACCGCAAGTTCACCATCAACTTCGGTCCGCAACACCCGGCCGCGCACGGCGTGCTGCGCCTGGTGCTGGAGCTGGACGGCGAAATCGTCGAGCGCGTCGATCCGCACATCGGCCTGCTGCACCGCGGCACCGAAAAGCTGATGGAGGCGCGCACCTACCTTCAGAACGTGCCGTATCTGGACCGGTTGGACTACGTCTCGCCGATGAACCAGGAGCACGCCTTCTGCCTGGCGATCGAGAAGCTGCTGGGCATCGAGGTTCCGTACCGGGCGCAGCTGATCCGCGTTCTGTATTCGGAAATCGGTCGCATCCTGTCGCACATGCTGAACGTGACGACCCAGGCCATGGACGTCGGCGCCCTGACGCCGCCGCTCTGGGGCTTTGAGGAACGCGAAAAGCTGATGGTGTTCTACGAGCGCGCTTGCGGCGCCCGTCTGCACGCCAACTACTTCCGTCCCGGCGGAGTCCACCAGGACCTGCCGATGGACCTGATCGACGACATCGGCCGCTGGTGCCACGAGTTCCCGCCGGCGCTGAAGGACATCGAAAGCCTGGTCACCGAGAACCGCATCTTCAAACAGCGCAACGTCGACATCGGCGTGGTGTCCAAGCAGCAGGCCCTGGAATGGGGCTTCACCGGCGTGATGCTGCGGGGCTCGAACATCGCCTGGGACCTGCGCAAGTCGCAGCCCTATGAGTGCTATGCCGAGCTCGACTTCGACGTGGTCGTCGGCAAGAACGGCGACTGCTGGGACCGCTATCTGGTGCGCATCGAGGAGATGAAGCAGTCGGTGCGGATCATGGAGCAGTGCATCCACAAGCTGCGCAACTGCCCCGGCGAGCCGGTGATGGTCGAGGACAACAAGATCGTCCCGCCGCGCCGTGGCGAGATGAAGCGCTCGATGGAGTCGCTGATCCACCACTTCAAGCTCTACACCGAAGGCTTCAAGACGCCCGAGGGCGAGGTCTACGCCTCGGTCGAGGCGCCCAAGGGCGAGTTCGGCATCTATCTGGTGTCGGACGGCACCAACAAACCCTATCGCGTGAAGATCTCGGCGCCGGGCTTCCGCTCGCTGCAGGCGATGGACTGGATGAACCGTGGCCACCAACTGGCCGACGTGTCCGCCATCCTGGGCTCGCTCGACATCGTTTTCGGAGAAGTGGACCGATGAGCGTTCGTCGTCTCGCCAAGGAACAGCCCGCCTCGTTCGCCTTCTCGGTCGATACGACCGCCAAGGCCGAATGGTGGATCAAGAAGTATCCGGAGGGCCGTCGTCAGTCGGCGGTGATCCCGATCCTGTGGCTGGTGCAGAAGCAGGAAGGCTGGGTGTCCGAGCCCGCCATCCGCGCCATCGCCGAGCTGCTGGATATGGCCTACATCCGGGTGCTGGAGGTCGCGACCTTCTACACCATGTTCATGCTGGAGCCGGTCGGCAAGACGGCGCTGATCCAGGTGTGCGGCACCACGCCGTGCATGCTGCGCGGCGCCAATGAGCTGATGCGCGTCTGCAAGGAGAAGATCGGTCCCAAGGATCATCTGTCCGCCGACGGCCGCTTCACCTGGCAGGAAGTCGAGTGCCTGGGCGCCTGCTCGAACGCGCCGATGGCCCAGATCAACGACTACTATTTCGAGGACCTGACGCCCGAGACGATCGGCCAGATCATCGACGATTTCGCCGCCGGCAAGACGCCCGAGCGGGGTTCCTACATCGGTCGCACCAATGCGGCGCCGGAAGGCGGGCCAAAGACCCTGCTCGACGCGACGCTGTATGACGGCTCGGCCGCCAAGCCGATCAAGAAGCTGCCGAATAGCGACCCAGCGCCGGTCGAGAAGGCCCCGGCCTGATGTCGCCGCCGGATCTGAACACCGAGGAGGGCCGCGCAGCCTATCGTAAGGAACTGCGCAACGTCGGGCGTCCGCTGCGCGCGGGCGGCCTGGCCATGGTCGTCGGCGCGGCCGTTCTGATCCTGATCTCGCGTCAGGGCGCAGTCGGGCCGTGGGCGGTCAATCTCTCCTACTTCATGCTGGCGGCGGGCTGGGTGATGGTCATCGCGGCCATCTGGATGCGCACGCGCCACCACAAGCGCCGTCTGGCGGAAGGACTCTGAGGGCCATGGTCGGCATTCTCGAAGACAAGGATCGCATCTTCACCAACCTGTACGGCTTCCACGACTGGACGCTGGACGGGGCGAAGAACCGCGGCGCCTGGAACGCCACCAAGGACATGCTGGACCTTGGCCGCGACTGGATCATCAACAACGTCAAGGCCTCGGGTCTGCGCGGCCGTGGCGGCGCGGGCTTCTCGACCGGCCTGAAGTGGTCGTTCATGCCCAAGGAAGTGAAGGATCGTCCTCACTACCTGGTCATCAACGCCGACGAATCCGAGCCCGCGACCTGCAAGGACCGCGAGATCATGCGCCATGATCCGCACCTGCTGATCGAAGGCGCGCTGATCGCCAGCTTCGCGATGCAGGCCCATGCCTGCTACATCTATCTGCGCGGCGAATACGTGCTGGAGCGCGAGCGGATGGAAGCCGCCGTCAAGCAGGCCTATGAGGCCAAGCTGATCGGCGACGGCAACGTCCACGGCTGGGACTTCCACGTCTATATCCACCACGGCGCGGGCGCCTATATCTGCGGCGAAGAGACGGCTCTGCTGGAATCGTTGGAAGGCAAGAAGGGTCAACCGCGTCTGAAGCCGCCGTTCCCGGCCGGCGCGGGTCTTTACGGGTGCCCGACCACGGTGAACAACGTCGAGTCGATCGCCGTCGTCGGCACGATCCTGCGTCGCGGCGCCGACTGGTTCGCCAGTTTCGGCCGTCCGAACAACACCGGCACCAAGCTGATGTCCCTGTCCGGCCACGTGAACACGCCCTGCGTGGTCGAAGAGGCCATGTCGATCCCGCTGCGTCAGTTGATCGAGGATCACGGCGGCGGCGTGCGTGGCGGCTGGAGCAATCTGAAGGCCATCATCCCGGGCGGCGCGTCCTGCCCGGTGATCACGCGCGAACAGGCCGAGACGGTCCTGATGGACTTCGATTCCATGCGCGAGGTTCGCTCGTCGCTGGGCACCGCCGGCGTGACGGTGATGGACGAGTCGACCGATATCGTGAAGGCGATCGCCCGCATCAGCTACTTTTTCAAGCACGAGAGCTGCGGCCAGTGCACGCCGTGCCGTGAAGGCACAGGCTGGATGTGGCGCGTGCTGGAGCGGATGGCCGTGGGTGAGGCCGATCCGTCGGAGATCGACCTGCTGCTGGACGTCGCCGGCCAGGTCGAGGGACACACCATCTGCGCCCTGGGTGACGCTGCCGCCTGGCCGGTTCAGGGCCTGATCCGTCACTTCCGTCACGAGATCGAAGAGCGGATCGCCAACTATCGCAGCCGCCGCGCGAACTTCGCCGGCCACGCGATCGCGGCGGAGTAGAGATGCGCCTCGCCGTCGCCCTGTTGCTGACGCTTCCGATCCTCGCCGCTTGCGGCGAGGGGGAAAAGGCTGCGCCTGAAGCGTCGACCGCGCCCGCGACGGCGGCTCCTGCTGAAGTCGTGCCTGTCGCGACGGCGGCGGCTCCGGCGAACCTCGAAGCGGCCTGCCGCGATGTGGTGAACCGCATGTATGGCCAGGAAGGCGACGCCGTCGTCTTCACCGCCACCGGCGAACGCACGGCCCAGGTGTCGTGGCGCGCGCCGGTCGATGGCGGCAGGCTGGAATTCGAATGCCGGGCGCAAGCCGACGGCGCGGGCCTGTTCCGCGACGGTCAGCCGATGTCCGTGGATGTACAAATGGCGGCTCCCGCCGCCAAGCAAGAGGCCCGCTGATGCCTATCGCCAAGGTCAACGGCGTCGAAACCGAGTTCGAGCCCGGCATGACCGTGCTCCAGGTCGCCGAACGCGCCGGACAAGAAATCCCGCGCTTCTGCTATCACGAGCGCCTGTCGATCGCCGGCAACTGCCGCATGTGCCTGGTCGAGGTGAAGCCTGGACCGCCGAAGCCGCAGGCCTCGTGCGCGCTTCCGGCCGCCGACGGCCAGGAAATCTTTACCGACACGCCGATGGTCAAGAAGGCCCGCGAAGGGGTGATGGAGTTCCTGCTCATCAACCACCCGCTGGATTGCCCGATCTGCGACCAGGGCGGCGAGTGCGACCTGCAGGACCAGTCGGTCGGCTATGGCCGCGACGGCTCGCGCTATTCGGAGAACAAGCGCGCGGTCGAAGAAAAGGCGATGGGTCCGACCATCAAGACCTTCATGACGCGCTGCATTCAGTGCACGCGCTGCGTCCGCTTCATCACAGAAGTCGCCGGCGTGCCGGACATCGGCATGATCTCGCGCGGCGAGGACGCCGAGATCACGACCTATCTGGAGAAGTCGGTCGCCTCGGAACTGTCGGGCAACGTCAACGACCTGTGCCCTGTCGGCGCCCTGACGCACCGTCCGTGGCAGTACCACTATCGTCCGTGGGAACTGAAGAAGACCGAGACCATCGACGTCATGGACGCCCTGGGCTCGAACATCCGCGCCGATTATCGCGGGTCCGAAGTCATGCGCGTGCTGCCGCGCGTCAATGAGGGCATCAACGAGGAGTGGCTGTCGGACAAGAGCCGCTATGTCGTCGATGGCCTGACCGCGCGTCGTCTGGACCGTCCGTGGATCCGTGAGAACGGCAAGCTGCGCGCCGCCTCGTGGAACGAGGCGTTGGACGCCGTCGCCGCCAAGCTGAAGGCCGCACCGGCCGACCGCATCGGCGTGATCGCCGGCGATTTGCAGGACGCCGAGTCGATGAAGGCGACGCTGGACCTGTTCCGCGCGCTCGGCTCCAACAACACCGACTGCCGCCAGGACGGCGCCGCCGTGGGTTACGGCCCGCGTGAGGGATGGCTGTTCAACTCCGGCCTGGAAGGCATTGAAAAGGCTGACGCCGTTCTGATCGTCGGCGCCAATCCGCGTACCGAGGCGCCGCTGCTGAACGCCCGCCTGCGTAAGGCCTGGCTGAAGGGCGACGTGGAGATCGGTCTGATCGGCGAACAGGCCGACCTGACGTTCGACTACGCCTATCTGGGCGCAGGCACGCAGACCCTGGCCAAGCTGCCGAAATCGGCGCTGGATTTCCTGACCAAGGCCGAGCGTCCGGCGATCATCGTCGGCTCCGGCGCGCTGGTAGGGGAGGGCGGTCCGGCCGTCCTGAACGCACTCGGCGCCCTGGCCAAGAAGGTCGGGGTCGTCGCTGAAGGCTGGAACGGCTTCAATGTCCTGCACAACGCCGCTTCGCGCGTCGCCGGTCTGGACATGGGCTTCGTGCCGGCTGATGGCGGCCTGACCGTCGCCGAAATGCTGAAGCCGGATGCGCTGGACGTGTTGTTCCTGCTGGGCGCAGACGAGGTCGATCCGACCGGTTCGAACGCCTTCCGCGTCTATTTGGGCAGCCACGGCGACCGCGGCGCGCACGGCGCCGACGTGATCCTGCCGGGCGCGGCCTACACCGAGAAGGCCGGCCTGTACGTCAACACCGAGGGCCGGGTGCAGATGGCCGAACGCGTCGTCTTCCCCAAGGGCGAGGCCAAGGAAGACTGGGCCATCATCCGCGCCCTGTCGGCGCGCGTCGACAAGACCCTGCCTTACGACACGCTGGAGCAACTGCGCGCCAAGCTGATGGGCGATCACCCGACCTTCGGCCGGATCGACTATCTGCCCGCGCCGGCGGCGTTCGACGTGGCGGCCCTGGGCGCCAAGGGCGATCTGGGCGACCGCGCCTTCGTCTCGGCCGTGACCGACCCGTATCTTTCCAATCCGATAGCGCGCGCCAGCGCGACGATGGCCGAGCTGTCCGCCCTGCGGACCCAGCCGGTCGCAATGGCGGCGGAGTAAGCCATGGACCCCGTTTCCTTCTGGGCCACGCCTCTGGGCTGGACGCTGATCACGGTCGGCCAGGTCCTGCTGATCACGGTCGGCGTGTTGATCGCCGTCGCCTTCCTGCTGCTGGCCGACCGCAAGGTCTGGGCGGGCGTCCAGATGCGCAAGGGCCCGAACGTCGTCGGTCCCTTCGGCCTGCTTCAATCCTTCGCGGACATGATCAAGTTCGTGCTGAAGGAGGTCGTGATCCCGGCCGGCGCCGACAAGGCGGTCTTCATCATCGCCCCGATCATCACCGTGATCCTGGCCTTCATGGCCTGGGCGGTCATTCCGTTCGCGCCCGGCTGGGTGGTGTCGGACCTGAACGTCGGCATCCTATATATCTTCGCCGTGTCGTCGCTGGGCGTTTACGGCATCATCATGGGCGGCTGGGCTTCGAACTCGAAGTATCCGTTCCTGGGTTCGCTGCGTTCGGCGGCGCAGATGGTGTCCTATGAAGTCTCGCTGGGCCTGATCATCATCAATGTGATCCTGCTGGCCGGCACCATGAACCTGTCGGCCATCGTCGACAGCCAGAAGGGCATGTTCTGGAACTGGTACGGCTTCGGGGGCGGCGCCGACACCTGGCCGCTGGTGGTGATCCTGTTCCCGATGTCGATCATCTTCTTCATCTCGGCCCTGGCCGAGACCAACCGCCCGCCGTTCGACCTGCCCGAGGCCGAGTCCGAACTGGTCGCCGGTTATCAGGTCGAATACAGCTCGACGCCGTATCTGCTGTTCATGATGGGCGAGTACGTCAACATCGTCTTCATGTCCGCGATGATCAGCCTGCTGTTCTTCGGCGGCTGGAACCCCGGCGTGCCGCAGGCGTGGATGGATGGGCTGCCGGCCTGGATCGCCTATACGATCTATCTGCTGACATTCATGGCCAAGACGGTCTTCTGGTTCATCATGATCTCGATGGTGAAGGCCTTCGTGCCGCGCTATCGCTATGACCAACTGATGCGTCTGGGCTGGAAGATTTTCCTGCCGACGTCGCTGGTCGCGGTCGTGATCGTTTCCGCTTGGCGCGTCTTCGTGGTGGGGTCGTGATGCGCGGCCCTATCATCGGCCTCGGTCTTGTGGCGATGACCGCCGCCTGCGCGCCCGACCCGTCGCGCATGCCCGAGTCGAGCTATCAATGGCAGCAACGCCAGGACCGCATCGAACAGGACTGGCGCGCCAGCCAGACCGCACCCCAGACGACGCCCGCCCCCAAGGATAAGCCCTGATGTTCACCCGTATCGTCCAGGCGACCAAGGGCGCGATGATGCTGGACGTCATCGGCGCCATCGGTCTGTCGCTGAAATATATGGCCCGTCCCAAGATGACGGTGAACTATCCCTTCGAGCGCAATCCGCAGTCGCCGCGCTTCCGTGGCGAGCACGCTCTGCGTCGCTATGCGAACGGCGAGGAACGCTGCATCGCCTGCAAGCTGTGCGAAGCCATCTGCCCCGCCCAGGCCATCACCATCGAGGCCGAGCCGCGCGCCGACGGGAGCCGTCGCACGACCCGCTACGACATCGACATGGTCAAGTGCATCTATTGCGGCCTGTGCCAGGAGGCCTGCCCGGTGGACGCCATCGTGGAAGGGCCGAACTCGGAGTTCGCCGTCGAGACGCGCGAAGAGCTGCTCTACGACAAGCAACGCCTGCTCGATAACGGCGACCGCTGGGAACGGCAGATCGCCAAGAATCTGGAACTCGACGCGCCTTACCGCTAAGGCGCATCTCGCTAAACGGGT
Organism: Brevundimonas sp. 1080; assembly: GCF_040545985.1. NCBI lineage: Bacteria > Pseudomonadati > Pseudomonadota > Alphaproteobacteria > Caulobacterales > Caulobacteraceae > Brevundimonas > Brevundimonas sp. 1080. The sequence continues at coordinate 449,930 of NZ_JBEPMW010000003.1, read as the reverse complement.
CGGCGATTCCTGAAATGGGGTCGCGGCCGATACGAAAGGGGCTTCGTCCCGACATGCTGCAAGGCATAGCCTTCTATCTGCTGGCGGCGGTCGCCACGGTTTCCGGCCTTCTGGTCGTGACCGCGCGCAACCCGGTGCACAGCGTGCTGTGGTTGATCCTGGCCTTCTTCTCGTCGGCGGGTCTGTTCGTCCTGCTGGGCGCCGAGTTCCTGGCGATGCTGCTGGTCGTCGTCTATGTGGGCGCGGTCGCGGTGCTGTTCCTGTTCGTCGTCATGATGCTGGACGTGGACTTCCTCAAGCTGCGCGAAGGTTACGCGCGCTACCTACCGCTGGGCGCCATCATCGCCGCCGTGCTTCTGGTGGAGATGATCATCGTCTCGGTCGCCGTGGTTCAGGGCGGCGCCGCTGCAGGCCTGCCGGTGCCGGGCGCGCCGGACGCCAGCGTGACGAACGTCGAGGCCATCGGCCGCGTGCTCTACACGGACTATGTCTACTTCTTCCAGGCGGCCGGGATCGTGCTGCTGATCGCGATGATCGGCGCCATCACCCTGACCCTGCGCCACAAGCCGCACATCAAACGCCAGAACCCCGGCGACCAGGTGAACCGCGACCGCCGCAAGTCGGTCGAGATCAAGTCCGCCGCCACGGGCGAAGGCGTCAGCGCCGAGGAGCTTCTCTGATGATCGGTCTGACCCACTATCTGACGGTCGCTGCGATTCTGTTCACCATCGGGGTGTTCGGCATCTTCGTGAACCGCAAGAACGTCATCATCATCCTGATGTCGATCGAGCTGATCCTGCTGGCGGTGAACATCAACTTCGTCGCCTTCTCGGCCTATCTGAACGAGATCAGCGGGCAGATCATGGCGATGTTCGTCCTGACCGTCGCCGCGGCCGAGGCCGCCGTCGGCCTGGCGATCCTGGTGACCTTCTTCCGTAACCGCGGCGACATCGCCGTGGACGACGCCTCCGTGATGAAGGGCTGAGCGTGACCTTCCATACCCTCGTCATTCTCGGGATCTTCGCCCCGCTGCTGGGCGCGGCGATCGCCGGCTTCTTTGGACGCCGGATCGGCAACATCCCGTCGCAGGCCGTCACGACCGGCCTGCTGTTCTTCTCGTGCGCCGTTGCCTGGACGGTGTTCGGCCAATGGACCTGGGGCCATCTGGAGCCCTTCACCATGCGCCTGGCGCCCTTCATCAACGTGGGCGACTTCCAGTCGGCCTGGTCGATCCGCATCGACGCCCTGTCGGCGACCATGCTGATCGTGGTCACCAGCGTGTCGTCGCTGGTTCACCTGTACTCCTGGGGCTACATGGCCGAGGACGACAGCCGGCCGCGCTTCTTCGCCTATCTGTCGCTATTCACCTTCATGATGCTGGCGTTGGTGACGGCGGCGGACTTCATGCAGATCTTCTTCGGCTGGGAAGGCGTGGGCCTGGCGTCCTATCTGCTGATCGGCTTCTGGTTCAAGAAGCCGACGGCCAGCGCCGCCGCCATCAAGGCCTTCGTCGTCAACCGCGTCGGCGACTTCGGTTTCGTGCTGGGGATCATGACGATCTTCTGGATGTACGGCACCATCAACTTCGCCGAACTGTTCCCGCTGATCGCCACCAAGGCTGGCACGACGTGGGAGTTCCTGGGCGTCCAGTGGTCCGCGCTGGATCTGGCCGGGTTCCTGCTGTTCATCGGCGCCATGGGCAAGTCGGCTCAGTTCTTCCTGCACACCTGGTTGCCGGACGCGATGGAAGGCCCGACCCCGGTTTCGGCGCTGATCCACGCCGCGACCATGGTCACCGCCGGCGTCTATATGGTCTGCCTGCTGAGCCCGATCTATGAATATGCGCCGGGCGCGTCGCAGATCATCGCCATCATCGGCGCCATCACGGCCCTGTTCGCCGCCACGGTCGGCCTGACCCAGAACGACATCAAGCGGGTCATCGCCTATTCGACCTGTTCGCAGCTGGGCTACATGTTCTTCGCGGCGGGTGTCGGCGCCTATCAGGCGGCCATGTTCCACCTGTTCACGCACGCCTTCTTCAAGGCCTTGCTGTTCCTGGGCGCCGGCTCGGTGATCCACGGCATGCACCACGAGCAGGACATGCGGAAGATGGGCGGCCTGTGGAAGCTGCTGCCGGTCACATATGCAGTGATGACCATCGGCACCATCGCCATCACCGGCCTGGGCATCCCCGGCGTCGGCGGCTTCGCCGGCTTCTACTCCAAGGATTCGATCATCGAGAGCGCCTATGCGTCGGCGGCGTCGGGTCACTCGGCCATCGGTCTGTTCGCCTTCTTCGTCGGCATCATCGCCGCCGGCCTGACGGCCTACTATTCGTGGCGCCTGGTCTTCATGACCTTCCACAACAAGCCGGTGTGGAAGGAAGAGGGCGACGCCCATCATGCTGACGACCACGCTTCCCACGCCCAGCTGGAAACCCATTCCGAGCCGGTCGGCGATCATCACGACGATCATGCGCATGATGACCACGGTCATCATGGTCCGCTGAAGCCGCATGAGAGCCCGCTGGTCATGCTGGTTCCGCTGATCCTGCTGTCGGTCGGCGCCGTCGCCGCCGGCTTCGTCTTCGCGCCGCACTTCATCGGCCATCACGAGAGCGAGTTCTGGCGCGGCGCGATCTTCACCGGCGCGGACAACCGCGTGCTGCACGAAAGCCACGACGTTCCGACCTGGGTGAAATGGTCGCCGCTGATCCTGACGCTGATCGGCACCGCCTTCGCCTATTGGATCTACGTCGCTCGCGAGGGCATGGGCCGTCGCATGGCCGAGCGGAACGGCGTCATCTACCGCTTCCTCTACAACAAGTGGTATTTCGACGAGTTGTACGACTTCGTCTTCGTACGCGGCTTCCGCGCCATCGGGAACTTCTTCTGGAAGATCTGCGACGTGAAGATCATCGACGGTTTGGGCCCGAACGGCGCCGCCTGGGTGTCGCTGAAATCCGCCGCTCGACTGGGCAAGATCCAGTCCGGCTATGTCTATCACTACGCCTTCGTGATGCTGCTCGGGGTGGCTGGTCTGCTCACCTTCGCCATCCTCGCGTGGGGAGCCTGATCTCGTGCCCTACATCCTGAGCCTCGTCACATTCCTGCCCCTGGTCGGGGCCCTGGCGATCTTCGCCGCCCGGCTGACGTCAAAGTCGGCCGATGCGGCCGCGCCGGCCGCGCGCTGGATCGCGCTGATCACCACCCTGGTCACCCTGGCGGTGTCGGTCGTGCTGGTCGCCGGCTTCGATCCCGCTAACACCAGCTATCAGTTCGTGGAGATGGTCCCGTGGTTCGCGGGCGCCAGCTATCACCTGGGCGTCGACGGAATCTCGATCCTGTTCGTGCTGCTGACGGCCTTCCTGATGCCGATCTGTATTCTGGCCAGCTGGAAGTCGGTCGAGACGCGCGTCGTCGAATATATGATCGCCTTCCTGGTGCTGGAGACGCTGGTCATCGGGGTCTTCACCTCGCTGGACCTGTTCCTCTTCTACATCTTCTTCGAAGGCACTCTGGTCCCGATGTTCCTGATCATCGGCATCTGGGGCGGTCAGAACCGCATCTATGCGGCCTACAAGTTCTTCCTCTACACCCTGCTGGGGTCCGTCCTGATGCTGCTGGCCATGCTGTGGATGGCGCATGAGGCGGGCACCACCAGCATTCCCGAGCTGAAGCGTTTCGCCTTCGATCCGGCCGTCCAGCCGATCCTGTGGCTGGCCTTCTTCGCCTCGTTCGCAGTCAAGATGCCGATGTGGCCGGTCCACACCTGGCTGCCCGACGCCCACGTTCAGGCGCCGACGGCCGGTTCGGTCATCCTGGCGGGCATTCTGCTGAAGCTGGGCGGATACGGCTTCATCCTGTTCAACGTGCCGATGTTCCCGATGGCGTCGGAGATGTTCCGGCCGCTGGTCTTCACCCTGTCGGTGATCGCCATCGTCTATACGTCGCTGGTCGCCTGGCGTCAGACGGACATCAAGAAGCTGATCGCCTATTCGTCCGTGGCCCACATGGGCTTCGTGACCTTGGGCATCTTCGCCGGCAACGACATCGGCATGCAGGGCGCCATCTTCCAGATGATCAGCCACGGCCTGATCTCGGGCGCGCTGTTCCTGTGCGTCGGCGTCGTCTACGACCGGATGCACACCCGCGAGATCGCCTTCTACGGCGGCCTGACGTCCAAGATGCCGTGGTACGCCGCCATCTTCCTGATGTTCACCATGGCCAACGTCGGTCTGCCGGGCACCTCGGGCTTCATCGGCGAAGTGCTGACCATGACGGGGGCCTACAACGCCTCGACCTGGGCGGCGCTGGTCGCGGCCTCGGGCGTCATCTTCTCGGCGGTCTATGCCCTGACCCTGTACCGCGCGGTCATGTTCGGCGAGATCACCAATCCGAAGCTTGAGACCATCACCGACATCGACAAGCGCGAACTGTTGCTGTTCGTGCCTCTGATCGTCGGCACCATCTGGCTGGGGGTCCATCCGGCCTCCGTCCTCGATTACACCGGGCCTGCCGTCGAGGCCCTGACCAGCGCGTATCGCGCCGCGATCGGCGGGTGAGACTTACAGATGCCTGAACTATCCTCCGCCCTGCATCTCGCCGCCTCGGAAGTCACCCTCGCGGTCGGCGCCCTGGTCCTGCTGATGGTCGGCGCCTTCATGGGCGACAAGAGCGCCCGTCTGGTCTCGATCCTGTCGGTCCTGCTGCTGATCGCCGCATCGGTCATCTCGATCGTCGGACCTTGGGGCGTCGCCTTCAACGGCGCCTATGTCGCCGATCCGCTGGCCATCTACGCCAAGAGCCTAATCTATCTGTCGGCCGCCGTGGCGGTCGTGCTGGGCGACGGCTGGATGAAGCGCACGCGCATCGCCAAGTTCGAATATCCGGTCCTGATCGTGCTGGCCTCGGCCGGCATGGGGATGATGGCGTCTTCGGGCGACCTGATCTCCATGTACGTCGGGATCGAGCTGCACTCGCTGGCGCTCTATGTGCTGGCGGCCTTCCACCGCAACGACGTCAAGGCGTCGGAAGCGGGTCTGAAGTATTTCGTCCTGGGCGCCCTGTCGTCGGGTCTGCTGCTGTATGGCGCAAGCCTGATCTACGGCTTCGCCGGCTCGATGCGGTTCGAGGACATCGCCGCCGTCGCCGCGGACAACCCCGGCCCGGGTCTGGTGTTCGGCCTGGTCTTCCTGATCTGCGGCCTGGCGTTCAAGGTTTCGGCCGCGCCGTTCCACATGTGGACGCCCGACGTCTATGAAGGCGCGCCGACGCCGGTCGTGGCCCTGTTCGCCACGGCGCCCAAGGTTGCGGCCATGGTGCTCATCGCCCGCGCGCTGGAAAATGGTTTCGGCGACGCCCACGCCCAGTGGTCCCAGGTCCTGATCGCCATCTCGCTGATCAGCTTCGTCGTCGGCGCCTTCGGCGGCCTGGCGCAGAAGGACATCCAGCGCCTGCTAGCCTATTCCTCGATCGCCAACATCGGTTACGCCCTGCTGGGCATTGCGGCGGGCACGGCCGAGGGCCTGCAGGCCATGCTGATGTTCATGACGCTTTATGTCATCGATCAGTTGGGCTTCTTCGCCATCCTGCTAAGCCTGTCCAAGTCGGGCCGTCCGATCCGCCGCATCGCCGATCTGGCCGGCTTGAAGAAGGATCGGCCGCTGACGGCCGTGGCCCTGACCATCCTGTCGCTGTCGGTTCTGGGCATGCCGCCGTTCTCGGGCTTCTGGGGCAAATACTATGTGTTCGGCGCCGCCGCCGATGCAGGACTATGGCCCGTCGCGGCCGCCGGTCTGGTCGCCTCGGTCGTCGCCGCCTTCTACTATCTACGCATCCTCAAGCTGATGTGGTTTGATGCGCCGGTGGATGACATCGCCACAGACGCCGCCCCGGTCGAGGCGAAGTGGATCGGCTGGGCGTGCGCCGCCTTCGCCTTCCCGTTGGTGATCGTCGGTCTGACCTGGCTGGAGCCGCTTACCAAGGCTGCGAGCGCCGGCTTCGGGAACGGGTAGGGCGTTGGCGCCCGTCCCACTGGTCATCCTCGACGAGATCGACTCGACCAACGCCGAGGCGCGCCGCCTCGCCGAGGCCGGAGAGGCGGGCCCGCGCTGGATCGTGGCGCGCCGTCAGACCGACGGTCGCGGTCGGCGGGGTCGCAAGTGGGACACCGATCAGGGCAATCTGGCCGCCACTCTTCTGATCACCACGCCCAAGTCGGCGGCGGAGGCGGCCCAGGCCACCTTCATCGCCGCCCTGGCGGTCGCGGACCTGCTGGACGTCTTCGTCTCGCCCGCGCTCGTTTCGATCAAATGGCCCAACGACGTCCTGCTGGACGGGGTCAAGGTGTCCGGCATCCTGGTCGAATCCGGCCGGCATGCGAACGGCGACCTCTGGCTTGCGGTCGGCATCGGCGTGAACCTGGCCCATGCACCCGAGGGCACCGAACGGGGGGCGACCTCGGTCGCCGAGCGTCTGCGCGCCGACCTGGCCTATGTCCCGCCGATCGAGGCCGCTGCCGAAATCCTGGCCGAGACCTTCGCCGTCTGGTGGGGGCGTTGGCAGACGATGGGCTTCGAGCCCGTGCTGGACGCCTGGACCAGCCGCCTGACGGGCCTCAACGGACCGTGCGTCGCGCGGCTAGATAACGAGACCATCGAGGGCCTGGCCGAGGGCGTGGAGCCCGATGGCGCCTTGCGCCTGCGTCTGGCCGACGGATCGGTACGTTTGATTTCCGCCGGCGATGTCTTCTTTGGGAAAGCCGCCTGATGCTTCTCGCCATCGAGCAGGGCAACACCAATACGCTGTTCGCGGTCCACGACGGCACGGATTGGATCGCCCAGTGGCGCGCCGCGACCGAGGCCAGCCGCACAGCCGACGAGTACGCCGTCTGGCTGAATCAGTTGATGGTGATGAAGGGGCTGAAGTTCGACGCGCTCGGCGGCTGCATCATCTCCAGCGTCGTGCCGCAATCGATCTTCAACTTGCGCAATCTGGCGCGGCGCTATCTGAACATCGAACCGCTGGTCATCGGCGAGAACGCCGAACTGGGCATCGAGGTGCGGATCGCCAAGCCCAGCGAGGCGGGCGCGGATCGTCTGGTGAACGCCGTGGGCGCCTCGCTGATGTATCCCGGCGACCTTCTGCTGATCGACAGCGGCACGGCGACCACCTTCGACATCGTCTCGGGCGACGGCGCCTTCGAGGGCGGGCTGATCGCGCCCGGCATCAATCTGTCGCTTCAGGCCTTGCACGAGGCGGCGGCCAAACTGCCGCGCATCGCCATTCAGAAACCCGAGAACGTCATCGGCAAGGGCACGGTCGAGGCCATGCAGTCCGGCGTCTTCTGGGGCTATATCTCGTTGATCGAAGGCCTGATCGGACGCATCAAGACGGAGTGGGGCAAGCCCATGACCGTCGTCGGCACCGGCGGGGTCGCCAGCCTGTTCGAAGGCGCGACCGACAGCATCGATCACTTCGATCCCGACCTGACTATTCGCGGCCTCCTCGAAATCTGGCGTCGTAACGCCCATTTGACTGATTGAATGAAAAAGCAAACCCAAGACGAACTCGTTTTCCTGCCGCTGGGCGGCTCGGACGAGGTCGGTATGAACCTGAACGCCTATGGCTTCGGCCCTGAGGCGAACCGTGAATGGCTGATCGTCGATGTCGGCGTCACCTTCGGCGACCTGTCCACGCCCGGCGTGGACGTGATCGTGCCTGATCCCACCTTCCTGGAGGGTGAAAACATCAAGGGCATCGTGCTGACCCACGCGCACGAAGATCACATCGGCGCCCTGGGCTGGCTATGGCCGAGAATCAAGGCGCCGATCTACGCCACGCCCTTCACCGCCTATCTGATCCGCGACAAGCTGCGCGAGCGCGGCATTCTGGACGAGGTCGAACTGATCGAGGTGCCGCTAGGCGGGACCGTCGATATCGGCACGTTCGGCGTGACCTTCGTCAACATGACCCACTCGATCGCCGAGCCCAGCGGCCTGGCCATCGATACGCCGCTGGGCATGGTGTTCCACACCGGCGACTGGAAGATCGACGACCAGCCGGTGATCGGGACCAAGACAGACGCCCCCGTCATCCGCGCCCTGGGCGACGAAGGCGTGCTGGCCATGGTCTGCGATTCGACCAATGTCTTCGTGCCGGGCGTCGCCGGGTCCGAGGGCGATGTCGCCGTCGCCATCTCCAAGCTGATCGCCAGCCTGAAAGGACGCGTCGCAGTTGGCTGTTTCGCCTCCAACGTCGCCCGGATGGACAGCGTTATCCGCGCCGCCGAGGCCTGCGGGCGTCGCGTGGCCCTGGCCGGCCGTTCGATGCACCGGATCACGGCGGCGGCGAAACACGTCGGCATGCTGAAGGACGTGAAGCCCTTCCTATCGGATGAGGAGGCCCGTGTCTGGCCGGCTGATGAAATCCTGTATCTGTGCACCGGCAGCCAGGGCGAGGCGAGGGCGGCCCTGTCGCGCGTCGCGGACGGCACCCACCCGGTCGTGAAACTGGGTCTTGGCGACCACTGCATCTTCTCGTCGCGCCAGATCCCCGGCAACGAGCTGGCGATCGGCAATCTGCAGGACCGCCTCGCGGACCGCGGCGTGCGCCTCTACACGGAGAAGGATCACCCCGGCATCCACGTCTCGGGCCACCCCTGCCGTGACGAGCTGAAGAAGATGTACGAATGGGCCCGGCCGCAGATTGCGGTGCCGACCCATGGCGTGCGTCGCTTCCTCTTGGAACACGCCAACCTGGCCAAGGACATGGGCGTTCCGGAAACGGTGACGCCACGCAACGGCGACATGGTCCGCCTGGCTCCTGGCCCAGCCAAGATCATCGACGAGGTGCCTAACGGTCGGCTGTACGTCGACGGCGGCATGCTGGTGACCGAGCAGGGCGAGGCCCTGAAGGAGCGTCGTCACGCCTCGACCAACGGCGTGCTGATCGTCAGCTTCGCCCTGGACAAGCGCGGTCGCATCGCCAGCGACATCGACATCCGCAGCGTCGGCCTGCCCGGCGACACGGCCACGCCGCTCGGCGATGCGCTGGACAAGCTGGCCGAGCGCGTCGAACAGGTGGTCAAGGGCCTGAAGGGCGATGCGCTGGACGACGAAATGGTGATCGAACAGGCTGTCGCCCGCGTACTGAAAAAGGCCAGCCAGCAGATCTGGGATCGTCGTCCCATCGTCGAGACGGTCGTCCTGCGCGTCTGATGCAACCTTGACCGTTCGGGCGCATTGGTCGTGCGCCTGAACGGTCGGGGAAACGCATGTCGAAAAAGCCTGCCCGTGCGCGCCGCCTGCTGGAGCGGATCCGGCACGCCCGCCATCCGCTGCGCGGTTGGCGGCGATGGGCGGTGATTGCGGGGCAGGGGCTGGTCGGTTTCGTCGCCCTGTTCGCCGTGGTCAATCTGGTGCTCAGCCTGTCGACGTTCCGGGGCGAAGACCCCTTGGCGCGGACGGTTCACGAGCTGCGCGTGCTGTGGTTCAGCCCGCCCGACGGCCAGCCTATGTCGCCGACCGCCTTTCCGACCGTCTATGGCCGCGATCTGGGACCAGCGCCCGACACCGCCGCCATCCATGCCTATCTGGAGCGCGAGGCGGAGGACGGCGTCTTTCTGCTCGACCACGTCATGGTCGATCGCATCCTGAAGCTGAACGGCCGGATCGATGCGCGCAGCGTGCCGTCGGGCGTCTATGTCGGCGCCCATGCCCTGGGACCGGACGGGATGCCTTTGGTGCCTGTGACCAAGTTCATGGCGCAATATCTGCTGTTTCCGCGCCATGCCTATATTCTGGTCGTGCCGGAAAGCGGGCCGGCCATCGCCTTCTCGGCCAGCCAGAACGCCAAGTTCGGCATCGACATTCATCCCGAGCGGTTGTCGGCTGAGATCGCGCCGTTTGATCCGAACGCCTATGACTTTCCCAGCTCGGGCGAGGCGCTGCACGAGATGACCCGCATCACCAATGAGCCGGCGCGCGTCGCGACGGCAATCGAGACGTTGAAGGGCGCCCAGGCGCGGCTCGCGCAGGAGGGTCTGACCTACGGCCTTCTGGCGCCCAACTCGAACACGGCGGTCGGCTGCGTGCTGCAAGGCGCCGGGGCGATCACGCAGCAGGCGCGCTCTTCGATCCTTCTGGCGCTAAGAGCGCCGGGGTTTGGCGCATCGTGCGAATAGCGGTCGCGCCGACAGCCTCAACTCGGATATATCCACGCCGATGACCGAGCGACTCTTCCTGCTGAACCCCGACTGGCACGACGACCAGGGCGGTCCGTGGTTCTGCCCGCCCGGCGCCTATATCGAGGGCGTCCTGGCCTTCTATCCTCAGCTTCGCGATGCGCTCGACGTCGTCTATCTGGACCATCCGCGCCCGCGCCAGCCGGTCATCGACCAGGTCGGCGAGGTCCATCAGAGTTGCCCCATCCTGATCCTGGACGGCGCGCTGGACTGGCCCGAGGCCGAGGTCAGCGAAACGACCGGCCGGCGCTTTCTTCAGGATCACGCCATCGCTCCCTATCTGGCGGCCCGCTACGGCGTCGGCCGACCCCATCCCTAGAGGTTCGTCATGCCCATCGGCGTCTTCACCATGGTCGGCATCTACATCATCGCCTGGTGGACGGTGCTGTTCGCCGTGCTTCCGCTGGGCACGGCGAGCGAGACGCACGAGCCGCCGACCGACGGCTCACAATGGGGCGCGCCCAGGACGCCCAATCTGAAGAAGAAGTTCCTGACGACCACCTGGGTCTCGGCCCTTGTCTGGGCGTTCGTCATGGTGCTGATCTTCACGGGTTGGCTGCCCCTGCCGAACTTCGCCAGCGGCCCGGCTGTCTAAACGACGCATCGGCCTAGCTTTCGCCCCGTCCGAGCGGCTAAAGCCTTGTTCCGTCTCTACGCCTAGGATTCCCCACCATGCGCCTGTCGCGCTTTTTCCTGCCCACGCTGAAGGAAGCTCCTTCGGACGCCCAGATCGTCTCGCACCAGCTGATGCTGCGCGCCGGCATGATCAAGCAGGAGGCCGCCGGCATCTACGCCTGGCTGCCGCTGGGTTTGAAGGTGCTGCGCAAGATCGAGCAGATCGTGCGCGAGGAGCAGATGCGGGCAGGGGCCGTCGAACTGCTGATGCCGACGCTGCAACTGGCCGACCTGTGGCGCGAGAGCGGCCGCTATGACGCGTACGGCCCCGAGATGCTGCGCATCACCGACCGTCACGAGCGTGAGCTGCTGTACGGACCGACCAACGAGGAGATGATCACCGACATCTTCCGGGCCTATGTGAAGTCCTACAAGTCGCTGCCGCTGAACCTGTTTCACATCCAGTGGAAGTTCCGCGACGAGCGCCGTCCGCGCTTTGGCGTGATGCGCGGGCGCGAGTTCCTGATGAAGGACGCCTATTCCTTCGACGTGGACGAGGCCGCGGCCCGCGTCGCCTACAACCGCATGTTCGTCGCCTATCTGAACACCTTCGCCCGCATGGGCCTGAAGGCTGTGCCGATGCGCGCCGACACCGGCCCCATCGGCGGCGATCTGAGCCACGAGTTCATCGTCCTGGCCGAAACCGGCGAGAGCGAGGTCTTCTGCGACCGCAAGCTGGTCGAGATGCCCGCGCCCGGCGACGACTTCAGCCCGGAGGCCGTGCAGGCCGTGTTCGACGAACGCACCGCCCTCTACGCCGCCACCGAAGAGATGCACGATCCGTCGCAGTTCGAGGCCAAGACCGCCGAAGGCGACCGCCTTTCGGCGCGCGGCATCGAGGTCGGCCACATCTTCTACTTCGGGACCAAATATTCCGCCCCGATGAAGGCCAAGGTCGCCGGGCCCGACGGTCAGGACGCCGAGGTCCACATGGGCAGCTATGGCGTCGGCGTGTCGCGCCTGCTTGGCGCCATCATCGAGGCCAGCCACGACGCCGGCGGCATCATCTGGCCCGACGCGGTCGCGCCGTTCGACGTGGTCGTGATCAATCTGCGCGCCAATGACGAGGCCGTCTCGGCCGCCTGCGAGGACGCGGTGGCCCAGCTTGAAAAACTCGGCAAGGACATTCTTTACGACGATACCGACGAACGTCCGGGCGGCAAGTTCGCCACCGCCGACCTGATCGGCGTGCCGTGGCAGCTGACCGTCGGTCCCAAGGGGCTGGCGGACGGCGTGGTCGAACTGAAACGTCGCGCCACCGGCGAGAAGGTGTCCGTGCCGCTCGCCGAAGCTATCGAAAGGCTGACCGCTTGAGCCTGCCGTCTCGTCCGTCCGGCGCCTTCTCCTCGTGGGAGATCGGCCTGGCCCTGCGCTACCTGCGCGCCAAGCGCAAGGAAGGCGGCGTCGCCACCATCGCCGTCATCAGCTTCATCGGCATCATGTTGGCCGTCGCCGTGTTGATCAGCGTGATGAGCATCATGTCCGGCTTCCGCAGCGAACTGCTGGGCCGCATGCTGGCGTTCAACGGCCATATGTATGTGCAGGGGCAGGTCCTGACCTCGCCCGATCGCGAAGCCGCGCTAAAGCGCATTCAGGCCGTGCCGGGCGTGGCCAGCGCCAGCCCGCTGAACGAGGCGCAAAGCCTGATCCGCGTCGGCAGCTATACGACCGGCGCCATCGCCAAGGGCATCCGCCCTGAGGATCTGGCCAAGACCCAGTATGTCTTCGACAGCTTAAGCCCGCAGGAGCGCGCCAGCTTCGGCAAGGGGCCCTATGGCGGCGACCGCATTCTGGTCGGCGCGGCCCTGGCCAACTCCATGGGCCTGCGCGTCGGCGATCCTGTGACCCTGTATTCGCCGACCGGGGCCGACAGCGCCTTCGGCAACCTCGGCGGACTTGAGAAGACCTATTTCGTCGGCGGCCTGTTCCGTTCGGGCGCCGCTGACTATGACCGCGCCTTCATCTTCATGCCGCTGGAGCAGCAGCAGCTCTTCTTCGGCAAAGAAGGCGTCTGGGACGCCATCGAGATCAAGGTCGACGATCCCGATCAGGTCGGCGCCCTGACCGCCGCCATCCGCAACGCGGCCGGTCCCGGCTCGGTTGTCAGCGACTGGCGCGAGCGGCTCGCCGCCTTCTACGGCGCGCTGAAGGTCGAACGCGTAGCCATGAGCATCATCCTGGGCCTCGTCGTCGCCATCGCCGCCATGAACATCATCTCCGGCATCGTCATGCTGGTGAAGAACAAGGGCCGCGACATCGCCATCCTGCGCACCATCGGCGCCAGTCCCTCGGCGATCCTGCGCGTCTTCTTCATGGCCGGTGCCATGATCGGGGTGGCGGGCACCATCGCGGGGCTGATCCTGGGTCTGCTGTTCTGCTGGAACATCGGCTCGATCCAGCATTTCCTGGAGTTCTTGCTGCAGACCAAGCTGTTCGATTCCGACGTCTATATGCTGGACGCCATCCCGGCCCTGGTCGATCCGGTGGACGTGGCCTGGGTGGCCTTCTGGTCCCTGTTGATGAGCTGTATCGCCAGCCTGCCGCCGTCATGGAACGCGTCTCGCATCGATCCCGTGGAGGCGCTGCGCTATGAGTAAGGCTCCCATCCTTTCGGTGCGCGGCCTGACCCGCACCTACGACACCGCCCAAGGCGGCCTGACCGTGCTGAAGGGCGTGGATCTGGACGTCTATCCCGGCGAACTGGTCGGACTGATCGGACCGTCGGGCTCGGGCAAGTCGTCGCTGCTGCACGCCGCCGGCCTGTTGGAGAAACCCACCAGCGGCACGGTCGCCATCGACGGCGAACAGGTCGGCGATCTGGACGAGCGCGCCCGCACACGCCTGCGCCTGGGCCGGATCGGCTTCGTCTATCAGTTCCACCACCTGCTGCCCGAGTTCGATGCGCGCGATAATGTCGCCCTGCCAATGCGGATCGCCGGGTTGTCCCAAGACGAGGCGCGCAAACGCGCCGAGGTCACGCTGACGGCCCTTGGGCTAGGCGAACGCCTGACGCACCAGCCGGCTCAGTTGTCGGGCGGCGAACAGCAGCGCGTCGCGATCGCACGGGCCCTCGCCAATGGCCCTCGGCTGCTGCTGGCCGACGAGCCGACCGGCAATCTGGATCCGACCACCAGCCAATCCGTGTTCGAATCCTTGCGCAACCTGGCCAAGACCACGGGCGTCGCCGCCCTGATCGCCACCCACAATATGGAGTTGGCCGGCCATATGGACCGCGTCTTTGCGCTGAAGGACGGTCATTTGGAACAGCGCGAGGCCCAGAGCCACGCTTACTGAGCCAACGCCTGTCGATCAGCTGACGGCGGCGTCGCCCCAGATCGCTCGCAGGCGTTCGGGGCGGCGGCATCCGATCCGGTAGGCCTGATAGCTGGCGGCGTGGCGCTTGGCGTAGTTCTGATGCTCCTCGCCCGCCGGCCAGAACCGCTGGGCGCCGACGACCGGCGTGGTGAAGCTCTTTCTCAGCACGCGCATCGCCGCATCGCGCGAGGCGACGGCGTCCGCGCGCTGGGCTGCTGTCGCAAAGACGGCGGATCGATAGGACGGCCCCTGGTCGCAGAACTGACCGTTCGGATCGGTCGGGTCGATGGTGCGCCAGTAGCGATCGACCAGGGTGCGATAGCTGACCACACGCGGATCGAAGGTGACCTGCACCGCCTCCATATGGCCGGTGCCGCCGCGCACCACCTGCTCATAGGTCGGGTTTGCGGTATGGCCGCCCACAAAGCCGGACACGGCCGAGCGCACCCCCGGCACGTCATCAAAGGCCTTCTCCTCCGACCAGAAGCAGCCGCCGGCGAAGATCGCGGTCTGAAGCGCCGTCTGCGCCTCGGCCTGACGGGCCAAGGGCGCGCCGACCGCCAGCGCAACGACGGTCAAGGATGCAACGGCGGCGAGGGCGGTCGTGCGAAGGGACATGGTCTCATCTCCTTTTGCATTGACTACGACGGCGACGCGCAAACGGTTTCACCGAGAACGACTTGACCGGAACAAAACGCCAACATAGAACATTAGCAGAACATATCGGATGTCTCGGAGCCAAGGTCATGCCGCGTTTGATGAGGGATATGCTGTCGCTGGCGTCGTGCGGCGGTTTCGTATGGATGGTCTGGACCGTGGCGATCAGCGTCTCCGCCTGAGATCAGACGAATTAGACACTTTAGACGGTGTTTTTTTCGAGGACCGTCTGAAGCCAGCGATCCACAGCCGATCTGTGGGGCGACCGGTTTGCGATGGCCGCACGCCACCCGATATGAGACTCAGGGTAGAGTAGGGCTCTTCAGCGGGCCAGGGTCGAAGAAGGCGTGAACGAGCCGGTGAACAGTCAGGGTTTTGTCCATCTGCGGGTCCGCTCGGCCTATTCGCTGCTGGAAGGCGCGATCAAGGCGGCCAAGGTCGGCAAGCTGGCAGCCGACGCCGGAATGCCGGCGGTTGGGGTGGCGGACAGGGCCAACCTGTTCGGCGCGTTGGAGTTCAGCCAGACGGCAAAGGATGCGGGCGTTCAGCCGCTCGTGGCCTGCGCCCTGCCGGTCTTCGGCATCGGCGGCCAGGTCAACGCCCGCTGGGCCAAGGTTCCGACCATCGTCTTGCTGGCTCAGGACACGACCGGCTGGCTGAACCTGTGCGCCCTGTCGTCGTCCGCCTATCTGGACGCCGGAGAAATGGCCGAGCCGGGCGTGGCCTGGGAGCAGGTGGTCGCCCGCTCCGAAGGCCTGATCCTGCTATCCGGAGGCCCCGACGGCCCGGTCGATCCGCTGTTCGCCCAAGGCAAGAAGGCCGAAGGCGCCGCCGCTCTGGCGGCGATGAAGGCGGCGTTCGGCGACCGCTTCTACGTCGAACTGCAACGCCACGGGCTTGAGGACGAAAAGCGCGCCGAACCGTGGCTGGTCGAATGGGCCTATGCCAACGACGTGCCGCTGGTCGCCACCAACGACGTCTATTACGCCAAGGCGGCGCAGGCGAAATCGCACGACGCCCTGCTGTGCATCGCCGACGGCGCCTTCACCGGGCAGGAGGATCGCCGCCGCATCACCGGCGAACACTGGTTCAAGCCGGCCGCCGTCATGCGCGAGCTGTTCGCCGACCTGCCCGAGGCGTGCGACAACACCATCGATATTGCGCGCCGCTGCGCCTTCCTGGTCAATACGCACGCGCCCATCCTGCCGCGCTTCGACACCGGCGCCGGGCGCTCCGAGGCCGATGAACTGGCCCACCAAGCGCGCGAGGGGCTGAAGGTCCGCCTGACCGAGGTCACGCCGGCCGTTCCCGAAGAGGAATACTGGACCCGTCTGGAGTGGGAGGTCGGGATCATCCAGCAGATGGGCTTCCCTGGCTACTTCCTTATCGTGTCGGACTTCATCAAATGGGCCAAGACCCACGGCATTCCCGTGGGGCCGGGGCGCGGCTCCGGCGCCGGCTCGCTGGTCGCCTGGTCCCTGACCATCACCGATCTGGACCCGTTGCGGTTCGGCCTGCTGTTCGAGCGGTTCCTGAACCCCGAACGCGTCTCCATGCCCGACTTCGACATCGACTTCTGCCAGGAGCGGCGCGAAGAGGTGATCGACTATGTGCAGGACCGCTACGGCAAGGACCGGGTGGCCCAGATCATCACCTTCGGCACCTTGCAGGCGCGCGCCGTGCTGCGCGACGTGGGCCGTGTGCTGCAGATGCCGCTGGGTCAGGTCGACCGGCTCTGCAAGATGGTGCCGAACAACCCGGCAGCGCCCGTCACCCTGGCCCAGGCCATCGACATCGAGCCGCGCCTGAAGGAGGCGCGTGACGCCGAGCCGGCGGTGAAGACCCTGCTGGAAACCGCGCTGGAGCTGGAGGGGCTATACCGCAACGCCTCCACCCACGCAGCCGGCATCGTAATTGGTGACCGGCCTCTGACGGAACTGGTGCCGCTGTATCAGGATCCGCGCTCCACCATTCCGGCGTCCCAGTTCAACATGAAATGGGTCGAGCCGGCGGGCCTGGTGAAGTTCGACTTCCTGGGCCTGAAGACGTTGACGGTGCTGGATCGGGCGCGCGGCTATCTTGAACGGCGCGGCGCAGCCAGGGACTGGAACAGCCTGCCGCTGGATGATGCGCGCACCTACGAGCTGATGGCCTCTGGTCAGACGGTCGGGGTGTTCCAGCTGGAATCCCAGGGCATGCGCGACACCCTGCGCAAGATGCGCTGCGGCTCCATCGAAGAGATCACCGCCCTGATTTCGCTTTATCGGCCGGGGCCGATGGAGATGATCGACACCTATATCGACCGTAAGTTCGGGCGCGCGGAGGTCGATTATCTGCATCCCAGCCTGAAAGAGGTGCTGACCGAGACCTACGGCGTCATCATCTACCAGGAACAGGTGATGAAGATCGCCCAGATCCTGGCGGGCTACAGCCTGGGCGAGGCCGACCTGCTGCGCCGGGCGATGGGTAAGAAGAAGAAGGAGGAGATGGATTTCCAGCGCCTTCGCTTCGTCAAGGGCGCCGCCGAGAAGGCCGTGCCGGAATCGCAGTCCGGCTCCATCTTCGACCTGGTCGCCAAATTCGCCGGATACGGCTTCAACAAGTCCCACGCCGCCGCCTATGCGCTGATCTCATTCCAGACGGGTTGGCTGAAGGCCAATCAGCCGGTCGAGTTTTTCGCGGCGTCCATGAGCTTGGACTTGTCGAACACCGACAAACTGGCGGTCTTCTATCAGGACGCCAAACGGTTCGACGTGCCGGTCCTGGCGCCCGACATCAATCGCTCGTCGGCCGACTTCGACGTGGCTTGGGACGACGACAAGGGGGCGGTGCTCTACGCTTTGGGCGCGATCCGAAACGTGGGTCTCGAGGCGATGAAACATGTCATCGAGGTGCGCGAGACGGGCGGGCGGTTTGCCGACATCTTCGACTTCCTCGAGCGCGTCGATCCGCGCAGCGTGAACAAGCGCGCGCTGGAAGGCCTGGCCAAGGCCGGCGCCTTCGACAGCATCCACCCCAACCGGCGTCAGTTGCTGGAACAGGCCGACGTTCTGATGGCCTATTGTCAGAGCGTGGCGGCCGAACGCGCCTCGTCGCAGGTGTCGCTGTTCGGCGGCGACCAAGCCCATGCCGCGCGCCCGCGTCTGAAGAGCGTCGAGCCCTGGGTCGGGCCGGAGCGGCTGGATCACGAACTGTCGGCGGTCGGCTTCTATCTGTCGGGCCACCCGCTGGACGAGATGACCTCAGCCCTGAAGCGCAAGCGCGTCACCTTCGTCGCCGAAGCGATCCCGCTGGCTGAGTCCGGCCATGAAGCGTTCCAGATGGCGGGTGTCGTTCGTCGCAAACAGGAGCGGGCCAGCGCGCGGACGGGCGAGAAGTTCGCCTTCGTGACCTTCTCGGACCCGACCGGCGAGTTCGAATGCCTGTTTCCGCCCGAACAACTGCGCAAATGCCGCGAGGTGCTGGAGCCCGGCGCCTCGGTCATGGTGCGCGTGCGCGCCAAGTCTTCGGAGGGAGAGGTGCGCTTCTTCGGCGACGACGCCTCGCAAATGGATAATCTGCTGGACGACGCCAACATCGGCCTTCGCATCCATGTCTCGGCCCGCAGTGCAGACGCCGAGGCGCTGAAGGCGCGGCTGGAACGCGCGCGATCAGGCGCGATCGGCAAGGGCGGGGAGGTGTCGCTGATGATCGCAGGCCTCGATCAAGGGCGCGAGGTGGAGGTCAAGATTCCCGGTCGTTATCGCCTGGACGGGGCCCTGCGCGGCGCGCTGAAGTCAGCGCCGGGCGTCGTTATGCTGGAGGACGCCTAAGCCCTCTCGGATATGGTCAAGCTTTTGATTTTTCGGAACCTCACGGACGCGTGATGGGTTTGGTCAGTCCATAGGGAGACTGTTCCAATGAAATATCTCGCCATCGCCAGCGTCGCCTCGCTGGCCCTTCTCGCCGCCTGCAACCAGGGTGGCGACAGCGCCGCCCAGAACACCGGCGAAGCGGTCAACGCCACCCAAGACGCCACGTCCGGCGTCGTGGGTCAGACCTCGGCCATGACCATGGGCGCCAACACCGTCGACGGTTTCGTCACCGGCCTGGGCACCGGCAACATGTATGAGCTGGAAGCCGCCAAGATCGCCGCAGCCAAGTCCAAGAATGCGGACGTGAAGGCTCTGGCCGCCATGATCACCAAGGATCACACCGCCGCCGGCGAGAAACTGGCCACCGCTCAGGCGACCGCTGCGCCGAACGTCGCCATCCCCACGACGTTGGACGAACGCCGCAAGGGCCTGATCGACAATCTGAACGCCGCCACGCCGGATGACTTCGACAAGGTCTATCTGGACCAGCAGGTCGCCGCCCACAACGAGACGCTGACGCTGCTGAACGGCTTTGCCGACAACACCGAAGCGCCGGCTCTGGCCACCCTCGCGCGCGAACTGGTGACGCCCGTCACCGCGCACCGCGACCGTGCCAGAACCCTGCTAGACGCGATGAAGTAAAGGCAGCCGTCGCGTTGCTGACCAAAGGCGGTCCCGTAAGGGGCCGCCTTTTTCGCATTTGCAGGGCTGCGCTTGCTATTGCGGCCCATCCGGCCTACATGGCCCCCGCATTTCGCAACGCGGGAGAGGCGCGCTTCGGGGAGACATCCCGATCCGCACCATTCCGAGGGTCTTCAGACCTTTAATCCCCCGCGCCACGTTTGATCGGAAAAAGGACTGAACGATCATGGCTCTGCCTGAATTCTCGATGCGCACCCTGCTTGAAGCCGGCGCCCACTTCGGCCACCAGACGCACCGCTGGAACCCGAAGATGGACCGCTACATCTTCGGCTCGCGCTCGAACATCCACATCATCGACCTGTCGCAGACGATGCCGCTGTTCCACCAGGCTCTGGTGGCCGTGCGCGAAGTCGCCGCCAAGGGCGGTCGCGTTCTGTTCGTCGGCACCAAGCGCCAAGCCGCAGAGCCGGTCGCCGAAGCCGCCAAGCGCTGCGCCCAGTACTACATGAACAACCGTTGGCTCGGCGGCACGCTGACCAACTGGCGCACCGTGTCGGGCTCGATCGCTCGTCTGCGTGAGCTGGAAGGCATTCTGGAAAACGGCGGCGAAGGCCGCGTCAAGAAAGAGCTGCTGAACCTGCAACGCGAGAAGGACAAGCTTGAGCTGTCGCTGGGCGGCATCAAGGACATGGGTTCGATCCCGGACATCATGTTCGTGATCGACACCAACAAGGAAGCGATCGCGATCCAGGAAGCCCGCAAGCTGAACATCCCGATCATCGCTATCCTGGACACCAACTCGGACCCGGACGGCATCACCTATCCGGTCCCCGGCAACGACGACGCCGCCCGCGCCATCCAGACCTACTGCGACCTGATCGCCGACGCCGTCCTGGACGGTCTGGCCGCCGGTGCTTCGGCCTCGGGCATCGACCTGGGCGCTTCGGAAGCTCCGGTCGAGCCGATGCTGCGTGAAGCCTCGGCCCCCAAGGCTGAAGCCGAAGCCGCGCCGGCCGGCACGGAAGGCGCCGCCGCCGAACTGGAAGCCGCTGCTGAGCCGGCTGCCGAAACCGAGAAGGCCGAGGGCTGATCGCCCGCCGGGCGGCGTTCGCGTTCTTGAGCGCCGCCTGACGAACTGACACACGGCCGGGCTAAATCAGTCCGGCCGTTCCCACATACGAAATCCCCCAAGGAGAAGAACATGGCCGAGATCACTGCCGCCCTCGTGAAGGAGCTTCGCGAGCGTTCGGGCGTCGGCATGATGGACTGCAAGAAGGCGCTGGTCGAAAACGACGGCAACATCGAAGCAGCAATCGACTGGCTGCGCGCCAAGGGCCTGTCCAAGGCCGCCAAGAAGGCCGACCGCGTCGCCGCTGAGGGTCTGGTCGCCGTCGCGTCGAAGGAAGACGGCAAGGGCGAAGTCGCCGCCGCCATCGAGTTCAACGCCGAAACCGACTTCGTCGCCCGCAACGAGCTGTTCCAGAACGCCGCCAAGTCGTTCGCCCAACTGGGTCTGGAGCACCACTCGGTCGAGGCCCTGCACGGCGCCGAACTGGAAGCCGGCAAGACGGTCCAGGACGAAGTGACCAACATGATCGCCACCATCGGCGAAAACATGCAACTGCGCCGCGCCGCCCGCCTGTCGGTGTCGGAAGGCGTCGTCTCGACCTACGTCCACAACGCGGTTTCGCCGGGCGTCGGCCGTATCGGCGTGCTGGTCGCTCTGGAAGGCGAGGGCGACAAGACCGCGCTTCGCGAACTGGGCCGCAAGATCGCCATGCACGTCGCCGCCACCGCGCCGCTGTCGCTGAACACCGACGACCTGGACCCCGCCGCCATCGAGAAGGAACGCGCCGTTCTGATCGAAAAGGCCAAGGAAGAAGGTCGCCCGGAAGCCATGATCGAAAAGATCGTGGAAGGTCAGATCAACAAGTTCCAGAAGGACGTGGTGCTGTCCAAGCAGCCGTTCGTCATGGATCCGGACGTGACCATCGAACAACTGGTCGCCAACTCGGCCAAGGAACTGGGCTCCTCCAACCTGCACCTGGCCGGCTTCGTCCGTCTGGCGCTGGGTGAAGGCGTCGAGAAGGTCGAAGGCCCCGACTTCGCGTCGGAAGTCGCCTCCATGATGGGCGGCAACTAAAAAACATTCCCCTCATTCGTGAGGGTTTTGTATCAGAAGGGCGCGTTCGGCTTTGATGGCCGGCGCGCCTTTCGTCTATAAGAAGCCGCCTGATTCAATGGCGCCGCAGTCAAACGGACCTTCCCGCATGCCCGACGCCCCCTCGACCTTCCGCTACAAACGCGTCCTGCTGAAGGTGTCGGGCGAGGTGCTGATGGGCGACCAGTCGTTCGGCGTCGACATGAAGACCGTCGATGCGGTGGCCAAGGCCGTCGCGGACGTCGCGGCCGAGGGCGTCGAGATCTGCCTGGTCATCGGCGGCGGCAACATCTTCCGCGGTCTGTCCAAGGCGGCGGCCGGCATGGAGCGCGCCCAGGCCGACTATATGGGCATGCTGGCGACGATCATGAACGCCCTGGCCATGCAGTCGGCGCTGGAGAAGATCGGCGTCTCGACCCGCGTGCAGAGCGCCATTCCGATGGCGGCCATCGCCGAACCCTACATCCGCCGGCGCGCGCTGCGGCATCTGGAAAAGGGCCGGGTCGTGATCTTCGCCGCCGGTGTGGGCGCACCGTTCTTCACCACGGACTCGGGCGCGGCGCTGCGTGCGGCGGAGATGGGCTGCGACGCCCTGCTGAAGGGCACCAGCGTGGACGGGGTCTATACCGCCGACCCGAAGAAGGATCCCGACGCGACGCGTTACGAGACCTTGTCCTATCAGGATGTTCTGGCCAAGGATTTGCGGGTCATGGACGCCTCGGCCATCGCCATGATGCGCGACACGGGGATACCGATCGTGGTCTTCTCCATTCGGGAAGACAATTCGCTGCGCCGGACCCTGACCGGCGAAGGCACGTTCACGGTCATTCAGGACGTCGCCTGAACGTTCGCCTGACCAGGAAAGACAAGAGAGACCAAGACCATGGCAAAGCCTGACCTCAAGACCTATCGCGACCGCATGGATCGCTCCGTCGCCGCCCTGAAGGAAGAGTTCAGCGGTCTGCGCACCGGCCGCGCCAACGCCGGCCTGCTGGAGCCCGTGCGGGTCGAAGCCTACGGCTCGGCCTCGCCCCTGACCGCCGTCGCCGCGATCAGCGTGCCCGAGCCCCGGATGCTGAGCGTCAATGTGTGGGACAAGGGCATGGTGGTCGCCGTCGAAAAGGCGATCCGCAACGCCAACCTGGGTCTGAACCCGATCGTGGACGGCCAGACCCTGCGCATTCCGGTGCCGCCCCTGACCGAGGAACGCCGCAAGGACCTGGTCAAGTTGGCCGGCAAATACGCCGAGCAGCAGAAGATCTCGGTTCGCAACGTCCGCCGCGATGCCAACGACGACCTGAAGAAGGCCGAGAAGGCCGGTGAGATCAGCCAGGACGAGCAAAAGAAGATGGAGACCGAGGTCCAGAAGGACACCGACGCGGCCATCAAGCGCATCGACGAGACCTTGAAGACCAAGGAACAAGAGATCATGCAGGTCTGAGGCGAAACGGCTGGGTCCGGAAGGGATCGCACGACAGATGACGGCAGACCGCGCCGCGCCTTCAGGCCAAAGCCCAGACAAGCAGGGTCAGGACGGCCCGCGCCACGTCGCCATCATCATGGACGGCAATGGACGCTGGGCGAAGGCGCGCGGCCTGCCGCGAGCCCTGGGCCATCGTGAGGGCGTCCAGGCGCTGAAGCGCACCATCCAGGCGGCGCCGGATCTGGGCATCGATTGCCTGACGGTGTTCGGCTTTTCGACCGAGAACTGGAGCCGGCCCGAGGACGAAGTGTCGGACCTGATGGGGCTGGTGCGGTCCTACGTCGCCAGCGATCTGGCCCGACTGACCAAGGCCGGCGTCCGGCTGAAGATTTTGGGGCGACGCCAGGGACTGCCGGCCGATATCGCCGCCATCATCGAACGGGCCGAGGCCCAGACCTCCCATAACGATCGCTTTCTGTTGCAGGTCGCCTTCAACTATGGCGGTCGCGCCGATCTGGTGGACGCGGCGCGTCGCCATATGGAGCGGGTGCTGGCGGGCGAGACGGTCGAGCCTTTCAACGAGGCGATTCTGACGGCAGGGCTGGCCACGGCGGGGTCGCCGCCGCTTGATCTGATCGTGCGCACGTCGGGCGAGCAGCGGCTGTCGAACTTTCTGTTGTGGGAGGCGGCCTACGCCGAGCTCGTGTTCCAGGACATTCTGTGGCCCGACTATGGCCCCAAGGCCTTGGCTGAGGCGATCTCGGCCTTTGGTCAGCGCGACCGCCGTTTCGGCGGACGCGTGATCGCGCCTGAGCGCGCGACGGCCTGATGGCGGTCAAGGGTAGGGATATCGCCCTCAGGGCTGCGTCCGCCGTCGTGCTGGCGCCCGCCGCGGTCGCTGCGACGTGGGGCGGCGGCGTGTGGTTCCTGGCCCTGATGATTGTGGCCAGCGTCGTCCTGGCGTTCGAATGGGCGGCGATGAGTGCGCCGCATGCGCGCCGCGTCATGGGCGGCGCGGTCAGCTTCGGCGTCGTGGCGGCGGTGATCAGCGCCCATTTCGGGGCCATGTCCGTCGCCTTCATCATGCTGGTGTTCGGCGCGGTCGCGGCCGGAGTCTATGCCCGCAGCCGAGGGCAGGAGGCGCTGGATGCCGCCTATGGCGTGCTCTATCTCGGCTGGCCTTCGGTCCTGCTGATTTGGCTGCGGGACGTCGACAGTTTGATCGGGCTGCACTGGACCGTGCTGGTCTTCGCCGTCGCCTGGTCGGCCGACATTGTGGCCTACCTGGCAGGATCCACCTTTGGCGGACCCAAGCTGTGGCCGCGCTTCTCGCCGAACAAGACCTGGTCCGGGTTCATCGGCGGTGTTGCCGCCGGCGCGGTTGCGGGCGCCGTCATGACGGCCTGGGTCAATATGGGCGCCTTGAGCGTCGTCTGGGGGGCAGTGCTGGGCTTTGCGGGGGCTTTGGCAACCATGGCGGGCGACCTGTGGGAATCGGCGCTGAAGCGACGGTTCGGGGTCAAGGATGCGGGGAACACCATTCCTGGCCACGGCGGCCTGCTGGACCGTGTCGATGGCCTGATGTTCGCGGTCGTGGTCGTCGCGGCTGGCCGACTGATCGTCCTGATGCTGGAGCGTGGGGCATGATCCGGCGTCGCATCACTGTGCTTGGCGCGACCGGATCGGTCGGCGCTTCCACGCTGGACCTGATGGCTCAAGCCGAGGCGACGGGCACAGGCGCGTTCGAGGTCGAGGCCCTGACGGGCGGCGCCAATATCGCCAAACTGGCCGAGCAGGCCAAACGCTGGCGGCCCAAGCTGGCCGTGACGGCGGATCCTGCGCGGTTGGACGAACTGCGCGACGCCTTGTCCGGCACGGACGTCGCTGTCGCCGCCGGCGACGCCGCGATCGTCGAGACGGCGACGCGGCCTGCCGACTGGATCATGGCGTCCATCGTCGGAGCGGCGGGTCTGAAGTCCGCCTGGGCGGCGGCGGGGACGGGCGCGACCCTGGCGCTGGCCAACAAGGAAAGCCTGGTCTGCTGCGGCCCCGCCCTGATCGAACGGGTCAAGCGGGCAGGGGGGCGCTTGATCCCCGTCGATTCCGAACACTCCGCCATCTTCCAGGTGTTTCCGGCCGAAGCGCCTGAGCGCGTGGCCAAGCTGATCCTGACGGCATCGGGCGGACCGTTCCGCCAGACTTCGCGCGAGCAGATGGTCGGCATCACGCCCGAACAGGCCGTGGCCCACCCCAACTGGAGCATGGGGGCCAAGATTTCGGTCGACAGCGCCACCATGGCCAACAAGGGTCTGGAGATGATCGAGGCGGCCTATCTGTTCGATATGCCGCAGGATCGGATCGACGTCGTGGTGCACCCCGAATCGATCATCCACAGCCTTGTGGAATATGTGGATGGTTCGACCCTGGCCCAGATGGGACCGCCGGATATGCGCACGCCGATCGCCTGCGCTCTGGCCTGGCCGGATCGGATCGCGTGGCCGGCGCCCAAGTTGGATCTGGCTGCGCTGGGTCGGCTGACGTTCGAAGCGCCCGATCTGACGCGCTTTCCCGCCCTCGATCTGGCGCGTCAGGCCCTGAAGGCGGGCGGCGCGACGCCCGCCGTGTTCAACGCCGCCAACGAGGTCGCCGCCTTCGCCTTCCTTGACCGCAAGCTGGCGTTTCTCAATATTGCCGCAGTCGTCGCCGAAACCCTTGAGCGTGCGACGAAAGCGGGGATGGCTTTCGGTTCTGGAGACGCCTGCGGCGCGGCCCTTTCGGTCGACGCCGAGACGCGTCGAATGGCCGAGAGCGTCATCGCTGGCCTTGCGAATGCGGCCTGACAGCAGGCCAGGGGAGACGATTTTCGAATGCTGGGCGTCCTGGGTCAGGTCCTGATCTCCATCGCCTCGTTCCTGCTGGTGCTGACCTTCATCGTCACCATCCACGAACTGGGTCACTTCCTCGTCGCGCGCGCCTTTGGCGTGAAGGTGGACCGGTTCGCGGTCGGCTTCGGCAAGGCCGTGGCCAGCCGCACCGATCGTCACGGCATCGAATGGCGTCTCGGTTGGCTGCCGCTCGGCGGCTATGTGAAGTTCTCGGGCGATCTGGATGCGTCCAGCGTGCCTGATCGGGCCGGACTGGACGAGTTGCGCCGGCGCGTGGTGGCCGAGCGCGGGCCCGGCGCCGAACGTGACTATTTCCACTTCAAGCCGGTGTGGCAGCGCGCCCTGATCGTCGCGGCCGGACCCATCGCGAACTTCATTCTGGCCATCACCATCTTCGCCGTCGTCTTTATGGCGGTCGGCGTGTCCTTGCGCCCGGCGCGTGTCGCTCAGGTCCAGGCGGGATCGCCGGCCGCAGCCGCTGGATTCCAGGTCGGCGACCTTATCACCGAGGTGAACGGCAAGGCCATCAAGGACGGTAGCGCCGTCACCCGCACCGTCATGCTTTCGACCGGCGATCCCGTGCGTTTCACGGTCGAGCGCGCCGGGCGTCCTGTCGAGCTGGTCGCGACGCCGGAACGCCGCGAGGAAAACGACCCCATCGCCGGACGCGTCAAGGTCGGCCGCATCGGCCTGGGGCTGGGCTCGTCAGCCGGCGATGTCCGCCACGTGCGTTACGGCCCTATCGACGCCGTGGTGGAGGGTGCGCGCCAGACGGCCGACGTCATCGGCTCGACCCTGACCTACCTCGGACGCCTGGCGACGGGCCGCGAGTCGGGCGATCAGTTCAGCGGTCCGCTGGGCATGGCCAAGGCGACGGGCTCGCTGACCACGGCTGCGGTCGAAGCCAATCCAGCGCCTGGCGCCATGGCGATCAACCTGATCCTGACGCTGACAACCTTGGCCGCCATACTTTCGATCGGAATCGGCTTTCTAAATCTGCTTCCCATTCCGGTCCTCGACGGCGGGCATCTGCTTTTCTACGGCTATGAGGCTGTGGCGAAACAGCCTGTGTCGGCGCGGTTCCAGGAGATGGGCTATCGTGCAGGCCTTGCGCTTTTGGCGGGATTTATGTTGTTCGCAACGTGGAACGACCTACAGAAGCTCAATATCTTCCAATTCCTCGGCGGGCTCGTCTCGTGAGCCGACGCCAGCCCCCGACGGTTTCCCGAATGAATGACATGACCTCTCGCGCCGCCGTTCGACTGAGCGCCCGCTCCAGCCTGCTGGCTCTGGCGGTCGCCGCCGGGCTGGGCGCACCCGCGCTGGCCCAGACCGCGCCGGCCCAAGCCGCGCCGGCGACGACGCCTGCTGCGCCGGCTCAAACGCCAGTCCAGACGGCCCCGGCGAGCGCTGCCGAACCGCGTGTCGAGATCGCTGCGCCGCAGACGATCACGATCAATCGCATCATCGTGCAGGGCGCGCAGCGGATCGACCAGACGACGGTCCTGTCCTACCTGCCGATCCGTCCGGGTGATGCGGTCGACGCCTCGGTGCTGGACGTCGCGGTGCGCACCCTGTCGCGCACGGGCCTGTTCGCCGACGTGCAACTGGGCATCCAGAACGGCGACCTGATCGTCCAAATCGTCGAGAACCCCATCATCAACCAGGTGGTGTTCGAGGGAAACAAGGCGCTGTCGAAGGACAAGCTGACCAAGGAAGTGACCCTGGCGCCGCGCGGCATCTACACCCGCGCCAAGGTCCAGGAGGACGTCGGCGCCATCGTCGAACTGTATCGCCTCCAGGGCCGCATCTCTGCGACCGTGACGCCCAAACTGGTCCAGTTGGAACAGAACCGCGTCGATGTGATCTTCGAAATCAACGAAGGCCCGCAGACCGGGATCAGCGCCATCAACGTCTTGGGCAACGAGGCGTTTTCCGATCGCGACGTGCGCGGCGTGATGGTCACGGAGAAGTCGACCTGGTGGAAGTTCTTCTCCAACAACGACAACTACGATCCCAACCGCCTGGAATACGATCAGGAGCAACTGCGGAAGTTCTACACTAACCGCGGCTATTACGATTTCCGCGTGGTGTCCTCGGTCGCCGAGCTGCAGCCTGACGATCAGGCGTTCCAGCTAACCCTGACGCTGAACGAGGGCGACAAGTACAACTTCGGTGAGATCAAGGTCGTCACCCAGAACGACCGGCTGAACGCCGACTTCCTGAAGGCCCTCGTGCCGATCCGGGAAGGCCAGCTGTACGAGAGCGACAAGATCGAGCAGGCCGTCGACGCCCTGACGTTCGCAGCCGGTTCGGCCGGTTACGCCTTCGTCGAGATCAATCCAACCTATAAGGCCAATCCCGAGACGGACACGGTCGATGTGACCTTCAACGTGTCCGAGGGCCAGCGGGTCTACATCGATCGCATCAATGTGGTCGGCAACACCCGCACGATCGACCCGGTGATCCGCCGCGAACTGCTGCTGACCGAGGGCGACGCCTTCAACCGCGCCCTGATGGAGCGCTCGCGCAACAACCTGCGGGCCCTGGGCTTCTTCAAGGACGTGACGGTCGAGGAAACGCGCGGCAGCGCGCCGGACCGTTCGGTCATCAACGTCAACGTTCAAGAACAGCCGACCGGCGAACTGTCCGTCGGCGCGGGCTTCAGCTCCGTCGACTCCTTCACGGTCAACCTGGGCATTTCGGAGCGGAACTTCCGCGGACGCGGCCAGAACGTGGTCGCCCGTCTGGAGTGGGGTTCGCTGCGCCAGCAGGTCGACTTCCGCTTCACCGAGCCGAAGTTCCTCGGACGTGATCTTCGCGCCGGTTTCGACCTGTTCCACTCGCGCTACGACCTGAGCCAATATTCATCGTACGACTATCGCTCGACCGGCGCCGGGCTGCGTCTGTCCTATCCGCTGAACGGCAATATGCTGCTCAGCACTCGCTATTTCCTGAAGTCCGACGAGATCATCGTGCCGACGGGCTTCTGCTCGGGCGTGGGGCAGGGATCTTCGGCGCTTTGCGATCAGATCGGCAGCTTCATCAACTCGTCGGCGGGCTACACGCTACAGGTCAACTACACCAACGATCCGATCCGTCCGACGCGCGGCTGGGCCGGGTCTCTGCGTCAGGACCTCGCGGGTCTGGGCGGCGACGTGAACTATGTGAAGACCGAGGCCGATGCGAGTTGGTACTACGGCTTTACGCCGAACTGGATCGTCAGCGTTCAGGGTTCCACCGGCTACGTCAGCGGCTGGAACGGCGACCCGATCCGCATCAACGATCGCTTCTTCAAGGGCGGCAACAGCTTCCGCGGCTTCGAGACAGCCGGTATGGGACCGCGCGATCTGAATACGACCGACGCCCTGGGCGGCAACTTCTACGCCATCGGTACGGTCGAGTTGACCCTGCCGAACTATCTGCCCGAGCAATATGGCATCAAGACCTCGCTGTTCGCCGATGTCGGTACGCTGGGCGTGCTGGATGACCGCTACAAGCTGACGTCCACCGGGACGGTGAACGCCAACATCGCCGATGAGCTCTCACTGCGCGCGTCGGCGGGCGTCAGCATCCACTGGAAGTCGCCGATGGGTCCGATCCGCTTCGACATCTCCAAGGTTCTGTCCAAGGAAGACTACGACAAGACGGAATCCTTCCGCTTCTCGACCTCCACCCAGTTCTAATCGCGGCTTTTTCGACCGCACGAGGAAACACCATGAAAGCTCTGATCATCGCGGCGACCGCCGCTGCTTCGCTCATCGCCACCGCCGCCTCGGCGCAACAGACCGGCGCGCCCGCCAATCCCGGCCCGGTGATCCCCGGCGTCTGCGTCTATTACAATGCGCGCCTGCTGGCCCAGTCGTCGGCCGGCCAGGCCGTCGAAGCCCGCATGCAACAACTGGCCCAAGAAGTTCAGGGCGAGCTGCAACCGTATGCAACCCAGATCCAGACTGAAGCCCAGCAGCTGCAATCGGCCGGCGCCAGCCTGCCGGCCGACCAGCTGCAACAACGCCGTCAGGCTCTGCAGCAGCGCGCGCAAGAGGCGCAACAGCTGGAAGCCACCCGCGAAAACGAGCTGCGCTACACCCTGGGCATGCAGCGTCAGGCCATCACCGAGGCCGTGTCGCCGATCCTGACCGCCCTGTATCAGGAGAAGGGCTGCGGCCTGCTGCTGGACCGCGAGAGCGTCTTCATGATGAACCCGGCCATGGACGTCACCGATCTGGCGATCCAGCGCCTGAACACGGCCCTGCCGACACTGAGCTTCAACCGTATGGCGGTGCCGGCTCAAACGCAGGCTCAACCGGCCGCCGCCAACTAAGTCGTCGATGCCCGATCCTCGCTTTTTCGAAACCCTGTCGCCCCTCAGCGTCGCCGATCTGGCGGTGCAGATCGGCGGCGAGGTCGAGCGGGGCGGGGATCGCATGATCGCCTCCGTTGCGCCCTTGTCCTCTGCGGACGGGGGCGCGATCGCGTTTTTGGGTGACCGCAAGTTCGCCGCTGCGCTGGCGACGACCCAGGCCGGCTGCGTTATCGTTCCGGCTGAGGCCAAGGACGCCGCGCCGTCGTCTGCCGCCGTCATCGTCTCGCGCACGCCTCAGGCCTCTTGGGCCAAAGTGTCGCTGGCGCTGCATCGCCCCATACTCCTGGATAAAGCGATCAGCCGCGACGAGGCGGCCGAGGACGACAGCGTCGTGGTCGAACCCGGCGCGATCCTGGGGCAGGGCGTCCGCATCGGTCGCGGGTCCCGCATCGGCGCCAACAGCGTCATCGCGCCCGGCGTGCAGATCGGCCGCGATTGCGTGATCGGCGCCAACGTCAGCGTGGCCTTCGCGCTGATCGGCGACCGGGTGAAGCTGTATGCCGGTGCCCGGATCGGCGAAGCGGGCTTCGGCGCCACGGGCACGGCGGCGGGGGTCATGGATATTCCCCAACTGGGCCGCGTCATCCTTCAGGACGGCGTGACGGTGGGCGCCAACTCCTGCATCGACCGCGGCGCCTATGACGACACCGTCATCGGCGAGAACACCAAGATCGATAATCTGGTCATGGTCGGCCACAACTGCGTCATCGGCCGCAACTGTCTGCTGGTCGCCAATACCGGCATCTCGGGCTCGGTGACCGTGGGCGACAATGTCATCTTCGGCGGCAAGGCTGGGATCGGCGACCACATCACGATCGGCGAGGGTGCGCGCGTCGCGGCGGGGGCCGGTGTGCTGGCCGATGTTCCTGCCGGCGAGACCTGGTCGGGTTATCCGGCGCGTCCGATCCGACAGTTCTTGCGCGAGACGGTCTGGCTCGCCAAACAGGCCTCATCGAAGAAGGCTCCGAAGGAATCATAGGGATGAGCGACACGACTGCCGTCGAAGGCAAGATCGATTACGCCGAGGTGATGCGGCGGCTGCCGCACCGTTATCCCTTCCTGCTGGTGGACAAGGCCGAAGACTTCGTGCCCGCGACGTCGATCGTCGGCATCAAGAACGTGACCCACAACGAGCCCTTCTTCCCCGGTCACTTCCCGATCGATCCCGTCATGCCCGGCGTGCTGATCGTCGAGGCCATGGCCCAGACCGGCGCCCTGCTGATGTCCAAGACGCTGGATGTCGCCGTGGCCGACAAGGTCATCATGTTCATGTCGATCGACGGGGTTCGCTTCAGAAAGCCCGCGCGGCCCGGCGACCAGCTCCGTATGGAGGTCAAGGTGATCCGCGCGCGGGGCGACGCCTACAAGTTCCGGGGCGAGACCTTCATCGACGGCAAGCTGGCGGCCGAAGCCGAGTTCATGGCGATGGTCGTGACTGTGCCTGCTCCAGCGCCTGGGCCGGCGGCCTGATGACCGTTCACCCCACGGCTCTGATCGACGCGACGGCGACCCTGGGCGAGGGGGTCGAGGTCGGCCCCTGGTGCACGGTCGGGCCGAATGTGGTGCTGGGCGACAACGTGCGTCTGGTCAGTCATGTCGTGGTCCAGCAGGACACGACGGTCGGGGCCGGAACGGTCATCCACCCGTTCGCCGTCATCGGCGGCGACCCGCAGCACAATGGCTACAAGGGCGAGACGGTCCGGCTGGAGATCGGCGAGAACAACCTGATCCGCGAGCACTGCACCTTCAATCGGGGCACGCCGCAGGGGACGGGCGTCACGGTCGTGGGTTCGAACAACCTGTTCATGACCGGCGCCCATGTCGGTCACGACTGCGTCGTCGGCGACAATGTGGTCATGGCCAACAACGCGACCTTGGGCGGTCATGCTCAGGTCGGGGACAAGGTGTTTCTGGGCGGGCTGTGCGCGGTGCACCAGAACGGCCGCGTCGGGCAGGGCGCGATCATTGGCGGTTTGGCGGCGGTGACGCGCGACGTCATCCCCTACGGCTCGGCCTGGGGCAATCACGCGCGGCTGCGTGGGCTGAACTTGATCGGGCTGAAGCGCAAGGGCTACGGCAAGGATCAGGTGAGGCGTCTGTTGGCGGCCTACCGCGATCTGTTCGAGGGCGAGGGCGAGTTCGCCGGTCGGATAGACGGCGTGGCGCAACGTTATGCCGACCTGCCCGAGATCATGGAAATCATCGCCTTCATCCGCGACGGTGGGCGGCGTCCGCTGTGCCTGCCCAACGCGGAATGAGCGCGGCTGGAAAGCTGGGTCTGATCGCAGGCGGCGGCGATCTGCCGGCGGCCGTCGCGGCGCGTTGCGATACGCTCGGGCGGCCGGTTTTCGTGATCCGTCTGGCGGGGTTCGCGGACGAGCATCTGGCGCGCTGGCGCGGCGCTGAGTTCGGCATGGCGCAGATCGGCGCGATCCTGAAGGCGTTGAAGTCAGAGTGCTGCACGACCGTGTGTCTGGCGGGCATCGTCAATCGGCCGGATTTCAAGACGTTGAAACCCGACTTCAAAGGGGCGACCCTGTTGCCGGGCATCGTCGCCGCCGCCTCCAAGGGCGACGACGCCCTGCTGCGCAAAATCCTGTCAGTGTTCGAGGCCGAAGGCTTCGCCGTCGAGGGTGCCGACGACATACTGGGCGGCGACACGCTTGGCGCAGGCGCGCTGGGCGCCGTATCGCCGACCGAGCAGCAGTTAGGCGATCTGAAAAAGGCGCTGCATGTCGCCGAAAAATCGGGTGAACTGGATATCGGTCAGGGTGCCGTGGTCTGTGACGGGCTGGTCCTCGCGGTCGAGGCGCAGGAAGGCACGGACGCGATGCTGGCCCGCGTCGCCAATCTTCCCGCCGACTTGCGTGGAGCGGCTGATAGCCCGAGGGGCGCGCTCGGCAAGGCGCCCAAGCCCATTCAGGATCTGCGCGTCGATATGCCCGTGATCGGGCCGCGCACCGTCGAAATGGCGGCGGCGGCGGGTCTGGCGGGCATCGGCGGGGTGGCCGGACGTTTGATCCTGATTGATCGCGCGGCCATCGTCGAGACGGCGAACCGTCTGGGCCTGTTCGTCTGGGGCGAGGATCGGTGAGCCGTCCGCTAAAGATCATGTTGGTGGCGGCGGAGGCTTCTGGCGATGCGCTGGGCGCCGGTCTGGCCAGGGCGTTGAAGGTGCGGTTAGGCGACGGTGTGGCCTTTGTCGGCGTCGGCGGACCCAAGATGGCGGCCGAAGGCGTGGTCAGCCCCTTCGATATCGCCGAACTCTCGATCCTGGGCTGGATTGAGGGTTTGCGCGCCTATGGCAAGGTCAAGCGGCGCGTCGAGCAGACGGCGGCGCTGGCCGAGCGGGAAAAGCCCGACGCCGTGGTGCTGATCGACAGTTGGGGCTTCACCATCCGTGTGGCCAAGGCGATCCGGGCCGCGCGGCCGGACCTGCCGCTGATCAAATACGTCGGGCCTCAGGTCTGGGCCTCGCGGCCGGGCCGGGCCAAAACCTTGGCGGGCGCCGTCGACCATCTTCTTGCCCTCTATGGCTTCGATGCGCCCTGGTTCGAGCGCGAGGGCCTGCCGACGACCGTCGTCGGTTCGTCTGCGCTTCATGTGAATGTTGATGCTGCGGACGATGCAGCGTTCCGCGCGCGTCGTGGGATCGCGGCCGATGCGCAGCTTCTCTTGGTGCTGCCCGGCAGCCGGCCGAGTGAGATCACCCGAATGGCCCCCGTCTATGAGGCGACGGTCAGAAAACTGAAGACCACGAACCCCGGCCTGGAAGTCGCCGTGGTCGCCGCGGGGACGGTGGCTCACGATGTTGCAGGCCGCGTCGCGGCCTGGCCCTTCCGCGTTCATCTGGTCGACGAAGCCGAAAAGTATGACGCCATGCGCGCCGCGACAGTCGCCCTGGCCACCAGCGGCACCGTGTCGACCGAACTCGCGCTGGCTGGCGCGCCGATGGTCATCGCCTACAAGATCGACGGGCTCAGCTATCAGCTGATGCAGCGGTTCGTGACCGCCAAACACATCACCCTGTTCAATGTCGCGGCTGACGACCGGATCGCGCCCGAATTCATCCAGCACGAGGCGACCCCGGCCATCCTGACGGCGGCGGTCGGGCGGCTGCTGGCCGACCCGGCCCTGGCGGCCGAACAGGCGCGTCGCCAGATGGCGGCATTGGACTTGATGGGGCGCGGAGGACCGGACCCATCCGAACTGGCTGCCGACGCCGTGCTCAAGGTCATCGCCGAGAAGTCGGGGAGCTGACGATGGCGCGGGCGCTCAGTCCGCGACGTGCGGCCGAGGTCCGCGCCGCGCTGCAGATGGCGGTGGGCGCGATGGCCGCGCTCTACCTCGCGACCTGGCTGAACCTGCCGCACCCTTACTGGAGCGTGATTTCCGCCATCGTCGTCATCCAGGCGAGCGTCGGCGGCGGCGTCCTCACCGTTGCGCGTGACCGGGCCATCGGCACGGCGACCGGAGCGCTGGCAGGGGCGGTCTTCGCCTTCCTTCGCCCGCCGGGCCTGGAAAGCATGGCCCTGAGCATCGCTGTATCCGCGGGGCTGCTGGCCTTTTTCGCAGCCGGGCGGCCATGGCTGAAGGTCGCACCCGTCACGGCGACGATCGTCATCGCCGGTGGGACGGGTGCGGAAGGGCCGGCGTCTCTCGCGCTGGATCGGGTGATGGAAATCCTGGTCGGCAGCGGCGTCGGGGTTCTGGCGATCCTGGCCCTGTTTCCGCGCCATGCCAGGCAATCCTTCAAGCTTCAGGCGCGCGAGGCGGCGGGCGAAGCGGCGAGGCTGTTGGCTTTGGTATCAAAGGCCGTCCCGGAGGATGCCTCCGAGATCTCGCGCCGTCATGCCGATCTGAAGCGGCGGCTGGATGCGTTGGGTCAGTCCGCCAAGAACGTCATCGATCTGCCCGGCCCGCAACGTGAGACGGCGGATCGAGCCGCGCTCGTGCGCGCCTTCTGGCGCGTGCGCAGCGACATTGTCATCCTGGGGCGCGGTTTCCAGGCCGAGGGCGCCGGCGCCAGGCTGGATCCCTGGTCGCAGGACGCGGAGCGCGCGGTGGAGCAACTCAAGGCGCTGTCTCAAGGCAAGGCCGCCCAACCCATGGGCGCGATCGACCAAAGCCTGGCCCTGTCCATGGCCGTCGAGGGCGACGACGTGGCTCTGGGGGCTGCTGCGATCGGCGTGGCGCATATGCACCGCGATCTGGATGATCTGGCTGCCCGTTTCGCGGATCTGAAGCTGGTCTGACGACAAAGAAAAACGCCGGGGATGTCTCCCCGGCGTTCTGCATTCTGCCCTCCGTCTCAGCCGCGCTGTTCGATCGGCACGTAATCGCGCTGGGTCGGGCCCGTGTAGAGCTGACGCGGGCGACCGATCTTCTGCGACGGATCGGCCATCATTTCCTGCCACTGCGAGATCCAGCCCACGGTGCGGGCCAGGGCGAACAGGACGGTGAACATGGTGGTCGGGAAGCCCATCGCCGACAGGGTGATGCCCGAATAGAAGTCGACGTTCGGGAACAGCTTGCGCGAGGTGAAGTATTCGTCCGACAGGGCGACCTTCTCCAACTCCTTCGCGACCAGGAACAGCGGATCGTTTTCGCGGCCCGTGGCGGCCAGCACTTCATAGGCCGACTGCTGCATGACCTTCGCGCGCGGATCGTAGTTCTTGTACACGCGGTGGCCGAAGCCCATCAGCTTGTACTTGCGGTCCTTCACGCCCTGGATGAACTCCGGGATCTTGTCCGGGGTGCCGATTTCCTTGAGCATCGTCAGCGCCTCTTCGTTGGCGCCGCCGTGCGACGGGCCCCACAGGCAGGCGATGCCGGCGGCGATACAGGCGAATGGATTGGCGCCCGACGAACCGGCCAGACGCACGGTCGAGGTCGAGGCGTTCTGTTCGTGGTCGGCGTGCAGGGTGAAGATGCGGTCCATGGCGCGAACCAGGGCCGGATCGACATGATAGTCCTCGGCCGGAACGGCGAAGCACATGCGCAGGAAGTTTTCGGCGTAGGACAGGTCGTTGCGCGGCGACACGAACGGCTGGCCGATATGATATTTGTAGGCGCGGGCCGCGATCGTGGGCATCTTGGCGATCAGGCGAATGGCCGAGATGTCACGCTGGATCGGATCGTGGATGTCTAGGCTGTCGTGATAGAAGGCCGACAGGGCGCCGACGGTGCCGACCATGATCGCCATCGGGTGGGCGTCGCGGCGGAAGCCTTCGAAGAAGCGATCGAACTGGCTGTGCAGCATCGTGTGGGTGGTGATGCTGTTTTCGAACTTTTCGTACTGGGCGGCGGTCGGCAGTTCGCCGTGCAGCAGCAGGTGACAGACTTCCACGAAGTTCGACTTCGACGCCAGCTGGTCGATCGGATAGCCGCGGTGCAGCAGCACGCCGGCGTCGCCGTCGATGTAGGTCAGCGCCGATTCACAGGCCGCCGTTGAGGTGAAGCCGGGATCGAAGGTGAAGGCGCCCGTTCCCGCATAGAGTTTGCGGATGTCGATGACGTCCGGGCCGGTGGAGCCCGAAAGGACCGGCAACTCGATCGTCTTGTCCTCGAAGGACAGGGTCGCCGAGCCGGCGGGTTTGGCTTGTTCAGTCATGAATGCCCCTTTGCATCACACGTCCAGGCGCGGGGAGGCGTCGGCCGCTTTTTGGTTTGTGGGTGATCACTTAGTCTGTTGCAGCGCATCATCCAAGCGCCCGAGACTTTCGTCGCGCCCAAGAGCCGACAAAGTTCGTGCAATATCAGGTGATGTTGACCCTGCGGTAAGCGCCGCGCGCATCGGCGGGCCGATTTTCCCAAACCCAACGCCCTCGGATTCCGCAAAGGCCTTGAGCTCGACTTCCAGCGCGAAGACGTCCCAGGATTGGAACAGGGATAGCCGCTCGCGAAGGCGGGCGAGGCGATCCAGAGTCTCACCGGACAGCAGCGCCTTCGCCTTGTCGTCCAGGGTCAGCGGGCGCGATTTCAGTACGAAGGCGGTTTGGTCGGCCAGATCGAGGATCGTCTTGGCGCGATCCTTGACGAAAGGCATGGCGCGCTGGAGGCGGGCTTCGTCCGCCTCCGCCAAGGCGTGACCCTTCTGCAGATGCGCATCCAGCGTCAGCTTGGCGAGCCGTTCATCGTCGGCGAGACGCAGCCAGTGCGAATTGACGTGGGCCAGTTTGTCGAAATCCAGACGGGCCGGCGCCTTGCCGATGCCGACGAGATCGAACCATTCGATGGCCTGTGCGTCACTGAACAGTTCGTCGTCGCCGTGCGCCCAGCCCAGGCGGGCCAGATAGTTGCGCATGGCCTCAGGCAAGTAGCCCATCTCGGCGTATTCATGCACCGCCTGGGCGCCGTGACGCTTCGACAGCTTGGCGCCGTCTGGGCCGTGGATCAGGGGGATGTGGGCGAAGGTCGGCCGCGTCCAGCCCAGCGCATCGTAGATCAGGCTCTGGCGCGCGGCGTTGTTCAGATGGTCGTCGCCGCGAATGACGTGGGTCACGCCCATGTCGTGGTCGTCCACGACGACGGCGAGATTATAGGTCGGCGCGCCGTCCGAACGCAGCAGCACCAGATCGTCCAGGTCGTCGGTGGACCAGTTCACGTCGCCCTGGACCTCATCGGCCACCGTGACCGTCGTCGCCTTTGGCCGACGGAAGCGCACGACGTGCGGCGAGGCCAGATCGTCGACGGTCGGCTCGCGGTCGCGCCAGGGCGATTCGAAAGTGCGCTTTTCGGCCTTGGCCTCGTCACGCAGACGACCGGTCTCCCCGGCCGAGGTGAAGTCGCGGTAGGCGTGGCCGGTTTCGAGCAGTTGATCGACCACCTCGCGGTGGCGGTCGGCCCGGCTGAACTGGAACACCGGCTCGTCGTCGGCGAACAGCTCCAGCCAGCTCAGGCCGTCGAAAATGGCCTTCACCGCCTCATCCGTCGAGCGTTCACGGTCGGTGTCCTCGACCCGGATCAGGAAACGTCCAGCGTGTCTCTTGGCGTACAGCCAGTTGAACAAAGCGGTTCTCGCTCCGCCGATATGCAGATAGCCTGTCGGCGAGGGGGCGAAGCGGGTGACGACAGTCGAGGAAGGTGAGGTCATGGGGGATGGGTCCGTAAGCGAGGCCCTTATACGCCCCGATGCGGCAAAACCTACCCCCGCTGCGCGATTGCGCGCCTGGCTGCACGCCGAGGTCGCCGCCCAGACCCTGAGATGGCGGCTATGGGCGCCGGTCGCATTCGGAGCGGGCGGAGGCGTCTATTTCGCCCTGCGAGCCGAGCCAGTCTTGTGGCCCCTGTCGCTGGGCGCCGCCTTGGCCATTGGGCTGTGGGTCGTGGCGCGACGGCGCGGCTGGTCGCGACGTCTGACCTGGCTGCTGTTGATGGTGGCCTGCGCGTCAGGCGGGCTGGCGGCGGCCAAGGTGCGCACCCAAGCCGTCGCCGCGCCGATCGCGCCCGCCCTCAGCGAACCGACCGTGATCGAAGCCTGGGTTGTCGATGTCGACAGCCCGGGGCAGCGAGGCGCGCGGGTCGTGATTGCGCCGGTCTGGATCCGCGGACTGACGCCAGAGCAGACGCCGGTGCGCTTGCGGGCGACGGTGCGGGGCGAGCCGCCGCGGCCCGGCGAAGCGATCCGCTTGTTTGGCATTCTGAATCCGCCGCCTGCGCCGGCCAGCCCTGGCGCCTACGACTTCGGCCGGAACGCCTTCTTCCAAGGCATGGGAGGCGTGGCGTTCGCCTTGGGCGAAACGAGTGGGGCCGAGCTTGCCGCGCCGCCGTGGCGACTTCGACTTGAAATGGCGGTCAACGGCGCCCGCTTCGCACTGGCCGAGCGGATCGTGGCAAGACTCGGCGAACGGACCGGCGGGATCGCCGCCGCCATGACGACCAGTCACGAAACCTGGATCAGTCAGGAGGACATGGACGTGATGCGCGATTCCGGCCTGGCGCACATCCTGTCGGTGTCAGGGCTGCATATGGCCATCGTCGGCGGGTTCGTCTTCTTCGCGGTGCGTCTGGGCGTGGCGGCCTGGCCCTGGTTGGCCCTGCGGGTTCACGGCAAAAAGGTCGCGGCCTTGGCGGGCCTGACGGCGGTCGGGGTCTATCTGGTGGTTTCGGGCGCGCCGCCCCCGGCCGAGCGGGCCGCCATCACCGCCTCCATCGCCTTTCTGGCCATCCTGCTGGATCGACAGGCGGTGACGATGCATGGGCTGGCCGTCGCGGCCTTCATTGTTTTGGCCATTCAGCCTGAAGCCATCGTCACGCCGGGCTTCCAGATGTCGTTCGCGGCGACGGCGGCCTTGGTCGCCTTGGTCGAGGCCTGGCCGAAGCGCCCGCGCGAAATATCCGCGCCCTGGCCGATTTTGGCAGTCCAACGGTTAGGCGGGTGGCTCACGGCGGCTGTGGCGGCCAGCGTCGTCGCCGGATTGGCGACGGCACCGTTCGCCATGCAGCATTTCAACCGCACCGCCATGTACGGACTGCTCGCCAATCTCGGCACGTCGCCTGTGGCGGACTTCATCCTGATGCCCGCGCTGGCCTTGGGCGCAGCGCTGGAACCCTTGGGGCTGGGGGGACCGTTCCTGGCGGTTGCGGGATGGGGCGTGGATCTGATGCTGGCCATCGGCGCCTGGACGGCGGGATTGCCCGGCGCGGTCAAAACGGTCGCCAGCGCGCCGAACTATGTCCTGCCGGTCGCCTTTCTGGGCGTATTGTTCGTCTGTCTGTGGCAGGGCCGCCTGCGCTGGTTGGGACTGCCCTTCGCAGCCGCCGTCCTGATCTGGCCGCGTGAACCGACGCCGGACCTCTGGATTGGCGATGGCGGAACCAACGCCGCCTTTCAGCGTGATCAGGCGGTCGTCGTGCGGCCTGGCGTGCGCGAATTTGCAGTCGATCTCTGGTCACGAAGACGGGGGCTGACGATGACGGACCGGTCGGAGACGGGCTGGGTCTGCGACCGCTTCTCCTGTCGACCGGACACCCATGAGGCGGGGCCCGTGGCGATCTGGTGGGGGCGAAAGTCGCCGAGCTCCGATCAGATTGAGGCCTTATGCCGCGCAGCCCCCGTCGTCAGCGTCCGCGCCGTCGTCACTTCAATTCCAAGCGCCTGTCAGGATCGCCTTGTTTTGGACGGCGTGGACTTTGCGCGCGGCGGGGCGGTGGAGTTGTGGCGCGACAGTTCGGGCGAACCGAACCGGTGGCGCGCGGTGTGGACGGCCGACGTTCGCGGCGACCGCCCCTGGACGCGTCAGTCCGATCCGGAGGTCAGTGATACCGGCGCATGAGGCCGACCAGCTTACCCTGCACGGCGACCTGATCGGAGCCGTAGATTTTGGTCTCGTAGTTGCGGTTGGCGGGTTCCAGCGCGATCGACGCCCCCTTCTTGCGAAGGCGCTTCAGCGTCGCCTGCTCGCCCTCCACCAAAGCCACCACGATCTCGCCGGAGGCGGCGTTGTCGGTCGATTTGATCACCACCATGTCGCCGTTCAGGATACCGGCTTCGATCATGGAGTCGCCTTCGATCTCCAGCAGGTAGTGCTCGCCAGAACCCAGCATCGATTCCGGAACCGGATAGCGGGCGGTTTCATGCTCGATCGCGTCGATCGGCGTGCCGGCGGCGATCTTGCCCATCAGCGGCAGTTCGCGGGTGTCGTTGGCCGCCATCGGAGCCGCAGGTCTGACACCGCCGCCGCCCTCGATGACGTCGGGCTTGAACCCGGCGCGACCGCGCGGCGCGCCGGCCGTCGCCTGTTCGGGCAGTTTCGTGACTTCCAAAGCGCGAGCGCGGTGAGCGAGACGGCGGATGAAGCCGCGTTCCTCCAGCGCCGTAATGAGCCGGTGAATGCCGGACTTGGAAGCCAGATCGAGCGCCTCCTTCATCTCGTCGAACGAAGGGGAGACGCCGGTCTCCTGGATGCGTTCATGGATGAACATCAGCAGTTCGTGCTGTTTGCGCGTGAGCATCGCCAGGCCCTCATGCGCCCGCCGACGAATCGGAACGGGCCGTGAACATTTGTCGATGTTCTGTAAGTGTTCCTTGCTAATGTCAACTTAACGGCGAGGCTTGCCGCCGCGTGTCGGTCAGGCGGCCAGTAACTGACGGGTCGCCGCCTCGACATCGGCCTGACGCATCAGGCTCTCGCCGACCAGGATCGCCTGGGCATGGGCAGCCGAGACGCGCGCCACGTCGTCGGGCGTAAAGATGCCGCTCTCTGCGACCAGCAGAGCGCGCACGGGGCTGAGCATGGACAGCCGCTCCGTGGTTTCCAGATCGACCTCGAACGTGCGCAGCGAGCGATTGTTGACCCCAACCAGATCGCCGCCGAGCGCACAGGCGCGCGCCATTTCTTCCTCGTCGTGGGTCTCGATGAGCGCGTCCATGCCAAAGCGTTCGGCTTCCGACAGCAGTTCAGCGGCCAGGCTGTCATCGATCATGGCGAGGATGATCAGGATGCAGTCGGCGCCAAGGGCGCGGCTTTCGGCGACCTGCCAGGGATCGACCAGGAAATCCTTGCGCAGGCAGGGCAGGGCGACGGCCTCGCGAGCCTGGCCCAGATAGGCGTCGTCGCCCTCGAAGCTGGGGCCATCGGTCAGCACGGACAGACAGGCCGCGCCGCCGGCCTCATAGGCGCGGGCCAAGGCCGGCGGATCGAAATCGGGCCGGATCAGGCCCTTGGACGGGCTGGCCTTTTTGATCTCGGCGATCAGGGCGGGACGACCGGTTTCCTCTCCGACGCGTTCCAAGGCGGCGCGAAAGCCGCGCGGGGTCGATGCGGCGCGGGCCAGGGCTTCGATCGCGTCCTTTGACGTCGCCGCCTTGCGGGCGGCGACGTCCTCGCGCTTGTAGGCGGCGATACGGTCCAAAACGTCGGTCATGCGGGCTCTTCGCTTTCCAGCGGCGTGGAGGTGATGCGGGCCAGGCGATCCAGCGCCTCGGCGGCTCGACCGTCGTCGATGGCGGCAGCGGCGAGCGCGGCGCCGTCGGCCAGATCGACCGCGCGATCGGACACGACGAGGGCGGCGGCGGCGTTCAGCAGCACGATGTCGCGGTAGGGTCCGGCCGCGCCGGCCAGAAGCGCGCGCAGGGCGACGGCGTTCTCTTCGGCGTCGCCGCCACGGATGTCTGCGATAGAGGCGCGCGACAGGCCGGCGTCCTCAGGCGTGACCTGAAAGCGGCGAACCGCGCCGTCCTTCCATTCGGCGACGTCCGTGGGGCCGGAAGTCGCCAGTTCGTCCAGGCCTTGGCCGTGAACGGTCCAGGCCCGGGTGGCGCCAAGCCGGCCCAGCACCTCGGCCAGCGGCTCCAGCAGGCGCGGATCATAGACGCCCATGACCTGTCGCCTTGCAGACGCCGGGTTTGAAAGCGGGCCCAACAGGTTGAAGACAGTGCGAAAACCAATCTCGGCTCGCACCGGTCCGACATGACGCATCGCCCCGTGATAGGCCGGCGCGAACAGAAAGCAGATACCGGCCTCGTCCAGCGCCTTCTTCTGCTGCGCCTGCGACGCCATCAGGTTCACGCCCAGGATCGACAAGACGTCGGAAGAGCCTGATTTCGAAGACATCGCCCGATTGCCGTGCTTGGCGACCTTAAGACCGGCTCCGGCCAGAACCAGGGCTGCGGCAGTCGAGATATTGTAGGTGTGCTGACCGTCGCCCCCGGTGCCGCAGGTGTCGATCACCTCATAGGGATGATCCAGCGTCAGCGCGGCTTCACGCATCGCGCCCGCGAAGGCGGCGATTTCGTCAACGGTCTCGCCGCGCATCCGCATGGCGGTGACGGCGGCGGCGACCTGCGACGGGGTCGGCTCGCCGC
This sequence comes from Brevundimonas sp. 1080, assembly GCF_040545985.1. Taxonomy (NCBI): domain Bacteria; kingdom Pseudomonadati; phylum Pseudomonadota; class Alphaproteobacteria; order Caulobacterales; family Caulobacteraceae; genus Brevundimonas; species Brevundimonas sp. 1080. Next base: position 406,899 of record NZ_JBEPMW010000003.1, on the reverse strand, counting down.
GCAGGCAGGCGGCGAAGAAGTCGTGCGCCTGCTGCGACGTCAGGGGATGGCCCTCGACCAGCCGGGCGAGGATCGGCTTGAACCCGTCGCCCACGGTCAGGCGGCCGCGAGGCGCTTTACGCCGGCGATCTCGAGGAAGTTGGCCAGCATGTCATGACCGTGTTCGGTGGCGATGGATTCCGGGTGGAACTGAACGCCGTGGATCGGGCGGGTGCGATGCTGCAAACCCATGATCTCGCCGTCGGCGGTCCAGGCGGTGACCTCAAGGTGGTCGGGCAGGGTTTCGCGCTTGACCGCCAGCGAGTGATAGCGTGTGGCGGTGAAGGGCGAGGGCAGGCCGGCAAAGACGCTCTGGCCCTCGTGCAGGATCGGCGAGGTCTTGCCGTGCATCAGGGTCTTGGCGCGGATGACGTCGCCGCCGAAGGCCTGGCCGATGGCCTGATGACCCAGGCACACGCCCAGAATCGGCATCGATTCTGGCGCGGTCGAGATCAACGGCAGGCAGATGCCCGCCTGATCGGGCGCGCACGGGCCGGGCGACAGCAGAACGGCGGCGGGGTTCAGCGCCCACGCCTCGTCCACCGACAGGTCGTCGTTGCGCACCACATGCGTCGGCGCGCCCAACTCCGCGAGGTAGTGGACGAGGTTGTAGGTGAAGCTGTCGTAGTTATCGACGACGAGGATCATGGCTTGGCTTCTAGGCGCGACGCGCGTCCGCGCCAAGCGGGCGCGGCCTTAAAGCGCATTTTAACTCGACGGGACTAGGACTGGGCGGGTGAAACTCGCCGCTGAAAAAGACATCGCCGCCAAGATCGCCGCCGCCAAGGCGAAGCTGGTCGTGGTCGAAACCAAGCCCAACCCCGTCGCCGCGCTTGGTGCAGCCGCGCTCGCAGCGACTGCGGCGGTTTTGATGGCGGGCGTCGTCATCATCGGGCCCGGCGTGCAGTTAAACGACCCGGCGATGACGATTTCGCGCTAGCGATTGCCGGTCCTAAAGCGCCAGGCGTCCTCCGCCGCCCGCATCGGCGCGCGCGCCTTGTGCTGGGTCTCGGCATATTCGGCCGCAGGATCGCTGTCGGCGACGACGCCGGCCCCGGCCTGAACGAAGATCCTGTCGTCAGCGAACAGGGCGGTGCGCAGGGTGATGCATATGTCCGCCTCGCCGCCGGCCGAAATATAGCCGACGCCGCCGCCATAACCGACGCCGCGCTTTTCGCTTTCCAGTTCGTCAATGATCTCCATCGCGCGCACCTTGGGCGCGCCCGACAGGGTGCCGGCCGGCAGGGCGGCCAGCAGCGTGTCCACCGCATCCAGCCTGGGATCAGCCTTGCCGCGCACGTTGGAGACGATGTGCATGACCTGGCTGTAGCGTTCGACGACGAAGCTCTCGGTGACCTCGACCGTGCCGGGCGCCGCGACGCGGCCAACATCGTTGCGGCCCAGGTCCAGCAGCATCAGGTGCTCGGCCAGCTCTTTCGGATCGGCCAGCAGTTCCGCTTCAAGCGCCTTGTCCGCCTCTGGCGTCGCACCGCGCATGCGGGTGCCAGCCAGCGGCCTAATCGTGACCTCGCCGTCCTTCAGGCGAACCAGGATCTCGGGGCTGGAGCCGGCGAGCTGGAAGCCTTCGAAGTTCAGATAGAACAGATAGGGCGACGGGTTCTGGCGACGCAGCGAGCGATAGAAGGCGAAGGGATCGTCAGTCCACGGGGCTGAAAAGCGGTGGCTAAGAACGACCTGGAAGATGTCGCCGGCGCCGATGTAGTCCTTGGCCCTGGCGACCATCTCGCCGAAGGCCGGCTCGTCCACCGGCGAGGTGAAGACGGGAGGCGGCGTTTCCTGAGGGGCGGCGCGGACGGGCAGGGGTTCGCGCAAGGCCGTCTCGAACGCGTCCAGCCGCGCCGTCGCGGCGTCAAACGCCTCTTGCGCGGCGATGCCGGCGTCGGGATAGGCGGCCGACACCAGAACGATCTCGTGGCGGACCGAATCGAAGATGGCCACCAGCGCCGGCCGCGTCAGCACGGCGTCGGGCAGATCGAGCGGATCGGGGTTTGGCGCACCCAGCGGTTCCAGCAGGCGCACCATGTCGTAGCCGAAGACGCCGAACAGGCCGGCGGCCATCGGCGGCAATCCCTCCGGCAGATCGAACTTCGACGCCGCGATCAGCGCGCGCAGGGATTGCAGCGCCGGCAGGGGGTCGGCCGTAAAGCGACCCTCTGCTATGTTCGAGCCGCGCGACAGTTCCGCCGCGTTGGATCGACAACGCCAGACCACATCGGGATCCAGCGTCAGGATGGAGTAGCGTCCCTTGACCGCGCCGCCCTCGACCGATTCCAGCAGACAGGCGTACGGCCGATCACGCCCCAGCTTCAGATAGGCCGAGACCGGGGTTTCCAGGTCGTCGATGACCCGTCGAACCAGAACCTGCGGCCGACCTGCCGAAAGGCCGGCGGCGAAGGCGTCGAAGGTGATGTCGCGCGAAACGTCGTCGGTCATTGCGCCGGTGCGGCGGGCGTTGCGCCACCCGACAGACCCAGGGCCGACAGCGCCTGGGCCGGGTCGTTCTTGGCCTTGGAGCGTTGGGCGCCCGCCGAGACGGACGATTCGACCATGGCCTGCACCAACTCCTGGGTCAGGCGCGGGCGGACCTGCTCGGCCAGCGGACCGGCTACGGCCGGATTGGCGGCGCGGACGTTATCGACGCGGCCGACCACATAGGAGGTCTGCGACGCCGGCTGCGAGAAGGCCTGGCCCTTGGACTGGCCGAACAGGCCCTGAAGCACGCCCTGACCCAGGGCTTCCTGGGTCTGCTGGTTGCGGATGACGCCTGTGCGCACGGTCAGCGGCGCATTGACCGAGCGGGCGACCGCGGCGATGTCCTCGCCATTGCGCACGCGGGTCGTCAGCTCTTCAGCCTTCGCGGAAAGGCGACGCATGGTCTCCCGCTGGATCCATTGGGCGGCCAGGGGCTCGCGCACCTCGGCCAGGGTCGGCAGGGCCGACGGGCGGATGTCGTTGACGCGCACGGCGAAATACTGGCCCTGACCGGCGTCGATGACGTCGCTCTCGCCGCCCTTGGTCAGGCTCCAGGCCGTCTCGAAGATTTGCGGAGGGGCGTTCAGCGCCTGACCGTTCGGCAGCTTGCCGTCCTTCGTGAAGGGCGGCAGATCGACGATACGACCGCCGGCCTCACGCGCGGCGTCAGCCAGGTTCTTGCCGGCCGTGCGGGCGGCTTCGTACTTCTCGACCTTGGCGTAGGTCTGCGTCTTCACGTCCTCGGCGCGCAGTTCCTGGATCAGCTCCTCGCGAGCGCCGTCCAGCGTGGCGGGCGCGGCGGGTTGGACGGCCGTGACCTTGGCGACGGCGAAGCCGACACCAGCCTGGACCGGATTGGACACCTGATTGGCTTGCAGGCCGAAGACGGCGGCTGCGGTCGCGGCGTCGCCGATGGCCGAGCGAGGGGTCTCGTTGAAGGCGGCCGGAGTGATATTGTTGGCTCTACCGACGTCGGCGGGCGATTGGCCCGCGCGCAGGGCGGCGGCGATCTTCTGTGCCGTCTCGCGGTTCGGGGCGGTCAGGGTGACGAAGGAGCGCGTCTCGGGCTTGCTCAGGGTGTCCTTCTTGAACTCGAAACGCTCGCGGATGCGGTCTTCCGAGATCGGCGCATTGGCCGAAGCCTCAGGCGTGAACAGGACCACCGACACCATGCGGAGCTCGGGCGCGCGCAGGCGGTCGGCGTTCTCTTGGATGAAGGCGTTCAACTGGGCATCGGTCGGGGCGGGGATCTGACCAGCCATCGCCGGGGTCACCTCGAACCAACGACCATCGCGGCTTTCGAAGGCCGATCCGGCCAGCAGCGCGCCATAGATGCGCGGCACGCGGGCGCCGGCGAAGACGGCGGCGCCGAAATGCTCCGTCGCGTATTGGTCGCGCAGGTCCTGTTCCAGCATGGCCGGGGTCAGGTTCTGTTGCGCAAGTGCAGCCTCATAGGCCTGCTGGTCGAACTGGCCGGTGACCGAGTTGAAGAAGGCCGGGATCTGGCGGATCTGCTTGACGATCAGTTCCTTACCCGGGCGGATGCCGGCCTTGTAAGCCCAGTTCAGGAAGCCCAGCTGCTGCGTCTGCTCGGTCAGGAAGCGGACGTGGATGTTTTCCGCAACCAGCTCCTGGTTCGTCAGGGGGCGGCCGACCTGCTGCTGCAGCCGTTCACGCACCTGATCGAAGGCGGTGCGGAACTCGGCCTCGTTCATCGAACGGTCGCCCGCATCGATGACGTGCTTCGGTCCCAGGTTGGAGAAGACGTCCATCCGCGCGCCGACGATCACGAAGCTGATCGCAATCAGGACAAGCAGGGCGGCCGCCCATTTGGATCGAGAGAAGGCGCGGAAGGCGGTGAGCATTCGAAAACCCGGGACTGGCCGATGTTGGCGTCAATCGTCGCGTATAGTCGGGCCGGGGTCGCCGCTGCAAGGATGGCTTCGTGTCCGGATTGCGGCGGCGCCTCTTGGCTTGGCGGTTTTCGCCTTTTAGACAGGCGGCCATGAAACAATCCGTGAAGATGATCGTCGGCAATTGGAAGATGAACGGCGTCTCGGCCGCCCTGGCGCAGGCTGAAGCCATCAGGGACGCCGTCGGTACGACGGGGCAGGGATGCCGTGTTGTGTTGTGCCCGCCGGCGACGCTGATCGACCGCATGCAGTCCGCCTTGGCGGGCAGCGGCGTGGCCGTGGGCGGTCAGGACTGTCATGAGAAGCCCGCCGGCGCCTTCACCGGCTCGGTGTCGGCCGAAATGTTGGTCGACGCCGGCGCGACCGTGGTGATTCTGGGGCATTCCGAACGCCGCTCCGCTTTCGGCGAGACCGATGCGGACGTCGCCGCCAAGGTCGAGGCCGCCATCGCCGCCGGGCTAGAGCCCATCGTGTGCGTCGGTGAAACACTGCAGCAGCGGGAAGCGGGCGACGCCATCGCCGTCGTGTCGGGCCAGGTCGCGGGCTCGCTGCCGTCCAGCTTGGCCGAGCGGGACTTTGCGGTGGCCTATGAACCCGTCTGGGCCATCGGCACGGGCCTGACCCCCACGCTGGATCAGATCGCCGAGGTCCATGCCGCCGTGCGCGCCGCCATCGTCGCAAAGCTGGGAGACGGCGCTCGCACCGCGCCCATTCTGTATGGCGGTTCGGTCAAACCGGAGAATGCGCGCGACATTCTGGCTACGCCGGAAGTCGGCGGCGCCCTGGTCGGCGGCGCGTCCTTGAAGGCCGAGGACTTCATGCCGATCGTCAACGCCGCCGCGTGACGTTTGCCCCTGGCGCGCTTCGATGATAGAGGCCGCCGCTTGATCGGCGCAGATCCGCGCCCACATGAATGACGCCATGCTCCAGACCATCCTGCTCGTCGCCATCATCATCGTCGCCATCGCGCTGACGGGCATTGTCCTGCTTCAGAAGTCCGAGGGCGGCGCCCTGGGCATGGGCGGCGGTCCGTCGGGCTTCATGACCGCACGCGGCGCCGGCAACTTGCTGACCGTCACCACCTGGTGGCTGGCGGCCGCGCTGTTCGCCCTGACGATCATTCTGACGGTTGTCGGCAATATGGACCGCGCTTCGGTGTCCGGCATCGACGCCGACGCCGTGGGTTCGCTGGCCACGACGCCGCAGACCCAGACGCAACAGCCCGCCCAGCAACAGCCCGCTGCGCCGGCCAAGCCGGCGACGCCTTCGCTGGATGATCTGGAAGCCAGCCTGCCGTCGGCCTCCACCGCTCCGGCGCCGGCCCAACAGCCCGCCCAGTAAGGCTCCGACAAAGACCCGAGTTTCAGAAAGCGCGCCGCAGGGCGCGCTTTCTTCTTTTGATCAACAGTTCGATTCGACGGCGGCATGACCGAGCCGCGAATCATGGAGTAAGGTGTCCCCCCATGGCTCGCTATGTGTTCATCACCGGCGGCGTGGTTTCCTCGCTAGGAAAAGGCCTCGCCTCCGCCGCTCTCGGCGCTCTTTTGCAGGCGCGCGGCTACAAGGTCCGCCTGCGCAAGCTTGACCCCTATCTGAACGTCGATCCGGGCACGATGAGCCCGTATCAGCACGGCGAGGTCTTCGTGACCGACGATGGCGCCGAGACCGACCTGGACCTGGGCCACTACGAGCGGTTCACCGGCGTGTCGGCGGCCAAGTCCGACAACATCACGACCGGCCGCATCTATTCGACCATTCTGGAGAAGGAGCGTCGCGGCGACTATCTGGGCGCCACGGTGCAGGTCATTCCGCACGTCACCGACCAGATCAAATCGTTTTGCCTGACGCCTGCCCTGACGGACGCGGGCGAAGACGTCGATTTCGTTCTGGTCGAGATCGGCGGCACGGTCGGCGACATCGAGGGCCTGCCCTTCTTCGAGGCGATCCGCCAGCTAGGGCAGGACCTGCCGCGCGGCCAGAGCTGCTTCGTCCATCTGACGCTGCTGCCGTTCATCAAGACGGCCGGCGAGATGAAGACCAAGCCGACCCAGCACTCGGTCAAGGAACTGCGCTCCATCGGCATCCAGCCGGACATCCTGCTGTGCCGCTGCGAGCAGCCGATCCCGGCCGAAGAGAAGCGCAAGATCGGCCAGTTCTGCAACGTGCGCGAAAGCGGCGTCATTCAAGCAATGGACTCCGCCGACATCTATGCCGTGCCGCTGGACTATCACCGCGAGGGTCTGGACCGCGAAGTCCTGGCGCACTTCGGCATCAACGATGCGCCCGAGCCGGATCTGACCGGCTGGCAAGAGATCGCGCGTCGCCGCCTGCAGCCCGACGGCGAGGTGACCATCGCCGTGGTCGGCAAATACACCGTCCTGAAGGATGCCTATAAGTCGCTGATCGAGGCCCTGCATCACGGGGGCGTGGCGAACAACGTCAAGGTCAACATCGACTGGGTCGAGGCCGACACCTTCGAAGGCGATCCCGAAGCCTGCGAGGAGCGTCTTCAGGGTGCGCACGCCGTCCTGGTGCCCGGCGGCTTCGGCGAGCGCGGCTCGGAAGGCAAGATCGAGGCGGCCCGCTTCGCCCGTGAGCGCAACATCCCTTACTTCGGGATCTGCTTTGGCATGCAGATGGCGGTGATCGAGGCGGCGCGGAACCTGGCCGGCTATCCCAAGGCCTCGTCTACCGAGTTCGGCCCGACCGCCGAGCCGGTCGTCGGCCTGATGACCGAATGGACCCAAGGCAACCAACGCGTCCTGCGTCAGCAGGGCGGCGACTTGGGCGGCACCATGCGGCTCGGCGCCTATGATTCGACTCTGACAGCCGGGTCCAAGATTGCCGAGATCTACGGCTCAACCGCGATCAGCGAGCGTCACCGCCACCGCTACGAGGTCAACATCAACTATCGCGAGGCGATCGAGCAGAAGGGCGGGCTGGTCTTCGCCGGTCTGTCGCCTGACGGCGTTCTGCCTGAGACGGTTGAACGCCCGGACCACCCCTGGTTCATCGGCGTTCAGTATCACCCCGAGCTGAAGAGCCGTCCGTTTGCGCCGCACCCGCTGTTCGCCAGCTTCATCGGCGCAGCCGTGGTGCAGAGCCGCCTCGTCTGACGGAACGCGGTTCTGACGGACTCCATCAGGTCCGCGTTTTGCAGTAGACTGTCCGGGACGGATCGAATTGGCACGATCCGAATGCGGCGGGACCGTCGATGATCGGCGAGTTGCTTTATCACCTGCACCGGCACGTGCGCCTGGTGCTGATCGCCGGAGCGCTGATGCTCGTGCTCGGCGTGGTCCTGGTCGGCTATGAAGCGCTGCGGCTTCTGGAGCAGCCGCCGGCCCGCCCGGCCGAAGCCGGACAGGCCTTGAGCTAGATCAGTCGATCTTCAGCCGCACGAAGAGCATCGCCCCGTCGGGATCGCCGCCATACAGAGGCTCCAACGCCGTCGGCACGCGATTCATGGCATAGAGACCGCCGAGGCCGAACCGGACGTGTTCGGCGATCCGCCAGTCGCGGACCACGCCGACCGACGCCTTGCCCACCGTGTAGAGCGGGCCATGGCCGCCGCCGACGCCGGGAAGCAGTTCATCCGTCTCGATCCGCTCGGCGCGGGCAAAGACCGTCCAGCGGTCGTTTGGATGGATCGCCGATTCCAGCAACCAGCCGTCCTTCGATTCGCCGTGGTCGTTGGTCTTGCGACCCCAGGCCAGGCTCGAGGACCACCAGCCGTCATCGCCCAGACGGCGGGTGTGGATGGCGCTAGCCGACCATTTCGTCTCGTCCTCGTCGGGCTCCAGCTGTTCTGGCGCGGAGACATCGGCGTAGGAGGCCTGCAGCGACCAGTCGTCGTTTAGGTTCCAGGCGGCGCGAACGGACCAACTGTCCAGCCGTGGCGGATCGATGCCCCAGCGCTCCTCATCCGGTTCGCGTCCCTTGAAAGCCGAGGTCTCGATCTTGAAGCGGTCGTGCGCCCAGCCCAGGGTGGTCACACCGAAGACGATGTGGGTCGAATCCAGCCAGTGGTGGGTGATCGGCGCCTCAGGACTGTCCATCGCGCTCATGCGGTGCATGAAGGCGGGCGGGCCGAAGGCAGGTTCGCCGGGCAGGCCGATATAGCCGTAAACGCTGTCCTTATCGGACAGACGCTTCGAATAGCTGGCCGACAGCTCCATGAAGAAGTCGTGCGGGTGCTGGCGATCGACCAGAGGATTGACGCCGTCCGCCGTCTCGCCCGCCGCCAGCAACAGTGGATAGCCAGACTTGCCCATCAAAGGGTCCGGGCTGAGCATGGCGCGCAGGTTCAGCTTTGAGCCGTCGTCGAAGTCACGCCGCGCCGAGGTCATCAGCATGCCGGCGACGAAGGTCTTGTCGCCGCCGCGCGGTCCGGACTGGGTGTCATAGACCAGGTTCAGCATGGCGTGGGTCATCACCATCCAGTCGCCACGGACGGTGTGGATGCCGCCGTGCTCGCCCGCATCGGGTTGCCAGCCGGTGCCGGAGGCGTCGCGGTTGATGGGCCAAGGGCCATACGGGCTGGTCATCGTGTGACCCATGCTGGCGTGATCGGTCATCGGTTCGGCGGATGACATTGGCATGTCGTGACCCGCGTGCGGATCGGCAGCGGGCTTGCTCGACGCATGGTGAGAGTGATCCTGCGCCGCCGCGGCCTGAGCCAGGGCGAGCAGGGAAGCGCTGGCGCAGGCGCCGACGAGAGTACGGATAGCCATTCAAGGCCTCCTCTGATGATCGTGACGGAGTGCGCCTTGCGAGAGGCGCGAGGTGTGTCAGACGATCAGGGGGCGGGGTGGTCCGGGTTCGGGCGCCAGCCGTTGCCCGGCCGGCAAGGCAGTCGGAACCGCGGCGATGCGCGACGGCGACAGGGTCGGACCGGAAACCGGCGCGGGGTCCAGCGTCGGTACCGCGACGCAGGCGACGCAGCAGATCATCGCCTTCATGGCCTTGGGCGCATGGTTCGGGGTCTGGTCGGGCGAGGACTGGCCTGTCTCATGGCCTGTCTCATGGCAAGGCGCGGCGGTCGCCGGCGACGCCAAGGCGCCGACCGCGCCGAGCGCCAGCACCGACAGGGCGCCGATCAGCAGCAACAGGGATTGAACGATCTTCACGGCGTCAGGATAGGCGTCGGGTGATGACGCCGCAACGCGTCAGCGCAGCGGCTTCTTGTCGACAAGCGGCAGACCCGCCGCGTCGGGCGCAGTGGCGCCGCCATCGCCCAGCGCCCGCTGCATGAACACCACGTCGCGCCAGTCGTCGTGCTTCCAGCCGGCCGCTTTGAAGACCCCGGCGTCGGTGAAGCCGCGCGTGCGGTGCAGGGCGATTGAGCCGACGTTCTCCGCATCACCGATGACCGCGACCATCTGACGAAGACCCATCACTTCGCACCGAACGATCAACGCATCGAGCAGGGCGCCGGCGACACCGCGTCCCCTGGCCCATGGCGCGACGTAGATCGAGTCCTCGACCATGTAGCGATAGGCCCGACGCGTGCGAAACGGCCCGGCATAGGCGTATCCGGCGACCTCGCCGTCGATCTCGACCACCAGTCGCGGCAGGCACAGGGCCGCGACGGCGGCGAGCCGTGCGGCCATCTCGGTCTCGTCGGGCGCCTCCAGCTCGAAAGTGCCGCGACCATTGGCGACACTTTCGGCATAGATGGCCGTGATCGCCGCAATGTCGTCGGGACAGGCGTCGCGAACCGTCAGTGCGCTCACGCGTGCTCCCAGCCCTTATGGATGGCCCAGACCGCGAAGGCGTAGTCGTGGGCGACTTCCTTCAGATAGTCGAACCGGCCGGCCGCGCCGCCGTGACCGGCCTCCATATTGATCTTCAGCAGCACCGGCTTGCCCGAGGTGGTCGCGGGTCGCAGCTTGGCCACCCACTTCTCCGGCTCCCAGTAGGTGACGCGCGGATCGGACAGACCGCCCGTCGCCAGCACCGCCGGATAGGCTTTCGGCTCGACCTGATCGTAGGGGCTGTAGCTCATCATATAGTCGTAGGCGGCCGGGTCCTCGATCGGATTACCCCACTCGGGCCATTCCGGCGGCGTCAGCGGCAGGGAGGTGTCGCTCATGGTGTTGATCACGTCCACGAACGGCACCTGACCGATGATCCCGGCCCACAGGTCGGGCCGCATGTTGTTGACCGCGCCCATTAGCAGACCGCCCGCCGATCCGCCCTGAGCGACAATGTTTCCGGCCGTGGCGTACTTCTTGTCGATCAGGTGTTCGGCGGAGGCGATGAAGTCGGTGAAGGTGTTCTTCTTCGTCATCTTCCGGGCGTCGAGGAACCAGCCCCAGCCCTTGTCTGAACCGCCGCGAATATGGGCGATAGCGTAGATCCAGCCGCGATCGACCAGCGACAGCCGGTTGGTCGAGAAGCTGGCCGGCATGGGGATGCCGTAGGAGCCGTATCCGTAGAGCAGCAGGGGCGCCGAACCATCGACGGGCGTCGATTTGCGGCGCAGCACTGTCACCGGCACCAACTGGCCGTCCGAAGCCGGCGCGTTCAGCCGCTCGACCACATAGTCCTCGATATTGTGACCGGACGGAATCTGCTGCGTTTTGCGCAGGGTCCGCTCGCGCGACGCCATGTCGTAGTCGAACGTCTGCGTCGGCGTAGACGGCGAGTTGTAGGTGTAGCGGGTGGTCGTCGTCTCGTATTCAGAGGCGCCGGCCAGCGACAGGGCGAAGGCCGGTTCGTCGACTGCGATCTCATGCTCGGCGCCGGCCCGGTCGCGGATGATGATGCGGGTGTTGGCGTCTGCGCGTTCCTGACGCGCCAGGTGATCATTCGTCAGGTCCAGGCCTTCGATGAAGCGGCCCGGAGTGTGCGGCACCAGATCGGTCCAGTTCGCCTTGGCCGGCGTCGCGGTCGGGGCCTGGACGATCTTGAAATCGATGGCCTCGTCCGCATTGGTGCGGATCACCCAGCGGTCGCCCCAGTGATCGACGTCGTAGCGGGTCGCCACCACGCGCGGCTCCAGCACGACGGGCTCGGCCGTCGGCGTGGCGGCGGGAATATAGCGCGCCTCCGACGTTTCCTGGTTCTGGATGCCGATGACGATGAACTGGTCGTCGGCGGTGCGACCGACGCCGATGAACATGCCGTCGTCGGCTTCCTCATAGACCAGGGTGGTCTCGCCGCCGCGCGCCGGACGACGGAAGATCTTGTCCGGGCGGCCGTTGTCGTCGCGGTTAGTCCAGAAGATCCACTGGCTGTCCGGCGAGAAGACAAAGTCGCCGGTGGCGCTGTCGATCACCTCGGGCAGCACCTCGCCGGTCGCCAGATCCTTGACGTAGATCTTGTGAACCTCGGACCCCTGGGCGTCCTCGGCATAGGCGAACAGGCTGTGATCCGGGCTGTGGCTCGCGGCGGACACTTCCGAATAGGCCTTACCCTTGGCCAGTTCGTTGGCGTCCAGCAGCAGTTGAGGCGTGGGCGCCATGACGAAGTTTTTGGTCACCGGCTGACCATCCACCATCCAGGTGCCCTGACGCTCGACGCGCATGTAGCGAGGGTGCTGATCGCCGGTCTGGTATTCGACATAGTAGTTCCAGCCGCCATCCGGCGCGGGAACCGAGCTGTCGTCTTCCTTGATGCGACCGCGCATCTCGCTGAACATCGTCTCCTGCAAGGGTAGGGTGGAAGCCATCATGGCCTCGCGGTAGGCGTTCTCGGCGGTCAGGTGCTCCTTGACCTCGGCCTTGATCAGGGTCGGATCGCGCAGGACCGCCTGCCAATTGTCGTCCTTCATCCACTGATAGTCGTCGGTCCGGGTGCGGCCCAGCTGTTCGATGACGACAGGGATTTTCTTGGCGACGGGCGGCTGAGGCATGGGGAATCCGGTGGACTGACGGGCGAGCGCAGGGGAGGCCGAGACGGCGAGGGCGGTCGCCGCCGTGGACATGATCAGTTGCCGACGATTCATCGGACGCTCCCTGCTTGTTTGAGGGGCGGACCTTGAAGGTCCGGCCCCATCTACGTCAAACGAAGAAACGCCAAGCCGATCATCCGGCCAGCGCGTCTACCGTCATGCGCCGCAGCAGGTCGCCGCCCTGACCCACGGCCGCCAGACGGCTGGAGACGTGGCCCAGCACATTGGCGGCATAGACTTCGTAGAGGTCCAGCTTGCCCTGCAGCCAAACCGGATCACCATCGTTGGCGTCCAGCTTCGCCTTGGCCGCCAGCGCGCCCTTCGCCAGCATCCAGCCGCCGGCCACGTCACCCAGCAGTTTCAGATAGGCGTCGGCCGCCGCCAGCACATCGGCCGCCGCGTTCGGATCGGCCTTCTGATCCAGCAGCCACAGGGTCGCGTCCTCGACCGCCTCGATGGCGGTGGCGAACCGTTCGACCGGCTTGCCGCTGTAGAGCTTTCCGAGATCGACCAGCGTCGCCTTCATGTCCGCGATCAGCGCCTTGGCTGCATCGCCGCCGTCCATCGACAGTTTGCGACCGACCAGATCCATGGCCTGAATGCCGTTGGTGCCTTCGTAGATCGGGGCGATGCGGGCGTCGCGATAGTATTGCGCCGCGCCGGTCTCCTCGATGAAGCCCATGCCGCCGTGGATCTGGACGCCCATCGAGGCGACCTCGCAGCCGATATCGGTGGACCAGGCCTTGGCGATCGGCGTGAACAGGTCCTCGCGTCCCTTCCAATGGCGACGTTCCTCGTCGGTCCCGGCGTGCCGGGCCAGATCGGCGGCGACGCCGGTCGACAGGCACACGGCGCGCGCCGCCGAGATCTTGGCCTTCATGACGCTGAGCATGCGGCGCACGTCGGGATGGTCAAAGATCGGGGCGTTGGTCTCGCCGGTCCAGACCGAACGACCCTGGCGACGGTCCAAGGCATAGGCGAGAGCGTGCTGATAGGCGCGTTCGGCGATGCCGACGCCCTCGACGCCGACCGCCAGGCGCGCCGCGTTCATCATCACGAACATATGGGCAAGGCCCTGGTTCGGCTGACCGACCAGTTCGGCGGTCGCCCCCTCATAGCTCATGACGCAGGTCGGCGAGGCGTGGATGCCCAGCTTGTGCTCGACGCCGACCGGGCGGAAGGCGTTACGGTCGCCCAGCGTGCCGTCTTCCTTCACCGCAAACTTCGACGCCAGAAACAGGCTGATGCCCTTGGGGCCCTTGGGCGCGTCCGGCAGGCGGGCCAGCACCAGATGGACGATGTTGTCGGTCGCGTCGTGGTCGCCCCAGGTGATGTAGATCTTCTGCCCGTTCAGCGCATAGGTCCCGTCGCCGTTCGGCGTCGCCGTGGTGATCAGCGAACCCAGGTCCGATCCGGCGCCCGGCTCGGTCAGCACCATGGCGCCGGTCCATTCGCCGCTGACCAGTTTGGTCAGATATTTGGCCTTCTGCTCTTCCGTTCCCACTTGCTCCAGCGCCTCGATCGAGGCCAGCGACAGCATGGGGCACAGGCCGAACGCCATGTTGGCGGCATGGACGGTCTCATAGGCCGCCAGTTCCAGCGCCTTGGGCAGGGCCTGTCCGCCCGCTTCGGTCGAAGCCGACAGCCCGGTCCAGCCGCCGGCCGCGAACTGGCGATAGGCGTCGGCGAATCCTGGCGCGGCGGTGACGGCGCCGTTGGCGTAGGTCGAGCCCTTCTGATCCCCAATCCTGTTCAGCGGCGCCAGCACCTCTTCGGAGAATTGTCCCGCCGCCTCCAGAACGGCGCCGGCGACGTCGGCGTCATAGTCGGGAAAGGCGCCGGTTGCGGCCACGTCGGCCATGCCGGCGACGGATTCCAGGGTGAAGGCCAGGTCTCGAACGGGCGCGCGATAGGTCATGGGTTTCCTCAATCGTCTTTGCGGCCTAAGTGCCGCGTCGGGGCCTGTCGCTGCAAGCGTCTTGGCGACGCGCCCCGTCTCAGTGCAAAGTGGCTGAATGCATGGTGACGCCGTGCCGTCGCGGAAGGGAAGACATGGGCGAGCCCCGCAATCGATATTCGGTCGTTTCCCTGCTGATGCATTGGGGCATCGCCGCCGCCGTTCTGGCGCAGGTGCTGCTGATCACCGCGCATGAGAATACGGAAGGGCCGATTTCGGGCCAGTTCGTCATGCTGCACAAGTCGCTGGGTCTGACGATCCTGGTGCTGACCCTTGCGCGGATCGGATGGCGCCTGGCGCATCCGGCGATTCCTTTGCCGTCGGCCTTGCCGCGCTGGCAGAAGGTGGCGGCGCGCGCGACGCACGTCCTGTTCTATCTGGCCCTGATCGTCATTCCGATGACCGGTTGGCTCGCATCATCGGCCGGCGGGCGGGCGATCGAGTGGTTCGGCCTCTTCTCCTGGCCCCTCTTGCCCGTCGGCGGCGGGCGCGAAACGGCGCGCAGCCTGATGGGGCTGCACGAACTGGCGGTGAAGGGTCTCTATGTCTTGATCGCCCTGCATGTGATCGCGGCGCTCAAGCATCAGTTCATTGATCGGGACAATGTGCTGCACCGGATGATCCCGATCATCCCGCGCCGACCGTGAGCCAAACGCCGCTGCAAGCCGCTCGGGCGCTGGCGAACGGCGATCTGATCCTGCTGCCGACCGAGACCGTTTACGGACTGGGCGCCGACGCCAGCAATGCCGAGGCGGTCGCCGCCATCTTCGCCGCAAAAGGACGGCCGAAGTTCAATCCGCTAATTTCCCATGTCGTGGATGTCGATGCGGCGGCCAAGATTGGCGAGCTTGGTCCGCTCGGACTTGCCCTGGCGGATGCCTTCTGGCCCGGACCCCTCACCCTGATCACGCCAATCCTGGACACGCGCAGGGTCTGCGACTTGTCGCGCGCCGGATTGGACAGCGTCGCGATCCGCGTTCCGGCGCATCCGGTGGCGAGGGAAGTGTTGGCGGCGTTCGGCGGCCCTGTCGTAGCCCCCTCGGCCAATCGTTCCGGCCGACCGAGCCCGACGACCTTCACGGATGCTGTCGAGGAGACGGGCTTTGCGGTCTCAGCGGCTGTCGATGGCGGGCCTTGCCAGGTCGGTCTGGAAAGCACGGTCGTGTCGGTGCTGGGGGGACGGGTCGCCCTGCTGCGTCCCGGCGCCATCACCCGATCCGAGATCGAGGCGGTCGTTGGTCCCATTGAAGAAGGAGTAGAGGGGCATCGTTCGCCCGGGCGACTGACCCTGCACTATGCACCGGATGCTCCGGTTCGCATCGAGGCCGGCGCTGCGCGTGACGGCGAGATCCTGCTCGGCTTTGGCCCTGACGCCGGTGAGCTGCGCTGGAGTCTGAGCCCGTCGGGCGACCTGCGCGAAGCCGCCGCCAATCTGTTCCGACTGCTGCGCGAGGCCGACCGCACACGGCCGACGGGTATCGCCGTGTCGCCGATTCCGACGATGGGACTGGGTGAAGCCATCAACGACCGTCTGCGCCGCGCCGCAGGCTTCGTCGGCTAGCCGAAGCGGGCTTGAAGATCGACGCTGGACTGGCGTCCGACGCTGCCCAGGCACGCGTTCAACCAATCGTCGGCGGCCGCACGTCCCCGCGCCTTCAGGTCGTTGAGGAAACCCCATTCGGTGTTGAACTTGGATCGCAGCGACAGGTCCGAGAGCCAGCCGTCCGCCTCAATGGCGTGCAGTCGGACGTGCCGATAAGGCCCGGCGCCGCCGCCTTTCAACTGCCCATGTTCGATCAGTTCACCCGCCAGGGCGATGGCGCGCAGTGCGGCGACCAGCGGCGCGTTGAAGACGATCTCGTTCAGCCGATCGACGATGTCGCCTGCGCTTTTAGGCGTCTCGTCGCGCACCATCGGATTGAGTGTGATCAACAGCACGTCGTCCGGCGTGTCATCTCCGGTCAACGGCCACAGCGGCGGATTGGTCAGATAGCCGCCGTCCCAATAGGGCTCCCCGTCGATCTCTACGGCTTGAAACAGATGAGGCAGGCAGGCCGACGCCATCAGGACATCGGCGTTGATCTCATTCGTCTGGAAGATGCGCGGTTTCGCCTGGCGCACAGCGGTGGCGGCGACGAAAAGCCGGATGTCCGAGGCCTGAACGGCGCCGAAATCGACCGAGGCCTGCAAAACTCGTTTGAGAGGATTGTGGTTCAGCGGATTGAATTCATACGGGCTCATCGACATTGCCAGCGTCTCGCCCGCGCGCCACAATGGGCTATCCTTGATCCAGTCCGGCGTCCGCGCCGTATTCCAGAGCGCACTGTCTCCAAAGACGTTGCGACCGCCGGACTGGTTCACCTCTCGCCAGAGCTTGTCCAACGCGGCGTGGCCATCCCCTGACGCTAGGCCCGACACCAAGGCCGTGCCGTTCATCGCTCCCGCTGAGACGCCGGACACCGCGCGAATATCCAGACGATCGTCTTCCAACAGACGATCCAGCACGCCCCATTGAAACGCGCCGTGTGCGCCGCCGCCCTGAAGTGCAAGGCAGATGGGACGTCGGGCGGGAGAGGCGGGAACGGAGCCCGCCGCCTCGGCGGTCTTGCGCTTAAAAATCGCCATGACCGCCGCCTTCCTTTGCTATTGCGCGGTCCAGCCGCCGTCGATGGAGAAGCTGGCCCCGTTGGCCGAGGCGCCGAGGTCGCTGACCAGGTAGAGGAAGATGCCGGTGAGTTCCTCCGTTGTGACGAACCGCTTTGTGGGCTGGGCCGCCAGGATCACGTCCGTCAGCACCTGCTCCTCGGTCATGTTTCGCGTGCGCGCCTGATCCGCGATCTGTTTGGTCACGATCGGCGTCTCGACAAAGCCGGGGCAGATGGCGTTGCAGGTGATGTTGTCGCGCGCCAGTTCCAGCGCTGCGGTCTTGGTGAAGCCGATGACGCCGTGCTTTGCCGCGACATAGGCGGACTTGAACGGACTGGCCACCAGACCGTGCGCTGAGGCCATGTTGATGATCCGGCCGCGCCCCTGCGCCTTCATGATCGGGATCGCCGCGCGCGTGGTGTAAAAGGTCGACGACAGGTTGATGGCGATGATCTTCTCCCACTGATCGGTGGGGAAGTTCTCGACGGATTCGACGTGCTGGATGCCGGCGTTGTTGACCAGAATGTCCAGGCGTCCCAGTTCGCGTTGAGCGAAGGCGATCATGTCGGCGATCTCCTCGCTGCGCGTCATGTCCGCCGGATGATAGAGGATGCGACAGCCGGATGAGGCCTCCAGATCGGCGCGGGTGCGCTCGATATCCGCGGGGTCGCCCAAGCCGTTCAGAACGACTTCACCGCCGCCTGCCGCCACGGCGCGCGCGAGAGCCAGCCCGATGCCAGAGGTCGAGCCCGTGATGACCGCGACCTGCCCTTTCAGATCGCCGATACCGCGTGCCGCCCGACTGTCGGCGCCCGTGGAGTCCTTAGGCTCTTGCGACATGAATCCGCCCCTTCGTTTGTTTTGGCGAGATTAGCGGGAGGTCGATGTCGGGATCAAGAATTTCCCGATCTGATGAATATCCACTCGGCGTCGGTCGAGGCGGCCTTGTCGAACGCATAACCGTCCCGGTCAAAAGCCTTCAGATCCGCGACCCGTTCCACGCGCTCGTCGATCGCGAACCGCGCCATGGCCCCGCGCGCCTTCTTGGCGAAGAAAGAGATGATGCGGCTCTCGCCGTTCTTCTCTTCCCGGAACTGGGGCGTGACGACAGGCAGTTTCAGAGCCTTTGCATCGACGGCCCCGAAATATTCCTGGCTGGCCAGATTCACCAGCGTCGGATCCGACTGGCCCTCGGCGTCTTCGTTCAATTGTTTGGAAATCCGGTCGCCCCAGAAGTCGTACAGGCTGGCCCCGCGACGCGTCTTCAGCCGCGTGCCCATCTCCAGGCGATAGGGCTGGATCCGGTCCAATGGACGCAGCAGGCCATAAAAGCCGGACAGAATGCGCAAATGATCCTGGGCGAACGCCAGGGCCTCGGCGTCCAGTTCGCGCGCTCGCAAGCCCTCATACACATCGCCGGCAAAGGCGAAGGCCGCCTGAACACCCTCGGTCGATTCAGGATCGAAAGCCTTGAAGCGCGCGGCGTTCAGGGCCGCCAGATCGTCGGAAATCCCCATCAGCCGGCGCAGGTCCGCCTTGGTTTGGCGCTTGGCGGTCTTGGACAGGCTGGCTGTATCTTCGAGGAACCGCCGGTCCGTCGCCGGAATGGCCGCATCGGCTTCGGTGAAATCGAGGCGCTTGGCCGGGGAAAGAACAATCAGCAAGACGCGGCTCCGTAATGTCGCCGCCCACATAGGGTGCTTCGATGACGATTTGAACCGGCTGCGACGCTGCGGCGTCGAGGGTCGCTAGAACAAAACGGCTGGGTTCATGATCCGCTTGGGGTCGATGGCGCGGCGGATGGCGGCCATGGTTTCGATCTCGAGCGGGGACTTGTAGCGCTTGACCTCTTCGGTCTTCAGCCGACCCAACCCGTGTTCGGCGGAGATGGAGCCGTCGTAGGTTCCGACAACGTCGTGAACCACTTGCGAGCCTTCCTTCCAGCGGGCGATGAAGGCGGGGATGTCCTGACCGACGCCCGGCAGGATGTCGTAGTGCAGATTGCCGTCGCCGACATGGCCGAAGACCGAGATACGGGCGCCGGGGTGGAAGCGTTCCACGGCGGCCGACGCTTCGTCGATGAATTCGGCGATGCGGCTGATGGGCACGGAGACGTCGTGTTTCCAGCCGCCGCCCTCGGGCTTGAGCGCCGCCGAATGTTCTTCGCGCAGACGCCAAAAAGCGGTGCGCTGGGCGTCGTTCTGGGCGATGGCGGCGTCAGTGATCAGGCCTTCCTCGAAAGCGACCTCCAGCAGGGCCTCCATCTGGGCCTCGGCTCCACCCGGGGTGCCCGAGGCGATCTCGATCAGGACATACCAGTCGGGCGTCGAATCCAGCGGCTCGCGTGTGTCGGGAATGTTCTTCAGCACCAGTTCCATGCCGAGGCGCTTCATCAGTTCGAAGGCCTCCACCCCGCCGCCCGTCTCGGCCTTAGCGCGGGCGAGCAGTTCGACCGAGGCGGCGGCTGTTTCCAGCCCGACCACCGCGACGGCGCGCGAGCGCATGATGGGGAAGAGTTTCAGGGTGGCGGCGGTGACAACGCCCAGCGTGCCCTCGGCGCCGATCAGCAGCTGTTTCAGATCGTATCCGGTGTTGTCCTTACGCAGCCGCTTCAGGCCCCGGAAGATTTCGCCGTTCGGCATGACCGCTTCGAGGCCCAGCACCAGGTCGCGCATCATGCCGTAACGCAGCACCTGGGTGCCCCCGGCGTTGGTGGAGATGACGCCGCCGATGGTGGCAGAGCCTTCGGCCGCCAGACTGAGCGGAAAATAGCGGCCGGCTGCCGTCGCCGCCTGCTGCGCCTCCAGCAGGGTCAGGCCGGCTTCGACCGTCATGGCGTCGTCAAGCGGAGTCACATCGCGGACGGCGCGCATCTTGCGGGTCGACAGCAGGACCTCGCCGAAGGGGATCTGGCCGCCGACCAAGCCGGTGCCGCCGCCTTGGGGCGTGATGGCGACGCCCTCTCGAGCGCAGATCGTCACAGCGCGCGCAACCTCTTCCGTCGAACGCGGGGTCAACAGGATCGCCGTATTGCCCGTCCAGCGATTGCGCCATTCGGTCAGATGCGGCGCGATGACATCAGGATCCTGGGTCCAGCCGCCCGGACCGAGCGCGGCCTTCAGTTCGTCAAGCACGGTGGCGGAGGGGGCGGGCGTCTGCATGCCCCCTTTTGTCAGGGGTCGCCTTGCGTTGGAAGGGCGGCGAGGCCCCTAGACGTCGAGTTCTTCTTTCACGAACTGAGCGTTTTCCTGAATGAACTGGAAGCGCGCGTCGGCGCGCTTGCCCATCAGGCGTTCGACTAGGTCTTCGATGCTGGCCTCGGCGTCGGGCACCGTAATGCGGGCCAGGGTGCGCTTCTTCGGATCCATGGTGGTCTCCTTGAGCTGGGAGGCCATCATTTCGCCGAGACCCTTGAACCGGCCGATCTCGGTCTTCTTGCCCTTGAAGACTGTGGCCAGCAGTTCGTCCCGGTGGGCGTCGTCGCGGGCGTATTCGCTCAAAGGGCCGGCGCTGATGCGGTAGAGCGGCGGAAGAGCCATGAACACCCGGCCCTGACGGATCGTCTCGGGCATGACGCGGTAGAAGAAGGTGATCAGCAGGGCCGCGATGTGGGCACCGTCTACGTCGGCGTCGGTCATGATGACGATCCGCTCGTAGCGCAGGTCGTCGATATTGAACCGGTTGCCGGGCTGGACGCCCAAGGCCAGGGCTAGGTCGGACAGTTCGACATTGGCGCGCAGCTTGTCGGCCGTGGCGGACGCGACGTTCAGGATCTTGCCGCGCAGGGGCAGGATGGCCTGGGTCGTGCGGTCTCGCGCCTGTTTGGCCGAGCCGCCGGCCGAATCGCCTTCGACGATGAAGAGTTCGGTGCCCTGGGCCGACTGGCGGCTGCAGTCCGACAGCTTGCCGGGCAGGCGCAGCTTGCGGGTGGCGGCGGCGCGCTGAACCTCCTTGTCTTTACGGCGACGTAGCCGATCCTCGGCGCGATCGACAACGAAGCCGAGTAGGGCGTTGGCCTGTTTGGGGCTCTCGGTCAGCCAGTGGTCCAGCGGGTCGCGCAGCAGCTGCTCCACGATGCGCGCACCCTCGGGCGAGGACAGACGGTCCTTGGTCTGGCCCTGGAATTCGGGATTGCGGATGAAGACGCTGATCAGGGCGCCGGCGTTGGCGATGACGTCCTCGGCCGTGATGATCGCGGCGCGCTTCTCGTTGGTCAGTTCACCGTAGGATTTCAGCCCCTTGACCAGGGCGGCCCGGAAGCCGGCCTCGTGCGTGCCGCCATCGGGCGTGGACACGGTGTTGCAGTAGGACTGGATGAAGCCGTCCGATTCACCAAAGCCGATCGGCGACCAGGTGACGGCCCATTCGAAGGCGCCCGCTTCGCCTTGGCGCTCGGCGCGGCCGGCGAAGGTCGGGGTGACGGTTTCCAACTGACCGATACGGTCGATCAGGGCGTCGGCGAGGCCGCCGGGGAAGTGCAGACTGGCCTGCGCCGGTGTGGCGTCGGTGATCCGCTCTGGCGCGCAAGTCCAGCGAATCTCAACGCCGCGGAACAGATAGGCCTTTGACCGCGCCATGCGGAATAGACGAGCGGGCTTGAAGGCCGCGCCCATGCCGAAGATTTCGTCGTCGGGCTTGAAGCGGATCAGGGTGCCACGCTTCTTGGATGGGCCGATCTGCTGGATCGGGGCCAGGACGTGGCCGCGGCTGAAGGCCTGTTTCCATTCGAAACCGTCGCGCCAGACCGTGACCTCGACGCTTTCGCTCAGGGCGTTGACGACCGAGACGCCGACGCCGTGCAAACCGCCAGAGGTTTCATAGGCTTTGCCGGAAAACTTGCCGCCGGAGTGGAGGACGGTCATGACGACTTCCAGCGCAGACTTGCCGGGATGTTTGGGGTGAGGATCGACCGGGATGCCGCGACCGTCATCGCGCACCGACAGATAGCCGTCGGCGTCCAGATCGACGGTGATCAGCTTGGCGTGCTTCGCCACCGCCTCGTCCATGGCGTTGTCCAAGACTTCGGCGAACAGGTGGTGCAGAGCGCGCTCGTCGGTGCCGCCAATATACATGCCGGGGCGTTTGCGAACGGGTTCAAGCCCTTCCAGCACCTCAATGGATGAGGCGGAATAGCCGGTGGCGGCCGCCGTCGTCGTCGCTGTGGCCTGAACAGGTGGCGGCGCGGGGGTTGGGGCGATAATGGGCGCAGCCGCAGGCGGGGTCACCGCAACAGGCTTGGGCGGCTCGGGTTTGCGAGCTTCGGGTTCGTCGTCAAAAGCGAAGAGGTCTGCGGCCATTCACATAGTCTGAGGCGATTCGGGACCGGGTCTGGTAGGCCCGTGAGGCCGGTCGAGCAAGCGGCGCACGAACCGGGGCCGGATCAAAGGTCACGGCGCGGGCCATAATCGCCAACATCAGGATCCACGGCAGGTTAGCGTGGGTCAGCAGGACGCTCTCTGACAGGCTCAAAGCGGTGAAGGCGGATAGATAGGCGATGCTCCAATAGCCTTCGCGCGCACCGAGCCCGTTCGTGCGCGCGATGACGAAGATCGCAGAGAGCGCCATGATGGCGCCTACCGCCACCGCACCGGGCCAGCCCAGTTGCACGAGCAGATCGATCCAGCCGTTGTGGGCGGAGGGGACGGGCCATTGGGTCTCGATGCGGATTTCGCGCGCAGGGATCGAGTCCACGCCCCAGAAGGCGCTGAAGCCATATCCCGTCCAGGGGCGTTCGGCGACTTTTCGCATCAAGGCTTCCCAGATCAAGGTGCGGCCTGTCAGCGACGGGTCCTTGCCCAGCGCCTCGAGGATTGCGGCGGAGTCGGAATTCCACAGCCAGGTCGCGCCCGCCGCAATGATGACGGCAAGCCAGATGCCGATGACGGTGATGACCGCGCCGCCTTGTTTCAACGCCCACCACCCACCGATCATGCCTAGGCCCAGGCCCCAGCATAGAAGCGATGTCTTGGATTGGGTGGCGAGCACCAGGAGCGTGGTCAGGCCCAATGTCAGCAGGCAAATCCAGAACCGATGGCTGCGTCCGGCGATATGATCGGCGGCCAGGGTCGCTGCGGCGGAGACGGCGCCCACCACCATGACCAGCCCCATCTGGTTCTTCTCGTACCAGAGGCCGCGCCACAGGCCGGCGTTGTCGAACTGGTGCACACCGACCTTCGGATAGCCGAACACCATGATCAGGCTGCCGACCGCCATCACCAGACAGGTGTACATCAGCACGCGCGGCAGGGCGTCGTCTCGGAACCGGGCGCCCAGATAGATGGCGAAGGCGCTGTTGATCGCCATGGCGATGACGCGGCGTTCAGTGACCTCGGGGTCGATGGACCAGTATTTCGAGACGAAACACAGGGCGACCAGGGCGAACATCATCAGCCATGCGGGCCAGGCGCGGATGACCTTGTCGAAGCGAAAGACGATCAGGCCGGCGATGACGGCATAGACCGGCAACCAGATGAACCGCAGGATCGGCGTTTCGACCTGGGTCGGCGCGATCACGGGCGCGATAAGGGCGCCGGTCAGCATGAAGACGACGAAGCCGGCCGCCCACTGTTCCCACAGCGGCGGCGAATCATCCGGGGTCTGAACGGGCGGTTCGCGCACGGGCGCACAGTCCTTTGCGGCGCTTAAGGAACCGTGAGCGCGGCGGTGAAGGCGGCGAGACCTCGTTCCAGATCGGCGATCAGTTCTGAGGGGTCTTCCAAACCGACATGCAGTCGGATCAGTTCGCCCTCAAGCACGGGCGGATGGCAGCGGTAGTCCATCTGATGGGTCTCGTGGGTGATCAGGCTTTCGAACCCGCCCCAAGAATAGCCGAGGCCGAACAGGGTCAGGGCGTTCAGCAACGCCTCGCCCGCCGCCTTGTCGCCGCCCTTCATGACCACGCCCATCAGAGATGCCGCGCCGGTGAAATCTCGCCGCCACACGTCATGGCCGATCGAGCCGGGCAGGGGCGGGTAGAGGACGCGGGAAACCTCTGGCCGAGCTTGCAGCCATTCCGCCACGATCAAGCCTGACCGCGCCTGTTCGGCATAGCGCAGCGGCAAGGTCCGCAGGCCGCGCAGCGCCAGCCAGGCGTCGTCGGGCGATACATGCCAGCCGAGATCCTCGATCGTGTCGCCGATAGCGCGCAGGCAGGCGGGGTTGTTTGAAGCGATACCGCCCATCAGCACGTCCGAATGGCCGCCGACATATTTGGTGACGGCCTGAACACTGACGTCCACGCCATGGGCCAGCGGGCGATAGGCCAGGCCGGCGGCCCAGGTATTATCGACCACCGTCAGGACGCCTCGTGCGCAGCAGGCCTGGGCCACGGCGGCGACATCGACCATCTCGAATGTCAGAGAGGCTGGCGACTCCATCAGCACCAGCCGCGTGCGTTCGCCGATGGCGGCCAGAACAGTCTGCGCATCTGCATCTGCGGGTAAAAAGCGGGTCGTGACGCCGCGGGTCGATTGATACCGGCTCAGGAACCGGCGCGTCGGACCATAGACGGCGTCCGTTGTGATCACCTCGTCGCCCGGTCTCAAAAGCGCCAGCAGCGGAACCGTGACGGCCGCAAGGCCCGACGGAACCAGAAAAACGTCCTTTGCCCCCTCCAGGTCAGCCAGGGCGTGGCGAAGATCGCGGGCGGCGCTGGTCCCGCTGAGGCCATAGGTCGGCCCGTCCGTCTCGTCGCGCATGACGGCCGCGCGGTCGCTCAGCATCGTCGAGGCGCGTTCGATCGGGGGATTGACGCCGCGCCGGCCCTGGCCGCGTCGCGTTGCGGCGGCGATCAGGCGGGTGCGGTCCGAAAGCGGCGACATGGCTTCTCCGATGGGTTGCGGATCGGCCCCTAAAGGCCTCTAAAGCCAGCGGGGCGCAAGCGGCGAGGGATAGGAACGCGATGCGGTGCTGGACGATCGGAGCGATGGCCGTTGTGCTGATGACGACGGCTTGCGGGCGCAAGGACGCCAGCCCTGCGCCGGAAACCAGCCCCGCAACGCCCGCTCAAGCGTCTTCGACGGCGGTCGCGAAAAGCCCGACGCTGGCCGCCATCAAACGCCGGAGTCGCCTGAATTGCGGTGTGCACCAAGGATTGGTCGGCTTCGCCTACACCGACAATCGCGGCCAGTGGCGCGGCTTCGACGTGGACTTCTGTCGCGCGACGGCGGCGGCGGTGCTGGGCGATGCCGATGCGGTGCGGTTCGTGCCTCTGTCGGCGTCGGATCGCTTCACGGCGCTGAACGACGGCCGGATCGATGTGCTTTGGCGCAACTCGTCGTGGACCATGAGCCGCGACGCGGGCGAAGGCTTCGTGTTCGCCGGGATCAACTATTACGACGGCCAGGGCTTTCTGGTCCGGCGTTCGCTGAACCTGAACAGCGCCACCGAACTGACAGGCGCGCGGGTGTGCGTTCAGTCGGGCTCGACATCTCAGGCCAACGCCGCCGACTATTTCCGGTCTCGCGGAATCGAATATCGGCCCGTCGTGTTCGAGACGGAGGAAGCGGCGCGCGACGCCTATGGCCGTGAAGATTGCGACGCCTTCAGCGCCGACATCTCTGCGCTAGCCGCCGCGCGGACTGTGCTGACCAATCCCAACGAACATGTGATCCTGTCCGATGTCGCGTCCAAGGAGCCGCTGGGCCCAGTGGTCAAGGCAGGCGACGAACGCTGGGCCTCGACCGTGCGCTGGACCCTGAACGCCCTTATGCTGGCCGAGGAACTCGGGGTTACAAAGGCCAATGCCGAGGATCAGTTCAAGACCACGACGGACCCGCGCATCAGACGTCTCTTGGGCGCCGAAGGCGAGTTCGGTCCCATGCTGGGGCTGTCCGACGGTTGGGCCAAGGACGCGATCGAAGCCGTCGGGAACTATGGCGAGATTTTCGAGCGTAATCTGGGGTCGCAATCGGCGCTCGACCTGGCGCGCGGTTTGAACGCACAATGGAACGCGCGCCCGGCCGGCTTGATCTATGGCCTGCCGATCCGATAAGCGCCGACGCTTGCATCGCTTCCTGGGGGACAGATGACCGAGACGAAACGCGGCGGCCTTGCGCTGCACTGGCTGATGTTGATCGGTTTCGCGGTCGGTCTGATCGGGGGATTGCTGGTCAATCTGACGCTGGGAGCGGATACGGCCTGGGTGGTCTGGCTGACGGACAACGTCACCGGACCGCTGGGCCAGATCTTCCTGCGCCTGCTGTTCATGATGGTGATCCCGCTGCTGTTCTCGGCCCTGGTCGTCGGGGTGGCCGAGATGGGCGATCTCAGCTCGCTGGGACGGGCGGGAATCAAGACCCTGTTGTTGACCATTCTGGTGTCCAGCATCGCTGTGGTGATCGGCCTGGTGATGGTCAATGTGTTCCAGCCCGGAAGGGGCGTGGACCCAGTCCTCGCTCAGCAACTGCTGGACCAGGGACGTGACGGCGCGGCCGGTATCGTCAGCGGCGCGCCCGAAACCATCCAGCTGGGTGATTTCTTCCTGGATCTGATTCCGTCGAACGTCTTCACCGCGGCATCCGAAAACCAAATCCTGCCGGTGATGGTGTTCGCTCTGTTCTTCGGCATCGGCCTGGTGATGGCCAAGTCGCCTGCGACCGACCGCTTGCAGCAGGTCATCGAGGGCATGTTCGAAGTCACGATGAAGCTGATCAACCTCTTCATCAAACTGGCCCCCATCGCCATCGCCTGCTTGATGTTCAACCTGGCGGCCCTGTTCGGCTGGGACCTTCTGGTGCGCCTCGCGGCCTATGTCGGCGTCGCGGTGGGCGCGATGGCGATCCACATGTTCGTCGTCTATCCGCTGGTGATCTGGATCCTTGGCGGCCGGTCGCCGATCGCCTTCTTCAAGGGCGTGCGCGAGCCGATGGTGGTGGCCTTCTCGACGGCTTCATCCAACGCGTCTCTGCCGGTGTCGCTGAAGGCGGCCGAGCAGGAGCTGAAGCTGCCGCGCAAGATCGCCCGCTTCGTCCTGACGGTCGGCGCCACCGCCAACCAGAACGGCACGGCGCTGTTTGAAGGCGTGACGGTGCTGTTTCTGGCTCAGTTCTTCGGCATCGACCTGACGATCACGCAGCAGATCATCGTCATGCTGGTCTGCATCCTTGGCGGTATCGGTACAGCGGGCGTGCCGGCCGGTTCGCTGCCGGTCGTGGCGATGATCCTAGTGATGGTGAAGGTACCGCCGGAGGGCATCGGCCTGATCCTGGGCGTGGATCGCTTCCTGGACATGTGCCGCACGACGCTGAATGTCACGGGCGACCTGGTTCTAGCGACTGTCGTTTCGCGCGGTGAGGAAGACGAACCGATCGACGCCGACGATGTCGTCCCCGTGGCGCCGCCGGCCTGATCTCAGCCGGTTTCGACGGGGGTGTCCGTTCGGGCGCCCCATTCAGCCCAGGAACCGTCATAAAGCCGCGACGGACGACCGAGTTCGGCTAAGCCCAGCGTCAATATCGCGGCGGTCACTCCGGATCCGCAGGTCGTGATGATAGGTCGGTTGATATCCACGCCGGCGTCCGCAAAGGCCTGCTCCAAAGCTGAGCCACGCTTCATCGTGCCGTCGTTGCTTAGCAATCGGCCGTAGGGGAGGTTGCGTGCGCCGGGCATATGGCCGCTGCGAACACCGGCGCGAGGTTCGGGCGCCGCGCCATTGAAACGTGGTGCGCCGCGCGCATCCACGACCTGGGCGTCCTGGGCCAAGGCCGCGCGCACGTTATCCAACGAGGCGACAGCATCGGGCGCCATCTTGGCATGGAAGTCCTTGGCATCTGCGACTGAAGGCCCGGAGACGGTTGGCAGGCCGTCGTCACGCCAGCGCGGCAGGCCGCCGTCGAGCACCTGAACCCTCGTCGCGCCCATAGTCTTCAGCATCCACCAGACGCGCGCCGCCGAGAACAATCCGGCTGTATCATAGACGACGATCTGGTCATCGACGGAGAGGCCCAGGGTCCCGACCGCCGCCCCAAAGGCCTCTGGCGTCGGCATCATGTGGGGCAAAGCGCTGTCGCGATCCGATATCGCGTCCAGATCGAAGAAGACTGCCCTAGGGATATGGGTCTGTTCGAAGTCGGCGCGTGCGTCGCGGCCGTCCAGATGCCAACTGCCATCGACGATCCGCAAATCCGGCGCGCCCAATCGCGCGGCAAGGTTCGTTGTCGAAATCAGCGGGCTCATAGGCGAGACAGGCTCAGTTGGATGACGTCGGTGCGGCGAGAGCGGAAACCGGCCTCGCAATAGGCCAGATAAAAGTTCCAGAGCCGGCGGAATCTTTCGTCAAAGCCGGAAAGCTTGCTGATCTCGCCCCAGGATGCCTGGAAACGCTCATCCCAAAGCTTGAGCGTCGCAGCGTAGTCGAGGCCGAACCGTTCCACCGACTGCCATGACAGTCCGGCTTTCGACACGACCGGCGCCAGCCGGTCTTCGGAGGGCAGCATTCCGCCGGGGAAGACGTACTTCTGGATGAAATCCGTCCGGGCATTGTATTCGTCGAACAGGTCATCTTGGATCGTGATGATCTGCAGTCCGGCCTTGCCGCCAGGTTGAAGCACGTCGTGGACCTTGCCGAAGTAGGCGGGCCAGTACTCCATACCCACAGCCTCGAACATCTCGATGGACGCCACCCGATCAAATCGACCCTGCACATCGCGGTAGTCGATCAGCTGAATATCGGCGCGGTCGCTCAGACCCGCGTTGAACATGCGCTGGCGAGCGAAATCATGCTGCTCTTTGGAAATCGTGATCCCGGTGACCTTGGCGCCGATCTCGCGCGCCGCGAACTCGGCAAAGCCGCCCCAGCCGCAGCCGATTTCCAGCACTGACATGCCCGGCCGAAGATCCATCATTCGGGCCAAGGCGGCGTATTTCTCACGCTGCGCCGTCTCCAGAGCCTCACCATCACGGCTGAAGCGAGCCGATGAATAGGTCATCGTGCCGTCCAGCCACTGGGAATAGAAGGCGTTGCCCAGATCGTAGTGGGCGTGGATGTTCTTCTTCGACCCGGTCTTGCTGTTGCGATTGGTGCGGTGGCTCAGCCAGTTGACCACCCACATGATCAGGTTGCCGTCGAACAGGCGCCGGATGTGATCGTAGTTGTCCACCAGGGTTTCGAGCAGACCGGCCAGGTGCGGACTGTCCCACTCGCCCGCGATATAGCCTTCGGCGAAGCCGATATCGCCGGCCGCCAGCACGCGGCGTGCGAACCGATAGTCGCGCACGGTCATCATGCCGCTGGGGCCCGGCTGCTTGCCTTGAAGCACATGGGTCTCGCCATTGGGCAACTGCACCGTCAAGCGCCCGAAGGTCCAATTGGCGGCCAGAAGTCGCAGCAACATGGCGAACACGCGCGGTGTTCGGCTGGCGACGGCTTCGATATCGGCGTGTGCGACGCTCATCTTTTGACTTTCAACGCGGAATACAGAGGGGGGTCAATCACGGTCGCTGTGGTCGTCGCCACGGCCGGAAACGGTCTTCAGGGCAGCGAGCGCCCGGGCGCGACCCTTCTCGTGTTCGACGATCGGTTTGGGGTAATCGCGCCCTAGAACGATTCCGGCGTCACGCAGCACTTCAGCGGGCGCGGTCCAGGGCGACTGTAGCCAGCGGTCCGGGAGGCGGCGAAGTTCCGGCACCCACCGGCGAACATAGCCGCCATCGGGATCGAACTTTTCTCCCTGCGTGATGGGATTGAAGATGCGGAAGAAGGGGGAGGCGTCTGCGCCAGAGCCTGCGACCCATTGCCAGTTCTGCACATTGCTGGCCCGGTCGGCGTCCACAAGCGTGTCCCAGAACCAGGCTTCGCCTTCGCGCCAGTCGATCAGCAGATGTTTGATCAGGAAGGAGGCCACGACCATCCGAACCCGATTATGCATCCACCCTGTCGTCCAGAGCTGGCGCATACCGGCGTCCACCAACGGGTATCCGGTCCGCCCCTGTCGCCATGCTTTGAGGCTCGCGTCGTCTTTGCGCCAGGGCATGGCGTCATATTCCGGACGGAACGCGCGCTCGGTGATGTAGGGAAAATGGTGCAGCAGGTGCGCCGAAAACTCGCGCCAGCTGATCTCAGCAATGAATTTGTCGGCCTCCGACTCTGACAGCTTGTTCTCCTGGGCCGCCTGTCGGGCGCGGTCAATCGCCCGCCAAGGGCTGATCTCGCCCCAGTGAAGATGTGGCGACAGGCGGCTGTTGGCGCCCTGCCGGTCGGGAAAGTCGCGATCCTTCGCATAGGTCTTCAGGCCGGATGGTATGAACCTGGACAAGGCCTGCGAGGCCCCATCCTCCCCCGGCGTCCAGTCGAATCCTTTTGACCAGTCCGGACGATGCGGGTGCAGCTTCCAACTGTCGAGGGCGTCGGATTGAACCGTTTTGGGCGTCTTTATCTGGCGCGGTCCCGTTGTGTGAGCCGGGGCCTCGGCCGTGTCCAACAGGGCTCTCAAGAACGGGGTGAAGACTTTGTACGGCTGGCCTGATCCATTCAGCACAGCGCCGGGGCGGCAGAGCAGGGCGCCGTTGAAGCCACGGCATTCGACACCGTCCGCCTTGAGCGTATGGGCGATCTCGGCGTCGTGCTCAAACGCCTCGGGTTCGAACAGGCGGTTCATGAAGACGGTGTCGGCATCGGTTTCGGCGATCAGCGCCTGAAGCTGGGTCAGAGCATTGCCCTTGCGCAGAATCAGGCGCGAACCGCGATCTTGAAGCGCGGCATCCAGCGCCCTCAACGACTTGTCGAGCCACCAGCGCGACGCGGCGCCGATCGGCCGCTCGAAATGCTCGTCCAGAATATAGACGGGCAGGATGGGCCGCCCCGTCTCCGCCGCGTGGTTCAGGGCGGGATTGTCATGCAGTCGCAGATCGCGGCGAAACCACAGGATGACAGGTTTGGTGGCCACGCGGGCGAACTCCGTGATAACTTGCGCTCATCCCTTCAGAGCGCCACCTGATGGCCCAATAGCTGCGGCAAAAGCCGCCTCCACAACACCGAACGTCGAAAGAGCCGCCTCGTGAGCCGACCCAACGCTGTCATTACGTTGTCCGAAGGTCTTCGGACGCCTGTCGTCATCGGCGGCGGCGCAAGAATCGCTTTCATCGCCGGTCCTTGCCAGATGGAGAGCCGCCAGCACGCGCTGGAGACGGCACATGCCCTGAAGGAGATCGGCGAGCGGTTGAACGTCGGCATCATCTACAAGACCAGTTTCGACAAGGCGAACCGGACCAGCGCCACCGCCGCGCGAGGCATCGGTTTGAAAGACGCCATGCCGATCTTCGCCGAGATTCGCGAGGTGACCGGCCTGCCGACCCTGACAGACGTTCACTCCGAGGTTCAGTGTGGTCCGGTCGGCGAGGTCGTCGATGTACTGCAGATCCCGGCCTTCCTCAGCCGCCAGACCGACCTGCTGCTGGCCGCCGCCGCTACCGGCAAGGCGATCAACATCAAGAAGGGTCAGTTCCTGGCCCCCTGGGACATGAAAAACGTGATCGCCAAGGTAGTTGGCGCCGGCAATCCCAACGTCATGGCCTGTGAACGCGGCGCCAGCTTTGGCTACAACACTCTGGTCAGCGATATGCGGGCGCTTCCGGTGCTGCGCGAGATCGGCTGCCCTGTCGTGTTCGATGCGACCCACAGCGTTCAGCAGCCGGGCGGGCAGGGCGCGTCGTCGGGCGGTCAGCGCGAGTTCGTGCCGGTGCTGGGGCGCGCGGCGGTGGCCGTGGGCGTGGACGCGGTGTTCATGGAGACGCACCAGGATCCCGACAACGCGCCTTCGGATGGCCCAAACATGGTGCCGCTGAGCCAGTTCGAGACCCTGGCCGCCGAACTGATCGCCTTCGATGACCTGGCCATCAAGATCGGGGCCAAGGCGCCGGTGGCGCGGGCCGCCTGAATCCTCTAGGTCGGACCTATGTCTGACAACTTGGATCTGGGCGCCCTTCAAAGCCTGTTGGAGCGCGTGCGCGGCCTGAAGATCGCCTGCGTCGGCGATCTGATGCTGGATCGCTACGTCTATGGCGAGGTGAGCCGCATCTCGCCCGAGGCGCCGATCCCTGTGCTCCGCACCAGCCGCACCGTCGCCATGCCAGGCGGCGTCGGCAATGTCGCGCGCAATATCGCGGCCCTGGGTGGTGTGGCGAGACTGGGCGCCGTGATCGGGGACGACGCGGCTGGGGCGGAACTGACCGCTCTGATCGCCGCCGAGCCGCACATCGAGGACGTCGTGGCGAGGCCGGCAGGCGCGTCCACCATAGTGAAGACGCGCTTCGTTTCGGGGGGGCAACAGTTGCTGCGGCTAGATGACGAGGCTGCGCCGACAGCAATCCAAGATTCGGACGCGTTTACAGATGCCTCGGTCTATTTGCTGTCAGACTACGCCAAGGGTGTCGTCAGCGATGCGCTCCTGGCTTCGGCGCTGAACGCGGCGAAGAGATCTGGTGCGCCGGTCGTCGTCGATCCAAAGGGAAGGGATTTCGCTCGCTACGGCGCGGTCGATGTCATCAAGCCCAATGCTTCGGAATTGGCCGGCGCCACCGGCCTGCCGGTCGGTACGGACGCCGAGGTCGAGACGGCGCTGGCCGCCTTGCTGGCCGCCACGACCGCCAAGGCGATCATCGTCACCCGTGCGGGCAAGGGCATGAGCCTGGCGCGGCGCGGCGAACCGGTAAAGCACTTCCCTGGCCGGGCGCGCGAGGTCTTCGACGTGTCTGGCGCAGGCGATACAGGCCTGGCCGCGATCGGGTTGGCGCTGGGGGTCGGCGCGTCGCTGGAGATGGCGGTCGAGTTCGCCATCCTGGCCTCTGGCGTGGTTGTCGGGAAGGCCGGGACGGCTGTCGTCACACCCGCCGAGCTTGTCGAAGCCGAGCTGAGCCAGCACGCCACCGCTGCGGTATCCAAGGTGACGCCGATCGACGAGCTGGCGGTCGAGGTCGAGGGCTGGCGGCGTCAGGGCCTGAAGGTCGGATTCACCAACGGCTGTTTCGACATTCTGCACCGCGGCCATGTCGCCTATCTGGCGCAGGCGCGCAGCTGGTGCGATCGCTTAGTTGTGGCGCTCAATACCGACGCCTCCGTCAAACGACTGAAGGGCGAGGGGCGACCGGTGAATGATCTGGACAGTCGCGCCGTCGTCATTGGCGGGCTGGCCAGCGTCGACCGCGTCACCAGCTTCGATGATCCTACGCCGATCGCCCTGATCGAACGGCTGCGTCCTGATATTCTGATCAAGGGCTCGGACTATACGCGAGAGGGCGTCGTAGGCGGCGATCTGGTCGAAAGCTGGGGCGGCGAGGTCAAGCTGGCCGATTTCAAGGACGGCTATTCGACCACGCGAACGATCGAGAAAATGACAGGGAGCGCGCAGTGACGCCGAGAATGATCGTCGTGACCGGTGGCGCCGGTTTCATCGGTTCAAACATTGTTGCGCGGCTGACGGCGGAGACCGCCTATGATGTGGTCGTCTGCGACCGGTTGGAGACGGCTGACCTGGCCAAGTGGAAGAATCTGGCCAAGCACGCAATCGCCGACTTCTGGTCGCCGGAAGAACTGTTCGAGCAGCTGGAGCGCCACGCCGAGCGGATTGAGGCCGTGGTGCATATGGGGGCGATCTCTTCAACGACCCAGCCGGACGCCGACCTGATTCTGCGGACCAACTTCATCCTATCCCGCGACCTGTGGGACTGGTGCTCAATCCGGGGCTCGCGGATGATCTACGCGTCTTCCGCTGCGACCTATGGCGACGGAGAGACGGGCTTCAACGACGATGACGATGCAGACTCATTGTCGCAGCTTCGCCCTCTAAATGCCTATGGCTATTCGAAGATGCTGTTTGACCAGTATGCTGTTCGGCAGGCGGATCGGGGGCAGGCGCCGCCCCAGTGGGCAGGGCTGAAATTCTTCAACGTCTATGGCCCGAACGAAGGTCACAAGGGCGGAATGAAATCGGTCGTAGCTCAGATCTGGCCCAAGGTCGCCGCAGGCGAGACCGTGACTTTGTTTCGGTCGCACAATCCGAACTATGCGGACGGCGGCCAGATGCGCGACTTTGTCTATGTCGACGATGTAGTCGATATCATCGAGTTTTTGCTCCAGTCGCCGCAGGTCTCGGGCATCTTCAACGCCGGCTCGGGTCAGGCGCGGTCGTTCGCCGATCTTGCGCGCGCAACGTTTGACGCCGCCGGCAAGACGCCCTCCATCGACTATGTCGATACGCCCCTGTCGATCCGCGACCGCTACCAATATTTCACCGAAGCCCGCATGGATCGCATCCGCGCCGCAGGCTTCGAGGGTCAATCCACGCCGCTGGAAGAGGGCGTGCGGCGCTACGTGCAGGACTTCCTCGCCACGGCTGATCCGTACCGCTGATGCGTCGGCTGACCTTCAGGCAATGGGTCGGATATGCAGGCTTCGCCGCCGTCTTCGTGCTGACGGCGGCCGTCGCGGTTTGGAGCGGCGACATCCTGAGGGCAGGTCTGGACCCGCAGGTGCCGTTTCAAACCTACAAGCCGCCGCCCGCGCCCGACTATCGAAAAACATCCTCCTGGGCGCTGATCGATCAGGGCGCGCCTAGTCAGGCGGCGGTCTTCTTCGTCATGCCGACCACTTTCAATGGCGGGGCCGAGTGGAATGGGCCGATCGACGACGCGCGGGCCAACGCCTATATGCGACGCGTCGTGCTGCCCAACTATGCGTCGCCCTTCGCTCGGGAAGGAAGGGTAAGCGCGCCGCTGTATCGCCAAGCCAGCCTTTACACGCGCCTGACCTTGCGAGACGATGCCCGTGAAGCGCGCGCCTTCGCCTATGAGGATGTGAAGGCCGCCTTCGACTTGTGGCTGCGACAGCATCCTGCCGGCCCGATCGTGATCGCCGGCGTCGAACAGGGCGGGGAACTGACGGCGCGTCTCGTTCGCGACCGGCTCCGCGCCAGTCCGGCGCTGAAGGACAGGCTTGTCGCCGCCTATCTGATCGAGACCCTGGTCGGGCGCGAGATGTTCCGGCAGGCGATCTCTCCCTGCGACACGGCCGACCAAACGGGATGTATCGTGGCCTGGGCGTCGGTGCAGGACGGCGACGAACCAGGCGCACGGCGCAAGCTGAGACGCGCTCTGGAATGGGACGATCGCGGCGATCTGGTAAACCTGTCCACTGACCCCATCTGCGTGAATCCGGTAACGGGTGCTGCGAGCCAGCCACGTGCCGCAGCACGTCAGCACAGCGGCGCCACCAATGCGACCGGCCTGGAATGGGGAGCCCGACCGGCCCTGACTGGCCGGCTGATCTCCACCGAATGCCGTGGCGGTCTGTTGTGGCATAGCGCGCCGGACGCCGATTTCTTGACTGCTGGCGGCAGTTGGGCTGATCGGCGCAAGATCGTCCCCTACAATCTTTTCTACGGCGACATCGAGCGTGACGTCAGCGTGCGTCTCGCGGCCTGGCGGGCCAAGCACGGTCTTTAAAGCGGTCGTCCTCTCGGTTTGTCTGGCGCCGCTCGCGCGCAGCGGGTAGGCTTGCCGCGTCAGGGAGGGATCTGAATGGACGTGACCACCATCTTCGCCGGCGTCGTGCTGCTGCTGGCCATTGTGCTATTGATCAGCGTGATCAAGATCGTGCCGCAAGGCCGTGAATTTACGGTCGAACGCTTCGGCAAATACACGAAGACACTGAGCCCGGGCATCGGCTTTTTGACGCCATTCGTGGAACGCGTCGGCCGCCGCATGAACATGATGGAACAGGTGCTGGACGTGCCGACCCAGGAGGTCATCACCAAGGACAACGCCATGGTGAAGGTCGACGGCATCGTCTTCATCCAGGTGATGGATTCCGCCCGCGCCGCCTATCGCGTCGACGATCTGCCCTATGCGATTTCGCAGCTGTGCATGACCAATCTGCGGACCGTGGTCGGTTCGATGGAACTCGATGAGGTGCTGAGCCAGCGCGACAGCATCAATACGCGCCTGCTGCATGTCATCGACGCAGCGACCGAACCGTGGGGCGTCAAGGTCAATCGGATTGAGATCAAGGACCTGACCCCGCCGACCGACATCACCAACGCAATGGCGCGTCAGATGAAGGCCGAGCGTGAACGTCGCGCCGTCATCACCGAGGCTGACGGCGAGAAATCCGCCGCCATCGCCCGCGCTGAGGGCGCGAAACAGGCCGCCATCCTTCAGGCCGAGGGCCGCAAGGAAGCCGCCTTCCGCGACGCCGAGGCGCGCGAGCGCGAGGCCGAGGCCGAGGCGCGCGCCACGGCTATGGTGTCGGAAGCCATCGCCCGCGGGGACGTCAACGCCATCAACTATTTCGTGGCTCAGAAATACGTCGAGGCCTTCGCTGAACTGGCCCGCAGCCCGCAACAGCGCACCGTCATCGTGCCCGCCGAAATGGGCGCCCTGGTCGGCACCATCGCCGGAATCGGCGAGATGGTCAGCCTGGCCAAGGATCAGAACTCGGCCGCGACGCCTCCCGTGCGGCCTGCGCCGCCCCGCCGTCCCGCCGGGGGCTCCGTTCCACCCTCGGCCTGATCCAAGGAGGCTGACCGATGATGTCGCTTGCTGATCTCTATGCCGCCCAGCCCTTCTGGATCTGGTTGGCGATCGGGGTTCTGCTGCTGGCGGTCGAGGCGATGTTCTCGACCGAATGGCTGCTGTGGCCCGCGGTTTCGGCCGGCGTCGTCGCGGTCATGACGGCGGCTGGGGTCCGGCTGGGGCTGCCGGGCGAGGTCGCCGTGTTCGCTATTCTGACGGTCATCGCCACCCTGCTGTCCCGTCGTCTGATCTCTAAAGCCAATCCCGACGGTCCCGACATCAATGACCGCGACAGCCGTTTGGTCGGCCAGCGTGCGCGGGTGGTCGAGACATTCGTCGCGGGCCGCGGTCGCGTCTTCATCTCCGGCGCCGAATGGCCGGCCGAGATTGTGGGCGAGGCGCCGGTCGAAGGACAAGATGTCGTCGTGATGCGCGTGAACGGCTCTTTGCTGACGGTGCAATCACCCGTCTGAACGCAACGGTCGCATCGGCGTTCGTCAGGCATGACAGAACCCCAGAACGCCGTCACTGACGGCTTGCCGACACCCAGGCGCTATTGGGCCGTCGTGTCCATCGGCTTGGGCATCACGCTTGCCGTTCTGGATGGCGCGATCGCCAATGTCGCCCTGCCGTCGATCGCGCAGGATCTTCAGGCGTCCTCGGCCGCCTCGATCTGGATCGTCAACGCCTATCAGATCGCCATCGTAGTCGCCCTCTTGCCACTCGCGTCGCTAGGCGAGATCGTCGGTTATCGCCGCGTGTCGCAAGCCGGTCTGGCCGTCTTCACCCTGGCGTCCATCGCCTGTGTGTTCGCCAACTCCATCGAGACGCTCAGCCTCGCACGCGTTGTTCAGGGCTTCGGAGCGGCAGGCATCATGAGCGTCAACGGGGCCCTGGTCCGTTACACCTATCCGCAGCGACTGCTGGGTCGTGCGGTCGGGATCAACGCGGTGATCGTGTCGCTGGCGGCGGCGGCGGGGCCGACCATCGCCAGCGCTATCTTGGCTATTGGACACTGGCGCTGGCTCTTTGCGCTGAATATACCCATCGGCCTGTTGGCGGTGTCGCTGGCGGGTTTCACCCTGCCGCACAACCGACTCCAGCCGCGAAAGCTGAACTGGCTCGGGGCCGCGCTTAACGCTGCCGCATTCGGCCTGCTGATCACAGGCCTTCAATCGCTGGCGCACGGTGAGGCGGCCGTTCTTGGCTTCGGTCTGACAGGGGCAGGGCTCGCAGCCGGGATTTTGCTGATTCGCCACGAGCGCTCACGGACGTCGCCGTTGATACCGCTCGACCTCCTGGCGCGACCGATGTTCAGCCTGTCGGTCGCCACCTCGATCATATCCTTCACCGCCCAGATGATGGCGTTCGTCGCCTTGCCGTTCTTCCTCCAGGGCACATTGGGGCTTACGGCGGTCGAGACTGGCCTGCTGATGACCCCTTGGCCACTGGCGACCATGATTGCCGCGCCGCTGGCCGGCCATCTGTCTGATCGCTATTCGGCGGGCGTGCTGGGGGCCATCGGCCTGAGCCTGTTCGCCTGCGGCCTGATGGCGCTGAGTTTCCTCAATGCCGATTCGACCCATTTCGACATCGTGTGGCGCATGGCGCTTTGCGGCGCGGGCTTCGGATTTTTCCAGTCGCCCAACAATCGCGCCATGTTGTCGGAAGCGCCGAAGAATCGCGCCGGGGCAGCGGGTGGAACCCTGGGCATGGCGCGGGTCGTCGGGCAATCCCTGGGCGCCGTGGTGGTGGCCTTTCTGCTGTCGGCCGCGCCGATCAACGGCGTTAGGCATGGGTTTCAGATCGCGGCCGTCACGGCTCTGTTTGGTGCGGTGATGAGCGGGTCGCGAGTCCGCCGACGTCCAGCCGAGCCGGACAAGGAAGTGGAGGCGGTCTAGCGCCGGGGCAGTTCCGCGACCCCGCGATTCGCCAGTTGGTCGGCGCGTTCGTTCAGTTCATGGCCGGCATGACCCTTCACCCACCGCCATTTCACGTCGTGACGCAGGCGGGCCGTGTCCAGCCGCTGCCACAAGTCTGCGTTTTTCACAGGCTTTTTGTCGGCCGTCAGCCAACCGCGCGCCTTCCAGCCGCGCATCCATTCGGTGATACCCTGCATGACGTATTTGCTGTCGGTATGCAGTTCGACCTTACAGGGCCGTTTCAAGGCTTCCAGCGCCATAATGGCGGCCATCAGCTCCATGCGGTTGTTGGTCGTGTTGGCCTCGCCGCCCCACAGTTCCTTTTCGTGACCGCCGCCGGCCTGAAGCACGGCGCCCCAGCCTCCGGGGCCCGGATTGCCCTTGCAGGCGCCGTCGGTGTGGATGATGACGTGATCGGAGGGACTCATGGTCGCGCAGACCTACAGCCTCCCTTGGCGCGGGGCCATCACTGCGCCTATATGCGGGTCGAATAAGAGTGGATGGGATCGGATGACCGATCCCCGCGAGGAGATTAGCCATGGGCTCCATGAGCATCTGGCATTGGGCCATCGTCATCGTCGTCATCGCGCTGCTGTTCGGTGGCCGGGGCAAGCTGTCGGGCATCATGGGCGACGCCGCCAAGGGCATTCGCGCCTTCAAGGACGGCCTGAAGGACGAAGACAAGAAGGACGGTCCGCACGAGGGCGTCAGCTCGCTGCCGCGCACCGAGGCGGAAAAGGAAGAGCTGAAGCGCTAGTCGTCGTCTGTAAGGGCTGACGCATGGGCGGGCTCGGCCCCGGTATCGGGGGTTTCGAATTAGTGGTGATCGGTCTGGTGGCCCTGCTTGTGGTGGGGCCAAAGGATCTGCCTGTCCTGATGCGTCGCGTCGGTCAGATGGTGGCCAAGGCGCGCGCCATGGCCAATGAGTTCCGATCCAGTTTCGACGAGATGGCGCGTCAGTCCGAACTGGACGACCTGCGCAAAGAGGTCGAGGCGCTGCGGACGGGGCAGGGGGCCGTGTATCCCCTGGGTGCCGAGGCGGACGCCGCCTTCAAGGACATCAACGCCGGATTGACCGGGCCGACTGCGGCGGTTGCCCTGCCTGCGCCCGAAACGGAGGCGCCGGTGATGACGCCTGCGGCAGATGAATGGCCGGATACGCCCGCGCCCGTTGAGCCCGTTACGACGACGAAATCCAAGCGAGCGGCCCCCAAGGCAAAGACGGGGGCGGCGGTCGCCGGATCGGCGACCGCCAAGCCTCGCTCAGCCGCCAAACCGAAGACCGCCGCGCCGGCGGCCACGGCCAAGCCTGCAGCCGCCAAGCCCAAGACCTCGCGCAAGAAAGCCGTTGACCTGTGACGCCTTCCGATCGTGACGAGGCCGAGATCGAGGCGTCGCGCGCGCCCCTGATGGATCACCTGATCGAGCTGCGCGGGCGGCTGCTGATCTGCGTCGTGGCCTTCTTCTTGGCCTTCATCCTCTGCTTCGCCTTCGCCAATCAGATCCAGATTGCGCTGATCAAGCCGTATCAGGCCGCCGTGGCGATCCATGCCGCCGCCCTGTCGACCGGCGGTCACGCCAATCCGATCGAACTGATCGCGGTGATGACGGGGATCAAACCCTATCCGCCAGGGAGCGCCGCCGTTGTCCAACTGATCGCCACGGCGCCGCTGGAACAGCTCTTCACCAAGATGAAGATCGCGGCGTTTGGTGCGGCGGTCCTGACCTTCCCGGTCATGGCGTGGCAGATGTACCGGTTCGTGGCGCCGGGTCTTTATCGCAACGAGCGCGGGGCGTTTCTGCCGTTCCTGATCGCCGCGCCTGTGATGTTCTGCCTGGGCGGGGCGTTGGTCTATTACGTCATGCTGCCGTTCGTGATGCTGTTCTCGCTGAGCCAGCAAGTCGCCACCGACGGCATATCCGTGGCGCAGACGACTAAGATTTCCGACTACCTCAGCCTGGTGACCTCGTTGCTGCTCGCCTTCGGTCTTTGCTTCCAGCTGCCCGTGGTGACGACCCTTCTGGGCCTCGCCGGTCTGATCAGTTCTAAGGTCATGGCGGCCGGTCGGCGCTACGCCATCGTCGCTGTCGTCGTGGTCGCAGCCGTGGTCACGCCGCCCGATCCGATCAGCCAACTGATGCTGGCCGTGCCGCTGGTCATTCTCTACGAGATTTCAATCTGGTGCGTGCGACTGATCGAGCTGCGCCGCAAGAAGGCGGACTATCTGGAAGCCGAGATCGCTTAGCGCCACCTCGGCTCGTCGACCGCTGCTCGAAGCGGTCAAGCCACGCAAAAAGGGCCGGGGAGCGATCCCCGGCCCTTCCTCTTGGCTGCGATCAGGTGATCAGCAGCTGTAGTACATGTCGAACTCGACCGGGTGCGGATGCAGTTGCAGACGCATCACCTCTTCCATCTTCAGCTCGATATAGCTGTCGATGAAGTCGTCATCCATGACGCCGCCCTTCTTGAGGAAGGCGCGGTCCTTATCCAGGTTCTCCAGCGCTTCACGCAGCGAGCCGCAGACCTCGGGGATCGAGCCGCGCTCTTCCGGCGGCAGGTCGTAGAGGTTCTTGTCGGCGGGCGCGCCCGGATCGATACGGTTCTCGATCCCGTCCAGACCGGCCATCAGCAGGGCGACGAAGGTCAGATAGGGATTGCCCATCGGATCGGGGAAGCGAGCTTCCAGACGCTTGGCCTTGGGCGAGGAGACGTGCGGGATGCGGATCGAGGCCGAACGGTTACGAGCCGAATAGGCCAGCTTCACCGGGGCTTCATAGCCGGGCACCAGACGCTTGTAGGAGTTGGTGGTCGAGTTGGCGAAGGCGTTGATGGCCTTGGCGTGCTTGATGATGCCGCCGATGTACCACAGACATTCCTGCGACAGACCGGCGTACTGGTCGCCGGCGAACTGAGGCTTGCCGTCCTTCCAGATCGACATGTGGACGTGC
Organism: Brevundimonas sp. 1080; assembly: GCF_040545985.1. Classification (NCBI taxonomy): domain Bacteria; kingdom Pseudomonadati; phylum Pseudomonadota; class Alphaproteobacteria; order Caulobacterales; family Caulobacteraceae; genus Brevundimonas; species Brevundimonas sp. 1080. The sequence continues at coordinate 365,580 of NZ_JBEPMW010000003.1, read as the reverse complement.
ATGCCCGAACCGTTGTCCGCAAACATCGGCTTGGCCATGAAGGTCGCCGACTTGCCGTAGGCGTGGGCCACATTGTGGATCACGTACTTATAGAGCTGCAGGCGGTCGGCCATGGTCAGCAGGTCCGAGAACTTCAGACCCAGTTCGTGCTGAGCCGGAGCCACCTCGTGGTGGTGCTTCTCGGGCTGAAGGCCCAGATCGCGCATGACGCCCAGCATTTCGCCGCGCAGGTCCTGTCCGGAATCGACCGGATTGACGGGGAAATAGCCGCCCTTGGGTCCAGGACGATGGCCCATATTGCCTTCGGAATATTCAGCGCCGGTGTTGGCGGGCAACTCGGTCGAATCGTAGCTGTAGCCGGTATCGTGCGGCTGGGTGGACCAACGCACGTCGTCAAAGATGAAGAACTCGGCTTCCGGTCCGAAGAAGACCTGGTCGCCCACGCCCGACGACTGGACGTAAGACAGCGCCTTCTTGGCCATTGAGCGGCTGTCGCGGTTGTAGGGCTCGCCGGTGTCCGGGTTCAGCACGTCGCAGAACAGGAACATCGTCTTCTGCTGATAGAAGGGATCGATGTAGGCCGTGGTCAGGTCCGGCTTCAGCAGCATGTCGGACTCGTTGATGGCCTTCCAGCCGGCGATCGACGAGCCGTCGAACATCGTGCCTTCGTTCAGGAAGTCCTCGTCGACCAGATCGACGTCGAAGGTGACGTGCTGCAGACGGCCGCGCGTGTCGGTGAAGCGGACGTCCACATATTGGACCTCCTCATCCTTGATCTCTTTGAGGATCTTGCTGGCGCTCATTCTCGGAAAGTCCTGTTCTTGTCGTTTGGGGAGGAGACCGGACAGCGACCCGAGGGCCGAGGGCCGGGGAGGGTAGTCAGGTCAGACGGCTTGGGCTCCGGTTTCGCCGGTGCGGATGCGGATCACCTCGGCGACGTCGGACACGAAGATCTTGCCGTCGCCGATCTTGCCTGTGCGAGCCGAGGACTGAATGGCCTCGACAACCGCGGGCGCAAGGTCGTCGGCGACGACAACCTCGATCTTGATCTTGGGCAGGAAGTCGATGACGTATTCTGCGCCGCGATACAGTTCGGAATGACCCTTCTGGCGACCATATCCCTTGGCCTCCAGCACAGTCATGCCTTGCACGCCCACGTCCTGGAGCGCCTCTTTGACGTCATCCAGCTTGAAGGGCTTGATGATGGCTTCAATTTTCTTCATGGCGACCCCGGAGCGGCGCACGGAATGCAGCGGCGCTCGGGCGCGAATGGGACACAGCAGGGCCGCTCAAAGCAAGCGATTTTCGCAGGCTGGCGAAGGATAATCGGAACGCGGATGATAGAAACCAACGACCCGGCGATCTGGCGCAATTTTCTGCCTTGGCCGAGCGCGGGAACGCACAAGCATGCGCGTGGACGTTTGGCGGTCGTTTCGGGAAAGGCGCATCATACCGGCGCTGCGCGACTTGCAGCTCATGCGGGTCTCAGGATGGGCGCTGGAGTCGTGCGAATCCTCTGTCCGCCAGATGCGGCGTCGGTGATCGCGCCGGCTGTGCAAGCGGTGATGTTGACGCCTTTTTCTTCACCGGAAAACTTAAGTCGAGAAGCCGCCGGCAGCGACGCCGTCGTGATCGGACCAGCCGCAGGCCTAGACGATGCGACGATCGCTAACATTCAGGCGCTTGGCTCGACCGGCGCCGTTCTGGTGATCGACGCGGATGGTCTGTCGGTCTTCAAAGGTCGGACTGCTGAACTGTTCGCCGTGTTGGATCGCGACGATATCCTGACGCCGCATGAAGGTGAGTTTGATCGACTTTTCCCAGGCCTGCTCGCGAAGGGGCGAGAAACGGCCGTTAAAGATGCGGCGCGAGCGGCCCAGGCGACGATCGTTTTGAAGGGCGCCCAGACGCTGATCGCATCGCCTGACGGTCGCATCCGCCGAAACGAAAACGGCTCGCGCTGGCTGGCGACGGCCGGAACCGGCGACGTCCTGGCCGGCATGATCGGCGGATTGATCGCCCAGCATATGGACAGCTTCAATGCCGCTTGCGCCGCCGTCTGGCTCCATTCCGATGCCGCAGAGCGTTTTGGCCCGGGGCTGACGTCGGATGATCTATACGAGGTCCTGCCGAAGTCGTTGTTCCAGCAGTGGCAGGCTTCGACGACTTAGCCCCTCCTTGTGAATGCTCCGAAATTCCAGGACTCTAACTAACTGAATTTTCACCGTTGCCATGTTCCATATTCCCGAGAATCCAACGCTTCGGCGCAAATGATGATGCTGAATGATTGGAATGCACTGCATGGCAATAGTCGGTGCCCCGCCACTCTAGCAGCTAGTGCTGCAGCGCAGGATTTCGGACCCTCGAGCGAGGGTGGTAGCTAGTGAAGCGGATCGTGGAAGCGCCCGCCTGATTATCAGCTCTTGCCGAGGCAAGCTGTCCAGCATCAGGAACTTTAGGGCGACAGATATCGCAGCATTCGCATGCTGACCCAAAACAACAACACTCCCGCGATCACCCCAAACTTGATTTGGTGATCCATAAACCGAACGCCCATTGCGGCGAAAAGTGCGACGCCCATGCAAAGTACGGATAGGTTTCCCAGCAACTTGGCGGTCATTTTGAGCCAGATGTCGTTTTGGTAAGGCGTCATTGGCGCGCTTCCATTCAATAGCAGCCCAAATGTTATCGACTGGATGGGAGGTTGCATGATCTTCGTACAAATCCACCCGTATCTGTTAGACCGCAAATCGCACTTAGGAAGCTAAAAGATCTAGGATTATTTGCCGATCTGATCCGAAGTCCGGGCCAAAGCGCGATACAAAGTGCTACGAGAAATTCCGAAAGTGGTCGCCACGGCTCCCATAGTCTGATCTGGATGCTGAAGTAATAGACGGACCTGCTCAAGCTGGCGCGACGATAGAGCCCGCTTACGTCCGCCAGTCCGTCCTCTCGCTCGAGCGGCTGCCAGGCCTGCCATGGTCCTCTCGCGGATCAGGTCTCGCTCCATTTCAGCTAAAGCCGCCATCATATGGAAGAAGAACCGTCCTGCCGGTGTCGTAGTGTCGATGCCATCAGTCAGGCTTCGGAATTCAACGCCGCGGCTCTTGAGCGCACTGACAACTCCTATCGTCACCTAATCCCTATATTTCTCATAATATATATTAGGCGATAAGGCGAATGCGTCGGTCAAGGTCGTAAACGGTGTGGCGTTTCACAATTGACCGCCGTTTCGATTGTTTTCCGAATCTGAGTCAGAGTTGATTTCCACCTTGGGCTCATAGTTGATGTCTGAACGACAAACGGCAGCGTTTGGCGCATCTTAAAATCGTCTACCATCCTCCTCGGACTTGGAGAGTGACACGATGATTTTGAAAGCAGTCGTCATAATCCTTATCGTAATCGCTGGCGGGTTCGTGCTGCTAGTTTTGCTAGGCATGCTGCTGAAGGAAACGGAGCTCCAACCCAAGATGACAACCCTCGCGAGAGAACCGATAGGTCTGGCAAGGCTGTGGCTTCAACCGCAACGCTCGCCGCCACATCCAGTGACGCCGGCACATCGTGTGGAAGCAGCGGGAGTGACGGTAGCTGCAGTTCGGATAGCAGCAGTTCGAGTTCAAGCAGCTCCGACTAAACCTACCCTCATTCGATCCGGATCCGCTCGATAGCGTCCTGGATAATGCGGTCATTGCGGCGGTCATAGAGCTTGGTCGTACGAGGGCTGGAGTGGTTCGCCATTTTCTGGGCCATCTCCAGACTGCTCTCGTTGAGCAAGAACGTGGTGATCCCTGTGCCGCGAAACGAGTGATTGCCGATCCGCGCCACGATGCCCGCTGTGACCGCCCTCCTCCTGATCATCGTCGTGTAAGCGTCGTGCCTTGAGATGCGATGTCCGGTGAGCAAACCGGTGCGCCAGCGTGAGCTTTGAAAGAGCGGAGCCTTGGCCTGGTCGCGATGGCCGGCGCGCTCAAGATAGGCATCGAGATGATCGAGCAGTTATGGTGGATCGGGAGTTCCTGGACCTTGCCGCGTTTTTCACGAAGTCGAACCGGCCTGCAGCCTGCACAAGATCTTCGACGTCCATTCCGACCGCCGCCGACACCCGCGCAAAACTATAGGTCATCGATGCGATCAATGTGCGGTACGAATGAATTCTAGAAGACGCTGCGTTTCGCTTGCAGAAAGGATGGGCGTCTTGCCTAGCACCATTTCATGGGTTGGGCCGCGGACTGCATAAGCCGGGTTGCCATCCATGACACGAGATCGGACCAGCCAAGCGAAGAGCCCCTAACGAAACCGAGAACCCTGAAACCAGCACAGTGCCCTTGGGACCTAACCCAAGAGTAATCGCCGTTCGCCGCCGGTAAGAGTTAGCCGCAATCATTCCCGGATGTCGCAGATGCGCCAGAAGGAGATATTGGCGTCTAGCCCGAAACCGGACTTTCATCCGTGCTGCCCATCTGGTTGGCAACCGACCCATACCAACCTGAAGTGCCATCCCTGCCCAAGTCAGCTGGATGGCGCGATCACCAGTGTTGACGAGCAGATCACCAGGCCCTTGGAGCCACGGGTCATCGCCACACAGAGGTGGGCGGCGTCTGCGGTTTAGAGTTCCGGCGGGTTAGGTACGTCGTCGCCGGAGGCAGTCCAGCTGATAGCCCCAACGGCGGTTTAGGGTAGCAGCACCGATCTTCCGATCGGCAACCTTCCTCCGGACGTGTCGTTGTCAGAGCCTCCCCGTTCGGCCGCAACCGCGATCGTCATTCCGCAATCGAGATCAGAAGGATCGCCATGCCGGTCATCGTCGTCACAGGCGCCAGCGCCGGCATCGGTCTCGCAATCGCCGATAGGTTCGCCCAAGCCGGATGGCAGGTCGTGGTTATCGCCAGACAGGCTGAGCGGCTTTTCAACGCCGTCGAACAGCTGAATCGTTCGGGCGACCGAGTGATCGGCATGGCGGGTGATGTGTCCGATCCGGCCTTCGTCGAGCAGGCGGGCCGCGATGTCATGGACGCTTTCGGCGGCATCGATGTCTGGGTCAACAACGCCATGTCCACGGTCATCGGACGCGATGAAGATCTGACCGACGCCGATTACCGCCGCGTCGTCGAGACGACCTATCTGTCTCAGGTCTACGGAACGCGAACGGCGCTTCGGGCCATGCGACCGGCGGACAAAGGGGCGGTGATCCAGATTTCCTCGGGATTGGCGCTGCGCCCTGCCCCGCTGCAGGCCGCCTACTGCGGCGCCAAGGCGGCCGTCGACGGGTTCACCAAGGCCATTCGGGCCGAACTGATCGCCGCAGCCTCCAACGTCACCCTGACCACCGTCTATCTGCCGGCCGTCAACACGCCCCAGCCCTTGTGGTCACGCAACCGGACAGACCGGGCGCAGGTCATTCCAGATCCCCTGTTCGATCCTCGCCTGTGTGCAGAAGCCGTCTGGTCTGCTGTGCAGCGGCCCAGCCGCAAGGTCTTCGTGGGTCGCACGACATGGCTGATGGCGCTGGCGCAACAGTTCGCACCGGCGCTGGCGGATCGCCAGGCCGCCAAGATGATCGCGCCACAACAGGGCGACCCCCAACTGCCCCGCCTGGGCAATCTCGACCGCCCGGAAGAAGGCCCGGCGGCGATCGACGGCCCGGACACCAAACGGGTGATCAGACCCTGGATCGGTTTCGTGTCCAGCCGCCAGCTTGCGGCGCTCAAGGTCGCGGCGGTCGGCGTCCTTGCCGGCCTTGCCGTAACGGCTGGCTTTGCGATCGGATCGTCCAAACGATGACCGAGACGACCTTTACGCCCCATCCGGCGCGCTCGTCGCAAGCGCTCCGTCCCGATGGATACGTCGCCCTCGAAGACTATGGCGTTCTGGGCGAGGGCCGGACGGTGGCTCTGTCGGCTTTGGATGGCGGCATTGACTGGTGGTGCGTGCCGGCGATCGACGCGCCGCCCCTTTTCGACCGACTGCTGGATCCGGCAGGCGGCCGGTTTTCGATCACGCCGACCGAGGCCTTCACGGCGACCCGCCGCTATCGCCCCGACAGCAATGTGCTGGAGACGGAGTTTACCACCGCCAATGGGCGCGCGCGCCTGACCGAGAGCCTGAACAGCGGCACGGCCGGTCGTTTGCCCTGGTGCGAACTGGCCCGCCGTATCGATGGCCTGGAGGGCGAAGTGACCTTCTCCCTGGACATGCGTCTGGGGCGTCGGGGCGATACGGCCAATCCGTATCATTCCAAGATCGGCGAACACACGGTCTTTCATGTCGAGCGGGTGCTCGGCCTGTTCGTCCACGATCCGCGCATCTCATGCGAATGGTCCGATGAGGGCATTGTCGGAACCATCGTTGTCGACGCAGGCGAGCGGCGAACGGTGGCCATCGTCGCCGGGCGGGACGAGCCGCTGGTCGTGCCGTCCATCGAAGAGATCGACGCCCGCATCGACCTGTCGGATCAGGAATGGCGGGACTGGGCGGCGCGCCTGAACTGCCCCGGCCTGTATCGCGACGACTTCATTCGCAGCGCCCTGGCGTTGAAGTTGCTGCTGTATTCCCCGTCGGGCGCCATCGCCGCGGCCGCCACGACGTCCCTGCCCGAGCGTCTGGGCGGCGATAAGAACTGGGATTATCGCTACGCCTGGCTGCGCGACGCCGGCTATACGATCGAGGCCTTTTTGGCGGCCGGCGCTCAGGCGGAGGCCAAGGCCGCTTTCAGTTGGCTGCTGATGCAGCTGAAGCGCCATGGCGCCAAGGTCTGCTACAGCCTCGACGGCGCACTCGTGCCGCCGGAAACGCACTGGGACATGCCGGGCTATAAAGGCTCGCGTCCGGTCGTCACGGGTAATCGCGCCGCCGACCAGGCCCAGCACGGCGTATTCGGCGACATCTTTGAGACCGCCTCGCGCTTCGTCGGCTGCGGCAACATCCTCGACAGCGCCAGCGCCCAGCAGTTGTCGGAACTGGCGGACCAGTGCGCCGACGCCTGGAGACAGCCGGACGCGGGCATGTGGGAGCTGGAGGATCAGCAGCACTACACCATGTCCAAGATCAGCTGCTGGCAGGCCCTGGCCCGTGCGGTCGAGCTGGCGGACGCGGGACAACTGCCGACGACGTGCCGGGATCGCTGGCGGCGGGAGCGCGACCGGATTTTTGACTGGGTCGAGACGCATTGCTGGTCCGAAAGCCTTCAGGCGTTCGTGATGTATCCGGGCAGCGACAAGCTGGACGCCGCCCTGGCCCTGGCCGTGCGGTTCCGCTTCGATGGCGAACAGCGGCTGCGCGCAACCCTTGACGCGCTGGACCGCCACCTCGGCGCCGGCGTCTTCCACTATCGCTATTCCGGCATGCAGGCCGAGGAAGGCTGCTTCATCGCCTGTTCCTTCTGGATCGCCGAAGCCTGGGCGACGCTAGGCGAACCGGACAAGGCGCGCGCCCGCATCGACGCCCTGCGCGAAGCCCTCAGCGGCCGCTGGGGCATGCTGACCGAGATGATCGACCCGGACACCGGCGCCTACCTCGGCAACATGCCGCAGGGGCTCAGCCACCTCGCGCATCTGACCGCCCTGACCGCCGTTGGCAAGGCGCAGACCTCTTCCCCCCAGCCCGAAACGGAGACGTTCCATGACTGATCGCCTGACCCTTCAGGATCCGCGCGAGCAATATCCAAAGCCGCCCTTCCCGCGCCAACCCCAACCCGTACCGGGCGAAGCGCGCGAGATGGACCCCAAGCCCGATCATGGCGAGGACAGCTATCAGGGTTCCGGCAAGCTGAAAGGACGCAAGGCCCTGATCACCGGCGCGGACAGCGGCATCGGCCGGGCGGCCGCCATCGCCTATGCTCGGGAAGGCGCCGATGTGGCCCTCTCCTATCTGCCGTCCGAGCGCAAGGACGCCGCCGAAGTCATCGCCCTAATCGAGGCTGAAGGCCGCAAGGCCATCGATCTGCCCGGCGACATCACCGATGAAAACTGGTGCCGGCAGATGGTCGAACAGGCCGTGTCGGCGCTGGGCGGACTGGACATCCTTGTCATCAACGCCGGCCGCCAACAGTATCGCGAGGACATCTCTCAGGTGACGTCGGAAGACTTCGACAAGACCTTGAAGACCAACCTCTATGCCATGCACTGGATCGCCCAGGCGGCCGTCCCGCATCTGCCGGCGGGCGCCTCGGTCATCACCACCGCCTCGATTCAGGCCTACGAGCCTTCCGCCATCCTGCTGGACTACGCCACCACCAAGGCCGGGATCGTCGCCTATACGAAGGCCCTGTCCAAGCAGCTGATCGAAAAGGGCATACGCGCCAATGTCGTGGCGCCCGGCCCCTTCTGGACGCCGCTGCAGTCGTCTGGCGGACAGCCGCAGGACGCCGTGATGAAGTTCGGAGAGCAGGTGCCGCTGGGTCGTCCAGGCCAGCCCGTCGAGATCGCCCCGGTCTATGTGCTGCTGGCCTCTCAAGAAGGCAGCTACATCACGGGCGAAGTCTTCGGCGTCACCGGCGGCATGGGCGTCGCCTGACAAGACAAAACCGGCGGCGGGATCATCCCGCCGCCGGTCTCTCTCGTTCTGCCGGGCGACTAGCCGGCGATGGTGGCGACGGAGCCGGAATCCACCCGGATGCCCGCGCCGTTGATGAAGCTGGCGCGCTCCGAACACAGGAAGACGACGGCCGCCGCCACCTCCTCCGGCTTGCCCCTGCGATCCAGCGTCATGCCGGGCCGCTCTTCCTTCAGGAAGCTCTTGATCGCCTCCTCGAAGGTTTCGCCGCGTTCCTCGGCGCGCTTCTTCATCATGGCGTCGGTCATTGGGGTGGCGATGAAGGCTGGCGAGACCGTGTTCACCAGCACATTGTCGCAGCCATAGGCCTTGGACAGACCCTTCGCCAGGCTGAGAATACCGGCCTTCGAGGCGCAATAGGCCAGTTCGTCGACATAGGGCTGGACCGCATCCTCCGAAGCGAACAGGACGATACGGCCCCAGCCCGAACGCCGCATGGCCGGAATGGCCTGGCGGCACATCCGCACCGCGCCCATCAGATTGATGTCGAGCGTCTCCAGCCAACCGGCGTCATCGACATCCAGGAAATCGCCGGTCGCGCCGGTCACGCCCGCTGCGTTCACATAGATGTCCGGATCGCCCATGCGGTCTCGGACCTCCGCCCACAGGCGTTCGACATCGTCGGCCTTGGTCACGTCGCCGGTCACGCCGATGCATTCGCCCAAGGCGGAAAGCTCCTGGACGGCTTCATCCAGCGTGCCGTCCGGCTTGTCGGTCAGGGCGACCCGTACGCCAGCTTCCAGCAGCAGCCGCGCCGTCTCCTTGCCCATGCCGGAATCGGCGCCGGAAATGAGGGCGATACGCCCCTTGATCCCGAGGTCCATCACAAATCTCCTGTTCGTTGACGTTCGAGGAAGCGATCGGCCGTGCGCAGGGCGACGGCCATGAGGGTCAAGGCCGGGTTGGCCGAAAGCGCGCTGGGGAAGATGGAGTTGTCGCAGACGTACAGATTGTCGATCTCGACGCTGCACCCGTCGGCGTCGACGACCGCCCCGTCCGATTTGTCCCCCATCCGGCAGCCGCCGATGGTGTGCGCCGACCGGGCCACCGCGAAGATGTCCTCGGCGCCCGCTGCCGTCCAAAGCTCCGTCATGACGCGCCGGGCATGGGCGTCTAGACGCCGCTCGTTTTCGCCATAGCTGAAGTCGATCCGCGCCTTGCGCAGCCCGACGGCGTCGACCTCATCGGACAGGGTCAGGCGGTTGTCGTCGTCCGGCAGACACTCTCCATTGATGCCGATCCCGGCAAGCCGGCGATAGTTGCGTAGCGTATCGACCAGCGGCGCGCCCCAGAGGCCCGCGCCGCGCGCGAACCCGCCCGCCAGGGTGACCGGCATGACGCCAAGGCTTTGGATCAGATAGCCGCCGGCGAAGTTCGCGTCGGCCGGACGCACCATTTCTTCGCTGATCAGGGAAGAGGGATAGCCGCGGTTCATCGACATGTCGGCGTCGAACCGGCCCCAGACCTGGGTCGCCACATGGGTCATGAAGTTGCGGCCGACCTCGCCGCCAGCGTTACCTAATCCCCAGTTCAGCAGCAGACTCGGCGTCTCGACACCGCCCGCACAAAGGAACAGCGCTCGACAGTTCAGCCGATGATCCTGCCCGTCGCGACGATAGATCACCGACTTGATCCGTCCACCGGCGTCACGCTCCACGCCTATGGCCCGCGCGTTGGCGATGATTGTGGCGCCGTTGGCTGCGGCCATCGGCAGAAAGCTGTTGTCCGCGCCGCCCTTGGCGCCGGTTCTGCATCCCTGGTGGCAGGCGCCGCAGTTGACGCAGGCCATGCGGTAGGGCGTCGACCCCGCCTCGCGATCGCGGGACAGCACGGCCGCCGGCGCATCTGTAACGGTCAGCCCGACGGCCGTCGCGCCACGGACCATCGCATCCGCCGGGGCGTTGCGCGGGACAGGCGGATAGGCGAACTTTCGCCGGCCCCACGGATAGTCGGCCGGGCCTGAGACCCCGATCACCGTCTCTACGGTCTCGACATAGGATTTCAATTCGTCCCAGCCGAACGGCCAGTCCCGCCCGCGTCCCGTCTCCGAGGCCAGCGTCAGGTCACGGGGATCGGGTCTTGGGCAGAAGGCGCCCCAGTGCAGGAGCGAGCCGCCGACGCCCTGGCCGGAGTTGTTGGCCCCAAAGGCGGTCGGGTCGCGCCCTCCGCTGAGGCGCTCTTCCATCCAATAGAGATCGGCCGTTGTTTCGTCGGGCGTATGCTCCGCCGGATCGAAGGCCCGCCCTGCCTCCAACACCGTGACCGACAGCCCGGCCTTCGCCAGCCTGGCCGCGATCGGAGCCCCGCCGGCGCCGCTGCCGATGATGACGACATCGGTTTCGCCGGCCGTCCTTGCAGGCGCGCTCAACCCACCCCCTCCAGCGGCAAACGCCAGGGTTCGGTACGGTCCGCCGCCGTCTGGTCGTAGCCTTGGAATCGGCCTTCGCCGCCTGTGGCGAAACCGTCGTAACCGATCTGGGCCCAAGTCGCCGGCAGCGACATCCACAGGCGCGCGACCTCGGAGACGACGTCTTGGAACCACAGCCTCATGGCGTGCGCCGAAAGCCCGCTTGGCTCCGCCCACTCGCCCTGTGAAATGGCGCGCAGGATGTCGTCCTGGCGATCAGGGGCCAGGGTTGCGAACTCCGGCGCCATGGCGGCGATCTCATCCAGCCCGCGTCGCCAGGCCTCGGCGTCAGAAGGCAGATCGGCGAACCTCCACCCGTCGCCCTGTCCACTGGCGAGGCCAACATCCAGGCGTCGCGCCAGATCATCCGGATCGCCTGCATCGGGCAGAATGCGCGCAATCATCGCCGACAGCACGGCGCGCTGGGTCGGGTTCAGGACGCCGCCGTCAGCAGGCGCCGGACCGAAGTGACGATCCAGCATGGCGCGTCGCGTGCGATCCGACACGCGGTCGGACGCCATCAGATCCACGAAGCGTGGAGGCAGCGCAGATGAACCGAGCTTCTCGATGAATTCTAGAAGCAGGCCGACGAGACGGTCCGGCTGTTCCTGAGGGATTAGGTGCGCCGCATCCGGCACGACCACCACATCGGCCACGCGGTAGTGGGGGGCGTTGACACGCCGCTGCGCTGCCTCACCCAAATCGCCATCCTCTGCGCCGGCGATGATCAGGGCGGGGAAAGGTAGGACGCCGGCCTGATCGGACCAGTCCTCGCGCGATCCTTCGGCCAGCCATCCGCGCCAGGCTTCTGGGCTGGATCGAGTGAAATCGGCCAGGGCCCGATCGAAGGCGGCCTGCGGCAGACCGGCGGCGGTATTGGCGTCGATGAACTGGCGTCCCCGATCCTCGATCCTGGTCGGATCGTCGAACCAGGTCAGCATATCCGCACGCCTGCTCTCGTCCATCGGCTCCGACGAGGGTGGCGATCCGGCGACCAGCACCACGCCCAGCAACCCGCTCAGACCCGCCGCCCCGTCACGTGCCCGCGCGGCGATCAAGGTCGCAAACTTGCCGCCCATGCTGTGGCCGACAAGGATCCAGCGGGGGAGATGAAGATCGGTAAGGCGGCGGCTCAGGTCGTCGAGCACGGCTTGGACATCGCCATAGCCTTCCCCCGCCCTGTCCCCGAACCCTGGAAGATCGATCGCGACGGTCACCACCTCATCGGCAAGCCGGTCGATCACCGCGTCCCAATCGTGGCGGCTCGAGCCCAGGGAATGAAGGAAGACGACAGTAAGGCGGGTGTCTGTGAGCATGCAGGGGCTTTTTAGAAAGCGAAGACGCGAGGCTCCGCCGTGATCGGTCGGCGGTCGTCGATCAGCGCGCCAGCGACGGAATTGCTCCCAACAAAACAGACTCCAGACGTTGGAACCGGCTCAAACCCGCCCTGCCCTCAGGCCGCCGCCAATTCGGTCAGAAGCTTCTCGATGAAAGCTGTGTCGTGCGGTTGATCGTTGGCGGCGTCGACGATCATGCGATCCTCGGACCAGCGTCGATCATCGCGCAACGGAAAGGACGCTTCCATGCCGGGCCGACGCGCCGCTGCGATACGCAACGCCGTCGCCTTCGGTCCCGATACGATTTCCGTGACGCCGGCATTCTCAAACGCTTGCTGTCGTTCGTTTGGGGATTCTGGACGATCGACCAAGACTTCAGGCCTTCGGCGGTAAGATTGTTGTCGGCGGGTGTCGGTTTTATCGTGGCCCAACCCAAAATGCTGGCCGAGAGTTGCGCCCACTTTTGTACTTCCGACCGGTCATTTCAGGCAAAAACGCGGCGGAACCGCGGTAAGTGGATTTCGAGGTCGCTGCAGCCAAGCACGAACGTCCTGTTCGTGCTGCAGGATTTCCCGCCCCAACCAGCGAACGCGTTCTTGTTCTGATTTCCCACCGCCTTGAGCCAATTCCAGTTCCCCATGGGTCACGATGTGCGGCAGCCGCGTTTCCGTCAAAACGCGGCATTCGGGAGGTGGTGCACGTTGAAGAGATGACTATGCGCAGTGCCTGGCGTTGTGAGGATGGCGCTTACAGCCTTAAGCAATTTTACGACAAAACAGGTGCCACGCACGGCATGCTGGTGCGGGTGCGGTACTGGCCGCCCAGCTGCGGTCCTGCCCCAGATATCCGCCCGACCACCGCCCTCACGATCAAGGCGTGTGCGCGCGGGTGCCTATTTGCTCCACGCGGTGTGGCTGACCAAGCGAAGACTAAGTGAAGCTCAGGCTGACGCTATGGTGCAGTGTACAGTCGTAGAGCTGACAGTGCGAGCTTCCGCCATAAGGCAAAAGCTGCTGTAGGACGAAAGTGTCTGAGATGCGCCAGGACCGGTCATCTACAGAGCGCCGGGAACACGTCATTCATCGATGCAGTCTGTGCTTGGGGACGTCCGCTTTTCGGTCCGATGCTTTTGGCAGATTGCGACCCGAAGCAGACGCTGAACCCAATCGCAAATGCGACAGTCGAAGCCGCAACTCGAAAGATTAGAATGTCGATGTTGGCCCAACACATAAGGATATCCTTATGTGTTTCTTGACTTCGGCGTCGCTTGCGCGTCTCATGAACAGGTCGAGGTTCTGCGCGTCGCCTGCGGGCGATGCGGAGCTAAGAGGGAAGCCGGTGTGATGCCGGCGCTGCCCCCGCAACTGTGAGCGGCGAGCCGAAGGTCCATTTCGTGTCACTGGCGTCTTCTGACGTTGGGAAGGCCGGACCCGAAGCCGTGACCCGTGAGCCAGGAGACCTGCCCCGACAGATAACGTCCTCCGGCGGGGTGTCCGGTCAGGTCGCATGAACGCCGCGACGGGACGACTGCGCGCGAGCGGTCGCGCGTCCCTGTCCGCTGTCTCGTCACAGCATCAACGGCAGAGACCATGGCGAGCAGCGACTTCACCTTCAGGATCACGCGGACCGCGCTCGACGAAGACTATCGTCCCGCCGAGAAGACGCGGATCACCACCAACTTCGCCAACCTGGCGCGAGGCGAGAGCCGCCGGGAAAATCTGCGCAACACCCTGCGGATGATCGACAACCGCTTCAACTCGTTGGCGCACCACGACAATCCGAGGGGCGATCGCTATGCGCTGGAGCTTCAGATTGTCTCGGTCGAGATGAGCCTTGGCTCGGAGCGCGACGACGCCTTTCCCCTGATCGAAATCCTTCAGACGACGATCATCGACAGGGAGACGCGCCGGCGGATCGATGGGATCGTGGGCAACAATTTCTCCTCCTATGTCCGCGACTACGACTTCAGCGTGGTTCTGCCCGAACACCTGAAGGCGCATCCGAACGGCGGCGTGCCGGACGATTTCGGCGATCTGCACGGCAAGCTGTTCCGGCACTTTCTGGCGTCGGGCGCCTATCGCGACAACTTCGCCAAGCCGCCGGTCATCTGCCTCAGCGTCTCCAGCAACAAGACCTATCACCGCACCGGCGCTGAACATCCGGTGCTGGGGCTGGAATACGACAACGACGCCTTCTCGTCGACCGATCGGTATTTCGCGAAGATGGGGATGAAGGTTCGCTACTTCATGCCCCCGGCCAGCGTGGCGCCGTTCGCTTTGTACCACATCGGCGACCTGACCGGCGGCTACACCGACCTCGAACTGGCCAGCACCATCGCCACGATGGAGACCTTCCAGAAGATCTATCGGCCCGAAATCTACAACGCCAACTCCCCGGCGACCGAGCAGTATCAGCCTAGCCTGAAGGCGCAGGACTATTCGCTGACCCGCATCGTCTACGACCGCGACGAGCGTAGTCGGCTGGCCGTCGAGCAGGGCCGTTTCGTCGAGGAGCGGTTCATCAAGCCGCACCGCGCCCGTCTCGACCAATGGTCGGCCGCCTTCGCCGCCGCCTGATCAGTTTCCAGATTTCAGAGCCTTACCTCATGAAAACCCTTCTCCCGACCTCGACCGCCGGCAGCCTGCCCAAACCCGTCTGGCTGGCCGAGCCGGAGACGCTCTGGTCGCCTTGGAAGCTGCAGGGCGATGACCTGATCGAGGCCAAACAGGACGCCCTGCGCCTGTCGCTCGACGATCAACGCCGGGCCGGCATCGACATCGTCAGCGACGGCGAACAGACCCGCCAGCATTTCGTCACGACCTTCATCGGACACCTCGACGGCGTCGATTTCGAGAACTGCAAGACCATGCGAATCCGCAATCGCTACGACGCCAGCGTCCCGGTGGTCGTGGGCGCCGTAAGCCGGCCGAAATCCGTCTTCGTCGAAGACGCCAAGTTCCTGCGCGCCCAGACCGACCAGCCGATCAAATGGGCCCTGCCTGGGCCGATGACGATGATCGACACCCTTTATGACGACCACTATGGCAGCCGTGAAAAGCTGGCCTGGGAGTTCGCCAAAATCCTCAATGAGGAGGCGCGCGAGCTGGAGGCCGCCGGCGTCGACATCGTCCAGTTCGACGAGCCCGCCTTCAACGTCTTCTTCGACGAGGTGAACGACTGGGGCGTGGCGACCCTGGAGAAGGCGGCCGAGGGGCTGAAGTGCGAAACGGCGGTCCACATCTGCTACGGCTACGGCATCAAGGCCAACACCGACTGGAAGAAGACCCTCGGCTCGGAATGGCGGCAGTACGAAGAGGCCTTCCCCAAGCTGCGGACCTCCAGCATCGACATCATCTCGTTAGAAGCCCAGAACGCGCGCGTGCCGATGGATCTGATCGAACTGATCCGGGGCAAGAAGGTGATGGTCGGCGCCATCGACGTCGCGACCGACACGATCGAAACGCCCGAAGCGGTCGCGGACACCCTGCGGAGAGCGCTTCAGTTCGTGGACGCCGACAAACTCTATCCGGCCACCAACTGCGGCATGGCGCCCCTGTCGCGCCGCGTCGCCAATGGCAAGCTGCGCGCCTTGAGCGCCGGCACCGAGATCGTGCGCGAGGAACTGTCCCGCGACCTCTACTACGGCGCGGAAAGGTGCGAGCCGTGAGGGTGCGCCTGATCGACATGGTGTTCCCCGGCGACGCCAACCACCATGGCACCCTGTTCGGCGGGGTTGGTCTGGCCCACCTCGACAAGGTCGCTTTTCTGGCCGCGAGCCGTCACGCGCGACGGGCCGTGGTCACGGCCGGATGCGAGCGGATCGATTTTGCGGCTCCGGCCCGGATCGGCGAGATGGTCGAGGCGGTCGGCCGCGTCGTTCGGATCGGGCGCTCCTCTTTAGGCGTCGAAGTCGAACTGCACGCCGAAAGCCTGCTCAGCGGCGAGCGCCGCCTGTGCACGCGCGGCGCCTTCAACATGGTCGCCCTGAGACCCGCGGGCGACGATCATCCCTTCGCGCCGCTCGATGAGGCAGGCGAAGCGGACGACGGCTGGCTGAGGACCGCAGAGATGGTCTTTCCCGGTACGACCAACCACTACGGCACCCTCTTCGGCGGCGACGCGCTCAAGCTCATGGGCAAGGCGGCCTTCGTCACGGCGACCCGCCATGCGCGCGAAGTCATGGTCATGGCCGCGACCAACCGCATCGACTTCAAGGCCCCGATTGACGGCGGCGACATGGTAGAACTGGTCTCGCGCGTTAAGATGGTCGGGCTAAGCTCCCTCTCGGTCGAGGTTCAGCTCTGGGCCGAAAGGCTCCTGACCGGAGAACGACGGCGCTCCGCCACAGCCGAGTTCACCATGGTCGCCGTCGATGAAGCGGGCAGGCCGAAGACAATCAAAGCCAAAACAACGTCATATGCGATTGGCGTGGGATAGATGTTTGGCGCGTTACAGGGTCCTGAACGGGGCAGCCAAGGGTCTGTCGTTCGGAGCCGGGGTGACCACCTTCGGCGCCCGGCAGGACACCCTGCCCAATTCGATCTGGGTGCCGGGCTATACCTCCGTCGACGCCCAGGCCTCCTATGACGTCGGTCGGTTCACCGTCGAGCTGTCTGCGGTCAATCTGACCGACGACGACGCCTTCGACACCTACCAGTACTTCGGCTTCCCGGTCGTGATGCCGACCCAGCCGCGGTCGGCCTTCGTCACCGTCAAGGCGCAATTCTGAGACGGGTGGGCCGAATGATCCGTCGAACCGCATCTCTCGCGCTTCTGGCCTCGCTTGTCGCGGCAGGGTCCGCCGGGGCTCAATCCCTGGCGAGCGTTAGGCCGACGGATCAGCGACCGACGTCGGCGGCTTCGGCCGCCGACGTCTGCGCAACCCTGTCAGACCGCGTCATCGGCGGGTCGAGACTGGCCACCGACGTCGTTCCCGAGACGGCCGCTGTCCCGGCCTACTGCCGGATCCGGGGCACGATCGCACCGCGTCTCAACTTCGAAATCCGCCTGCCGACGGCTTGGAACCGCAAGCTCTACTACGGCGGCGGCGGGGGCTATAACGGCGTCATTCCCGATCTCGTCGTCGCGCCGCTCAAACAGGGCTACGCCCAGGTCGCCAGCGATTCCGGACACCAGGACGCCACCGGAATGTCCGCCGCCTTCGTCGAGAACGATCCGACCGCGGCGCGGCTGTTCGGCAGCGAGGCGGTTCCCACGGTGATGGCCGTGACGGTTCAGATCCTGACCGAAGCCTATGGCGCGCCGCCCTCGCAATCCTATTTCGAAGGCTGCTCGACAGGGGGACGTGAGGCCTTAATGGCGGTCCAGCGCCATCCGCACCTGTTCGACGGCGTAATCGCGCGGGCGCCGGCTTTCAACTGGGTCGGTTTCATGGGCGCCTTTCACGCGACGGCCCGCGCCGCCGCAGCGCAGGGTGGGGCCTTCAGCCCTGCCAAGGCAGCGCTCCTGGCCCAACACGTGCGGAACGCCTGTGACGAGCTCGACGGCCTCGTGGACGGCGTTGTCGCCAACCGCGACGCCTGCACCGCGGAACAGATCGAGATTGACGCGCCGCGCTGCGCGGAGGGCGCTAATCTGGAAGACGACTGCCTCTCGGACGCCCAACTCTCGGTCGTCGAGACCTGGACCGCCGACCACGTCTTTCGAGGGTCGGTCGGCACATACCGGAACAGAGGCTTCCCGCTTTCGGGCAATGAGGACGATCCCGCCGGATTCGGACTTTGGGTGACGGGAAACGGCGACGTCCGACAAGGCGGCTATTTCATGATGCAGGACACCACGGCCCGGCATTATCTCGCCCGCAATCCCGACGCGGACTCTCTGGCCTACACGCCGTGGGACCAAGACCCGGCCGCGCTGGACGCCATGGCGGCGCTGAACGATGCGACCGATCCGGACATCCGCGCCTTCATCGACGGCGGCGGCAAGCTGATCGTCTGGCAGGGTGGTTCTGACGCGGCGCTCAGCGTCGCCTCGACCATCGACTATATGACGCAAGTGACCCAGGCTGTGGGTGCAGCGCGTGCGGCGGATTCGACACGCTTCTACGTGGCGCCCGGCGTCAATCATTGCGCCGGGGGTGCCGGACCTGACCAAACGGATCTGCTCGCTGCGCTTGATCGGTGGGTCGTGGACGAGATCGCACCGGCGACCTTGCTGGCGGAACGGGTCGAGAGCGACGGCAGGCCCGCTCGATCTCTGCCGCTCTGCCAGTACCCGGCGTATCCCCGCTATACCGGTTCCGCCGATGATGAAGGGGCAGCGAGACAGGCCGCCAACTTCACCTGCATCACCGCTCGCCCGGCGAACGAACACGCCGGCCGATCATCGACGGCGTCGTCTGCTCATCACCTCATCCCCACCCGGCCGGCGCCGCTTGCCCTGGCCATGTCGTCGCAGCCTGGGTCGATCTCCGCTTCCACGCATTGACCTGTCATCCAAAGGAGCCTGCCATGATCAGAACCCTCGCGTTGTCCGCCGCCCTCGCCCTGTCGCCGATGACGGCAGGCGTCGTCCTTGCCCAAACGCCTCATGCACCTGCCTCAGCCGGCCAGACCGCGCCAGCGGCCTTGACCCTGCCGGCCCTGCCCTACGCCGCCGATGCGCTTGAACCGGCGATCGACGCCCAGACCATGCAGATCCATCATGGCCGGCATCACAAAGCCTATGTCGACAATCTGAACGCGGCGCTGGCGGCTGATCCGGCCCTGGCCGGCGTGTCGATCGAAGACCTAATGGGCCGCATCTCGACCCTGCCGCCCACTGTGCGCAACAACGGCGGTGGCCACTGGAATCACAGCCTGTTCTGGACCTTAATGGCGCCGGCGGGACAGGGCGGTGCACCGTCCGCTGAACTGACAGCGGCCATCACCCGCGACTTCGGCTCGATGGACGCGTTCAAGACAGCCTTCAACCAGGCCGCCACCTCCCGCTTCGGGTCCGGTTGGGCCTGGCTGATCGTCAAGGACGGCAAGCTGCACATCACGTCCACGCCCAACCAAGACAACCCCCTGATGGACATCGCTGAGGTCCGCGGCGCGCCCATCCTGGGCGTCGATGTCTGGGAACACGCCTACTATCTTAAGTATCAAAACAAGCGGGCCGACTATCTCCCAGTCTGGTGGACCGTCGTGAACTGGAGCACGGTCAACCGTCTCTACGCCGAGGCGCTATAGAGTCTTCGATTGCGCCGCGCCATCATCCAAAGGTGCGGCGCAGTTCCAAGGTTCTTCGTGATCGACGACTAAAGCCTCATAGCCGAGACGCCCACGCCCGCCGACGATCTGAGGCTAAGAGTCAAAGCGAGGCTCACGCTCATCGCGCCCCGACTGCGATCGTAAGGCACCGCTCCATAGCGGCGGCGGCTATCATCTCTGGGCGTTTGAAGCGATGGCGGAATCAGACATCTCGATGGCGCTTTGATCAAGCCTTTTCGTGTGTGGCGCTCAGGTTGAGCATCCGAGTGACGCCAACCGAGGGTCGATCGCGGCGCGCGCGGCCGACTGCAGCGAAGAAGACCAGCTTTCCGACAACCGACGCACCTCCTAATTCGAGTGCGTGTCATTGCGCCCGAAGCGGCGTACCAAGCGGCGCCACAACGCTCACGTCGGGCGCCCGGAGGTGAACACCAAATGGCCTCCCTCAGATGTGCGGCTGCACTTCGTTCAAGCAGAAGACGGGCACTGGCTGTCATCGCCCTCACACGAAGCCAACTTGGAGCGCGGCGAATGAAGCGTTCATCCCAGCGGTCGATTCCCTTTCCATGGACGTCGGCGCATGAGCCGACAATCAATCGCGTAAAATGCGGGAATCAATCATGGTTGGTTACAACGGCTCTCTTGAGCTTGACGTTGAATGGTCACTGGCATGTCTGCCGGTTTGGGCTGCCGTGTCAGACTGACGCCCTTGAGCCAGAGTTTCAGCGCCTCCCAGTGGATCGCCGCCACCACCTTGAATGTCATCAGCGGGATCGCTGCTGTCGCGGCAGCGATGTTGCGATCGTCCAGGCGTTCCCGCTTGGCCGCCATAGCGGCCGTGATCAGCACGCCTTCGGCATCTAGCCCATCGACGGTCATGTCCAGACGATCGCCCGGCGTATGGCCACGGAACTGGTAGTCCATCTCCATGCCCATGAATGGCGACACATAGAGCGCCTTGGCCGCGCCCTGACGAATGACGCCTGCGGCCTGATCTTCGATCGGGATCGGAATGACATAGGCGTGGCGGATGCCGAAGGTGCTGGTCACCTCGTACACCATGGCGGCCAACCGTCCGTCGGGCCAATGGCAATAGTAGATGCTGATCGGGTTGAAAACGTATCCGAGGACGCGCGGCATGGTTAACAGGCGGACAGTTCCGCCCTCCAGATCGATGCCGGCTTGAGCCATCCACGCATCCACCTGAGGACGCAACGCGCCAGAACCGTCTCCGTAATCCTTGTCGTGGAAGGACAAAAGATTGAATCGATTGCGCGAAAACAGGCGCAGGCGCACGTCCACATCATCGATTTCCGACAGGTCGAGCAGGAGCCAGAAGACGCGATAGTTCAGCTTATGGATCTTGGGGCGAAGGCGTCGGTGCATGACCCGGCCGCGATAAAGGGCCGAGCTGAGTTTCACGCGGCGCGTTCCAGCTGCGCGCCCATCGGCGTCGTCAAATGAATGCGCCCGCTTTCGTTGGCGACGGACCAAGGGCGACGCACGCCGCCAAGCTGCTCCGCGACCGCAAGCCCCGATTGCAAGCCGTCCTCGTGGAAGCCCGCACCGAAGTGGGCCCCGCAGAACCAGACGCCTCCCTGCCCTTGCAGGCTCCACAACTGCTTTTGAGCCTGTATGGCGGCGGGATCGAAGATGGGATGCTCGTAGAGTTCGCTACGCAAAATCGTGTCCGCGCGCGGCGGACGCGGCGGATTCAGGGTGACGAACAGGTCGTCGCCCGGCAGACCTTGCAGGCGGTTCATCCAATAGGTGACGCAGAGGCCGTCGTCCGCGCCGATATAGTTCCAGCTGGCCCAGGCGCGACGACGATGCGGCATCAGCCCGGCGTCGGTATGCAGGACTGTCAGATTTCGGCTGTACCGGAAAGCGCCGAGCAGCGCCTTCTCCTGCGTCGTCGGTTCGGCCAGCATCGCCAGAGCCTGGTCGGCATGGGACCCGATCACGACCTGGTCGTAGCGCTCGATGCCGCCTTGGCTGTCGTGAACGAAGACGCACTGGTCGCTACGCCGCACGGCAGTGACGCCGTGGTCCAGCCGAATGTCCTGGATGGCACGAGCGAGATGTTCGACATAGACGCGGCTGCCACCCTCGACGGTTCGCCAGAGAGGCCGCCCTACCAGCTTCAGCAGGCCGTGATTGCCGCAGAAGCGGATGAAGGACTCGGCCGGATAGTCCATCAGCGTGTGCGCCGGCGATGACCAGATCGCGGCGGCCATAGGCAACAGGTGATCGTCGCGGAACGCCTCGCTGAACCCTTCCCGCTTTAGATAGTCACCGAGCGTCAGCGAGGAATCGGACATCGCAGCCAAATCCTTTGGCGCGTCGCGATAAAAGCGCAGGATTTCGCTCAGCATAGACCAGAAGCGAGGACGCAGGGCATTGCGACGCTGAGCAAACAAGCCTGGCGCGGCATATTCGAACTGTCCGTCATCCAGTGAGACAGCGAACGACATATCCGTCGCGCGTGTCGCGATCCTCAAATGCTCGAACAGGGCTATAAGATTGGGATAGGTCGCGTCGTTAAAGCAGATGAAGCCAGTGTCGACTGCGATGTCGCCAGAAGGCACGCTGGCCATCACCGTATTCGAATGCCCGCCCAGGCGATCGCCCTTCTCGTAAAGCGTCACGTCATGGCGTTTCGACAGAAGCCAGGCCGAAGACAGGGCGGCGACGCCAGATCCGACCACAGCGATCTTTTGACGTTCGGCACAGGGCGTCGCGGACGACAGGGACATGAAAACTCCGAAAGATACGCCGCAACGCAATCGCTACGGCATGAACAGATTACGGGTCGCCGTCATGTTCGGATCGCGATTGATCCAGACATTTCCGCTGAGCGTATTAGTGTTCATGCATGCCGAGCCGTTATCCTTCGTATCAACGCCATGTCGGTCCAACCGCGTGAAGGCGCTCGACAGCTTGCCTGATCCGCTGCTGCACGATCGGCTGATCGAACAGATCGCCCTGAGGCGCGATCGTGACGCCTTCGCTGCGCTCTTCGCCTATTTCGCACCGCGGCTGAAGGCCTGGCTGATCAAGTCGGGCGCGACGCCCGGAGCGGCGGAAGACTTCGCGCAGGACGCCATGCTGACCGTGTGGCGCAAGGCCGATCTGTTTGATTCGTCCAAGGCGCGCGCCGCCACGTGGATTTTCACCATCGCTCGCAACCGTCGGCTTGACATGCTACGCCGTGACGCGCGTCCCCTGCCGACGCCCGAAATCGAGCTGGCGGGGGACGACGTCCGCCGGCCCGATGAACTGCTGTCGATGTCGCAAGACGCGGACCGCGTGCGCGACGCTCTGGCGCGGCTCAGCGCCGACCATGTCGAGGTTCTGCGTCTGGCCTTCTTCATGGACAACTCTCATTCCGAGATCGCCAAACATCTGGGCCTGCCGCTCGGCACCGTCAAATCCCGTATTCGTAACGCCATGACCAAGCTTCGTCTGATCCTCGCGCCGTCTGAGGAGGCTGCGCGATGAAACCTCAGCGCAATCCCTCCGAGGAACGTTTGCTGGCCTATGCGGCCGGCACGCTCAGCCCGCCGGAGGCGGTGGTGATGGCGGCGCATCTGGCGATGCGGCCGGCCAATGACGCCTGGGTGCGCGACCTGCAGTCCGTCGGCGGCGAGTTCCTGAACGAGACGCCCCCCTCCCCCTTGTCGAATGATGCGCTCGCCTTGGCGATGGCGCGGATCGAGACGGATGCCGGCAATGCCAGGCACATCGCGCCCCTGAACGACATGCCCGAGCTGCCCGAGCCGCTGCGACGCTATGCGCTGGGTCCATGGCGCTGGGTCGGGCCCGGCATGCGCGTGCGTGACGTCCATGCGCCGCGGGATGGTGATTGCCGCGTCATTCTGCTGAAGATCGAATCGGGTCGAGAGACGCCCAAGCACACGCATGGCGGCGTCGAGCTGACCTGTGTCATCTCCGGTGCCTATGCGACCGAAACCGAGCGGTTCGATGTGGGGGATTTCGAAGAGGCGGATCCGGAGGTGCTGCACCAACCCCGTGTGGTGTCGGACGAGCCGTGCCTGTGCGTCGTCGCGCTTGACGGTCAGATTCAACTGGATGGATGGGTCGGCAAGCTGATCCAGCCCTTCGTTCGCCTGTGACCGCTCTCGCGGCCATTTGGGGTGTCGCCGCCCTATTTCTCGTTGTCGTCATGTCTGCGGCCTGGCTGGTTCAGAAACGAACCGGACAAGGCGGTTGGGCAGACGCCTTCTGGTCGCTTGGACTGGGAGCGGCCGGTGTCGGCGTCGCGCTCTTCCCGATCGACGGCGCCGCTCCGTCATTGCGCCAGTATCTCGCAGCGCTTCTGATTGGCCTTTGGGGATTGCGGCTGGGATCCCACATCGCTGTTCGCGCCGCCCACGAGGAGCGCGAGGACGCTCGCTACGCGCGTCTGCGAGAGGAATGGGGCGCCGGCTTTCAGGCCAAGATGTTTGGCTTCCTGATGCTGCAAGCCGGAGCCGCCGCCTTCCTAGCGCTCAGTGTGATGGCGGCGGCGCGCAACCCGGCGCCGGGCCTGACGCTGCAAGATGCCGTGGCGACACTGATTTTTGTCGGAGCCCTGGTTGGAGAAGCCGTTTCCGATCGCCAGCTGGCGGCCTTCAAACGCAACCCGGCCAACAAGGGTGGAATCTGCGATGTCGGTCTTTGGGCCTGGTCACGCCACCCGAACTATTTCTTCGAATGGGTAAGTTGGTGCGCTTGGCCTGTGTTCGCCATCAACCTGAGCGGTGAATGGCCCTGGGGTTGGCTCGCGCTGACAGGGCCAGCCTATATGTACTGGCTGCTGACCCAAGTGTCCGGCGTGCCCTTGCTGGAAGAGCATATGCGACAGTCGCGACCCAAGGCGTTCGAGGCCTATGCCGCCCGCACCAGCGCCTTCTTCCCTCGCCCGCCCCGTCGTTGAGGCGATCTCAGTCCGTCTGGGCTTTTCCCAGATGCGTTTCTCCGCGTTCGCGGGCCATCTCCATCTGCCTGTGCCGCTCGGCATATCGCTGCCGCTGGACCTCGTCGCGGACGTCGTGACAGCGCTCGCAGCATACGCCGTCGACATAGTGAGGCGAAGCACGACCGGCCTCATCCACAGGCAGACGACATCCCCGGCACAAGGTATGAGGACCTTGGCTTAGGCCGTGCCCGACCGAGACGCGTTCGTCAAAGACGAAACACGCTCCATGCCATAGGCTCTGATCCTCATCCACCGTCTCAAGATAGCGAAGGATGCCGCCCTCCAGATGGTGGACGTTCTCCACGCCTTCGGTCTTCAGGAAGGCGGTCGATTTTTCGCAGCGAATGCCGCCGGTGCAGTACATGGCCACGCGCTTGGCGCCGGTCTGCTCAAGCAGGGCGCGACCTTCGCTCCTGAACCAGTCGGGAAAGTCTCGAAAGCTGCGGGTATTAGGTTGAACAGCCCGTTCGAATGCGCCGATCTCGCCCTCATAGTCGTTGCGCGTATCGATCACCAAGGTCTCGGGATCGGCGATCAGCGCATTCCAATCCGTGGGCGTGACGTAAACGCCCGCCTGATTGGGAGGGTCCAGATCCGGCTGTCCCATGGTGACGATCTCGCGTTTGACGCGCACCTTCATCCGGTGGAACGGCAGGGCGTCTGTCCAGGCGCATTTGAGTTCGAGCGTTTCGAATCCTGGCATGGCGTGGATCGTGGAAAGCACCGCTGCGATGGCCGCCTCCGATCCTGCGATGGTGCCGTTCAGACCCTCCGGCGCGACGAGCAGTGTCCCCTTCACCTGCCCAGCGTCGCAGACCGTTTGAAGCGTCTTGCGTACGGCTTCGGGGTTGGCCACCGGCGCGAACCGGTAAAGTGCGGCGACACGGACGGCTTGATCGCACGAGGTCTGATGGTCGGTCATGGATCAGCCCCTCGAAGGCGCCGGAGATGGCGCGCCCAGCAGGACTCGAACCTGCAACATCCCGCTTAGAAGGCGGCAGGAAAGCGAATGAATACAAAGCGCAAGCCGTAAAACCGCGCAACATCTGCCCTATATAGATCAATCAGTTACGATCTGGCTGTAAAAAGTTTCGAGGGGCTCGACCTCAGCCGGCACTTAGCGCCGGTCTGCAAAAGTCCGGTTTCAGCAGCCACGTCAATTTCGCAAATCGACCCGTTGCTGACGTTCGAGGGCTGCTTCAAGCTGGGCGAATGAGGACGATGGTTCCAGGCGCATTCAGCCTTGCCTTCACAGGGTTGGAAGGCAGGTACGAAATCCAGTTTGAGCCGACTGGCGAGCAGGACGGCGTGATCCACGTATCCATCAGCAGCGTGGCGATGCGCTGGCACGTGGTGGATGCCGACCGGGAAGATGGCGGCGCGATTGTGCTCGGCGGCATGACGAACGGGAGTGAAGTGTTATGGGGCGACCAGTTCTGGTTCGAACTCCGGTTCAGCGGGACGCCACCTCTCATCCGGTATTGGGGCAATCAGGTGATCTGGCGTGAAGATCGCGCCGCCTGACCTCGAGTAGCCCCCAACCACCACTAGCGAACGGCGGAGACGACCGCTTTCCGACCCAACCGCAGAAGACTGTCTTCGGCACCAAAAGCTCAGGGCTGAAATCGACCCGTAGCGGAAGTTGCGCCCAAGACTTAGGCTCGTCTGCATGAACCAGCTGACTATACGTGTGGTACCAGATGGCGACGGGGTCTGGCAGATACATTTCGATCTGCACACCGAGACCTTTTCAGGTCGCGGCTGGTTCTGGGGTGCGCCGGAAAGCCTAACGGAGTTTGCCTCGGAGTTGAGCACCTATCCTCTGGCAAATGAACCTGCACTCGTCCTGGGTTACGATCAGATGCAGGGCGACGACATAATGCTGCACCTGCGTATCCGACCCAACGGACCCTTGGGTGCTCTTGAAGCTAGGGCCGAGATCACCGACCGAGACGACCCCACCTGTCGCCTAAAGGCCAAGCTTCTGACTAGCTACGCCAGTTTAGATCGCTTCGTGCCTCAACTGCGCGCCCTCGCCTCCGGGACTCGAAGTGAGGCGGTCTTGCTGGGAGGCTAAGT
The DNA here is from genome assembly GCF_040545985.1 of Brevundimonas sp. 1080. Classification (NCBI taxonomy): domain Bacteria; kingdom Pseudomonadati; phylum Pseudomonadota; class Alphaproteobacteria; order Caulobacterales; family Caulobacteraceae; genus Brevundimonas; species Brevundimonas sp. 1080. Next base: position 339,009 of record NZ_JBEPMW010000003.1, on the reverse strand, counting down.
CCGCTCTCCACCTTGGCGGACGACGCGAAGACCGCTTTCCGGCCTAAAGGCCAACGTCCGCTTTCGGCACCGAATCCCAAGGCTGCACACGACCCATGGGAGACATTCGATCTGAAGCGTAGGTTTGCGCCGGGAGGACAGATGTCAGAGTTCACAGATCTGGAGCAGACGGTGTTCGACGCAATTTGCGGAGATCGACCAGACGTTGCGGAGCAGCTTCGCAACTTCTTGTCGGACGCCCGGCTTTCCGAGCGGGATAACACTGGGCACGGCTTCTACACCTCGTTCGATGTGGTGAGGAACATGCCACCTATCGATTGGCCTGAGCGCATCTTGGACGGCCCAGATGGAGAGATTTCGGTGGGCAATGAAACCCTCCTTATGGGGTTCATTCTTTGGCTTGAAGGGGGCTATCCTAACTGCCTCGAAGGCTTTCAATACGGCACGCCAGCAGGTGCGGATATCGACCTGAAGGCCGTTGATCTGACCACCCTAAGATGGCTCAGGCCAATGCTGTGAAGGCATGGGGAACGTCCGCAAACCACCCCTAGCCGACATTGGGGATGTCCGCTTAGCGGCGGGACGGAGCACCCGCCCTAGGGTGTAAAACTTTTTGATCGGATCGGCGGGAAAGCTTGGCGCGCCCAGCAGGACTCGAACCTGCAACATCCCGCTTAGAAGGCGGCAGGAAAGCGAATGAATACAAAGCGCAAGCCGTAAAACCGCGCAACATCTGCCCTATATAGATCAATCAGTTACGATCTGGCTGTAAAAAGTTTCGAGGGGCTCGACCTCAGCCGGCACTTAGCGCCGGTCTGCAAAAGTCCGGTTTCAGCAGCCACGTCAATTTCGCAAATCGACCCGTTGCTGACGTTCGAGGGCTGCTTCAAGCTGGGCGAATGAGGACGATGGTTCCAGGCGCATTCAGCCTTGCCTTCACAGGGTTGGAAGGCAGGTACGAAATCCAGTTTGAGCCGACTGGCGAGCAGGACGGCGTGATCCACGTATCCATCAGCAGCGTGGCGATGCGCTGGCACGTGGTGGATGCCGACCGGGAAGATGGCGGCGCGATTGTGCTCGGCGGCATGACGAACGGGAGTGAAGTGTTATGGGGCGACCAGTTCTGGTTCGAACTCCGGTTCAGCGGGACGCCACCTCTCATCCGGTATTGGGGCAATCAGGTGATCTGGCGTGAAGATCGCGCCGCCTGACCTCGAGTAGCCCCCAACCACCACTAGCGAACGGCGGAGACGACCGCTTTCCGACCCAACCGCAGAAGACTGTCTTCGGCACCAAAAGCTCAGGGCTGAAATCGACCCGTAGCGGAAGTTGCGCCCAAGACTTAGGCTCGTCTGCATGAACCAGCTGACTATACGTGTGGTACCAGATGGCGACGGGGTCTGGCAGATACATTTCGATCTGCACACCGAGACCTTTTCAGGTCGCGGCTGGTTCTGGGGTGCGCCGGAAAGCCTAACGGAGTTTGCCTCGGAGTTGAGCACCTATCCTCTGGCAAATGAACCTGCACTCGTCCTGGGTTACGATCAGATGCAGGGCGACGACATAATGCTGCACCTGCGTATCCGACCCAACGGACCCTTGGGTGCTCTTGAAGCTAGGGCCGAGATCACCGACCGAGACGACCCCACCTGTCGCCTAAAGGCCAAGCTTCTGACTAGCTACGCCAGTTTAGATCGCTTCGTGCCTCAACTGCGCGCCCTCGCCTCCGGGACTCGAAGTGAGGCGGTCTTGCTGGGAGGCTAAGTCCGCTCTCCACCTTGGCGGACGACGCGAAGACCGCTTTCCGGCCTAAAGGCCAACGTCCGCTTTCGGCACCGAATCCCAAGGCTGCACACGACCCATGGGAGACATTCGATCTGAAGCGTAGGTTTGCGCCGGGAGGACAGATGTCAGAGTTCACAGATCTGGAGCAGACGGTGTTCGACGCAATTTGCGGAGATCGACCAGACGTTGCGGAGCAGCTTCGCAACTTCTTGTCGGACGCCCGGCTTTCCGAGCGGGATAACACTGGGCACGGCTTCTACACCTCGTTCGATGTGGTGAGGAACATGCCACCTATCGATTGGCCTGAGCGCATCTTGGACGGCCCAGATGGAGAGATTTCGGTGGGCAATGAAACCCTCCTTATGGGGTTCATTCTTTGGCTTGAAGGGGGCTATCCTAACTGCCTCGAAGGCTTTCAATACGGCACGCCAGCAGGTGCGGATATCGACCTGAAGGCCGTTGATCTGACCACCCTAAGATGGCTCAGGCCAATGCTGTGAAGGCATGGGGAACGTCCGCAAACCACCCCTAGCCGACATTGGGGATGTCCGCTTAGCGGCGGGACGGAGCACCCGCCCTAGGGTGTAAAACTTTTTGATCGGATCGGCGGGAAAGCTTGGCGCGCCCAGCAGGACTCGAACCTGCAACATCCCGCTTAGAAGGCGGCCTGAATATCAATAAAAACAAAGCGCAACGTGTAAAACCGCGCAACATCTGCCCTATATAGATCAATCAGTTACGATCTGGCTGTAAAAATTGCCAAGGGGATTCGACCTCCTCTGACACTTGCGCCGCTCTCCGAAAGTCCATTCTCGGCAGCCACGTCAATTTCGGAAATCGACCCATAGGCGACGTTTAACGAGGTTTGCTAGGGTGTTGAGATGATCCGGCTCACTATCCTTGTTGCTGCTGTTCTTGCACATCCAAGCGCGTCACCTGCTCAGACCGCTCCCAACACCGGGGTCATCGTGCATGGCTTGGTTTACTTCGCCAGCGGATCCGCAGAGCCTTTAGCGCCCGGGCCGATTGACCCGATCAAGCATTTGGCCCCGAGAGTTTGGCCGACCGCTCACGTGTTAGTCAGCGGGTACGCCGACACCCTCGGCTCACGTGAGGCAAACAAGCTCCTATCTCTAGCTAGAGCACGTGCGGTCGCGGATCGTCTCGTGTCTTTGGGCGTCAAACCGCAGTCGATTACACTTGAAAGCTGCGGTGAAGCTAACTTGGCAAAGCCGACTGCAGACGAGGTAAGTGAGCCACTAAACCGCCGCGTTTATTTCGACTGGCAGTTGGGTCCGTATCAGGACCGAAACCGCTGTGAGATGCAACCTTACCAGCAACGCTAGGGCTGCGCCGAAGGTCTCGATTGCGGGTCAAAGCCAGTTTCTCAAATCGACCCATTGCGGACATTCGACAGATCAACTTCTGGGCGTTTGCCATTTCGATTTTGAGGCGGGCGAGGGAAGGTACGGGAGCGTCCGCCCACTTGTTATTGTCAGTCCAAGACTGGGATGGGCAGGGCACGGAACAGAGTGGGGTTGTCCGCGGCGCCCCAGCAGCATGAGCCAACAACGAAAACGACCCCGTCTTCTTCTTCGCTGATCCTTAGGCCGGACCAGTCATGAAAAGGCTTGAGCGCCAGCTCCTCAACTCGGCCATCGCGACTGCGGAAGAAACGGCTGCGACTAGTCGCAACCCAACCGTCGCGGATGGGGACCAGATCGTCGAGCGGCCATGGCGACGGCATCAGCATCCACCGATCCGGGAGCGTCGGCGTCGGCGTATTGAATTCGGAAGAAATGCCGTCTCCGCAGACGCGGTATACATGTCCCATACTCGATCCGAGGTGGGATAGCCCGGTTCCAACGAACACACATCCCGGCCGGTCCGGCGCGGGAAACAGGCCGACAACCGGCTGACAGGCTGGGCTGAGCGCTCCTCCGCATAGGCCATCGCCTTGGGCTGAAACGATCGAAATCGTCCCTGTGTCGAGATCGACGCGCCTCAGACCGCCACCGAATTCTCCGCGATTGAGGCCGAGATAGAGCGAGGTCTGTCCATCAGAGACGACCTCGCCAGCTGGCAACGTCGCCGCTAGTTCCCTGCGGTCCCAACCGCGCTCTGTGGGGCGATAGGCGGCCGAGCCGGTGAGGACCCCCGGGCGGTCTTGGCCGGTGGCGAACAGACCGATCATCGGAGTTTCCCGAGCGTAGAATCGGCCGAGCTCGGACTGTTCGGCGCGCAGATCGCGGATTCCGGCCTCATGTCCGCCGCCCGATGTCAGGACCCAGAGGCGCGTACCATCCGGCATTAGGTCCAAGACGCTTTCGGCAACGACCGTTCGCGTTCCATCGGTGCGGTCGAATCGCACGACTTTTCCGGACTCGCCTCGCAACCACAGAAAGGCGTTATCAGCATAGCCCTCGAATATCGCGCGTCCCAACTCCGGATCGCGCCAATGCCCGCCCTGCCACGACCCTGGTGTTTCCACGTCAGGCGTTCGGTCCGTCTGGGCCACCGCCGGTGCGCCTGCACCGAACATCACCATCAACAGAGAGAAAGTCAGAAAGCGCATGGTCTGACTATCGCATGAGATGGTGGAAGCGTCTCGCCTCAGTCGATTGCTCTGAAGTCAGCGGTCCACCGGGGTCGATGAGCCAATAGACGGCGCGGCGCCAATGTCTGCAACCCACCCATAGCCGACGTTGGGAATGTCAGCTTAGCGGCGCGCCCGTCACGGCATCCCTAAAGTGCGGCCGCCTCGGTTGCCGCGTCATCATTCGCTGGTGCGCTCGGCCGAGGCTGACCGACCTTCAGGCGAACGCGCGGGTTCGGCTTCTGGCTGGGGACGATCATCCGATCGATGGTGACCGAGGCGACGTAGGTGCCGCCGCAATCGACGTCGGAACACTGCAGGCGCAGTTCCCGATAAAGCGGTGTCAGGGACTTGCTCGAGCGCACTGTCGCCATGGACTGGCAGTGGGGGCAGAGGAGCTTCATCGTCCCGCCGTGGCGACTGCGAGGCTTGCTGAAGGCCTCCGGTTGGTTCGCGGCGCTGAAGCGCCCGGCCGTGAGTTCACCCTGCTGAGTTTGCATCTTCGATCCTGTGACGGCCCCTGTTTGTTCCATAGCAGAAATGGTTCCAGCGTCGCTGCAAAAAAACTTCTGGTTATGGACCCAGCAACCACTTTTTTCACCTGGCCTGACGCGCTGGCCACGCTGGATTTAGCTCCATCTGCAGCGACGTCTTCAGGCCGCCGACGGCGTCGAGCTGGTGACGCGTCTCGGTGATCACCCATCCCGTGTTGTCGATCTCAGGCTTCCAGCCCGAGACGGTCAGCTTTCGATCCGGATAGAGATCCGGCCGGCCCGAAGCGAGATCCAGCGAGAACTGCGCGCCCTTGCGCTCCTGCTTGGTGTTGTCGGCCTGCGCCGCTCGCCGGGCCGAAGCCTCGCTGCCGTAGGTGCGGCCCAGCCGCTTGGCGTTTGAGCTCGAGCCTACCGTCACCTCCCCTGCTGTCCCCTTGGCACGGCTGCGCCATTTGGCGGTCACGCCGGAATAGTTCTCGCGCTCGGACGAGGACCAGGTGTGGCGATCGCCGTCGCGGCGGGTGATGGTCGCCTCGGGGATTGGCTGGCCCGTCGCGGTGACGCCGGCAGCGATCGGCGAAAACAGCAGACGTCCCGCCTTCACTGTCGCCATGGCGTCGTGGAGCCGCCCCAGGCGAGCCAGGAAGGCGCTGTCGCTCTCGCTGTCCTGTGTGAGGTGCGCGACCGCGACCGCCGCCTTGTCGGCCGCCACGCGGGCTTGCAGGCCGTTCCGGACCGCGACGTCGTCGAGGACGGCGCCAAGGGTCGTACCCGACCAGGTTCGCGTCTGTCGGGTCCGGAAGGCCCGTGTCAGATCGGCCGACCGCGCGCGGATGGTCAGTCTGTCTGGCGTCCCTCCATGGCCGCGTTCGTCCACGATGTAGGAACCCTTGTCGATCAGGACCGGCGATGCACCGTCGCGCAGATCCAGCCACCCGAGTTTGAGGGTCACCGTTGCGCCGGCGGGCGGAATGGCGAGCTTGCCGTCCGTGTCGTTCAGAACGAGCTCAAGCTGGTCCGCTTCCGTGCCGCGCCTTTCCGTCAGTGTCAGGCTATGCAGTCGGGGCTTCACCTTCGCATCGATGGGCGCGCCATCGACCACCAGCTCGAAAACGGCCTGGCGCTGGACGTGGCCCGCGATCTGATTCGTCATGCCCGCACCTCGGACCCAGTGGCGCTGGTGTCGCCCTCATCATCATCGACCCGCTGCAGATTGATGGTGAAGTCAATCAACCTGGCCTGACCGTTGTCCAGGATCTCGCGCTTGGTCTCATCCAGATCGAGGATGACGTAGGCGCCGTAGACGAAGCCGTCGCCGTCGACCACGGGCCACGACCGCCCAAGGTCGGCCATGGCCGCCAGATCCTCGAGCGCATCCTTGCGGCCTATGACGCCCGGTGCCAGCACGCCTGTGAGGGTCAGGTTGTCGTCACCGACGCCGGCGAACTGGCTGGCGGAGCGCGCACCTACCCGCTCGCTGGTCGGATGGCGCCAGCTGCGCCGACGCTTCAGCTGGTCGAACAGGACGTTCGGGATCTCGAACACAAACATACCGATGGCCAGGAGCATCAGGGCGCCTCGCCATAGCTGTCGTCGTCGTCACTGAAGCTGGCTCCGTTGGTCGGGTTCTTCAGCAGCTCAGCGATGCGTTGCGCCAGGGCCTCCATGTCCTCGCCGGGGTTCTGAACGATCTGCAGGTTGAGCGTGCCGATCGTCACCGGCGGAGGCGCGGCCGATGCGGGCGCCGATCGTCGGGCGCCCAGGGCGGGCGCCGTATCGAAGGTGGGCGCGGCCATGGCCGAGCCGCCGATCGCCATCGCGCCGGCGGCGGTGATGGCTGTCGCGGCCGTCCGCATGCGTCGCAGCGGATCTCGCGCCGATCGGCCGAGACCGATGCCGAGGCCCTGCATGGTGTAGTCGCCGAGCTGCGCGAAGACCCGAGACGGTGAATGGATCCCGAGCTTACTCTTGAAGGCGGTGACGACAGCGCCGCCGGCACGCATCACCGCCGCGACCAGGGCGGGGATGCCGCCCAGGACGCCGTTGACCAGGCCCGTCAGCAGATGCCGCCCCATCTCCAGAAACCGGCCGCCGAGCGCCTGCAGGGCGGGCCAGGCCCGCATCACTGCCGCAATCAGCAAGCCAACCGGGCTGAAGTTCATGAAAATGCGCCCCATGAAGCCGATGGTGTTGGAAACGCCGGCCTTGATCCCTTCCCACATCCGGCCGAGCCAAGGGCCGATCGTCCCCCAATTCCGGTAGATCAGGTAGGCGGCGCCTGCCAGCAGCGCGACCGCCGCGACGATGCCAAGTATGATCCAGGTGATAGGGTTGGCGAGCAGCATCAGACCCGCACGAGCGGCCATGGCGCCAAACGTCAGGAAGCCCCGGCCGGCTAGCAACAGGCCTCGGCCGATCATGGGCAGAGCCTTGCCGGCGAACTGTGCGATCCTGCCTCCCAGCGGCCCGAACATGATACCGGTCTGGGTCAACGTCAGTTGCAGTAGGGCGAAGGGACCGAGCACGGCCGCGACCGCCATGGCCAGGCCGCCGAACACGACCAGGCCGGTGGCGATGATTGCGACCAGGATCCCGATGGCGCGTGTCGCGCCCGGGTGGGCTTGTGCAAAGGCGTGAACCTTCTGGGCCATCTGGCCTAGGAATGCTGCGCCCTGCTTGATCTGCGGCAGGAAGGCCGTGCCGACCTCGATCGCGACCGCCTTGATGCCGTGCTTCATCAGAAGGACGGCGTTTGACGTCGTCGCCGCGCGCCCTTCGTATTCCTTCTGCATAGATCCCGCGTAGAGGGTGGCATCCCCTACCCTGTTCAGGTTCGTCTTCAGCAGGTCCAGATTGGTCAACAGCGGCGCGATCGCAGAGACCGATTCCGATCCGAAGAGCTGGGTCAGCACAGCGGTCTGCTGATCTCCTGAAAGCTTAGAGATCCGCGACATAACATCGATGATCGCGCCGCCGGCGTCCGTCTGCATCCGCTTGGCCATGTCGTTGGCCTCGAGGCCCAGCGCGGCATAGGCGGCCTTCTGGCCCTTGGTGGCGGCCGTCCCTTTGGTCAGGGCCAGCATGGTGTTTTTGATGCCGGTCGCGGCGATCTCTTCCTCAACGCCCATGCCGACGATTGTCGAGCCCAGCGCGGCAATCTGACCGGCCGCAAGGCCCGCCACCTCGCCAAGGGGGCCGATACGGGTCACGACGTTGGAGATCGACAAGGCGTTCGCCGGGCCGTTGTTGCCCAGGTAGTTGATCTGGTCTGCCAAGCCCCGCACTTCCGTCTGGGTCATACGGAATGCAGTGCGCCAAGTGGCCATCTTCGCGCCGGCGTCGTCGGCGGTCGTATCGAAGGCGATGCCCATCTTGCCGGCGTCTTCAGCGAAGCCCATCAGCTCGCCGCGCTATGCCGGCTTGGCCGGCAGCGGCGACAATCGCCGTCAGGCCCTCGGTCGCGACGGGAATGCGCGTCGAAAGACGCAGGATGTCCTGTTCCATCTGCCTGAAGGCGGCCGGCGTGGGGAAGTCGACCACCTTCTTGATGTCCGCCATCCCGTCCTCGAACGCCATACCGGCGCTGCCGGCCGCGATCAGCGGCGTGGCGGTGATGACGCCGCCTGCCAATGCCGAGGCGCCCGCGCCCTGCATCGAGCCGGCGAGTTGCTGGGTCTTGTCGTAACGACCGCGCGCCGCGCCCATGCGGGCCTGGCGATCTTTAACCGCGTCCATTCGGCGGGCCTGATCTGTCAGCGCCTTGTTAGCGTCGCGGATCTCGCGCGCCAGGCGCACCTCGTGGCCAGCCAGGTTCCGGGTCGAGACGCCGGCCGTTTCCAGCTTGCCGCGCAAATCCTGAAGGGTGCTGACCTGTTTCTGCTCCTGGGCCTGAAGCTCGCGCACTTTGGTTCGCGCGACTTCGAAGGCTCGGGCCATCTGTCTGGTCGGACGCTCGGCCGCCGCATTCGCCAACGCCAGACGCTTGGCTTCGACCTGGGCGGCCTCGAGGGCGCCGCGCGTGCCCTGCAGGCGTGCCTCCATCTGGCGAAAGGCCCCGACATCCTTGGTGGTTCGCTGCAGGGCCTGGACCTTCTCCCGCGCGGAGTTCAGCGCCGTGGACGTGCGATCGCTCTCGGTCTTCACCCCACGCAGGAAGCCCAAGGCGTTGCCGCCGGCCTTCAGGAGGATGCTGAGACGAAGGTTCTTGTCCACGGTCAGGTGTCTTTCTGCCCGTGGACGCGGTTGTAGAGCGCGATCGCGCGTTCACGGTGGGCGGCGAGTTGATCGAGATCGAGGGCCTGCAGTTCGGAAAGCTGCCAGCCGAACACAAAGGCGATGTCGGCGTAGGCGTCTTCTACTCGGTCAGGCCAAGCTCCAGCCGCTGGGCCTTCGTGTACAAAAAAGCGACCACCTCGCCGCTGATCATCGCCAGATCGTCAGACGGCATGCGCTGAAGATCCTGCTTGTGGATCGTCGGCTCGGTGATGCGAGGGATGACGACGCACAGGGCGTTGTAATCCGCCTGGTGAACGGCCGAGAGGCTGGTGCCCTGGTAGTCACTGCCGTGCGGCTTGCGGACAATTACGCTGTCGTACTTGTTGTCGGCGCGCTGGATTGGCTTCTCGAGAGGGACGCGCACCCACGGGCGGCCGTTCTCATCGACGCCGCGCAGCAGGCCGGTCGGTTCATCAGCCAGCGGCTCGGCCGTGGTGGCGGGTTGGTCGTTCATTTCATCGTTCCCCGGAACATGTGGGCGGGAGGCGAAGCCATCCGGCCCAGAAAGACGCCCTGGACGACGGCCGCCGGACGCGATGCGTCCCCGGTCGGCCGGCGCTCGAGCGCGGCCGTCGCCAGGTCGGAAGGAGTTGAGCGCCGGTCAGTCACGATCAGCCGCCGATGATGCCCCGGATCTGGGCGCGGCGATCGACGCCGTAGACCAGCAGGACATTGTTCAGGACGTCGATCTCGAACTCGACCACGCCGTTGCGGGTCTGTTTGTAATAGACGGCGTTGGTCTTGTAGGTCGTGCCGCTCTTGGACCCCACCTCGTCGTCGCCGCTGTCGATCTCGACGTGCTTGCCGCGAATGACGATCTGCAGATCATCCACCTGGCCAGCGGCGTCGTTCTGATAGGCGCCGGAGAAGCGCAGCTGGTTGGCGTCCAGCTCGACGGCTCCGAACCCACGGTTCAGCGTCGGCATGTCGCCGCCGTAGGTGTGGGTGCATTCCAGCGCTTCGATCCGGCCGGTGCTGATCTGGACGGAGCTCAGCAGGCCGCCGGCGTTATATTCCTCCAGTTTCTCGGTCAGCTTGGGACGCGTGAACTTCACGCATTCGCCGAGGAAGGAGTTTCCGTCGCCGTGGACGTTCATGTCCTGGAGTTGGCGCGGCAGGTTCATGGGCTTGGTCCTCGAGGTGCGGCGACGCGACGGTCAGCCGGGGGATTGCTTGGGGCGAAGGGTTGGGGTCAGGCCGCCAGGGCGAAGGTGTCGGCGTAGAACTCGTCGGTGATCTCCGACGTGATCCCGAGATCCTCGAGCGGCGCGCAGGGCGTGTAGCGGTAGCCGATCTTCAGCTTGCCTGCGGCGAGCTGGTCGGCGGTGTTGCCCGGCGCCAGGAAGGCTTCGGCCCCGATGATCCGGCCGGCGAGCTTCTCGCGGCGGAACATGGCGTTGATGCTTTCGATGATGTCGGCCGCCAGCTGGGCGGTCAGCGGGCGGTCCACATAGGGGAAGACGCCGTCCGCGATCGTGTCGCGCAGCACCTGGTTGGTGCGCACAGCGCTTTCGAAGGCGAACCGCGGATCGTCCGAGCAGGTTCGGTTGCCCCAGAAGCGATAGCCGTTGCGGCGGATCAGGCCCGTCACGTCCGCACCGTTGATCAGCCCCATCTCGGTATCGGGGCTCTGGAAGTCCCAGGTGCGGGGACTGACGATGCCGACGACGCCAGGAACGGCGACGTTGGAAAGCGTCTTGTGGTAGCCGACTTCGCGGTCCAGCCAGCCGCGCAGGCCGACGGCATGGGCGGCGGCGTAGCTGGCGATCTCATCACCCTCTCCATCGACGGCCTTGAAGTCCCGATCGATCAGCATCAGCTCGCGGACGCCGAAGCCGTCGCGGTAGGTCTTGATCTCGGCCGGCGTGTCGCCGATCGCGGCGGCGTAGGCGAAGGCGTTGAGTTGCGGCGCGACGACGCCTAGGGCCGTGGCGACGGCCTGGGTGTCCAGACCAGGACAGGCGATGATACGGGGGCGAACGCCGACGACTTGTTCCGCCAGGCGCAACTGCTGCAGGCCGGCGATAACCTTGGCGTCGCGGTCGGCCGCGATCTCGGCCGGGGTGTCGCCGGTCCCCTCGCCTACGCGGACGACGACGCCGATCGAGCGGCCGGTGTTGCTGATGGCGCGCAGGACCGTGGCCAGCGAGCCCAGCTCGCCGGCGTTCTCGATCGCCGCAGGCAGATCCGTGACCAGGACCGCCGTGTTCAGAGGGAAGGACGCGGCGACGGCGTCTGACGCCTGGGCGACGATGCCCCAAACCGACGTCGCGGCGACGGTCAGGGTCAGGACGCCGGCGGCGGCTTCAGCGATGCGAACACCATGCGGACGGGGCGTGAGGGCCATGGGGGTTTCCTTGTCAGCGAACGGGAATGAGGAGATCGACGGCGGGCTTGCGGGGCAGATCGACGCGCTTGCCGGTGAGACGCAGGGCGGCGACGCCGGCGGCGCCCGCCTGAAGGCGGACATGGGTCAGTCGCAGGCGCGGCTCCCAGGCGAGCAGCGCCATGGCCGTCGCGGCGAAGAGCTTGATGGGGAGACGGCTCGGCTCGATCGGCTGGTCGATCAGATCCGGCAGCTCGGAGCCGTAGCTGCGGCGCAGGACACGCGAGCCCAGCGGCGTCGTCAGGATGTCGCCGATCGACTGCACCAGGTGGGCGTCGGAGTTTGGATCCAGCGTCGCGCCGGTGAAGCGGGACATGCCGGTCATTGGGGCGGCCCCGATACGGCCGAGCCGCTCTGGACCTGGGTGTGTTTGTGACCCTTGAGGCTCTTGCCGGCCCCGACGACGTCGACGTCGGCTTTGATCGTGCCGGTGCAGGTCAGGTCGCCCTGGACGGCGACGTCGGCCGCGAGGGTTACGCCGGCGGCGGCGGTGATGATCGCCGAACCCGGCAGGGCGAAGTCCAGGACCTGGCTCTCCGGATCGTATTTGATCAGAGCGCCGTCCCTGAAGCGGATGGCGACGGCCGCGCCCAGGAACAGCGGTGCGAACTGCGACGACGGAAAGCTGGCGTCGATATAGGCGCGCTCGTCATCGCCTTCAGGCGAGACCACGCACACCTGCTGACCGACTGTCGGCGCCATCCAGATCGTGGTGTCCCCGACCTGCATATTCCAGTCGATCGGCGGGGACATGGAGCCATCGCCGAAATCGACCACGGCCTTGCCGGCGTCGAGATCCACGGACGCGATCGCGCCCTCACGCACAAGGCGGCCGATCGCGCGATCGGAGTCGGCTCCAGCGGTGTGAGGGCGGCGGTTCATCGGGCCGGACGATGGCGCAGCCCCTTACGCCACGCGCGGCGCGCCTGTTGTCAGGACCGCACCGCACAACAGCGGGAACGGGCTCAGGCGGCCGCGAACAGCTCCGGCGCCAGGGTCGGCCATTCGACGTCGGCCGGGAAACCGGCCTGGTCGGGAAGGTCGCGCAGCAGTTGGATGTGCTGAAGCACCAGGGTGAAGTCCTCGGGCGTCAGGGTCGTGGTGACGCCAAGGGTGATTTCGTCACGGTGCCGTTCGACAAACCAGCGCAGACGCGCGATCTCGGCGTCGCGTCGCCGGCGAACGACGAGGGCGATAGCCTCGGCCGGCAGCGCCGGCGCGTCCACAGCAACGGGCGCCCCATCCGGACCCGCCTGGATGATCTGGCCTTTGGTAGTCGCCTCGATCAGCTCGGCATGACGCTCGGGCGCGACCTCGGCTGTGTCTTCGGGAAGCGTCGCTTCCCAAATGTCGTCGTCATAGAAGGCGCCTGTGGTGGGGCTGAAGAAGATGGTCATCAGGGATTCTCGGCCTTAAGCTTAGACATAGGGATCCACCTGACCGCCACCGCCGCCAATGCCGCCGCCGCCGCTTCCATAGGCAGGGTCCGGCGTCCCGCTGACGCGGCCGATTGCGATCCAGTCGAAGCCATCGACATTGCCTGACGAGCCGTTGGCCCGGTTCGCATAGAAGACGATCCGATCCAGGTGCTTCGAAACCACCTGCATGTAGTAGTCGGAGTTGACGTTGCTGCCCGGATTGCGCGGGTTCGCCAAGGCAATGAGGCATCCGCCGCCGAAGGCGATCGGCAGATAGGCGTGGGCTTGTCCCTCGGGAATGTTGGACGTCGAGACGCCCCACTGGATCATCAGCCCAGTGCCAGGGATTTTCGCATAGCCGCTCGATCCAAGCGACGAGGTAGCGTCGCCCATATGCAGAAGGGCATGGGAGACGGCGTTATCGACGTTCGCGACGAAGCGATCGCCGTTCCACCCGAAGTTCACCAGGTGAGGGAAGTTGTCCGGATTGACGGTGTTGACCTTGCCGGCCGGATTGAAGTTCGCAGTGTCCCAAGGCGTAGCGCCGTTGAAGCTCGGCCGCTTGGTGAAGATCCAAGACCGATTGTCGTCAGTGCCGAAGTACATGTTGCCGTTCGGCCCATCGCCATAACCGATGAAGCCGTAGCGGACGCCATCAACCCGGAACTCAATGACCCCAGGGCGATCGTCTCCGCCCATCATCCATATCTGACCGCGCTTTTCGGTCCCGAAATAAGACGTCCCCGTGAAAGACGGCGTGGCCGCATTCGCTTTGAGGTTCGGATCGAAGTTCCCGGTGTGGAATATGTCGCGAAGGCCGCCCCCCATCTGCACCCGAAGGCTGGTCAAGTTCTGGCCGAAGCCACCACTGAGGACGAGATTCCCGGCGTTGCTTGTCGCCGAATAAGCTTGAAGAAACAGCGTGTCGCCGTCGCCGATCAAACGGGCTCGGGCGTTGGCGCTAAGGAAGTGCAAGCTTCCGTAGAGGATCGGGTCGTTGACTGTCGCCTTAGTGTTGGGATCGAAGTTGCCGGGGTCCCAGACGCGGCCGTGCTGGGAATGCACGTTGCCTGACAGCGCCCTGAACGAGCCATCATCGCCGTGCTGGAAAAACTTCTCCTGGCCTTCCGCGCCTGTGCGGACGAGCAGATTGTTCGTATTCGCGTCGCTGTAGAGCAGGGCCCGTCCAGCCCCCACGCGAACGAGAGCAAATCCCACGTTTGCGCCTAGGTCGGCTTTGGTGGCGGGGTTGAAGTTTCCGGAATGCCAGACGGGGTTGCCTCCGCTGCTCAGTGCAGGTGAGTTGAAGGGCCTATTCGTGGCCAGATCACCCCCCGAGAGCAGGATGAATTCGTCGCCGTCGCCGAAATAGAGAACGCCAACGCGACCGCCTCGGGTCACCCGCACGTCGGCAAAGTTGGCGTTGGCGCCCAAGCTGGCCCGGAGAGCCAGCGCCATGGCCAAGCCGGTGATTTTCTCCATCGCCAGGGCCGGAATGCGGCCGACGTCGAACACGCCGCTGGTCGTATCGCCGGCGTCGTGTTTGTGGCCTGTGGCGGATTTTCCGGCGAGAGCTTCCGGCAGGCCGTCAATGCTGGACATCGCATGGCGGTGAATGGCCGCCGCGAAGTTGGTCGCCCAGGACTGAAACGTCTTAAGCAGGCCGAAGGGCGTCACGACGACATCGGCCCGGGCGCCGGCGGCCGCCTCCTCCCAGGTCGCCAGTTCGACCACGCCCACACGTTCGGTCGTCGCCGGCGGATTGATGAACCCCGTCCCGCCGAACTGGATGACTGCGGTGTCGAGGGTCTTGAAGGTGATGTCGGCCGACAGCAGCACCATCGCACCAGCGCTCTTCTCGACCACCACGTCCGGCGCGCTGAAGACCGCGAACAGAACGCCCGTCGAAAGGTAGAGGCCGAACGACCTCACCGAATAGACGGCCGTCGTCTCGTCATTGATGGTGACGTGGATCACGTCGTCCGCGACGATGTCGCCGCCGAAGGTAGTGACGCGCTTCACCTCGCCGGGAAGCGCGGTCAGGCCCTTCAGCGAGCCGGCCGTGTGGACCGGGCTGACGCCGACGTGGGAGATTGTGACGGCCGAGGTGCCCGTGTTCGGCCCGTTGGGCAGGGCGGCGCGGCCGGCGTCGGTAATGGTGATCTGTAGTCCGGCCATGTCAGGCGGCCTCCTCGAGCTGCAGGCGGCGGTAGTGGGCGGGGCGCGCGCCGGCGGCGACGCCGAGCCCCGCCTCGGCCTTCAGGCCCTGGGTGAAGGTGAAGCGGGAGCGGACCGGCTTGGTCCGATCGACGGCGGCGATGACCTCGTCCACGAAGTCGGCGCTGGCGGCCTCGCCATCCTGTCCCGTCAGAGACAGTATCAGCTGGAAGGTGTGAGGCTCGCCGGGTGGATCCTGCTGCCACCATTCCCGCAGGGCGATCTGTCCCCCGAAGGCCTGGACGACCTGGCGCACCGATTCCGCCGTGCCGCGCATGCGCGCGACGTTGATGGCCTGGGCCACCACATTGCGCTTCACCGCCAGCGGCCAGTTCGAGTTCCACGATCCGACCGCCCGCTCGTAGGCCAGCCAAGGCAGGATCTCTGGCGGACATTCATCCGCCAAGCGCAGGGCGCGCAGCGGAACCGGAATAGCGTCTATGCGCCGCGTCAGGGCCTCGAGCGCCAGCTCGACGCTGGTGGCGTTGGGCGGGAGAAGGCAAAGCTCGTCGCGGACCATCACGTATCGGTCCCCGAATGGGTGACCTGGACGCCCGTGCAGCGCGCCGCCTGAAGCTCGGTCGTGATGATGTTCGCGACCGGCGTGACCAGGTGGACGTCCTGAACGCCCTCGCCGGCGAGCGCGGCGTAGATCTTGGCCAGGGTGACGTCGCGGCCGAGGCGGAAACTGTCCGAGACATATTTCTGTAGTCGGGCGACTGCCTCCGATCGGACCACCTCCGCGTCGGGACCGGGGAAGGTCGTGATTTCGGCCTCGACGGCGTAGGTCAGGACCTCCGCCGGCGCGACCACCACATGATCGGTCAGAGGCCGCTTGTCGTCGGCCGAGACTGCGGCGTTGACCAGGGCGAGCAGCGGCGCGGCGGGAATGCCGCCGTTGGAGCGCGACAGGACGGTCACGACCACCTGGCCCGGCGAGGGGCTGGTGCAGCTGGCGTCCAAGACATCGCCGCTGGCGTTGCGAGCGAGCGAGCGATAGGCGCCCTCGGGACCGGCGACGGACAGGGCCTCGGGCGCCAGGAGGATCCTGTCGCGGAAGTCGTTATCGGATTCCATGACGGCGGCCACGCCGGTCTGTGCGTTCGCGGGCACGAGGACGAGGCGGGCGAGACCCCAATCCGCGCCGCGATGATCGAGGTCCGAGCCGACGGCGTAGGCGAGCATGTTGGCGCGCGAGGCGTCATTGACCCGCTGGCGCATGGCGAACTCGCGCATGGCGAAGACCTGGATCAGTTTGACCAGGGGATCGCTTTCCAGCTGAAGGAATGGGGCGAGGGCCGGATCGAGGGCGATCAGCTCGGCCTTGGCGTCGGCTACGATCTGCTCGATGCTCAGCACCTGGACGACTGCCGGCATCGGCAGGCCCGACAGATTGACGGCCGTGTTGCTCATGCCGAGCGTTGTCGCCGCCGGAAGGCGCGGGTCGCGAGACGGGCCTGTTGTCAGGACCGCACCGCACAACAGGCGGGCTAGGCCTTGGTCGCCTCCGCGACGTGATCGAGGAAGCGCGCCAGGAGGTGTTCGTCATCGGCCTGGCTGAAGCCGAGCAGCTCGCGCTGCGGATAGTCGGTCTCAGGCCCGCCGGGCGTAACGCGGTCCTTCAGGCCATAGTGGTGAACGCGGGCGATGCGGCTGGCGCGGTTGGTGAAGGCGACCCAGGCCTCGCCCGGCAGAGCGCCGGCTTTGAGGTGCGAGAATCCACGCAGTTTGGCGAACATGCGCTGGGCCTTTCGCCGGACGCCGCCCCGCGCGCCGCGTATGCCCTCAGGCAGGGCGCGGGGATCTGCGGAGCCGGCGGCCGGCAGATGCTGGGCGATGCGGTCTTTTCGGAACGTCCGGATCCCTTCGGCCTCGCGGTCGAAGCCTATGATGGTCCCGCCCCGGCCGACCCAGCTGCGCAGATCCGCGAGCCGGACGTCGCCGCCGGCCTTGCGGTAGAGGAAGCGAACGGCGCGGCTGGCGGGCTTTTGCCCCTCACGCGGCTTACGCTCGGGCCACGGGGAGCCATCCGGCGCGACCTGCCTGGCCATGCGCTGCTGCTGCGAGCGGCGGATGTCATGGGCGAACCGGCGCAGAAGCTTGGACTGTTCGGCAGGGCTCATCTGCTCGAGGAAGGCCGAGGCGATCTCCTTCAGGCGCAGCAGCTCGTCCGCGCGATCAGCCATCGAGGCCGGCATCCGGATGGTTGTCGCAATGCAGGATCAGCTGGTTGTCCAGGTAGACGGCGTGCAGCGGGACGCCTTCGATCAGGGCGAACGGCATGGGTTCATCGGGCCTGGTCAGATCCGCGCCGCCGCCGCCGGGCCGGGGGACCAGGGTGACGACTTCGGTCAGCTTCAGCCGCACCATGACGTCCACGACGTCGTCAGCCATGAACTCGACGTCCATGCTGAAGGCGTTCTTCAGCTTGTCGGCCGTGGCGAAGGCGTCGTGCTGCCAGCGCTGAAGCCAAGTCAGGATGGGGACCGCGATTTCGTCGGGCGAGCCGGTGAAGTCCAGGAATCCGATCGCCAGGGTGTAATGCCAGACATAGGCCATGCCCGGGCGCCCATCCGCCACGGGCGTCGCGTCCTGCATGACCATATGCAGATCGGCCGGCCGCTCACTGTAGCGGTGCTTGGCGTCCAGGGCGGCGACCAGGGCCGCGCGAAGGATGGGGGGCTTTCTCATCAGGGCAGGATGGGAGACCTGCCCGGCCTTGTCGGGTGTGCTTGGATGTCAGCGCCGCACCGCACAACAGTTAGCGTGATTGGAGGTCAGGCGGCTGCAGGACTGCTTGCGGAGGGGTGGCTGCCGGATTTCTGTGGAAGCAGCACGATCAGCCCTAAAATAACCACGGCTAGTAACCCTGAAGCGAGCGGGCGACTGAAGGCCAGACCACCATGATCGATAGGCTTGTCGAGGAAGTCGCCCACCACAGCCCCAAGTGGGCGCGTCAGAATGAATGCAGCCCAGAATAGCAAGACCCGGTTTATGCGGGTCCAGACCGCAAGCCCAGCCACAATCGCCAGGAGACTGCCGAAAAGAACGGCGGCGCCGAGATATCCAAAACCGCCGGTGTCTGCGGTCCAATCACCCAATGCGGTCCCCAGGGTCTGCGACAGCGTAATGGTCAGCCAGTAGAAAAGCTCAACCTTTGGGTCTGCGACATGATCAGAGGACACCGACCCCAACGTGAGCTTCCATGCGAGAAGCGAAGCCAGCACGGCTGATAGCAGCAGCGCTGAGCCGCCGGTGTAGCCGATCCCTAAAGAGCGCGTCGCGTAATCCGCCAGCGTAGTACCGGCTGTCGTCGAAGCGATTATGGTCGCCCAATACAGGAATGGGTGAAACCGCTTCGCTCGCACTTGTATGATCACCAAGGCGATCAGCACCGCTGCGAAGATCGCCGTGCCTGTCAGATAACCGAGCTTCATCGTCATGCTGACAGTGTCACCCCCGGTTTCACCTAGCGTGGTCGCAAGGATCTTGATGACCCAAAAACCCAGGGTGACGGCAGGCACTTTGGAAAGAGCCTCGTGCGGCTCAGCGATCTTGTCGGCGTCAGTCACCAGCGAGCTCCATCGGTGAGCAGACGTTTTACCCACATGACGGCGACAATACGTCGCACCTAGGGGAGCGTAAACATCGCATGGACCCAGCCAACGTCCTGCGCATGCTCAAGAGCCTCAAACAGGGGTATGACGAGCAGGAACGCCAGGCCGTCCCGAAGGGTGGTGAGGAACAGGGTCGGTTTGATTTCCAGCGTGTCCTGATCACGCCATTTGCTGAAGCGGGGCCAGAACCGAGGCGTTCTCGCCATATAGGCCTCGTAGTCCGCCCCGAAGGTCGCTTTCAGCCAGTCCTCTTCACGACGCACCGTCGCATAAAAAACCAAGAAGGCGATGAGCGTGAACAGGCACGACATCAGAACGGAGCCGGTCTGAGCTCCCATGCCGAAAGCGCCAATGAAGCTGAAGACGTAGAGCGGGTTCCGGCTGACCGAATAGGGACCACGATCCACGATCTCGGCCTTCTTGCGCCCACCAATGTAGAGCGAGCACCAAGACCGTCCAACAATACAGATGATGATGAGAGCGAGGCCGAACGCTTCCCACGCCTCATGGAAACCCTCAGCATTTATCGCCGTGTGGGTGATCGCTGCCAAGGCGCAGACGCCGACGACGCACACCGCCAGGACGGCCTTGCGGATCAGCTGCACGCGTCGGAGATGGTCTGGATCAGCGGTCACATCGGCCCCCTTGATGTTGATGATCCGCGTTACGCGCGCACACCATCAACGTCTAGACGCCACGCAGCTCTATACCCGCTTCCCCCCCCCAAGTCGGACACTCGCAACGTAGTATTACGGGTAAAACGCTAAACTCTGCTTCAGCGCAACGCCCTCAGCCACGCATCCTCGTCGTCATGCTCGCCCTGGTGGACGTCGACGGCGAGCTGACGCGCTGCGTCGCAGGCGACGATTATCGCGCCCCTGGCATAATAGGCGGCTTCGAGATCCGCGTAGGTCGGCAGATCCGGCAATCGCGGGAGGGCGCAGGGGGCCTTAGCGGTCGCCGGCATCTCCCTGCGCGGCGGGGTCGGGAGCGCAGACGGCAGGACGCGCGTTGCACAGGCGCTCATGCTCGCTACGCAGGCGAGCGCGGCGGTCAGGATCAAGATCTTCGTTCGCATTGGGTGCAGCCCTGGCTTGGGTTGTGAGTTCGGCGGCGATGGTTTCGGCGCGGCGCACCTGGCCAAGCGTGTGCTCGACCTTGCGCGTGGTATCGCGAGCGCCGGCGGCTTCCTGGGCGCGGGCGCCGGCGGCGATCGTCGCCGTGACCGCCGTGGTTTGCGCCGTCTCGAGCCGCTTCTCAGCGGTGTTGAACGGATCGAACCGGAAGCCGAGGCCGCCCAAGACGGCGATCGCCAGCCAGCCCAGCGCCAGAGCGGCGAGAACGCCCAGGGCCCAGCCCCAGGGCGAGGCGAAGTTAAGGGTGCGGGTCAGCTTCATCAGCGCTGAACCCGACCCTGCGCCCACCACAGATCGACGTCGAAGGTCGGGCATTCCTTGACCCACTCACCCGGCGTGATGACGCCATCGCGGTTGCGGTCGGGGGAAAGGTCGCGATGGCCGCAGATCCTTGAGCCGGGGAACTGGCCCTGGAGCTTGGTCAGCAGCTCCCGCAGCGCGGCGAACTGCGCCGGCGTGAAGTTGATCTCGGCCTTCAGGTCCGGACGGACACCGCCGACCATGCAGATCCCGAGGGAGCCGTCGTTATGGCCCGTGACGTGCGCGCCCATGACATTGTCGGCCCGGCCCTTCTCGACAGTGCCGTCGCGGCGGATGACATAGTGATAGCCGATGTCTCGCCAGCCCTTGGCCTTGTGCATGGCGCGGATCTCGGCCGCGCCGATGTCCCGGTTCGCGGGCGTCGCGGAGCAATGGACCACAAGCAGCTTCACGGGTTTCATGACGGATCTCCGGGGGGACGGGTGAACGGCAAACGGCCGCGGATCTCGGCGAAGATGCGCGCGAGCTGGGGCGCGCTCGGCGCGAGCAGGTAGTAGGTGACGACCAGGGCCAGCAGGCCGAGCTGCCAGAGGGCGACGAGTTGAAGGTCGGCCGCCGGCATCCGCCAGATAGTCCAGCCAAGCAGGGCGAGCTGGATGGCGGTGAACGTCCAGGTGAATATGCGCCGAAACAGCCACTGGCCTTCAGGCAATGGATCCTGCGGGTCCGGCGTCATGGGGCCACCCTCCCCCGCTCGCGTTCGCGCTCGAGCTCGGCGCGGATCCAGGCGACGTTGGTGCGGATCTCGACCAGCTGGCCATCCTTCAGCGGCTGGGTGATCTCCTGAAGATTGCTGACCTGGGCCTGGACGCGCGATCCATAGGCGACGGCGCCGGCGAACTGGACCAGCAGCGTCACGACGACGGCGATCATTGCCCAGTTCACGGTGCTAGTCGGAAGGGATGAGTGCGGAAGCGGTTGAGCGGTCATGATCAGTCCCAGAGCTGGACGAGCGGCGTGGCGGCCGGCGCGGTCGCCGACACGGGCAGGACCACGCGCTGGTCGCGCGCCAGGAAGAGGCCGGCGTCCGCGAGATTGGGGTTGGCCTCGAACACCTGCTCGACGGCCGACGAGCCGAGGCCCAGCACGCGCCAGACCAGGGCGTCGACCGTCTCGCCGGCGAGGGCGAGCACGGTCATCGGTGCGGTGAGCCTTGCCATCAGATCAGCCTCGCGCGCGTACGGGGCTTGCCGAGGAACTGACGGACGGCATGACGGGTGTTCTTCTGGTGGATGAGGGTCTCAGACCCGAGCGCTTCGGCCCGTTCAGCGCCGGCGCTGGTCAGCCCCTGCCCCAGCATCCGTTCGCCCAGATCCGCGCCGATGACGGAGTAGATCGCGCGGGTCCAGCGATGGCCGTAGTCGTTGATGCCATCCACGCTCAGAACGCGGGCCGGCACGTCCTCGAGCCTCGCGATCCCGGCCGCCTCGTGCTTGGCGCGCCAGGCGACCATGTCCGGTTCGCTCGCCACATCGACGATGGCCTGCCGCACCGCGTCACGCAGCCGTTCGGGCGTGACCTTGGTGTTGATGTCGACGGCTTGGCGAACACCCGTGATGTTCACGTCAGGCCACCAGCCATCGGCCTTGACGACGTCGGCCTCGGGCAGGCCAGCAGGCGGGATGGCGTCGGTATTGGGAGGGTTGAAAGTGAAGCCTGACATGGCGCTAGCGAGGGATGTCCTGTGGGGTGCCGCCTGCTGGCTTCACTTTCGTAGTTGTCACCCCTCGGTTACGGCGGTGGGGAGGTCGGTCGGACAGCAGTCGGGCGAACCCGTTGCTGCCGGACCAACCTCCGCCGCCGAGCGCCGGGGGGCGATGGCTTAACCTGCCCCTTGCTGGGGAGGCGTGATCGTCTCGACGGCCGCCGCGTCCTTCTTCAGGGCGCGCTGCAGCTGGTCGATTTCCTTTTTGACGCCTGCCTTCGGGTCCAGCTCGAGCGCGCGGAGATAGCGGGCGAGCGTCTCCTGCCGGCGGGCATGGCCGTCGTCGTCGCTTGCGGCCATGGTCTTGGCGATGGCCTTCTGAAGCTTGGCGCGGACCTCGTCGTGCATGTCCTCGAGCTCGACCAGGTCCTCGAGCTCGCCCAGGACTTCGATCGCGACAGGCGGACGGTTGGCCGCTTCGCCCAGGGTCAGGATCTCCAGCGCCGCATCCGCAATCTCTTCAGTGATGAAGGTCGCGGCGGTGCGATTGATCCGCTCGGGCATCGCCAGCTTGTGGCGAAGGACATGCGCGATCATCGGCATGGCGACGGCGAAATCGCCGACGTCGATGCGCCAGATCATGATGGTGGTGAAGACGTCGTCGTGGAAGCCGCCGCCGCCCGCCAGGACGCCGGCGACCCAAGCGTCATAGAGCGGCAGCAGCTCGCGCTTCGTCTCGATCTTGCGTTCGCGCGATTGAATGGCCTTGAGGGTGCGGAGGTGATCGAAAAGCTGCAGCTTCATCTGCGCCGCCTCGCGGGCGACGGGGCCGTCGTCATCGTTGGCCCGAGCCGTGGGCGCCACGAACCCGCGCCCAGCCATGACCGTCCCGCCCATGGAGGCGAGGACGAACTGCTTATGGCGTTGGAAGGGATCGATCTTGCGCATCAGGCTCGGGCTCAGGTGGGGTGGAAGGGTTAGACGGGGCTCAGGCCCCGCCTTCCTCTGACCAGTCGCCGATCTCGATTTTTTCGATCAGCACAGCCGCGCCGATGCGCTCGATGACGTAGGCGTCGTTCGAGGACTCGTAGTTCTCGATCTGATCGTGCTCGGGCACATCCTTCAGGTGACGGCGGCGGCCGCCCACCTGCCAGTAGATCGACAGGTTGTCCGGACGGGTCAGCAGCAGTGTGTCGGCCGGGAAGTAGGGCTGGGTGTTGGCCACCAAGTTGCCCATGCGCTTCTGCGCAACGACGGTCTGGGCCGCGAGGGTTTCGGACGGCTTGTTGGCCTGGTTGATCACAGGGAAGTATTTGTCGTGCAGCAGCTCGCGACCACACAGGGCCTCGATGCCGGTGTCTTCACGATACTGCGGCTGCATCAGCATCAGCGCCGACATGACCAGGGCGTCCATGTTCGCGAAGTCGCCGCCGGGGCCGACGCGGATAGAACGATAGACAGGCGGCGCGCCGTTGGCGGCCGTGTTGATGCCAGGGATGACTTGCGCCGGCGCCTCTTCCTTGAGGATCTGCAGCCAGCCCTTGTTGACGTCCTGCAACAGCGGGAACTCGACGATGTCGGTTTCTTCGGCGGCTTCGACGCCGTTCCAACCGATGATCAGACGGTCCAGGCCCTGCTGCTGGATACAGTGGTCGCGGACTCGGGTTTCGAAGTCAGGGAACTCCGACCAGGTGTCGAGGGTCTCATAGCGGATGTGGGTGTCGAAGTTGGTCTTCTCGCACTTATAGCCGCGCTTATCGAGCGTGTGGGTCGCCCGCGTTTTGCGCGTGCCGCCGCCCGAGGTGTTGGTGCGGCTGGCGATCGGGCCGGTGTTTCCCAGGCCCAGCTTGGCGCCTTGGCCATCGCGGACGGGAACGACGTTGATGCGCTTCAGGAAGTCGGCCGACTCCAGGATCTTCGATTCCAGCGTCTGCTGGACCGTCGGAGCGATGCTGAAGCTGACAGCAGCGCTGGACACGCCGTTCAGCGCCGCGATCCGCGTGCTGTAGGCGTTGAACTTGACGCGGGTTTCGTTGCGCATGGGATCAGGGGTCCGAGAGTTGTTGAGCGGTCAGGTGCGAAGGGTCGGACGCAATGGTCCGTGGCTGCGGATCAGCAGTCGGTGACGATGGCGCCGGCGTCGCCAGAGGCGGTCGGTCGCGGGGTGAAGGTCTGCGGCGCCGTGGATTCGAGATCGGTTTTCAGCGACGAAAGCTGGGACGTCAGCTCCGCGAACTTGGCATCAGCTGCTGCGCGATCGGCTTGGCGATCGGCGGCCAGAGCAACGGTCAGCCCTTGGAACATGGTGGCGAAGTCGCCGCCTTCAGGCTTGGCTTCGGCTTGAGGCTCGGGCTTCGCCTCGGGCTCTTTGCCGGTCAGCTTTTCCACCACCAGCTTGGCGAACTTCTCCAGGGCGCTTTCGCCGCCGGCGTCCGCCACCTCAACGAACTCGAACGACGTCTCAAGGGCGGCCGAGAAGTGGTTCGCCTTGTCCTGCTTGCGGCTGTCGAAGGTGGCCTTCAGCGCGGCGGCGGCGGCGTCATCGGCCTTGGCCGAGAACTGCAGGATGTCGGTGCCCAGGGAGGCGGGGCTGTCGGTGACCGCCAGGCCGACAAGGTAAGCCTTGCCGGTGTTGGCGAAGTTCGGCGCCACCTCGATCGAGGTGTAGATCTTCTGCTTGTCCTTGGTCAGCGTCACCAGCTGGGGCGTCGGGGCGATCTCGGCGAAGAGCGCCAGGCGCTTTTCCTGGACATTGTTCAGCTCGATCGTGACTTCCTCCGCCTTGACCGAGAGGACATCGCCGTAGGCGTTGAAGGGCGGCTGCGGCGAAAACCCGCGAATGTGCTCCATGTTGACGCGGGCGCCGTAGGTTTGCGGCTTATAGTTCCCGGCGATGTCCTCAATCCACGACCGCTCGATCGTGCGGCCATCGGTTGCGGTGGCGCCCTCGACGGCGACGCGGAAGAACTTCGACTTGAGCATTCGATCCTCGGGATAGGTTCGGCTTCTGCAGCCGCCGTTTGAGGCCGCAGATCACCGCCTTGGGCCGATGTTTCTCAAGGCAGGCCTGTTGTGCGGTGCGGTCCTGACAACAGGTCCGACGCCCATCGCGCGCGGGCGCGCGGTTAGCGTCCGCCGCGATGAGGCAGCGCCCGAAAAAGCAGGAAGAGCCGATTGGCGGCGACGATGACCTAGGCGTGCTGCTGGCCCGCAACGGGGGCTTCAGCTTCCCCGTGGCTGAAGGCCTGGATCAGCGGCGCGCCGCAAAATTCCTGTCGTGGGCCATGTGGCGGTCCAGCGAGATCGCCGAACTTCTGGGGCTATCGGAAAACACCATCGCCAGTTGGCGCAAGCGCGACGGATGGGAAGCCGCGACGCCGCTCGAGCGGATGGAAGGGATTGTCGAGGCGCAGTTCATCAGCCTGGTGCTGAAGAAGGACAAGTCCAGCCGCGACGTGCGCGACATCGATCTGTTGAGCCGTCAGGCCATCAGCATCGCCAAGATCCGGAAGTTCCAGGAGGCCGGCGGGCACAGCGGGCACCTCAACGACAAGATCGCGAACCGGAACGCCGCCGAGAAGAAGAAGCCCAAGCGAAACGTCATCACCGAAGAGCAGCTGGAGATCCTGCGCCAGCGGCACCTGGACGAAATGTTCGGGTACCAGAAGGAGTGGCACCAGGTCCGCGATCTCCGCCACCGGATGATTCTGAAGTCGCGTCAGATCGGCGCGACCTTCTATTTCGCTCGCGAAGCCCTGATCCACGCGCTCGAGACCGGCAACAACCAGATCTTCCTGTCAGCGTCCAAGAGCCAGGCGCAGGTCTTCCGGGGCTACATTGTCGATTTCGTGCGCGAGACGGTCGGCGTCGATCTGACGGGCGAGCACATCACGCTGGATCGTGGCGAGGGCGAGAAACACCCGACGCTCTACTTTCTGGGCACCAATAGCCGCACCGCGCAGAGCTATCATGGCGACCTGTATTTCGATGAGTTCTTCTGGGTCCACGGGTTCAAGAAGCTTGAAGACGTCGCCTCCGGCATGGCGTCGCACAAACAGTACCGCCTGACCTACTTCTCGACGCCGAGCTCGATCAACGACGAGGCCTATCCCTTCTGGACCGGCAAGGCGTGGAACGCCGATCGCGCCAAACAGGACCGCATCGAGATCGATGTCTCCTGGAAGGCGCTGCGGGATGGGCGCCAGTGCGAGGACGGGATCTGGCGCCAGGTCGTCACGATCGAGGACGCGGCAGAGAAGGGCTGCACCCTCTTCGACTTGGTCGGCCTGCGCAACCGCAAGAGTGCCGCCGCCTGGGCGAACCTCTACATGTGCCAGTTCGTCGATGATTCCCTTTCCGTCTTCCCGATGGCGGCGCTGAAGCCCTGCCAGGTCGAAGAGTGGGATGTCTGGAAGGATATCGACTTCGGCAAGCAGCTGTTGGGATATGGCCGGCCGTACGACGGCGAAGTCTGGCTGTCCTACGACCCCAACGGCGACGGCCCCAACGCGGACAACGCGGGCCTTGTCCTCGTCGCCCCTCCCGAAGTGCTCGGCGTTGGGAAGTTCCGCGTGATCTGGCGCGAGCAGTTCATCGGCTCGGACTTCGAAAAGCAGGCCAAGCGGATCCAGAACCTGTGCGACCGCTACAACGTCACGAAGATCGACATCGATGAGAGCGGCCTAGGCAAGTCCGTGCTGCAGCTGGTGCGCAAGTGGTTCCCGAGCGCGCGGGGCCACATGTACAGCCCGATCACCAAGACCCGGATGGTCCACAAGACGCTGAACGTCGTCGGCCACAAGCGCCTGGAATATCCGATCGCCTGGACGGACCTGACCGCCGCCCTGATGTCGATCCGTCGGACGCTGACCAGCAAGGGCCAGCACCTGACCTATGAAGCGCCCCGCACCAAGAGCAGCGGGCACGGCGACCTCGCCTGGGCTCTGTTTCAAGCCCTCGACAACGAACCACTGGAAGCCGCCGTCGGCGGGGTCCGCAAGGGCCGCGTCCGCGTCCTGGAGAAATCATGACCAAGTCCCCTGCCCCCGAAACCGCAGAACCCATATCCGGCGAAGTGATACCGGCCAGCGCCGGCTCCCAAGGCGTCCGATCGTTCACGTTTGGCGATCCGGAGCCGGTCATGTCGCGGCGCGAGCTGATCGACCATCTGGAGTGCTGGAACAACGGCCGATACTACGAGCCGCCTATTCCGCTTGGCGCGCTGACGCGGGCCGTCAATGTCAGCCCTCACCATTCCAGCGCGCTCGAATACAAGCGCCTACAGCTGGTCCGTGACTTCATCCCCCATCCAAAGCTGGACGCGATGACGTTCGAGGGCTTTGCCATGGACTTCCTCGATCTGGCGAACGGCTATCTCGAAGCCGTACCCAACCGGCTGGGCCGGCCGCTGAAGCTGCGCCGATCGCTGGCGAAATACACCCGCCGAGGACTGCGCGACGGCGACTTCTTCTTCGTGAAATCGACAGGCCAGGAACATGCGTTTGCGCCAGGGGCCGTGTTTCAGCTCATGCGGCCTGGTCTCGATCAGGAGATCTACGGCGTTCCCGACTATCTCAGCGCCCTGCAGTCAGCCTTCCTGAACGAGGCGGCCGTGCTGTTCCGCCGGCGCTACTATCTGAACGGCTCCCACGCCGGCTTCATCATGTACATCACCGAAGCCGATATGCCGGACGAGGATCTCGACGTCCTCGAGGCGCAGCTGAAGAGCGCCAAGGGCGTGGGGAACTTCTCGAACCTGCTGCTGCATGTCCCCAACGGCAAGGAAAAGGGCGTCCAGCTGATCCACCCGGGCGAGGCCGCAGCAAAGGACGAGTTCCTGGGCGTGAAGGGCACGACACGCGACGACATCCTGGCGGCGCACCGGGTTCCGCCGGTCCTGATCGGGGTGGTGCCGGTCAACGCCGGCGGCCTGGGCGATCCGGAGAAGGCCGAAATGGTCTACTATCGCAGCGAGGTCGTGCCCCTGCAGAAGCGGTTCCTGGCGGTCAACGACTGGCTGGGTGAAGAGGTCGTCCGCTTCGCTCCCAGGGACTATTCGAAGGCGGCCTAGTTGTCGCAACCGCACGGCACAACGGCCGGCGCTGGGCTATCGAAGGGCGGTGCTCGATGTGGGCGCCGCCCTCGTTGTTTAGAGGCGGGGGCCGAGCGTTTGCCGCGCTCGAGCCGCCGAGCCGTAACTCAGCACGTCCAGGGGTGCACGCCCCTTTCGCCCCGCCACCGGCCTGACCGGCGCGGCGCAAATGCTGTTGAGTCGACCATGAACGCAATGACCCTTTCCCCCGTCACGCCGGTGCGCCCGATCGCGCCCTACATCGGCGGCAAGCGCAACCTGGCGCGCCGTTTGTGCGCCCTGATCGAGGCGACGCCTCACACCACCTACGCCGAAGCCTTCGTCGGCATGGGCGGCGTCTTCTTCCGGCGACAGTCCCGTCCAAAGTGCGAACTGATCAACGATTGGTCCGGCGACGTCGCCAACCTGTTCCGCTGCATGCGCGCCCACCCCGGCGCCCTGGTTGACCTGGTCGCGCTGCAGCTCCAGTCGCGGGCCGAGTTCGACCGCGCCATGCGCGAGGATCCAACTACGCTGACCGATCTTCAGCGCGCCGCGCGGTTCGTCTACCTGCAGAAGACCGCATTTGGCGGAAAGGTGAACGGCCGGAACTTCGGCGTCCGCACCGATGGGCCGGCGCGGTTTCGATCGAGCCAGGTTGGCGACGACCTCTTGGCCGCAGCCAAGCGCCTCGAGGCGGTGACTATCGAGCAGCTCGGCTGGTCGGAGTTCATCGCCCGCTATGACCGGCCCGGCGTGCTGTTCTATCTCGATCCACCATACTACGGCTGCGAGAACGACTACGGCGACGGCATGTTCGGGCGCCAGGAGTTCGGCGCCATGGCCGAGCAGCTGGCTGGGCTGAAGGGGCGGTTCATTTTGTCGCTCAATGATCGCCCGCAGGTGCGCGAGATCTTCGCGCGGTTCCAAGTCGATCCCGTCGGCACGCACTATGGCCTCGCCGGCCGTGGCGCCCAGGCCGCGTCCGAGGTCATCGTCACTGGCGGTAGCTGACATGACTAGCGTTGTTCTCCCCAACCAATCGGGTCGGGGAGAACAACGCCACTGCATTCGATGTTTAGCCTCGGAGTTCTTGGGCCGAGCCTACATCATGCTCAACCTAAAGGCTCAGCACGGCACCTGGGTTGTCACCACTTCACAGTTGCCGGTTGTTCGGCTGCAGATGACCTCAATGTCGAAACAGATGTCGGCATTATCCTTCGGCACCGACTGGGCACGTGCCGATGGAACGGAAACAGCGAAGCTTGCCATGATTGCTGCAGCCAGCACCGGCACAGTTGCGAAACGACGGTTCTTCATCTTCATCCCCTCCAGGATCACGCGACATTATCGTCGCGACAGACACCGTCGCACGTCGAGGGCGAGAGTCAATCAATCACGGGTTTTATGTGCTTAGGTAGGATTGTGCCGACATCCTCCTTGAAGGACGCTCGGCCGACTTGCCCCGTTTCGTCTTGATACACGTCGAACCACGCCCACGTGCCCGCAGGGTATTTCGCGTGATCCAGTGTGACAGATACGTCGCCGGAAAGTGCGTCAACAGCCTTGGCATCAAACGGGCAGGAGGAGGGCGACGTGAGCTGACACTGATCCAGCGGGTGCCCCGTCCCCGGCCACCAGCACTGGACAACAGCCTTCGACTTCCAGGGAGCACAATCGGGGCCTGACAAGGACGCTTCATGCGGAGCTTTCGCGCATCCGCAGAACGCCACCATGATAGCTGTCGCCGACAGCGTCTTCATTTTCATGGCTACCTCCTCATAAAGCACAACGCTGAGCTTGTGCCATCACAACCAAGGCTGCAACCCCTCGACCGAAGCTCCCGACATCCACAGGAAGGAACAAACGCGGAACATTTTTCCTTTTCCTGATGTGTAGGGCCGCGTAAGGCGCGCGGAGGGTCGGTTGGCGATCAAGAGCGAACCGAAGGCATGGCGACGAGGATTGGTGTTTCTGTCAGGCTTGGCTTGGGCCAGCCCCTGCCCTTCATGGGCGCAAGCCTGTGCGCCGGCTTTCCGTCGCCGGCGGACGACTATCTGGAAGAGGCGCTGGACCCCGCCCAGCTGATCGTCACCAACCCGACCGCCACTTTCGTCTGGCGCGTCGCTGGGCGCAGCATGATCGGCCGAGGCATTAACGACGGCGATTATGTCGTCGTGGACCGATCACTGGCGCCGCGTAAGGACGACGCCGTCGTCGCCGTGATCGATGGTCAGCCCAGCGCCAAGCGCGTGGTCCGCCTGCCGGGCGGTCGTCTGGCCCTGGACTTCGACAACCCGACCATGACGCCGCTCGTCCTGGATGAGGCGTCCGAGGCCCTGATCTGGGGCGTCATCACTTGGTCGCTGACGCCACACCGCCCGGCGCCGCGATGAGCCGCCGCGTCTTCGCCCTATCGGATGGGAACAGCTTCTACTGCTCGTGCGAGCGGGTCTTTGATCCGGCGCTCGAGGGCCGGCCGGTCATCGTGTTGTCGAACAACGACGGCTGTGCGATCGCCCGCACGCCAGAAGCCAAGGCGCTGGGCATTCAGATGGGCGATCCCTGGTTTAAGATCCGCGACCAGGCCACGGCCGCAGGCGTCCTGGCGCGGTCCTCGAACTACGTCCTGTATGGCGACATGAGCCGACGGGTGAACGACGTCTATCGGCGCTACGCTCGCGACGTCGAGATCTACTCCATCGATGAGAGCTTCCTGGACTTCACGGGCGACGCCGACCCGGCTAGCCAGGCGCGCGACATGCGCGCCACCGTCCGTCGCTGGACCGGGATCCCGACCTGTGTCGGCTTGGGACCGACGCGCACGCTGGCCAAGGTGGCGAACCATCTGGCCAAGAAGCGGCCCGAGCTGGCGGGCGTGTGTGATCTGACCGAGCCGACGTGGCAGGACGCCCTGCTGCCGACCGTCGAGGTCGCGGACGTCTGGGGCGTCGGCCGGGCCTCGGCCGCGAAGCTGACGGCGATCGGGGTGACGACGGCGGCGGATCTACGCGCCATGGATCCGCGCGCCGCGCGCGGCTTGCTTACGGTGACTGGCGAGCGCCTGGTCCTGGAGCTGCGCGGGATCCTCTGCCAGGATCTCGAGCTGACGCCGCCCACACGAAAGGGCATCGCGGTAACGCGGATGTTCGGTCGGCCGATCACAGACCTGGACGAGCTGCTCGAGGCCGTGGCCAGCTATGTCGCCCGCGCCGGCGAGAAGCTGCGCCAGCACGGTCTGGCCTCCGCCGACATGACCGTCTTCTTCCACACCCGCGCGCATGCGGCTGGGCCGCCGCGATCGGTAAGCGGACGCGCCGCGCTATGGACGCCCAGCAGCGACACGACCGAGATGATCGCGGCCGCCACCGTCGTGGTGCGGCGGCTGTGGGCGCCGGGCTTCCGATACGCCAAGGCCGGGGTGATGCTGGACGACTTGGTGCGAGCGGGCTCAGCCACCGGCGACCTTCTGGCCAAGGCCGATCTGCGCCGCGAGCAGCTGATGGCCGCGCTCGACCAGGTCAACCGCCGACATGGGCGCGGCGCGCTGGTGCCGGCGCGGGCCGGACTGACAAAGAGGTGGTCGACCAAGGCGGACATGCGCAGCCCGGCCTACACGACCAGGCTGTCAGAGACCCCGATCGCGCGGGCGTGAGGCCGCGACAGGCCTGCGCGGGCGCCGGAGGGGTGGCACCCCTCGTGGCCCCCAAGAGCCGCGCTCATTCCCCCACCTCGCCCGCGCGCTTTATGGGTCGCAATTCTTGCATCTGTCGAACCCTCCAAAAGCCAGTGCGCAAGCGCCGCAGAAAGCTTATGTTGAAGGCCGTTCGCCAGTGCAGTTCCTTGCAGCGATCAGCGCTTCCCAGATGCTTTCAGCAGATCGGCGATGACAAAATCGCGCCTGCTGGAGTGAACGTGCAGCGCCGCGCCCCCGTGTGCCCTGGCGAAAGCTAGCCTGTGACGGGCGATGCTGGCGGCTCCTAGAGGAGACTGCCGAGACACGATCACGGCGCAGATGGGCTCACGATAGTCACGGTCCTTTCGAAAATGCTCTGTCGTAGCTGATACCTGCTTTAGGGCATGTTCGACCCTACCGCCCTTGAGCTCAACTACCGCCATGCCGACACCTACTTCTTCAACAGCAAAATCTGCTGCAAGGCAGTTTTTCAAAAGACATCCATCGACAATATACTTCGTGTAGTCTTTCCTGAGTGGATTTTGGAACGTGGCGTGCATTCCAGAGTCCGAAACACGAACATTGCTGTCGTTGCAGCTCTTTATGCATGCATCTGACATCAGTTTTGAAACTCTAAGTCTATCAGAGCGCCAAATTGATCAGCGAGATCAGCAGATATCGAATCAATGTAGTTCGTATCAATCAGGCCGTCTTCATCCAAGATGCTCTTCAGTTTGCCGCGGTCGATTGCATATGCCGAGAGCCGCTCAGGAGTCAGCCATCGTTCAGGCTCAACGACCTCCGCAATACGTTGTGCCAGATCTGGCCGCGCGCCCGCCAATCCGCCTGCGCGAAGCAAGTTGTTCATTTTGGAAAGACAATATGGACTATGTGTGGTTATGAACATCCTCATATCTGAGGCCTCACTGCCTACAGTGTCCACAAGCAAGTCTATCAGTTGAGATTGTGCCGAAGGGAATAAATGAGCCTCCGGCTCTTCGATGAATACGACTGAACCTTCGGCATTTATGTAAGAGGCATACCCGAGCGCGACCTGTAGAGGATAAAACTCCTGCTGGCCTGATGACATCAAGCTGAGAGGTATCGTCCGACCGTCTTCTGATTTCAGGATTTCTCGATCACCCTCTCGGACTACTCTACCGCCCATAATACGGCGCGCTTGAGGTTGATTGAGCACCTCGTCGGGCATCGGGAAAGCGTCGTCGCGCAGGGAAGTGATGAACCTGCCAAACCGCTGGGTAATCGAGTCAGTTACGACGGAGCTCCCTAGCGCTACTGCGGTTTTGCCCAGCGTAGTGAAGAAGGACCGTCCAGCAGGCACAAAAACCTGAGACCGGACATAGTCTGCCCCCATTATCAAAGATAGACTTTCCTGTTCGCGCTCCATCAGCGGCCAGAACTTCTCGAAAGCTGCTAGCGTATTAGCGTCTGGTAAAGCTATCGCAGCTCGGAAGTGCGAGAACTTCACGGCCAAGTCTGAAAGATACAAAGAGAAGGCTTCGTTTGCCTCAATGACTACTCGATAACGTTCGCTGCGATTTCTCGTAACGGAGAAGGTAAAAGGTCCTGCGACGTAGGTGATGCTGAATCTCTTGCTACCCCACGCCGTCGCCGGGAACTGCTCCACGAAACGATTTTCGAGGTTGGCGATGTAGCTCCGACTATCCTGCGTTTGAGCCGTGTCAACGACTCGCGCGATAGCCTCATTGAAGAAGTGCAGCAGCTTAGCGATTACGCTTTTGCCGCTCGCCTGCGGGCCGATCAGGACAGTGATTTGCGAGACGGTGAGATCAGCCTCATCGATGCAACCGAAGTTGTGAACTTGGAGCTGGGTCATGAAATCCAAATAGACCGAAGGCGCACGTAGCGCCAAACCGCTTGTGAGAATCTACGAAAAAGATTGATGCGGCGTTCCTGTATGCGAAGTAGCGCCCGGCTGTGAAGATTTTAGGTCAGATTGTCTAACGATCGGTCGCGGCCTCGCATCACCAGGCACCTAGAGGCATCGCGGGAGCTCGACCCCTCCGTCTTCGCCCAGCCCACATACGAGCGAGCAGACGCCGTCGTCGGCCGGTTGGCACGCGACAGCGTGGTTCAATGAGGCCGAGCACTGCTCGGCCCCCTGTTGTGAGGGGGATGAAAACCGCCCTTGGCGGTCGTTGTGATCCCGGGAAATGTTGTCGCGCGTCCTAGCGCGACGCCCTTCATCCCTTGATCATGTGGTCGAGCGACTAGCTCGACGCCTTCTAATCTTGAGAGAGGCCGGATTCAGACCCCTCAGGTGATTCATGGGTCAGATCTTCGACCAGCCTGGGGGCCGCGCTCGCTGCGCCGCGCGGCCGAGGCTTTCATCGCGCGCAGGCTGGCCTGCATCGCCGCAGGCATGGCCGACCAGCGGGCCTCGTCGTCTTCTTCGGCCTTCCGGGGCGCGAGCACCTTGGCAGCCGCCTGTAGGGCTTCCAGGGGCGCTTTCAGCCAATAGGCGTTCGAGGTCTGCTGCACCTGGTCACCCCGCGCGCCTTGTCGGCCGGTGGCGACCCAGCGACGGCGCCAGTCCAAGAAGCCGTGTCGCTTCAGCTGCGCCTTCCAGGCGTGGATGGATTTCAGCGGGACGTTCAACGCCTTGGCCAGCCACTTCACCGAAGGCTCAAGGCGGCCGCCCCGCTTGGTGGCTATGCCCACCAGGATCTCTGCCAGGCGGATGGCGCCGAAGCTGATGCCGCCGGCGTCGGTCTTGTCACGGGGCGCCGTGCCGGTGCGCTCGCCCTTGCGCCTCTGCTTCTCGGCGTGGATCCGCAGGGCCAACAGGATCCGCCGCCCCTCTTCCCAGCTGAGAGGCCGCCAGTTCTCGCCGCCGGCAGGCTGGCTGTTGCGCCGAACCGGCGAATGCGTTCGGCGTGTTTCAGGCTCGGGCCGTCGACGTCGGTGGCTGTGGTCGATCGGGACGGCCGTCATGTTGCCGCTCCCGCATCCATGGCGGCGCGGAGCCCAAGGCATAGTCGCTCGATCGCCAGAATGTGCGGCTCGATATCCCGCTTTTCATTCTCACTGATGTCGTCGTCCTTCGCCGCCTCGCGCACCAGGCGCTGGACGGTCGCCACGGTCTCGGTGAGCTCGCAGGCCTCGCTGACCGCGCATTGGGCGTCGCTGGGTGCTGCCTGCCGTGCGCAGAGCACCGCCGTGTAAATCTTCCGCTGGCAGACGCCCTCGAGCACCTCGACCGCACCGATCGGCATGGTGCGCGGGGTCGATGGGTCGCGAGTGTCATAGAGATGGGTCCGTCCGATCGGGAACGGCGAGACCTCAAGGATATTCAGGCAGGCGTCAGGGCCGCCACAGGCGTCCTGAAGCTCACGCGCTAGATACGCGTGCTGTCGCAATTGCATGGGGATTCGGTCCTCGCGAATCCGCCTGACGGCCGGTCCTGTCGGGGCGCAGACATGCAGTCGCCGAAGCGCTTCCCGCCCGGCGTTAGACATGAGCAATCCCGATGACCGTCCGTATGGCGGCCATGGTTGGCTGTGATGGGGGCAAGCCGTCCGCACGCGCCGCCACTGGCGATCACGATCAGCGCTGCAGAATTCCGCCCCCGGCGGGTTCACAGGGCTGTCGGCCGGTCATCGAACCGGGGCCGTCAGGCGGGCGAAGCGGGTGCTTTGCCGATGTGGGTCTGGCGCTGATCACGCTGGGGGGCCGGGCGTCGCTCGCGGTCCAGGCAAAGCCTCGCCAGGAGCCGGTGGCGGAGGGCCGTGAGGCGCGCGCAGCGACGTCGGCCGAGCAGGCGCGAGCGGCCGCGCAAGTGCGCCCCGTTAACTTTCGGGACGAATCGGGAACGGTTTTGAATCAGACCGGCGCCGTGGCGGAAGAAGGGGCTCTCGCGGCGGCTCAGCACTGTGTCCCTGCGTGGACGGGGGACGCGGCACTGGATGAGGGTGTCCCGCCGCCTACTGGCGCAATTGCTGTTCCGGCTTCAGCGGCGGGACGCTCGAGCGCGGGGGAAGATCCCGACGTCGAGATTTCGGAAAGGGATGCCCCGTCGTCGCTCCGGAGGGGGACCGCTGGCATGGCGGGTACGACGACAGGGCGCTCACCAGCGCCGGTCAGGCTGACGGTGGCGAGGTTGAAGGCGAGGAACCCGTGGTCCTCTCGCGAATACAGATCCGGCTGGGGCCGCGCGGTCAGCTCGTCCGCCAGTTCGAGCAACTCGGCTCGGGATAGCGGCAGGCCCAAGAGCGCCATGGGGGACGCGAATGGCCTCAGGCAGAAGCCGACGCCCTGGCAGTCCGGCCAGGCGCAGTCATCGCAAAAGTCCCCTCCCCCGACAGCCATCCTACAGCGCCCGCGCTCGATCAGCTTCCGCGAGCCATTGAGCGACTTCGTGTGGATCGCGGCCCAGCTCCTCGGCGATCTGACCCTGGGTCCAATTCTGCGCGTGGAGGCGGACGGCGAGGCGCCTGAGGCGGGCCGCCGATTGCGACTTCGGGTTCCGCCAGCGCAGCCAGACGTTCCATGTCAGTGCCGCCACGCCTGCGGCCATGCCTATCCAGCACATCATGCTGACACCTGGCTGCCGGTTGGCGCGCGGATGACGCGGACGTCGTGGAGGTCCGGCCGGGTCTCCCAGACGGGACACAACCCGTCAGTCATCCGATCGATTGCTATGGCGATCTCAGCCGTCGGGGTCAGAGATCCGTTCTCATACCCCGAGATCTGCGCCTTCGACCGAAGCCCAAGCCGCTTGGCCACCGCAGACTGCGGCCACCCCATTGATTTTCGCCAGTCTGATAACCGCATTACTGCGGTAGTTCACACTGTTTGAACTCGGAGTCAAATTCGATGGTTCAAATGGCGAGAAACGACGTATCGCGTTTGGGTCCACACAATGTGGACGTGACCGACACCGACGAGCCAGATTGGTATCTGCAAGAATGGGCGGAGCTTTCGGGCAAACGCCAAGCCGATCTGGCGTCCGAGCTGGGGCTCCTGAAGAACCATGCCCACCGGATCTGGCACAGCAAACAGCCCTATCGGCGAGACATCGTGAACGCCGTTGCCAAGTGGCTTCAGATCCGACCGTATGAGTTGCTCATGCCTCCAGAGGAGGCCCTACAGCTTCGTCAGCTGAGGGAAAGTGCGATGGCGATCGCCGCCGGCCTCGGCCGAAACTCAGCGTCGCCGCTTCGAGCTTCCACTAAACCAGGAGTCGCGCCTTCGCTGCGGTGAACTCCTCATCCGTAAGAAGTCCCTGACCCTTAAGCGCCCCTAGTCGTTCAAGCTGATCGATAAGGCCCGACCCAGCTTCTCCTTTGAGGCCGACCACGGCCTGCGGCGCCGAGGCTGCTGCTGGCGCAGGCGTTTGCCCAGCACCAGACCCACCCGAAATTCTATTACGAACCTTCTCAGCAAAGCCCTGCGCAAGAGCTTTCGGCACCATCGAGATTTCGGCACGGTTGCCGGACGCAAAGATGCGGATGGTGCCGAACATCATGCCGAGCTCGTAACTAATCGACGTGATGTTTTGATAAGGGAAGTCCTCGACCTTCAGGCCGCCCAGCATCTTCTTGTCGAGGAAGATCAACCTCCGATCGGTAGCCACCAGCATGCCGACCCTATTGTCCAAGGCACCACTCACGGCGCTGGTTATTGTTTCGTGCTCCCAAAGAATGCTCGGCAGTGCAGCGATCTCCCGCTTCCCCAGCCCGGCATCGACCGTTCCGAGACGGGCGATTTGCATTCTCACTTCTTCCAGATCCGGCACTTTAAATCTCCCTCCAGCACCGTCCGGAGTTTCAGCAACCGAGAGGCGCGTCAAGTTCGCGCGGCGCAAAGTTCACATTGGTTGAACTGGACGCTTGACTCGCGCCGTTCAATTGGTGTGAACTCCCCTCACGATTGAGGGAGAGGGTCGTTGCACGCAACCGCCGCCATACGTTCGAAAGGAAAGCCGGTGATCATTCGCCGATATTGCAGCTGTGATCTGGAGCGCGTCTGCCGTTGCGACCTGGTCCGGACGCGCAGCGGCTGGACTGTCGAGAAGCTGATCCGCCTGCAGCAGGCCATGCGCGAGCACCGCTCGCTGCGAGCCGCGGCCGCTGAGGTCGAGGAAACCTGCCACCGCGCCAACCTCGCCCTGGACGCCATGCTGGGCAAGTCGCCGGCGCATGCGCTGGCGGCGCTGGAAGCCAGGGC
Source organism: Brevundimonas sp. 1080 (assembly GCF_040545985.1). Lineage (NCBI taxonomy): Bacteria > Pseudomonadati > Pseudomonadota > Alphaproteobacteria > Caulobacterales > Caulobacteraceae > Brevundimonas > Brevundimonas sp. 1080. Next base: position 301,163 of record NZ_JBEPMW010000003.1, on the reverse strand, counting down.
CTCCCGAGAACGCTACGAAGCCGACAAGGCCGCGATGCTGAAGGCTTTCGACCAGCCGGCCGTGATCGAGGCGCTGAAGTTGTTGGGAGCGCCAGCGTGAGCGCCCTACCCGCCCCCCAAAGCTGGCGCGACATCCTCGGCTTGGATTTGCTCTTCCCCGGCGAACTGTCGGCGAAGGAAGCCAAAGCGACCGTCAGCGCCCACCACAAGACCCGTTTGCGGGCGGCCTGCCCTGCCACCGCCGGGTCCAGCACCACAATCGCTGAACTCAACGCCGCGAAGGATGCGGCCTTTGCGGAGCTTGATGGCCAATGACGCACAACATCATCGGCAGCGAAGCCGGCCGACCCACCGCGCATGTCACTATTCGAGAGATGCGCCACCGACGCCGGCGACCGAGGATCAGCCTGGTCGTCGCTGCGCACCTGGCCACGCCCCCGATCGGCGGCGCCGCCGCTGCGATCGACGGCCTGATCATCGGTCATCCGGTCTGCTTCACCGTCCTGGTGCTCGCCTATCTCGCCTGGTGCTTCTGGCCCAGCCGATGAGCGGACCCCGTCGATTTCGACCCTGGGCCGTCGCCGGCTTCGTCGCCGGCTACGTCCTGATCCTGGCGGCGATTGCCGTCTTCCTGTGCCGTGGAGGCTCAAACTCATGACCGACGTCATCGACCCCTTCGACATCGCCCTTGGCGCCCGGATCCGCGCTCGCCGCGAGGCGCTGCGGATCACCCAGGCACAGCTGGCCACCGCTGCCGAAGTCACTTTTCAGCAAATCCAGAAATACGAGCGCGGCGTGAACCGCGTCTCGGCCGCGCGCTTGGCGCTGATTGCCAAGTACCTGAAGGCGCATCCCGCCGATTTCTATGGCGAGGAGGCCAGCGACGACGCCAGCCCCATGGGTCAGCTCGCCCGCACTCACGACGGTGCCGAACTGGCGACGTGCTTCCTAGCGATGCCGGCGGATCACCAGACGTCCCTCATGTCGGTTGCGCGGGCCCTGGCTGGGCCCAGCGCCGTCAATCTTGCACAGATGGCCGCCTGATGCCGAAGGGCGATCCCATCGTTGACTTCACCTGGTTGAAAGAGCTGCAGGCCCGCAAGGGCTTGCAGCTGACCACGTGCGAGACGCCGGCGGGCAAGGTGCATGTCGATGGCCAGCCGGCCGCCTTCGTCGCCGAACTGATCCGGCTGGCCGAGATCGGCCAGAAGCTGGAGATCGCCACGGCCCGCACCCTTGCCCAAGCGGAGGATGAAGGGGTCGTCGAACTGGCGGTCGGTCTGCGCGGCATGGCGCGTGAGCGGATGGAGACGATGGATGAGGCAGAGGCCGATGTCCTGATCCGATCGGCCGTTGCGCTCGAGACCCGCAGATCCGTCGCTGCCACAAAATTGGAAGGGCCTGATGCAGATCGAGATCCCCCGCCTGTCCGAGCTGGTGACGCTGATCAGCGGCGGCCCGTCGTACGAAGAGCGCCAGGCGGCCGACCGACGCACAGCTCAATATTTCCACGCCTTTGGCCTTCAGCGCGACGCTGCCTGTCTCTTGGACCAGCTGGCGCAGGCCGTCGGCCGCGTTCCTGTGTCACCGGCCGAAGCCCGCAAGGCGATCGGCCGGCGCGGTCGCATCGTCAACATGCGAGCTCGCACGCCCGATCTGTGCATGGCTGAGATCCGCGCCAAGGTTGGCGCTGACGCTATCGAAACCGTGGATGACGGCTGGCGGCTCTCCCCTCTCGGCCGGTTTCGGACGCGTCAGGCTCTAGGCGACGGAGTTAATCTGTGACCCCCCGTCGCCTCACAGGCCTTCAGCAACGCGCGATCGACCGCGCCATCGCCGGCGGTCATCACCGGGTGTCGATCTCGGCCGATGGCGAAGTCGTCATCTTGCCGATCGACGTCAGTCCGGACCAAGGTAGTGACGACGCGCTGGACGCGGAGATTCGCGAGCACCTGTCCCGCCATGGCGATGCTGCCCATTAAGGGCGTCCATATCGTGCGGTCGAAGGGCCGCGACTACGTCTACGCCTGGCGTGGCGGGCCTCGGCTTGTCAGTGAGCCGGGCACAGAAGCGTTCGTCCAGGAGCTCGCGGAGCTGCGCAAGGGGCGCGTCGACGGCGACAAGTCGAAGCTTCGGTTTCTGATCCGGTCCTATAAGGCCAGCGACGACTGGAAGGGGCTGGCGGACAAGAGCCGCGCGAACTGGACGCCATTTATCGACAAGATCGACAAGCGATTTGGCGACCTCAGCATCCTGGCGTTCGACCGCCCCCTGATCCGCGTCTCGATCCGCAAATGGCGGGACGAGATGAAACACACACCGCGCCAGGCCGACATGGCGCTGCAAGTCCTCTCTCGGATCTTGTCGTTCGGCGTGGCTGAAGGTCGGCTGCAGAACAACGCCTGCAGCGGCATCCCGCGAATCTATTCCAGCAACCGGGCCGACATCATCTGGCTCGCTGACGACATCGACGCGCTGTCGAAGGTGGCGTCGCGCGAGGTCATGTGGGCGGTGCGACTGGCGGCGCTGACCGGGCTTCGGAAGAGCGACGTCCTGAAGCTGTCTTGGAACCACGTCCTGGCTCACTCGATCGAGGTCCGGACGGGCAAGAGCGGCGAGCGCAAGACGGCGATCGTGCCGATCTATGGGGAGCTGCGCGCGCTCTTGAATGAGATCCCGCGCCGCAACGGCACGTCGATCGCCGCCACCACCATCCTGGTCAACACCGAAGGCTTGCCCTGGAAGACAGGGTTCAACGCGTCGTTCATCCGCGCCAAGAACAAGGCCGGCATCGACAAGCACTTCCACGACCTGCGTGGCACGGCTGCGACGCGCATGTTCCTCGCCGGTCTGACGGTGCGTGAGATATCGGAAATCTTCACCTGGTCAGAGGACCAGGTCGAGCGCTTGATCAACGTCTACGTGAAGAAGGACGAGCTGCTGAAGGACCGCATCCGGCGGATCGATCAAGCCTCGAGAGCTAGCTGAATAGGTCATCGTGAAAATAATCGATCAGACTTGCTGCAGTCATTGATTGGAGATCGACCCTGTTCGCGCCGAAATCGTCCGCGTTCATCAGCTCGCGTGTAACGGAAGTGAGTCGACCTGCTCTCATCCCCCATGAAGTGCCCAAGATCGAAGCCGACGGTACGCCCGCAGGGAACAGCGCTGCCATATTCTGTGGGTGAAAGGCGCACCCGAGAAATACTAGCCTCTCCGCATGTTGCACTGTCGCTCTGATTCTCTCCGCAACATGCGAAGTGATGCTCTCGCAATAGGTCTGTAGTCCGGATGCCGCGAATGTCAGCCCACGGGCATCAACCGCGCCGAAGGAGGTTCTCCCCCCCAATTCCGGCATGGGATCAATCGCGCCATACACGTGAATGATGTTAATCCGAGATATCGCGACAGCGGCATCAGCGGCGCTCAGGCCCTGGACGGATGTGAGGTTCGCGTAGAGGTAATACTCAATGCACCGATCATAATTGAAAACTACGAATGAGGTCGTAGCCAGCGCGTCATGCAATCTCCGACGCTCAAATCGCGGGCTTCCAACGTACCTCACAACCTGGTCTAGCCAGGTGGGCCGCATACTCGCGAGTAAAACAGCCGGTGTTGTCTCACCGCGCGAATGCGGTCCTAAGAACGTTGCGGATTCTGCAGCGATGATGACCTGCGCAATGCAGAGCTTTGCTATCTCAGCCAACCGAGGCATGGCAGCCCACTCATTGACGAAATCGTCGATAGAATCTCGCGAAGTGACTGACGTAGCTATCCGAGAAAGCGCTTGACGGGCAGGTCCGTCATAGCCCGTCGGTGACTGATGCAAAGCCGAGACGATCGTCGAGTCGGCATCATTTGGATAAGCGAGATTGTGCTCGGCCATTGACTGAATACGAGTCGCCAATGCGAAGCCTACAGGCATCGCCCCCTGCTGTCCGAATTCGGTGCTTGCCCCGGCTCCAACGATGTAGACCGTATTCGTCATGCGTGCAGGCTAAACAACTATCAGACAGCTCACCAGCGAAACGGAGACGGAACTCTTTTGTAAAACTCGCTGTAAAACCGACTGCTCCCTTGAGCCGGAAAGCTTGGCGCGCCCAGCAGGACTCGAACCTGCAACATCCCGCTTAGAAGGCGGGTGCTCTATCCGGTTGAGCTATGGGCGCTCTGGCAAGACGTCAGACGTCAGTGCGTCCAAGACTGCTTGCGGTTGGTGGCGAAATTGTCGGCATAGGCCTTGATGATCACCGGCGGATCGTTCGGCTCGTGCAAGCGGAAGGCGATGCCGTGACGCTCGGCGTATTCGATCGCCTCTTCCTTCGATTCGAAGCTCAGCCGAACCTGGCCGTTCATGTCGGTGGAGCTGGTCCAGCCCATCAGCGGATCGATGGTGCGCGCCGACGCCGGTTCGAATTCCAGCCGCCAGTCGCGGCTCTTGGCCTTGCCCGACTGCATCGCAGTTTTGGCCGGGCGGTAGATGCGAGCCAACATGGCGAAATCCTTAGTGACGGCGGGGTCTGTAACCCTGCCATAACGCGCGCCGGTCATATGATCCAGCGGCCTTCCGTTGGTCGGGGCGAGAGGATTCGAACCTCCGACCCTCTGGTCCCAAACCAGATGCGCTACCAGGCTGCGCTACACCCCGGACCGAACGGAGCGCTCTATTGGCACTTCGCGACGCGATCCGCAATCAAGGCTTGAAATAAGGATGTAAAACTTTGTCGCCGGGCTTGGCGTTGATTTCGGCCGCCCGCCCGGCCCGCAGTTCCAAGACGCCGTTGGCGGCGCCATTGGAAGGGATCGGCGCCTCCGAGAACGGCGTGGCGTGCGAAGCGATGGAGACGATCCGGCCCTGCGGATCGATATAAAGGATGTCCAGCGAACTGGGCGTGTTGCGCATCCAGAAGCTTTGCTCGCGCGGCGCTTCTCCCGGCCACTGGAACAGCATGCCGCGGTCGGCTTCGAGCGGCGGACGGAACATCAGCCCCCGTTGGCGTTCGGGCTCTTCGTCGGCGATCTCGACCCAGAACTGATGCTCGCCTGACGTGGTCACGACGGCCAGCTTCTGCAGCGGCTCGCCATTGGGGCCGACCGGCGCCTTGGCCGCGCATCCGACGAGCGCGAGCATAATAAGCCCCGCCATTGCAAAACGTCTCGTCGCCTTGATCATACGCCTCTCCTGGGCGCTCGATCAGCCGCCCGTTCTGATGTCTGCCACCACCAGACCCTTGGGCCCGTTGGCAAATCGCACCCGCACCGCATCGCCAGGAATCAGATCATCCAGGCCGCAGCGACGCAGGGTTTCGATGTGGACGAAGATATCGCCCGGCTCGCGATCACGCACGACGAATCCGTAGCCCTTGGTGCGATTGAACCATTTGACCAGGGCGGTCTCCAGCTGTTCGTCACTTTCGGCGACCGGCCGCGGCGGCGGCGAAGTCACGGGTCGACGCACGGCGGGCGTCGCTTCGCCCTCGCCCAGGTCATGGATCTCGATCGTCTGCCAACCCTTGGCGCGTTTGACGCAGTCGCAGGTGATGGTCGCACCTTCGTCGGCCGCATCACGGCCGAGATCCCGCAGGCTGCTGATATGCAGCAGGACATCTCTCGTTTCGGTCAGGGTCGGATCGTCAGGGACGATGAAACCGTAGCCCTTGACGGCGTCGAACCACTTCACGCGCCCAGTGACGCGAACGGTCTGCGCCGTTTCCGTCTCTCTAAAGTCAGACACTTAAAAACCCCCGCCCGCGCCTCCAGCGGACTCGTTTTATATTTAACACCGTTCCGCGAAATTTTGAAAAGCGGAAAATGCGCGTCTATGCAGAAGCTTGCGTTTGGGAGAGTGCAGACGCGCATCGCAGGCGCTGGCGAATGACCGCCAGTCTCTCATGCTATCTGGGCTATGCTGCTTGCCGGGAGCCTCAAAGGCTCAACCATAATACTGCCCGCGTGGCAGTCCCTAGGGGAGTCGAACCCCTCTTTTCAGGTTGAAAACCTGACGTCCTAACCGATAGACGAAGGGACCGCTGCGCGGGAGAGCCGGCGATATAGCCGCGCCCTCGGAGCGGTGCAAGCGTGGATTTTCAGTTTTTTGGAGCCGCCGTCAGATCATTCGAGGATCGGCGACATCCTCGATCTCGAACTGCACGCCCTTGCGCCCATTCCAATCGTCAGCCTTCAGCCGGCCCACGATGCTCAGCCCGCCCTGCCCCGACAGCAAGGCTTGGCCCGTCGGCAGATCGGCGCAGCGCCAGGCGATGGCCTTGACCGACGCGCCATCTGGACCGACCAGCCGGCACCGCACATGACCGCCATTCATGGCGACGGGTTCGCGGGCTTGAACCCCGCTCAGGGCGAAGCTGGGTTCCGGGTTGGCAGGGCCGAATGGGGCCAGACGCTCGAACGATTCGAACAGATCGCGCGTCGCCGCCGCGGGGTCGATCAGGGCGTCGATCTCCAGCACGTCCTGTGCGACAGCTTCTACCCTTTCGGTAGCGAGTCTCTCGTTCAGGAAGGCCGTCAACTCGGGCACGCGCGCACCGTCCATCGTCAGGCCTGCCGCCATGGCATGACCGCCGCCAGCGATCAGGATCCCGCTCTCCCAGGCCGCCTGGATCGCGCGTCCCAGGTTCATGCCTGGCTGTGACCGGCCCGAGCCCTTCCCGAGACCGGTGACGGGATCGACGCCAATGACGATCACCGGCTTGCGCCAGCGCTCGCGCAAACGGCCGGCGACGATCCCGACGACGCCCGGATGCCAGTCCTCGCCCGCGACCACGACGACGGCGCTCTCGTCGGCATGGGCGCCGGTCGCCTCGACTCGACGAACGGCGGCGTCGGTGACGGCCCGCTCCACATCGCGCCGTGATAGATTTAGTGCATCGAGTTCACCCGCCAAGGCCTCGGCCTCTGCGGGATCATCCGTCGACAACAACCGCGCGCCCAGATCGGAGCGACCGATGCGTCCTCCGGCATTGATGCGCGGCCCCAGGATGAAACCCGCATGATTGCTCTTGGCCGGTCCCGCTTCGGCGCCGGCCGCCGCGAGCAGCGCGCGCAGACCCGGATTACGCCAGTCGCTCATGACCTTGAGACCAAGGCCGGTCAGCGCGCGATTGAAGCCGGTCAGACCGGTCACGTCGCAGATGGCGCCCAGAGCCGCCAGATCCAGCCATTGACGAATGTCCGGCTCGGGCCTCTCGGCGAACAGGCCCCGACGCCGCCCCTCCCGGTTCAGCGCCGCCAGAAGTACGAAGACGACCCCCGCGGCCGCCAAATTGCCCTGACCCGAGTTGCAGCCCGGCCGGTTTGGGTTGACGACCGCCAACGCCGTCGGCGGCTCGCTGCGCATCAGGTGGTGATCGATAACGACGACGTTCAGGGCGATGGCGGCCGCATGGGCCAGGGCTTCGTTCGCCGCCGCCCCGCAATCCACCGTAATGACCAGATCGGCACCCGACGCCTTCAACGTGTCGAAGGCCTTGGCGCTTGGGCCGTAACCTTCGGTCAGGCGGTCGGGGACATAGATCGACAGTTCGTGGCCCATCGCCCGAAACCAACGCACCAGCAGCGCCGCGCTTGAGGCGCCGTCCACGTCGTAGTCGGCGAACACATGAATGTTCGCCTTGGCCTGTAATGCGTTCAGGATCGCATCGGCGGCCGCATCCATGTCCATGAAGCTTGAAGGATCGGGAAACAGGGCGCGCAGGGTCGGGGTGAGGAAATCTTGGCCCTGGTCTTCACGAACACCCCGCGAGGCCAGCGCTCGGGCCAGCAGCTCTTCCAGATTCAGGGTCTGCATGTGCGCGCGCGTCGTTGCGGCGTCGGCCGGACGTTGACGCCAGGCGCGCCCGGACAGGGACCGAGACACGCCGAGAAATGCGTTCAGTGTCTTTGCGCCGCCGTCGTCTGCCATCAGCGCATTATCGCGGGATTCTGCATCCCGCGCGACCGGTCATCGCGTCGGGCGGCGGTCGAGCGGCGGCGGAGCCTTGGCCCTGTCACGCAGGCTTTGAGCGAAGGCCTCGATATCCGCCTGGGTTCGGACGGCGTCAGGCGACACCGGAACGGCGTTCACGGCCGCGCGGGTTTCGCCGGCGAGCGCCTCGGCGTCGCCGAGCGTCCAGTCGATGCGTGCGATCTCGCTGGTCAGCGTCGCGCTGTCGCCTTGGAGACGCTGCACATTCGACGCGACCTGAGTGACCGGCGGCAGATCGGTCGGCGCTGCCGGAAAGTCCTCCCAGCGCGGATAGCGCCGATTCGCGTCGACCAGTTCCTGGATACGCGGCGCCAGCGGCGAGACAGCCTCCGTCTTGGAGGCGGATGCGCCGATACAGCCGCTCAATGGCGTCGCGATCGCGACTGCGGCGATCAGGATCATTTTTTTCGAGTGCGACGCGTTCATTTCCTTGATGGTCTTATGCCATCATCGCGGTGCGCGGAAGGGCGGATGAACCGCCCTCTGACGCCGGAAGCGCGAAGGACGATCATGGCCAAGACTCCCAGAACGCCGACAGACGCTCCCGATCGCCCCGCACGCAAAGCCGGACGTCCGACGTCCGCCAAGCCCCGCCCGCCTCGCCAGCCCAGGTCGAAACCTGCCGAAACGCGGGAGGCCGCCTCTGAAACCCATGCGGAGCCGACGCCTGAACCGACCGCACCAGCGTCCAACCAGGCCGAGGTGATCGAAACCCTGTCGATGAATCTGGCCAAGGCGGCCATGATGGCCCAGAGCGCGATCGCCGAGGCGGCGCTGACCCAGGCCGATCGGCCGGCCGCCCTTTCCGCCGATCCCTTCAACGTCGCGCCAGCCATGACGTCAGTCATGACCAGCTTGGCCGCCCAGCCCGACAAGATGATTCAGGCCCAGGCCGACCTGTTTGGCCGCTATATGCAGCTCTGGTCATCGACGGCGCGTCAGGCGGCCGGCGAGGCGCCCGATCCCGCCCCGGTCGACAAGCGGTTCAAGGACCCGGCCTGGTCCGAAAACCCCATGTTCGACATGATGCGGCGATCCTATCTGCTGACGTCAGACTGGATGAACGGCCTGATCGCCGGGGTCGAGGACGTCGATCCGACTCTCAAACGTCGAGCGCAATTCTTCACCCGCCTGCTGACAGACGCCTTCTCGCCGTCGAACTTTTTGGCCTCCAACCCCGTCGCGCTGAAAGCCTTGGCGGAGACCAGCGGCGAATCGCTGGTGAAGGGCATGCAGAACTTCGCCGCGGATCTTGAACGTGGCGGCGGATCGCTGCGCATCAGCCAGGCCGATTACGGCAAGTTCGTCGTTGGCGAGAACGTCGCCACCGCACCGGGCCATGTCGTGTGGCGCGATGAGTTGTTCGAATTGATCCAATACGCACCCTCAACTGAGAGCCAGCACGAAATCCCGCTGCTGATCTTCCCGCCCTGGATCAACAAATTCTACATCATGGACCTGCAGCCGGCGAACTCACTGATCCGCTGGCTGTCGGCGCAGGGCTTTACGGTCTTCGTCTGTTCCTGGGTCAATCCGGACAGGGACAAGGCTGGCTTCGGCTTCGACGACTATCTGGAAAAGGGCATCTATCGCGCGGTCGAGAAGACGCTGGAACAGGCGGGCACGAAGCAGTTGAACGCCGTGGGATATTGCATCGGCGGCACCCTGCTTGGCGCTGGTCTGGCGCATATGGCGGCCAAGGGCGACAAGCGCATCGCCGCCGCCACCTTCTTCGCCGCTCAGCATGACTTCGCCGAGGCCGGCGACCTGCTGCTGTTCACCGACGAACACTGGATCGCCGAGATCGAGCGTCAGATGGATGCGGCGGGCGGCGTCCTGCCGGGCGCAGCCATGGCCGAAACGTTCAACGCCCTGCGGTCCAACGACCTGATCTGGTCCTTCTTCATCAGCAACTATCTGCTGGGCAAGGATCCGCCCGCCTTCGACCTGCTGTTCTGGAACGCCGATCAGACGCGCATGCCCAAGACCCTGCATCTCGATTATCTGCGTCAGATGTACGGGGCAAACGCCCTGGCCAAGGGGCAGTTCGAGATCGGTGGCCTGACGGCGGACCTGTCGAAGGTCGAGATCCCGCTCTATTTCCAAGCCAGTCGCGAGGATCACATCGCGCCGATGAACTCCGTCTATCGGTCCGCCAAGCTGTTTGGCGGCAAGGACGTGACCTTCACCCTGGCCGGGTCAGGTCACATCGCCGGCGTCATCAACGCCCCCGCCGCAAAGAAGTATCAGCACTGGACCAACCCTGCCCTGCCCGCGACCTTGGCTGAATGGCAGGCGGAAGCCGTCGAACATCCCGGCAGCTGGTGGGAGCATTGGTCGGCCTGGCTCGGCGCGCGTTCCGGTAAGCAAATTCCCGCCCGCGACCCCGCCAAAGGTCCGCTCAAGCCCATCGAGCCGGCGCCGGGCAGCTATGTGAAAGTGAAGTCTTGAACCGTCTCGAACCCAACGCCCTGCTCGCCCTTAGCACAGGCGTCGCCTTGATCCTGCTGATCATGACGGCCAGCCTGTTCGGAGAACCGGGCAACACGGTCAAATACGTGATCTCGGCCGTCATCTGCGCGGCCGCCTTTGTCCTGCTTAATGAACGAATGGCGCGCGCGATGAAACGACCGGTCGCTCAGCCGCTGATCCACGTCAGCACGCCTGGCACGGCAGTGTTGGCCGGACTGTTTCCGTTGATCGTCATCGCCATGGCCTGCGCGCCCGTCTTCTTCGCCGGTCACGACTATGGGCTGCTGGTGATCATCGCCTCGGTCATCTTCGGCCTGACCGTCGATTCGGCCGTGCGCGCGCGTCGCGCCTAGACCGAGACGAACTTCAGCGCCACGCCGTTGTTGCAGTAGCGCAGCCCCGTCGGACGCGGACCGTCGTCGAAGACATGTCCCTGGTGTCCCAGGCAGCGTGCGCAATGGTATTCGGTGCGTGGAATGCCAATGGCCAGGTCACGCTTCTTGCCGATATTGGCGGCGATGACGTCATAGAAGCTGGGCCAACCGGTGTGGGAATCGAACTTCCACTGCGATCGAAACAGCGGCAGATCGCAGCCCTTGCAGACGAACGTCCCGCGCGCATGCTGATCGTTTAACGGGCTGGAATAGGGACGCTCCGTCCCCTCGTGCCGCATCACGCGCCAGGAGGAGTCGCCCAAGCGTCGTCGCCAATCCGCATCGGAGACCCGACGATAGGGCGAGGCTGCGTACTGCCCCTCCCCGGCTTCGGACGTCTGAGGCGAACAGGCGGACAGGGCGAGCGCGCCGGCGCCCATTAGAAGGCCCCGGCGATGCAGGATCAGGGACTGGGTCATGTCCCTGATACGACGAAGGTCGCGGAATGGTTTCAGACTTCAGATCAGACCGGTCGCCTCATCCAGGCCCAGCATGATGTTCAGATTCTGCACCGCCGCGCCTGAAGCGCCCTTGCCCAGGTTGTCCAGCAAAGCCACCAGCCGCGCCTGTTCGCCATTGCGATCACCGAAGACATGTAGACGCAGTCGGTTGGTGCCGTTCAGGCCTTCGGGCTCGATGCCGGTCATGGCCTCGGTCTCCTCCAGGTCGGCGACCTCGACGAACCGCTGGTCGTCATAGGCCTCGACCAAGGCGCCGTGCAGCCGTTCGACAGAGGGGGTTTCCGGCAGGGCCGCCAGATGCAGCGGAACCTCGACCAGCATGCCCTGGCGGTAGTTTCCGACCGCCGGCGTGAACAGCACGTCTCGGCTTAGACCTGTGTGTTTGGTCATTTCAGGCACATGCTTGTGCCTCAGCGTCAGACCATAGGCGCGATAGGCAGTCGCGGCGCCCCCGCTGTCTTCTGGGGCCGCCTCGAACTCGGCGATCATGGCCTTGCCGCCGCCGGAATAGCCCGACACCGCATTGACCGTGACCGGATAGTTGGCTGGAACCAGACCCGCCTTCACCAGCGGCCGCATCAAGCCGATGAAACCGGTCGGATAGCAACCGGGGTTTGACACGAACTGAGAGCGCGCGATCAGCGCACGCTGCCCAGCATCCATTTCAGGAAAACCATAGGCCCAGCCCGGCGCGACCCGATAGGCGGTCGAGGCGTCGATCACCTTGACCGACGGGTTCTCGATCATGGACACGGCCTCTCGGGCCGCATCGTCGGGCAAACACAGGATAACCGCATCGGCGCCGTTCAGAGCCTCGCGCCGTGCATCCGCATCCCGACGTCTGTCGCCCAGCAACAGCAGATTCAAATCCGGGCGCGCTTCCAGCCGCTCGCGGATTTCCAGCCCCGTGGTGCCGGCCTCGCCGTCGATGAAGATGGTATGGGTCATTTGTCTCTCCCGTCCCTTCTCCGCTTAAGGAGCAAAGGCGCAAGAAAAAGGGCGCTCCGGGTCTCCCCGAAGCGCCCCAAATCCAAACCGCGTAAACGCGATTAGCGCTTCGAGAACTGGAAGCTGCGGCGAGCCTTGGCGCGGCCGTACTTCTTGCGCTCGACGACGCGGCTGTCGCGGGTCAGGAAGCCGTGCGGCTTCAGGACCTTGCGCAGTTCCGGTTCGAAGTGCGTCAGGGCGTGCGACAGGCCGTGGCGGATGGCGCCGGCTTGGCCCGACAGACCCGAACCTTCGACGGTGCAGATCACGTCATACTGCGTGGCGCGGTCCGAGACGGTCAGCGGCTGAGCGATCATCATGCGCAGCACGGGACGAGCGAAATACTGCTCCTGATCCTTGCCGTTGATGGTGATCTTGCCGGTGCCGGGCTTCACCCAGACGCGAGCGATGGCGTTCTTGCGCTTGCCGGTCGAATAGGCGCGGCCTTGAGCGTCCAGCTTCTGGACATAGACGGGCGCGTCGTTCTCGACCGAAGAGCTCAGGCCCTTCAGAGCGTCGAAGCCGGTGGCGGTTTCGGTGTTGGTCACGTCGGTCATGCTCAGACGCTCCGGGTGTTCTTGGGCGACGCCGACTTGAAGTCGATCGTTTCCGGTTGCTGGGCTTCGTGGTCGTGCTGGTTGCCAGAGAACAGGCGCAGGTGCGTCATCTGCTTGCGGGCCAAGGGGCTTTCCTTGGGCAGCATGCGCTCGACGGCCTTTTCAAGCACGCGCTCGGGGAAGCGGCCGCCCAGAACCTTCTCAGGCGTGGTCGACTTGACGCCGCCCGGGTGACCGGTGTGGCGATAGTAAATCTTGTCGGTGTTCTTCTTGCCGGTGAACACCACCTTGTCGACGTTGGTGACGACGACATAGTCGCCGCAATCGACGTGCGGGGTGTAGTCGCCGCGGTGCTTGCCGCGCAGACGGTTGGCGATGAAGGTCGCGAGGCGGCCCACCACGACGCCTTCGGCGTCGATGTGGATCCACTTCTTCTCGACCTCGGCCGGCTTCAACGAAGCCGTAGTGCTCTTCAGCATGAGGGGGTTCCTGGAGACGAAAATCGGGTCCGGCCCCCGAGGGAACCGAATGAAGGCGCGCTGATACAGGAGACGATTGGTCGCGTCAACGCACGTCACAACACTGCATTTGCCACAACGTATTGTTCAAACACAGTTTTTCAAATACGGTATTAAAATACCCAGCGCAAGTGGTGTGAGAAGCGTTACGGCGTAACATAAAACGTCATCAAACCATGATTATAGGCGGGCATCGCAACGGCGACAGCTTTGGAGCCCCTTCATGATCCTTCATCGTCGCGGTCTGATCGCCACGGGCGCAGCCGTCGCCTTTTCGGGACTGGCGCGTCACGCCGCCGCTCAGACGGCGGGTGAAGAGACCTACGTCAACGATGTCGATGGCTACGGACCGCTGCTGCGCGATCCCAATCGTCTGCTCGATCTGCCCGAAGGCTTTTCCTATCAGGTCGTCGCCCAGAGCGGCGACACGATGGACGACGGCCTGTTCGCTCCGGGACAGCCCGACGGCATGGCCTGTTTCCCGCTGGAAGGATCTCGTGTGGCCCTGGTTGTCAATCACGAGCTGAAGGGCTCCAGCGGCCTGCATCGCAACCTGGGTCCAGGCGGCCTTCGTGAAGAACGGCTTGATCTGTTGGACGCCAGCCGGGGCTACGACACCTACAAGAATGGCCGCCCCCTGCCCGGCGGTTGCTCCACCGTCATCTATGATCTGGCGACCCGCCAGATGGTCAGCCGGCATCTGACGCTGGCCGGCACCTCGACCAATTGCTGCGGCGGCCCGACGCCTTGGGGCAGTTGGCTGACCTGCGAGGAGACGCTGGAGACGCCGGCCGACGCCGATGTGACCAAGAACCACGGGTGGGTCTTCGAAGTGCCGGCGACCGCGACCGGCCTGGTTGATCCCGTACCTCTCAAGGCGATGGGCCGGTTCGATCACGAGGCCGTCTGCGTCGATCCCCGCACTGGCGTCGTCTATCTGACCGAAGACGACAACGCCGGCCTCTTCTATCGCTTCATTCCCAATGCGCCCGGCAAGCTGATCGAGGGGGGCCGGCTTCAGGCGATGGCCTGGAAAGGCGCACCCTCGGCCGACACGCGCAATCAGGACGGTCGCACCTGGGCTGTCGGCGACTGGAGGGAGATCGAATGGATCGATCTGGACGACGTCGAGTCTCCCAATGGCGACCTGGCCAAGCGCGGTCATGCAGCCGGCGCGGCCTGGGTGGCGCGGGGCGAAGGCGTCTGGTGGGGCGAAGACGAACTGTATTTCACCGCAACCTCGGGCGGGCCGATCCGCCGCGGTCAGGTGCTGCGCCTTGTTCCCGGCTTCGACGGCGCCGCCGATCGTCTTCAGCTGTTCGTCGAGAGCACTGATCCAAAAACGATGAACATGGCCGACAACATCACCGTCGCGCCTTGGGGACATCTGATCCTGTGCGAGGACAACTACTCCTCGGACGTCCGCAACCACCTGAAAGGCGTCACGCCAGAGGGCAAGGTTTATACGATCGGCCGCAACGTCTTTACCGGCAACTCCGAGTTTGCCGGCGCCTGCTTCTCGCCGGATGGCGAGGTGCTGTTCGTCAACATCATGTACCCCGGCATGACCTTGGCGATCAGAGGCCCATGGTCCTCGGTCCGGACATGAACATGCGCGGCTGAGCCCGCAGCACCAACCAAAGGTTCACGGTGGCCGTCGCCAGCACGATCGCGGCGCCCGCCTGGTGCAATACACCAAGCCACACCGGAACCGCGTGCAGCAGGGTCACGATCCCCAGCAGAGCCTGGAACCAGATCACACCCGCAAGCGTGAAGGCGCCGAACCCCATTCCCTCCGCCACGCGCCAGCGCCAGGCCTGGAATGTATAGACGCTGACGGCGATCAGCAGACCATAGGCGACCAGTCGGTGATTGAACTGCGTGAGCGCCTGATCATGCAGCAAGGCGGTCGCGCCCAGGCTCCAGTCGGCAGGCGGCAGAACGGCGCCGTTCATCAGCGGCCAGTCGGTATAGACGAGCCCCGCATGACCGCCCGCAACCAGCGCGCCCAGCAGACATTGCAGAAAGACCGCGCCCAGCAGCATTCCGGCACCCCTCGCCCAACCCGACGGCGGCCGGCCGTGATCCTCACCGTTCCAGGCCTCCAGCCCCGTCCAGATCAGGGCGGCGAACAGGACGAACGCCAGGCCCAGGTGTGTCGCCAGACGCTCCGGCGCCACGCTGACACGCTCCGACAGGCCGCTGGACACCATCCACCATCCAATCAGGCCTTGAAGGCCGCCCAGCGCCAGAAGCAGGACACAACGCCAGATCAGGCGGTTGGGCATGGCCCACTGGCGGAATACCGACCGGGCCGGCGCCAGACGGCACAGCAGGAAGGCGATCAGCGGCAGGGCGAACACCATACCCACCAGACGCCCGATCAACCGGTGCAGCCATTCCCACCAAAAGATGCCCTGAAACTCGCCCAAGCTCATGCCGGCGTTGACCTGCGCGTACTGCGGGATCTGCTTGTACTTCTCGAAGGCCTCGGCCCACTGCGCGTCGTTCAAAGGCGGAATGGCGCCCATGATGGGCTTCCATTCCGTGATCGACAGGCCAGAGCCCGTCAGCCGCGTGATGCCGCCAATCACCACCATCAGGAAGACGACAGCGGCCGTGGCGAAGAGCCATACGGCGACGGCGCGGTTACGATCTGGATTTCCGAAACGGTTCATTCGACGCCTGACACTGACCCGGATATGGTGTCGCGTCGAACGAAGACCAGACGCGACCGGTGCGGTATGCCCGCCCCAAGCGACAAGATCGAGTCGGATTGAGTTAACGGCGCTGTCGCCGCAGGAGATCAGGGTTGCAATACGCCGATATCGCCGCCGCCGTCGCAGGCGGCCTGCTGCTGGCCTGGATCGCGGACCTTCTAACGGGCCGGCGTGGCTTTGGCGGCACAAGCTTGGTGTCCGGGATCGGCTTGGCCTGCGGATGGTTTCTGGCGGTGCGGGTCTTCGCGGTCAGCACGATGGACAGCTGGGTCTGGGTGCCTTGGGCGCTCGTTGGATCTGGCATCTGTCTGGTCGCCTTCTTCCTGTTCCGGAACAAGCGCTGATGCCGCCGCGTCTGCGTCGCTTCGTCGCCGCGATCGGCGTGCTGCTCTTTCTCGTTTTCTGGGTCTGGGGCCTGATCGCCCTGCGCGGAATGCTGCCGCCGTCGCAGTGGATCGACTTCCTGTTCTTCGGCATCGGCGGGACCGCCTGGGGCCTGCCTCTCATCCCGTTGCTGCGATGGGCCGAGCGCGGCTGAGCGCCGAACCTGCCCCCAGATACGGCGATGGGGCCGCCCGCAAGGACGACCCCACCATCATCATTCTTTTTCAAGAATGGTCGGAGCGACAGGATTCGAACCTGCGACCCCTTGACCCCCAGTCAAGTGCGCTACCAGGCTGCGCCACGCTCCGAAGGCGCTCCCTATAGACGGGGGGACCGCTGTCCGCAAACGCTAAAACGACTTTTCCACCCGCCGTGAAAGAACGGCGTCCAGACGCGCTTTGGCCTGCTCCAGATCGGCCAGAACCTGCTGCAAATTCGAGGTTTCGGCCCGCGCGACATCGGAAGTCGCCGTAGCGAACGTGACATCGCCGTCGTCGATCAGTGCGGCGACCTCCGCACCGATCAGCTTTTTCAGCCCCTGTTCCTTGTGCAGGCGCTGGACGCCACGAATCGTCAGCCCGTCGTCGTGCAGCAGACGTTTGACCGCCTTCAGAACCGCGATGTCCTGAGGCCGATAGAACCGCCTACCGCCGGCCCGCTTCACAGGTGTGACGAAATCGAACTTCGTTTCCCAGAACCGCAGGACATGCTGCGGCGCGCCGACCTCTTCGGCCGCTTCGGAAATGGTTCGGAAGGCGTCGGCGCTCTTGGCCACCGCGATCAGGCCTCGACGACGGCGTCGTGAACCCGGCTTTTCATGATTTGCGAGGCGCGGAAGCTGATGACCCGGCGCGGATTGATCGCCGCCGGTTCGCCCGTCTTGGGATTGCGGCCCATGCGCGCGCGCTTCTCGCGAACCTGGAAGACGCCGAACCCGGACAGTTTCACCGTCTCGCCGCGCTCGAGCGATTCGACGATCAGTTCCAGGGTGCGTTCGACCAGGCTGGAGCATTCCTGACGCGACAGGCCGACCTCTTCATGCACGGCTTCGCACAAGTCGGCGCGCGTCACGGTCTGTTGGCCTGCCATCATATCCCCGCTGTCATGCGATCCGCTCGCATCCATAGGGGCGCAAAGCCCCCGAAAAATCAATGCCTCGATGTCGATTAGAGCCGAAGCGCGCAGGCGCCCCAGGTCAGGCCGCCGCCCATCGCTTCAAGCAGCACCATATCGCCCTTCTTGATTCGGCCATCCTGGATCGCGGCGTCCAGCGCCAGCGGGATGGAGGCGGCCGAGGTGTTGGCGTGGGTGGCGACGGTGGAGATCACCTTGTTCTCGTCCAAACCCAACCGGTCGCCGACGCCCTTGATGATTCTCTGGTTGGCCTGGTGCGGCACGAACCAATCGACATCCGCGATCTGAATGTCAGCGGCGGCGCAGGCGGCCGTGATGCCTTCTGCGATGTTCACGACGGCATGACGGAAGACCTGGTTTCCGGCCATGCGCAGGTGGCCAACGGTGCCGGTCGTCGCCGGGCCGCCATCGACGTAGAGCAGATCGGTCTTGGACCCGTCGGCCCGTAAGGCGAATCCCAGCATGCCCTGGTCGTCCGATGTCCCCTGCCCTTCGCGCGGTTCCAGCACCACAGCGCCGGCCCCGTCGCCGAACAGGACGCAGGTGGTCCGGTCGGTCCAGTCCATCAGCCGCGTCATCTCCTCGGCCCCGATCACCAGGGCGCATTTCGACAGGCCGCGCGCCACGAATCCGTCGGCGACGCTCAGCGCATAGACGAAACCGGAGCAGACGGCTTGCACGTCAAAAGCGATGCCGACGCCCGCGCCCAGCTTGGCCTGGACGATCGACGCGACCGCCGGGAAGGTCATGTCGGGCGTGGTGGTGGCCACGATAATCAGGTCGACATCGGCCGCCGCCTTGCCCGCGTCGGCGAGCGCCTTCTTGGCGGCCTCGACCGCGAGATCGCTGGTCGGCTGGTCATCGCGCGCCTTATGACGCTGCTTGATGCCGGTCCGCTCCTGAATCCATTCGTCGGACGTGTCGACGAACTTGGCCAGGTCGGCGTTGGTGACGATCTCGTCCGGCAGATAAGAGCCGACGCCGGTCACGGCGCTGCGGGTGACGGTCACTGCAGGGATTCTCCCACGGCTGCGGCGGGCTTGGCGGCATGGTCGAACACCGCGTCCAGCTTGCCCAGGTTGTCCCCCACCTTGCTCATATAGTCGCTGCGGGCCAGATCGACAGCGATGCGGATGGCGTTGCCGAAGCCCTTGGCGTCGGCGCCGCCATGGCTCTTCACCACAATACCGTTCAGGCCCAACAGGGGTCCGCCGTTGATGGCGCTGGGGTCGATCTTCTGGCGCATCTTCTTCAGCGCGGGCATGGCGATGACGGCGCCCAGCTTGGATTGCAGGTTCGAGGTCAGGGCCTCTTTCAGCAGAGCGGAAATGTAGCGCGCCGTGCCTTCGGCGGTTTTAAGCGCGATGTTGCCGGTGAAACCGTCGGTCACCACCACGTCCACCGTGCCCTTGGCGATATCGTCGCCCTCGACGAAGCCGTGATAGTTAAGGTCGAACGGCCCGTCGCGCAGGATGGCGTGCGCCTCCTTGACCTGTTCGTTGCCCTTCATGTCTTCCGAACCGACGTTCAACAGGCCGATGGTCGGGCGCGCGATGCCGCGCACGGCCGACTGGAAGGCTTCGCCCATGATGGCGAACTCGACCAGCTGCTCCGCATCGCTGCCGATGTTGGCGCCGACGTCCAGAACCGCCGTGTGGCCCTTGAAGGTGGGCCAGCTGGCGACGATGGCCGGACGCTCCAGCCCGGGCGCAGACATGCGCAGGATCAGTTTCGAGATCGCCATCAGGGCGCCGGTGTTGCCGGCCGAGACGACGCCGCCGGCCTGACCCGTCTTCACCGCCTCGATGGCGTTCCACAGGCTGGAGCCCTTGCCGCGGCGCATGGCCTGGGCCGGCTTTTCGTCCATGGCCACGACCTTGTCGGTGTGGCGGATTTCGCAGACGTCCGCCGCCAGGCCGCAACGCGCCAACTCAGGCGCGATCTTGGTCTCGTCGCCATGCAGCAGGAAGCGAACCCCCTCGCCATCGTGGGTGCGGATATAGCTGCGGATGCCGGGAACGACGACGGAGGGCCCGTGATCGCCGCCCATGGCGTCAAGCGAGATCGTAACTGGGGCTGGCAAATGGACCTCTTATGGCCGCGTCGTCTTGTCGCGCGACGCTTGGCAGAATGCGCTGGACGATAGCGCCGACGCCGGGGGATGCAACCACCCGGCCCCTACGTCAACCTCAGCCTTGGTCGTCTTTGGGCTTGAGCGCCTTCAGGGCCGCGAACGGCGAAATCTCCGTCGGCTCCTCAGGTTGCACGAACTCCGCGCCCGGCTTGCGCGGGAACGGATCAAGCGAGAGCACCAACTGCTCGACCGCATACTGGCCCAGGTCGATCTTGCCGTCCTCGATCACGTCGGCGTCGTCTTCATCCAGCGTGACCTCGATCTCGTCGGTTTCCTCGGGCTTGGCCTCGACAAGCTGAATGGAAAACCGGCGATCCACATCGACCGGCAGGGGCTCCAGCGTCAGGCCGCAGGTCTGCACCGCATGTGCGGTCAGCCTGCCCTTCATCGTCCATTCGCTGGTTGACGGCGTCGGTTTGATTTCCAGATCGACGGCGAAGTCGTCCAGCCCCTGAAGATCGAGGCTGCGGGCGATTCGCTTGCGAGTGTCTGCATCCGGTTCCAGCCGGCGGCTCAGGCCCGCGCCGATCTGATTGACCCGCACCGTTTCGCTGTAGGGGAGCGTCGCGCTCATCTCGTTCAAACTTCCGCCCAGGCCGGCGTCGCCAGCACCTTGTTGAAATCCTGCGCCGCCAAGGCCGCGCGTGTCGTCAGCGCATAGCGCGCCAATGTGTCCGCATGGGGCGCTTGCGGATCCGCATAGACATTCTTCGCCATCGCCTCCGCCAAAGCCGCCGCATCGCCGGCGCGCAACGGCTGCTCATAGGCATTCATCCGGCCGTAGAGGGCTTCGCCCAGCTTGCGCATCTTCTTGCCGACGGCGACGTCGCCCACGCCTTCTTCGCGCAGGACGTGATCCAGCGCCGAGACATAGACGTCGAACACCGCCTGCGCCGCATCCTGGCCCTGAGCCGTGTTCTCATCGCGCAGCCGCAGCACCAGCAACAGCACATGCAGCGTGTAGAGCTCGAATCGCGCGTCGATGCGGTCGTCGACCGCCAGGTGCGTGTAGAAGGCCGGATTGCGGGCCTGGCTGACGGCCTTCGCGTAGAGATCGTCGCCGAGACGGACGCCGGACCGGGGTTTGAACAGGTTTTTCAGCATGGGTTCCAACGGCCCCTTTTCCGCCGCGCCGTTGAACTAGGACGCAGGTCCGTCTAGGTCAAAGACCTTGTTCTCTCGCAGGCGCCCGACCATGTCCCGTTTCGTCCCGCTTTTTGTCGCTGTTTCGCTGGCCGGCCTGTCCGCCGCCTGCGCCCCGACCATCGGCTCCAACGGCTTCCAGGCCGTCGACGCCAAGCCGCAAGACGTGGTCGCCGGCACGGACACCAAGGAAACCGTCCTCGCGAAGCTGGGTTCGCCTTCGACCACCTCGACGTTCGAGCCGGATCAGGTCTGGTACTACATCAGCCAGACGACCGAGAAATACACCTACAACCTGCCCAAGGTTTCGACGCGCACCGTGACCGAAATCACCTTCGTTCCGCAAAGCGATCAAGTGGCGTCGGTGCGGACTCTTGGCCTCACGGACGGCGAGCAGATCGCCATGAACCGCAACGAGACGCCGACGCGCGGTCGTGAGCTGACGGTTCTGGAACAACTGCTGGGCAACGTCGGTCGTGGTCAACTTCCCCGCACCGAAGACGATACCCCCGGCCAGCGCCGCCCCGACTAAGGCGGCTCTTTCCCCAAAAGACAGGCGCCCCGGAGATCGCTCTCCGGGGCGTTTTCGTAATGGCTGTGGTTTAGCCTAGCCGATGGTCCCGCTCGCCAGCACCGCCAGCAGCAGCAGGGCGACGATGTTGGTGATCTTAATCATCGGGTTCACCGCCGGACCGGACGTGTCCTTGTAGGGATCGCCGACCGTATCGCCGGTCACTGCCGCCTTGTGGGCTTCCGAGCCCTTGCCGTGGACGACGCCGTTCTTGTCGGTGAAGCCTTCCTCGATCACCTTCTTGGCATTGTCCCAGGCGCCGCCGCCTGACGTCATGGAGATGGCGACGAACAGTCCAGTGACGATCACCCCCATCAGCATGGCGCCGAGAGCGGCGAAGGCGTTCGCCTTGTCCGAAATGCCCAGCACCGCGACGAATAGGACGATGGGCGACAGCACCGGCAACAGGGACGGCACGATCATCTCGCGGATCGCCGCCTTGGTCAGGATGTCGACCGCCCGGCCGTATTCCGGCTTCACCTCATAGGTCATGATGCCAGGGTTCTCCCGGAACTGGCGCCGCACTTCCGCAACGACCGATTCGGCGGCGCGTCCCACCGCCATCATCGACATGCCGCCGAACAGGAACGGCAGCAGTCCCCCGAACAGCAGCCCGACTACGACGTAGGGATTGGTCAGATCAAAGGCGATCTCGCCCATGCCCGCGAAGAAGGGGTAGTCCGCCGGGTTGGCCGAGAAATACTGCAGGTCCGACGTATAGGCGGCGAACAGCACAAGCGCGCCGAGGCCCGCCGAACCGATGGCGTAGCCCTTGGTCACGGCCTTGGTCGTGTTGCCCACGGCGTCCAGCGCATCCGTCGAATGCCGCACATCGCTGGGCAGACCCGCCATCTCGGCGATGCCGCCGGCGTTGTCGGTCACGGGTCCAAAGGCGTCCAGCGCCACGATCATTCCCGCCACGCCCAGCATGGTGGTGGTGGCGATGGCGATGCCGAACAGGCCGGCCAGTTGGAAGCTGGCCACGATGCCGACGATGATCGTCAGCGCCGGCAGCGCCGTCGCCTCAAGCGAGACGGCCAAGCCCTGAATGACGTTGGTGCCGTGCCCCGACACCGAAGCGTTGGCGACCGATCGCACCGGACGGAAGCCCGATCCGGTATAGTATTCGGTCACGACCACGATCGCCGCCGTCACGGCCAAGCCGACCATGCCGGACCAGAACAGCGCCATCGGCTGAATTTCCAGACCGCTGGCCGTCACGATCGGCCCAGTCACCATCTGGTCGATCACCCACCAGACCGCGCCGATCGACAGGACGCCGGTGACGATCAGCCCCTGATAGAGGGCGCCCATGATGTTGTTCGACTTGCCCAGCCGCACGAAGAAGCTGCCGATGATGGAGGTCACGATGCACACCGCGCAGATCGCCAGCGGCAGCACCATCATCAGATCCACATAGGGCTGCCCCCTGAAGAAGATCGCGGCCAGCACCATGGTCGCGACAGTCGTCACGGCATAGGTCTCGAATAGGTCGGCCGCCATGCCGGCGCAGTCGCCGACGTTATCGCCCACATTGTCGGCGATGGTGGCGGCGTTACGAGGATCGTCCTCGGGAATCCCCGCCTCGACCTTGCCCACCATGTCGCCGCCGACGTCGGCGCCCTTGGTGAAGATGCCACCGCCCAGGCGCGCGAAGATCGAGATCAGCGAGGCGCCGAATCCCAGCGCCACCAGCCCGTCGATCACTTCGCGGCCCGTCGAAGCCAAGCCGAGATGCTGCGTCAGCACGATGTAGTAGCCTGACACCCCGATCAGGGCGCCGCCCGCCACGAACATGCCGGTGATGGCGCCTGAGCGGAACGCCAGGTTCAATCCCTTGGACAGGCTTTCGGACGCCGCCTGAGCCGTGCGCACATTGGCCCGCACCGATATCAGCATCCCGGCGTAACCGGCCGCACCGGACAGGACGGCGCCGATCAGGAAGCCGATGGCGGCGTAAGAGCCGATCAAGAAGTAGGCGGCGATCAGGATCACGATCCCGACGATGCCGATGGTCAGATATTGCCGCTTCAGATAGGCCGAGGCGCCTTCCTGGATCGCGGCGGCGATCTCTCGCATCTTGTCGTTGCCGGTGCTCGCCTTCATCAGCACGGCGGTCTGAGCAGCGCCATACAGCACCGCCAGCACACCGGCCGCGAAGACCAGCGTAAGTGAGTTCGTCATTGGCGTTTCCATGCCCTTGCAAACAGGCGCGCAGGCCTTGGCGCGGTCGGGCGTTATCGCCTCTGTCCGCCTTCCGGTCCCCCCGCACGCGGCGAACGCGTCAGTGCGTTCTTTGGGATTTGCCAAGGGAGCCTGTCATGGCAGGCGGAGTGACGCAACAGCGGTCGGTCAGCCCGTTTAGCGAGCGGTCTGCATGCCCGTGCGGCGACGCGGCGACTGGCTGACGACCTCGACGCGTCGGACGGAACCGCGACCCGAGATCGCCGCAGACGCCGCCACCAGCGAGGCGGACAGAGCCCGCTCGTCCAGCCGTGTCCAGTCGCCGGGCACGGTAAAGGGCGTCTTGTGCGCCGCGCGGACGACGGCGTCGCGGAAGAAGGCCTCCTTGGGCTTCATCTGCTCGACGGTCTTGCCGGCGCCCAGTTCGAGCCTGAGGGCGACGAACACATAGTTCCGCAAACGCCCGCCCTCGATGACGGGCAGGCCGAGGCCCGCGATGCTTAGGGCCGCAGGAGCGGATTCCGTTTCGCTGCCGGAGGCGGCGGCGCGACTGGCGGCGGCGCCAGTCAGGGCGGCGGTTCCGGCGGCGATCAGGGTTCTACGGTCCATGACGACATCCTGCCGGACGGGCGTTAGGATTCCCTTGCCGCCTCAGCCATGGGTCCAGCCGTTTGTGGCCATCGGCACGGGCTGGCCGTCGTAAAGGACCGTCAGGCCCTGACCTGCGGTGACCTCGCCGACGCGGGTCAGACGAATCAGCCGGCGCTCGGCCTCGCGACGCAGGGCGTCTTCGTGGCGAGGATGGGCGGTGAAGGCGATCTCATAGTCGTCACCGCCGCTGGCCAGGTCTTCCAGCGACAGCTGCGGATCGACCCGGTCGTCGAACCAGGCTTGGGCCGCCGCAGACAGCGGCAGGACGTTCAGATTGAGCGACACGCCGACCCTGCTGGCCTGCGCGATGTGGGCCAGATCGGCGGCCAGGCCGTCCGACACATCGACGGATGCGGTGGCGAACTCGCGCACGATGTCGGCGAAGTCGGTCCGGGGCGTGGGCATCCGGTAGTGGCTGATCAAGGCTTGCATCCGCTCGGGCGCCAAAGCCAGCTGTCCTTGCGCCGCCTTCAGGCCCAGAAGGCCGTCCCCGATCACGCCGGTGACGAAGACGAGGTCGCCGACCTGCGCGCCTGCGCGAGAAACGACTTTGCCCGTCGGCGCCCAACCCAGGGCCGTCAGAGAGAAGGACAGCGGGCCAGGAGTCTTGACCGTGTCCCCGCCGAGCAGATGAACGCCGAACCGCGCCTGATCCTCGGCCAGCCCGGAAGCAAAGGCCTCGCGCTCGGGCCAGCCGCAGCGTTCCGACCAGAAGCAGGCCAGCAGATAGCCGAACGGCTCAGCGCCCTTGGCGGCAAGGTCCGACAAGTTCACTCGCAGCAGCTTCCTGGCGACCGTGTCCAGCGGATCGTCGGGCAGAAAATGCACGCCCTCGACGATGGCGTCCTTGGTCAAGACGAGGTCACAGCCGGGGCGTGACGGCAGCACCGCCACATCGTCGGCCAGCCCCCTGCCCCATTCGGGATGGGCCAGGGGCTTGAACAGCCTCTCGATCGTCTCGAACTCGCCCGCGACGTCGAGCGCCGGCATTATTTGCGCGTGTCTCTGGATACGCCGTCCAGCGCCGCGTTGACGAAGCGCGCCTCGGCGTCGTCGAAGAAGGCCTTGGCCAGTTCGACATATTCGTCGATCACGACCTCGCGCGGGGTCTCGGGGTGCTTGATCAGCTCCCAGGCGCCAGACCGCAGCAGGGCGCGCAGGGTGGCGTCGATCCGCTCCAGCTTCCAGTTGGAGGCCAGGCGGGCCTTGATGGCCGTGTCGATGTCGCGCTGGCTTTCGATCACGCCGCGCACGATGTCGGCGAAATAGGCCTCGTCGGCCTCGGCCAGGGCCTCGCCCTCAATGTCGGCGTCGAAGCGGAAGTTGGAGAATTCGGTGATCACCGTCTCCACGCCCTCGCCCGCCAGTTCCATCTGATACAGGGCCTGGACGGCGGCGAGACGCGACACGGTGCGGGCGCGACGCTGTTTGGAGCTCAGATTGGGCTCGGCGCGCTGCTTTTCCGCTTCGGCGAGTTGTTCGAGGACGGCTTTGACGCTGTTCGGTTCAGTCATGCGCCGACGCCATGACGCAACCGCTTCTTCAATGCAATGAGGTCCAGGCACGCCTTGGCCGCGCCGCCGCCCTTATCCCCTTCCGAAAGACGGGCCCGATACCAAGCCTGATCTTCGTCCTCGGTCGTCAGGATGCCGTTGCCGATGATGACGCCCTTGACGCCCAGCGCCATGATGCCGGCCGCCGACTGATCGGAGACGATCTCGAAATGGTAGGTCTCACCACGGATGACCGTCCCCAGCGCCACATAGCCGTCATAGCGGGGCGCGGTCGGGAAGCGGCCGGCCTCCTCGGCCAGGGCGATGGCCGGCGGCACCTCCAGCGCGCCGGGCACGGTGATGACGTCGAAGTCGGCGCCGCGCGCCTTCAGCGTCTCCTTGGCCCCTTCCAGCAGGGAGTCGGCCAGGTCGTCGTAGAAGCGCGCCTCAACGATCAGAATACGGGGGGCTTCGGTCACGCCTTGGTTTCTCCATCCATGTCGCGCCAGCCGACGATCCGCAGGCCGTAGCCTTCCAGCGCCGTCGGCTCGGGTCGCGTCGAACTCATCACGATCATGTCTCTGACGCCCAGGTCCAGCAGGATCTGGGCTCCCACGCCATAGGCGCGCAGCGATCGATCCATCGCCGCCGGCTTGTCCGCGCCCGCCAGCCGTTCGGCCAGCGAGTTCAGCGACGGATCGCGCAGGAAGACGACCACGCCGGGGCCGTCATGCTCCGTAATCTGTTTCAGGGCGCTGGGCACATAGTCCTGGCGCGCCTCGACGTGGCCCAGCAGGTCGCAGGCGAAGTCCACCTGGTGCATCCGCACCAAGGTCGGTTTGGCCGGATCGATGCGCCCCTTGACCAGGGCCACATGCTCGGCGCCCTCGATGGTGTTCTTGTACAGCATCAGGCGGAACGGTCCGCCGTGGACGCTTTCGAACGGCGTATCCATGATCCGCTCGACGAAGCGTTCGGTGCGGCGACGATAGGCGATCAGGTCGGCGATGGTGCCGATCTTCAGCCCATGCAGCTGGGCGAAGGCGACCAGATCAGGCATCCGCGCCATCTCGCCGTCGTCCTTGATGATCTCGCAAATCACCCCGGCGGGCGTCAGGCCGGCCATGCGGCTGATGTCCACGGCCGCCTCGGTGTGGCCGGCGCGGACCAGAACGCCGCCGTCGCGCGCGACCAGCGGGAAGATGTGTCCCGGCGAGACAATGTCGTCCATGCCCTTTGACGCGTCGGTCGCTACATGAATGGTGCGCGAGCGGTCGGCGGCGGAAATGCCGGTCGTCACGCCGTCCTTGGCCTCGATCGAGACGGTGAAGGCGGTCTTCATGCTCTCGCGGTTGTCGGCGGCCATCGGCGGCAAACGCAGTTGCTGGGCGCGCTCGGCGGTCAGGGCCAGGCACACCAGCCCGCGCGCCTGGCGGATCATAAAATTAATCTGGTCCGGCGTTGCGAATTGAGCGGGGATGATGATGTCCCCCTCGTTCTCGCGATCCTCGGCGTCCACCAGGATGTAGGGACGGCCGTTGCGGGCGTCCTCCAGAATGTCCTCGATGGGACTGATCGGGCTGTCGTTCATGTTCGCGGCCTGGGCTTGCATCACGCGGTCTCCTGCCACCGCGCAAGGTATCGCGCCAGCATGTCGATCTCCAGATTGACCCGATCGCCCACTTTCAAGCGGCCCAGGGTCGTCACGTCCCAGGTGTGCGGGATGATGTTCAGTGAGAAGACCTGACCCTCGACGGCGTTGACGGTCAGAGACACGCCGTCCACCGTGATCGACCCCTTGGCGGCGATATAGCGATGCAGAGGTGCGGGGGCCTCGACCTCGATCCGGTGCGATCCGCCTTCGGGCGTGATCGAAACCACCCGCCCAAGACCGTCGACGTGGCCGGACACGACATGGCCGCCCATTTCGTCGCCCAGCTTGGCGGCCCGCTCCAGATTGACGCCGTCGCCGGTCTTCCAGGCGCCCAGGGTGGTTTTGGACAGACTCTCGTTCGACACCTCGACGGCGAACCAACCGGGGCCTTTATCGGTCACCGTCAGGCAACAGCCCGCGTGGCTGATGGAGGCGCCCAGGTCGATGCCGTCGGTGTTCCACGCGGTCTCGATCTCGTAACGGCGGTCGCGATCGGTCTCGCGGACCTCGCGGACGCGGCCGATGTCGGTGACGATGCCGGTGAACATTTGGACTTTGGACCCCTTGGGATAAAAATACCGTCTAATTCGTCTAATCGTCTAATTGGACGGCGTCAGAGACGGGCGTAGCGTTCCCACAGATCGTCCCCGACGGGCTCGACGCCCAGGCGACGGAACTTGGGGGCGTCGGCCAGCTTTGCAAGAGCCAGGGCCGCGACGCAGGGCCGCCCCTCCCCGCCCAGCAGGATCGGCGCGCGAAACCACTCCAGCGCATCGACGGCGTCGGCGCGCAGGAAAGACGCCGCGACCTGACCGCCGCCTTCGATCAGAAGCGAGGTCGCGCCGGCGGCTTCCAAGGCTTTCAGCACGGCCGGGATGGACGGACGGCCCTGCTCGGCGGCGACCTGCACCACCTTGGCGGCGCCGATCGCGAGCGGTTCCGCGGCGGTCAGGATCAGGGTGTTTTCGCCTGCGACCTTCGCCGCCTGCGGCGTGCGCAGCCGGCTGTCCAGCACGACACGCAAGGGCTGATCCACGCTGCGGCCCGGCAGACGAGCAGTCAGTTCGGGATCGTCGTGCAGAACCGTCTCGACACCGACCAGGATGGCGTCATGCCCCGCGCGCAGGCGGTGACCCTCCAGCCGCGCCGCTTCGCCGGTGATCCACTGGCTTTCGCCCGAGGCCGTGGCGATCCGCCCGTCCAGGGAGGTCGCCAGTTTCAGCGTGACCCGCATCAGGCCTTGCCGGACGGTTCGTCGAACCCTTCGTCGCCCAAGAATTTGGCGAAGTCGCCGGTGTGGCGGAAATCCTTGTAGACCGAGGCGTAGCGGACATAGGCGACCTCATCCACGCCCTTCAGCGCCTTCATGATGAAGTCGCCAACCGTGCTGGACGGGATTTCGGTCTCCCCCAGGCTTTCCAGCTGGCGGACGATCCGGTTGACCATCTGCTCGACCTGATCGGCCTGGACCGGGCGTTTGCGCAGGGCCACGCCCAGCGAGCGTTCCAGCTTGTCACGGTCGAAGGGCGTGCGCCGCCCGTTGCGCTTCAGGATGACCAGTTCACGCAGTTGCACGCGCTCGAACGTCGTGAAGCGCCCGTTGCAGTTCGGGCAGGACCGGCGGCGTCGGATGGCCGAGCCGTCGTCCGACGGCCGGCTGTCTTTTACCTGAGTGTCCTGATGACCGCAAAAGGGGCACTTCATCAGACGGTTATCCGTAGATGGGGAAGCGGTGCGTCAACTCTCGCACCTGGGCCGCGACGCCCGCGACCACGGCCGGATCGGCTTCGTCGCCGCCGTTCATCGACGAGACGACGTCGGCGATCCAGTGACCGATCTGCTTGAACTCTTCCTCGCCGAAGCCGCGCGTGGTGCCGGCCGGCGTGCCCAGGCGGACGCCCGAGGTGACGGTGAACGGAGCGGTGTCGAACGGCACGCCGTTCTTGTTGCAGGTCATCAGCGCCTTTTCGAGCTCATGCTCGGTCGCCTTGCCGGTCACGCCCTTGGGCCGCAGGTCGACCAGCGCCAGGTGGCTGTCGGTGCCGCCTGAGACGATGGCCAGGCCGCGCTCGATCAGGACGCCGGACAGGGCCTGGGCGTTCTTGACCACCTGCTGGGCATAGCCTTTGAACTCAGGCTTCAGCGCCTCGCCGAAGGCCACGGCCTTGGCGGCGATGACGTGTTCCAGCGGGCCGCCTTGCAGGCCGGGGAAGACGGCGGAGTTGATCTTCTTGCCCAGATCGACGTCATTGGAGAGGATCATGCCGCCGCGCGGACCGCGCAGGGTCTTGTGCGTGGTCGTGGTGACGACGTGGGCGTGCGGGATCGGGTCCGGATAGGCGCCACCGGCGATCAGGCCGGCGTAGTGGGCCATATCCACCATCAGATAGGCGCCGACGCTGTCGGCGATCTCGCGGAAGCGCTTGAAGTCGATGTGGCGGCTGTAGGCCGAGGCGCCGGCCAGGATCAGCTTGGGCTTCTCACGCTCAGCCATTTCGGCGACGTGGTCGTAATCGATCAGATGGGTGTCTTCGCGAACCTTGTAGGTCACGGGGCGGAACCACTTGCCCGACTGGTTCGCCGGCGAACCGTGCGTCAGGTGTCCGCCGCAGGCGAGATCCATGCCCAGGAACGTGTCGCCGGGTTGCAGCAGGGTGAAGAAGACCGCCTGGTTCGCCTGGGCGCCCGAGTGCGGCTGGACGTTGGCGAAGGCCGCGCCGAAGAGTTGCTTGGCCCGCTCGCGCGCCAGATCCTCGGTCACGTCGACGAACTCGCAGCCGCCGTAATAGCGACGACCGGGATAGCCTTCGGCGTATTTGTTGGTCAGGACGGACCCTTGCGCGTCCAGCACCGCCTGGGAGACGATATTTTCGGAAGCGATCAGCTCGATCTGTTCGCGCTGACGGCCCAGTTCGCCCTGAATGCCCTTGAAGACATCCGGGTCGGCGTCAGCGAGCGTCTTGGTGAAATAGGCGTCGTGGGTGAAGGCCGTCACGCTGGAATCCCCGGAAATCAGAAGCTGGCCTATCTATCCCCAGCCGCGCGCGACCACAACATATTGTGGCGGCGACCGTTAAACTCCACTGGCGGGAATACGGCGAGCACGCACGTCCGTCACGCCTCCGGTCGAGACGCGCACCGAGACGCTGCAAGCGCGGCAACTTTTCTTATCAATCAGAACGGCAGGCCCTTCGAACAGTGCAGAAGAGCCTCGAGGCAGAACTTGCTGCACGCGAACTGACGAGCCTGCGTCAACAATCTCAAACCCTAGATCGGGCTGGAAGTGGCTGCGGTCACCCAGCGCCGCCTTCGCTGTTTCGATGTAGTCACATCGCTGTACTTCGGGCCCGGTACAACCTGGCGCCGCATGGTCAGCCCAGGTCAACAGAACCAGACCGGCCAGCACAGCGAAGATCGAAAACGCGCCCCACCCAAGAATTGCCGGGCTATCCGGTAACAGCATGGCGTCCTCCCCGCGCGGAGAGAACCATCGTCCAGCGTCAGAGTCGATTCAATCACGCCGTGTCAAAGCTCGCGGGATAGTGCCCGCCTTAGCTTGGCGATCGCGACCCGTTCGACGGACTTGGGTTCGTTGACTGGACCCATGGCGCTGACCTCCCGGCCTGTCGCGACATGGATGGCCGAGCATTTGAGGTAGGGGCCGTTTCGGGTGAATTCGACGATGACCTCTCCGAGGTCGTCGCCCGTCGTCATGCGGCGACGGGTCGGCGCGCCACGTTGCAGTGGGCGAACAGCTTGTCCATCGCCTGGACCAGATGATCCATCATGGCGTCGGTGTGGTTCGGCGACGGCGTGAAGCGCAGGCGCTCGGTCCCCTTGGGCACGGTCGGATAGTTGATCGGCTGAACATAGACGCCGTACTCGTCCAACAGCATGTCCGAGATCATCTTGCAGTGGACCGGATCACCGACGTGCACCGGCACGATATGGCTCTCGCTTTCCATTACCGGGATGCCGGCGGCGGCGAAGCGGGCCTTAAGCGTCGCGGCGCGTTCCTGATGCTGGACGCGCAGTTCGGGGTGCGTTTTCAGATGACGCACCGAGGCCAGGGCGCCGGCGGTCAGGGCCGGCGGCAGCGACGTCGTGAAGATGAAGCCCGAGGCCCAGCTGCGCACCGCATCGATGATCATGGCGTCGGCGGCGATATAGCCGCCCATCACGCCGATCGCCTTGCCCAGGGTGCATTCGATGATGTCGATCTGGTCCAGCACGCCGTCGCGCTCGGCGACGCCTGCGCCCGTTTCGCCATACAGGCCAACCGCATGGACCTCGTCCAGATAGGTCAGGGCGCCGTATTTCTTGGCGAGCGCAATGGTGCCGGCCAGATCGGCGATGTCGCCGTCCATCGAATAGACGCTCTCGAACGCGATCAGCTTGGGCGCATCGGCCGGCGCCGCCGCCAGCAGGGCCTCCAGATGCGCCAGATCGTTGTGCATGAAGACGTGACGCTCGCCGCCGCCGTGGCGGATGCCGGCGATCATCGAGGCATGGTTCAGCGAATCGGAGAAGGTGATCAGGCCCGGAAGGATCTTCTGCAGGGTCGACAGCGTCGCCTCGTTGCCGACGTAGCCCGAGGTGAACAGCAGGGCTGCTTCCTTCTGGTGCCAGTGGGCCAGCTCGGCTTCCAGATCGACGGCCGAACGCGTGGTGCCCGAGATGTTGCGCGTGCCGCCGGCGCCGGCGCCCACCGCATCGATCTCACTATGCATGGCGTCCAGCACGACGGGGTGCTGGCCCATGCCGAGATAGTCGTTGGAGCACCAGATGACGACGTCCTGCTCGGAGCCATCCTCGCGGCGACGCACAGCCTGCGGAAACTGACCGCGCACGCGCTTCAGATCGGCGAAGACGCGATAGCGTCCTTCGCTGCGAACCTGCTCCACGGAGCTATTAAAGGCGGCCTTATAGTCGAACAAACTACGCGTTCTTTCGCTTATGGCGATGTCTTTGCGTTGTTTGCTCTCCCGAAGCGGGCTTGTCCATGTCCGCCGCATGGACAAAACGCCCCAAACCCTTAATTGATAACGGTTCTCAGTATCGAGATCGATCAGCCCGGCTTGCGGAAGCGATAGACAAACTGGTCCGTCTTGCCGCGGATCTTCTCGTCAAAGACGTTCAGGCTGTGGTCGTCTGCGGGATTGGCGACGGCCTGGCTCTCGCCCTCGAAGACGAAGCCCGCCGCCTCGACCTCGCGCTTCAGATAGTCTCCTTCGATGCGGTGCAGGGTCTGAACCGCCGAGATGCCCGTGCCGGGCGCGGCTTCATGGTCGATCAGGATGTAGCGGCCGCCGGGCTTCAGCGCAGCGAACACCGCCGCGTTCATCTTGGCTACGTCGGTGTTGAAACCGGGGATGTGGAAGTCGTGGTATTCCTGGCTCATGAAGATCATGTCCAGCGGCTCGGCGTAGGTCATCGAGTCCAGCAGGCCGTTGACCCGCGTCACGTTCGAATAGGCGGCGACAAGTGCATCGGCCCCGGCGTTCTCGCGCGCCATCGTCCGCTCGGGCACGAAGGCGTAGACCCGGCCGGTCGGGCCGACCACGTCGGAGAACAGACGCGTGAAATAGCCGGCGCCGGGGCGAATGTCGGCGACCTTGTCGCCCGGCTCGAGTTGGGCGAAGGCGAGAATCTCGGCCGGATGGCGCAGCGGATCACGCGCGACCTCTTCGGCCGGACGCTTGGGATCGGCGACCGCATCGGCATAGAGACTGGAATAGCCCGCCGGCTGCGCGTCGGCCGCCGGGGCGACGACGGTCCGCTCTCCGCCGTCCGAGTCGATGATGATGCAGCCGGACAGACCTGCCGCCAGAACCAGGGCCGTTGCACCCGCCGCCAATTTCCCGATCATCATCGTCTCCATCGATTTGTCGCGATAGGCTCGCATTTCGCCGATCCGCGCAAGCCGTCATCACGCACGAAACGATCCGACGCATCACGCGATTTGCGCACCGGTCGTTGCGGCGCTAGTCCGACGCTGGATTTTCCAAGGTCTCGCCATGCTTCCCTATCAGCCCGCCCCCTTCCCGCTCGCCCGTCCGCGCCGCCTGCGGTCCAGCCCGTGGGTGCGGCGGCTGGTGGCGGAAACGACCCTGACGCCGGCCGATCTGATCTGGCCGTTGATCGTCCATGACGGCGCCGAGGATCGCGTCCCGGTCGCCTCCATGCCCGGCGTGTTTCGGCTTTCACCCAAGGCTGCAGCGGCGGCCGCGGTCGAGGCGCGCGACCTCGGCATTCCGATGGTGGCATTGTTCCCCAATGTGGATGGCGCGATCAAGGATGCGGTCGGCACGGGCGCGACCGACCCCGACGGCCTGATCCCCGACTGCATCAAGGCGATCAAGGACGCCGCGCCCGAGATCGGCGTCATGACCGACGTCGCCCTGGACTGCTACACCGACCATGGCCACGACGGGGTGATGGAGGGCGACCGGATCGCCAACGACGCCTCGCTGGACCGTCTGGCCGAACAGGCCTTCATCCACGCCCACGCCGGCGCCGATGTCGTGGCGCCCTCTGACATGATGGATGGCCGCATCCAGGCGGTTCGTGAGGCGCTGGAGGCCAACGGGTTTCAAGACACGCTGATCCTGTCCTACGCCGCCAAGTTCGCCTCGGCCTTCTATGGTCCCTATCGCGACGCCGTGGGCTCTTCGGCGATGCTGAAGGGCGACAAGAAGACCTATCAGATGGATTACGCCAACTCCGACGAGGCGCTGAAGGAGGTGGCGATGGACCTGTCGGAAGGCGCAGATGCGGTGATGGTTAAGCCGGGCATGCCGTATCTGGATATCGTGCGACGGGTGTCCGAGACCTTCCGCGTGCCGACCTTCGCCTATCAGGTGTCGGGCGAGTATTCGATGATGCAGGCCTCCATCGCCAATGGCTGGCTGGATCAGGACCGAGCGATCCTTGAGACCCTGCACGGGTTCAAGCGCGCGGGGTGCGCGGGCGTGCTGACCTATTTCGCACCGCAGGCCGCACGGCTGCTGGGCTGATGGGCGTGGACATCCGCCCGCTCACGGAGGCCGACTGGCCGGGCCTGTGGCCGATCATCGAGACCGTCACTCGCGCGGGCGAGACCTATACCTATCCGTTGGACATGGACGAGGCGCAGGCGCGCCTCCTGTGGACGCCGCCCGCGCCGGGCGGAACCCTAGTCGCGGTCGAGGACGGTCAGGTGCTGGGCGCCGCCAAGATCATTGCGAACCAGCAGGGCAACGGCGCCCACGTCGCCAACGGCAGCTTCATGGTCGCGCCCGAGGCGCGCGGGCGCGGTGTGGCCCGCAGTTTGGGCGAAGCCGCTCTGGCTTTCGCGCGGGACGCCGGCTTCAGATCCATGCAGTTCAACGCCGTGGTCGAGACCAATACCGTGGCCGTCGGCCTTTGGAAGAAGCTGGGCTTCGAGATCGTGGGCACGGTTCCCGAAGCGTTCGATCACCCGACGCACGGCCTAGTCGGCCTGCACATCATGCACCGCCGGCTTTAGGCCTCAGTCGCGGGGTTGGAGTCGCGCCGCGAGGCTGGACGTGTCCCAGCGGTTTCCGCCCATGGCCTGAACCTCGGCATAGAACTGATCGACCAGGGCCGTCAGAGACAGGCGCGCGCCGTTCGTGCGCGCCTCGTCCAGCACCAGACCCAGGTCCTTGCGCATCCAGTCCACGGCGAAGCCGAAGTCGAACTCGCCCTTGGCCGCCGTCTTCCAGCGATTGTCCATCTGCCAACTTTGCGCGGCGCCCTTGGACACGGCCTCATAGGCGGCGTCGGTGTTCAGTCCCGCCACCTGCGCGAAGTGGACGGCCTCGGCCAAGCCCTGGACGACGCCGGCGATGGCGATCTGGTTGACCATCTTGGTCAGCTGGCCCGAGCCGGCCGGTCCCATATATTTGATGGCCTTGGAATAGGCCTTCAACACGGGCTCGACCTTCGCCAGGGCGGCGGCATCCCCGCCGGCCATGACGCTGAGTTGTCCGTTCTCGGCGCCCGCCTGGCCGCCCGACACCGGCGCGTCGATGAACGACTTGCCCTGCCCGTTCGCCAGTTCGGCCATTTCGCGCGCCACCTTGGCCGAGGTCGTGGTGTGATCGACGATCACGGCGGCCTCCGACAGATGCGGCATGACCTCGGTCACGACGGCGCGCACGTCGTCGTCATTGCCGACGCAAAGGATGAACAGATCGACGCCCTGCGCCGCCTCAGTCACCGTCGCCGCCGCCTTGCCGCCCGTCGCCGCCGCCCAGGCCTCGGCCTTTGACGCAGTCCGATTGAAGCCGGTCACGTCATGGCCCGCCTCGACCAGATGACGGGCCATCGGCGCGCCCATGACGCCCAGGCCGGCGAATGCGATCTTCATGACAGGCTCCTTGATCCTGCCGTCGGACTAGGCCGCGCCGCGCCGGGGTTCAAGGTCAACGCCCGGTTAACCTTGGCCAGCCCACAATGGGTCACTATTCGTCGGGGTGCGCGTCCATGTCCGTGAGCGATCGTCCGATCCTCATCAAGAAGGTCAAGAAGGTCTCCGGCGGAGGCCACCACGGCGGTGCGTGGAAGGTGGCCTATGCGGACTTCGTGACCGCCATGATGGCCTTCTTCCTGCTGATGTGGCTGATCAACACGACCGACCCGGAGCAGAAGCGCGGCATCGCCGAATATTTCGCGCCCGCCAGCGTGTCTGAGACGACGTCGGGTTCAGGCGGCATCCTGGGCGGCACATCGCTGGGCGACGATGGCGTCAAGAGCGCCGGCTCGCAGTCCGTGCTGGAAGAACTGGCGCCCGAGGCGCCTGCAACCGATCAGACGGGCTCGAGCCTGTCGTCCGCCAGCGACGCTGCCCTGCAGGCCGAGATTCAGAAGCGTGAGGCCGCCGAGTTCGCCAGCGCCGCCGAATCGCTGCGTCAGGCCATGCAGTCGATGCCGGAGTTGGCCGAACTGTCGAAACAGCTGATCGTGGACCAGACGCCCGAGGGGCTGCGCATCCAGCTGGTCGATCAGGAAGGCCGGTCGATGTTCGACAACAACTCGGCCCGACCCAATGCCCGCGCCCAGGTGCTGCTGCGCGCCGTGGCCAAGGTGATCAACCAGTTGCCGAACCGAATCTCCATCACCGGACACACCAGCGCCGCGCCCGGCTTCAGCCGCGCCAGCGCCCCTGCCGACTGGAGCCTGTCGTCCGCGCGCGCCAATGGCTCGCGTCTGGTGCTGCAAGGTTCGGGCGTCGATCCCGACCGGGTCTATTCTGTGGCGGGCAAGGCGGGGTCCGACCCGCTCTATCCGGACGATCCGACCCTGGCAGGGAACCGCCGCATCGCCATCGTGCTGTTGCGCGAGGCGCCGGTCCTGCCGTCGGACACCTCGCTGTGACTCCGCTCGGCTGCAACGCGAACAGGCTTGCAGCCGGAACGCGGATGACGCCAAATCGCGCGATGAGCGTTGCGTCGTCGCAATATTGGCAAGATCGGATGTGGACCTGAGGCCGTGACCCAGCACGTACCGACCCGACAACTTCGCTTCTTCATGACCTCGGTGGCGCCTTGCCCCTATCTGCCGGGCAAGACGGAGCGGAAAGTCTTCGCCAACCTGCCCTTTTCCGATGGCGCCCACGTCAATGACGAGCTGACGCTGGCGGGTTTCCGTCGCAGCCAGAACATCGCCTATCGCCCGGCCTGCGAGGCGTGCGACGCCTGTGTCTCCGTCCGGCTGCCAGTGCCGGAGTTCGCCTTCACCCGTTCGCAACGCAAGGTTTTGGCCCGCAACGCCGACCTGTCGCGCGACCTGGTCGAAGCGGAGGCGACGACCGAACAGTTCCAGCTTCTGCGCCGCTACCTGACCACGCGCCATCCGACCGGCGGCATGAGCGACATGGGCTGGCTGGATTACGTCGCCATGGTCGAGGATACGGCCGTGCGCACCCATCTGATCGAATACCGCATGCCCTCCACGGACGGCGGGCCGGGCGATCTGGTCGCCGTGACCCTGACGGACCTGCTGAAAGACGGTCTGTCGATGGTCTACAGCTTCTATGACCCGACGATGGAGCGGCGCAGCCTGGGCCGGTTCGCCATCCTGGATCATGTGCGCCAGGCCGCCATCGTCGGTCTGCCGTTCGTCTATCTCGGCTATTGGGTCCAGGGCTCCGCCAAGATGGATTACAAGGCCGACTTCCGACCTATGGAAACCCTTGGCAAGCTGGGCTGGTCGCGGCTAGACGCTTAGCCGCACCACTCAGACGGGATAACTCTACTCCCTGGAGTTGACTCCGATTAATGATTGGTCCTCACTTATCGTGCGCAATCACGCGCTCGACGTGGAGACGGCTATGAAGATCTCAAGATTGGCGACCCTCACCGCATTGATTTTCGCCGCTGGCAGCAGCGTGGCGTCATCGCAGACCTGGCCCGGCCCTATCGAGCAGGGCTACGTGGCCTATCATTACAATCAAGAATTTGAACCACGCTACCTTGTGGCGGTCTCTGGATTGAACTGCGACGGCACCAGCTATCATGAGCCGCTGCAACTCGGGCAGTATATCGAATATACCTACTTCGACTGCTGAAGATTACCGACGGCGGGCTAGCGAGCTCGCCGTCACTCACCTGAACTTCCGCAGGCCTCTTGGTCCCTGGCGACCGGCGCCGGCGCGTTTGCCCAGCCAGTCTTTCCAGTCGGGCCAGTTGCGACGACGTCCGCCGCCGTCGGCCCATTCCGGCCCGTTTTCGGCGTTGAAGACGGTGATATCGGCGAGGCCGCCCTGTTTGAAGCTTTGCAGCTTTACGCCCTTGCCGCGCACCATCTCGGGCAGTTCGGCGAGAGGGAAGATCAGCGTCTTGATGTTCTCGCCGATGGTCGCGACATGATCGCCGGTCACCCGCAGCACCGCCAGCATTTCGCCGTTCAGCACCTGTTTGCCGCCGCGCTTCTGCGCCAGGGTGTCGTCTTCAGGCGCAATGAAGCCGTATCCGGCCTTTGATGCGATCAGCAGCTTGCCCCCCGGTTGGTGGGCCAGGACGTTGATGATCTCGGCCTTCTCGTCCAGATCGATCATCAGGCGCAGCGGCTCGCCATGGCCGCGTCCGGAGGCCAGTTTGTCCGCGCCGATGGTGAAGATGCGCCCGTCCGACGCCGCCACCAGCAGCTTGTCGGTCGTATAGGCGGGCACGAGGTAGGCTAGCTGGTCGCCTTCCTTGAACTTCAGCTCCGACGGATCCTCGACCTTGCCCTTGGCGGCGCGGATCCAACCGCGTTCCGACAGGATGACGGTGATCGCCTCGCGCGGAATGAAGGCCTCAGGCGTGACAAAGGCGGACGTATCCACCGCCTCGGCGATCGTGGTCCGGCGCGGAGAGATCAGCGCCTTGCGCACGGCCTCCAGCTCCTTGGAGATCGCCTTCCACTGCTTGCCTTCCGACGACGTCAGCGCCTTCAGGTTGGCAAGTTCTTCCGACAGCGCATTGAATTCCTTCTCAATCGTCATCTCTTCCAGACGCGCCAACTGACGCAGCCGGGTGTCGAGAATGAAGTCGGCCTGAACCTCCGTCAGGCCGAAGCGCGCGATCAGGATGGCCTTGGGCTGCTCCTCCTCACGGACGATACGGATTACCTCGTCCAGGTTGAGGAAGACGATGCGCAGACCTTCCAGCAGGTGCAGGCGCTTTTCGACCCGCTCGATCCGCCATTGCGAACGACGGTTCAGCACCTCGCGCCGGTGATCCAGGAAGGCGCGCAGGCAGTCTTTCAGCCCCATGACGCGCGGCGTGCCGCTGGCG
The DNA here is from genome assembly GCF_040545985.1 of Brevundimonas sp. 1080. Taxonomy (NCBI): domain Bacteria; kingdom Pseudomonadati; phylum Pseudomonadota; class Alphaproteobacteria; order Caulobacterales; family Caulobacteraceae; genus Brevundimonas; species Brevundimonas sp. 1080. Next base: position 261,905 of record NZ_JBEPMW010000003.1, on the reverse strand, counting down.
TCCAGCACGTTCATGTTGATCGGGAAGCGGACCTCCAGATCGGACAGCTTGAACAGGCTTTCCATAAGCATTTCAGGCTCGATGGTGCGGTTCTTGGGCTCCAGAATCAGGCGGATGTCCTCGGCCGATTCGTCACGCACATCGCCCAGCAGAGGCGCCTTCTTGTGCTCGATCAGGTCCGCCAGCGCCTCGATCAATCGCGACTTCTGCACCTGATAGGGCATTTCGGTGACAATGATACGCCACACGCCGCGCCCCAGATCCTCGGTCTCCCATCGCGCGCGCAGGCGCACCCCGCCTCTGCCCGTCTCATAGGCGTCCAGGATGGAGGCATGACCTTCAACCGCAACGCCCCCGGTCGGGAAGTCGGGGCCTGGCACATGCTGAACCAAGTCTGCGGTCGTCACGTCCGGCCGCTCCAGCAGCAGCTGGCAGGCGTCGATCAGTTCGCCGACATTGTGCGGCGGGATCGAGGTGGCCATGCCGACCGCGATGCCGGACGAACCATTGGCCAGCAGATTCGGGAAGCCGGCCGGCAGAACGATCGGCTCCTCGTCCTGATCGTCGTATGTAGGTCGGAAGTCGACGGCGTCCTGATCAATGCCATCCAACAGCAGGACGGCGGCGGGCGTCAGCTTGCACTCTGTGTAGCGCATGGCCGCGGCGCTATCGCCGTCGATATTGCCGAAGTTCCCCTGACCGTCGACCAACGGATAACGCTGGGCGAAATCCTGGGCCAGGCGCACCAGGGCCTCATAGATCGAGGCGTCGCCGTGGGGGTGGTATCCGCCCATCACCTCGCCGACGACCTTGGCGCATTTGCGCGCCGCCGCCTGCGGGTTCAGCCGCATCTGATGCATGGCGTAGAGGATGCGTCGGTGCACGGGTTTGAACCCGTCACGCACGTCCGGCAGCGCGCGATTGGTGATGGTCGACAGGGCGTAGGCTAGATAGCGACGGCTGAGCGCCGTCTCCATCGGCTCGTCGATGATGCGGCCGCCTTCCGGCGGCGGGGCGTGGATCGTCATGGCTCTGCGAATCGGGGATCGGAGGCAGGAAGTCTAGCCCGTAAGACGCCAGATTGGGGGATAAGCGCGCTGGGGAGTCACCAAACTGCTCCGCCGTGCGTATGTGAGTGACCCACCCTCGTCAGGCCGCGCCATGATCCTATTCCTGCTGTCCTATCTCGCCGGCGTTCTGACCATCGTCAGTCCCTGCATCCTGCCGGTTCTGCCCTTCGTCTTCGCGCGAGCGGATCGGCCGTTCATCCGCAACGGTCTGCCGTTGTTGGTCGGGATGGCCGTGACCTTTGCGGGGGTGGCGACGCTGGCGGCGCTGGGCGGCGGCTGGGCGGTTCGGGCCAATGAGGTCGGGCGCTGGATCGCCCTGGCCGTCATGGCGGTGCTGGGCGTCAGCCTGCTGTTTCCGGCCGTGGGCGATCGCCTGATGCGGCCGTTCGTGGCGGCGGGGTCCTGGCTGACCGATCGCGCCGAGCGCCAGGGTGGCGATCAAGGCGACGTGCGCTCGTCCCTGCTGCTCGGCGTCGCGACAGGGCTGCTCTGGGCGCCGTGCGCCGGACCCATTCTGGGCGTGATCCTGACAGGCGCAGCGCTTCAGGGCGCCGGCGTCGGCACGACGGTTCTGCTGCTGGCCTATGCAGCAGGCGCGGCGACATCACTGGGTCTGGCCCTGCTGGTCGGTGGTCGCGTGTTCAAGGCCATGAAGGGCGCGTTGGGCGTCGGCGAATGGGTAAGGCGCGGCCTGGGCGTGCTGGTGCTGATCGGCGTGGTCGTCATCGGTCTGGGTGCGGACACGGGACTGTTGACCCGGATTTCGGCCGCCAGCACGGGCCGGATCGAACAGGCGCTGCTGGGCGGGATCGGGCGCGGAATGCCGACGAACCAGGCCCCGGCCGATCTGGCCAATCTGCCGGTCGAAGGGGTGATGCCGCCGTTGACCGGGGCGACGACCTGGATCAACACCCCGCCGCTCACGACCGAGCAGCTGAAGGGCAAGGTGGTGGTGGTCGATTTCTGGACCTACTCCTGCATCAACTGCATCCGTTCCATCCCCTACGTCCGTGCCTGGGCTGAGAAGTACAAGGACCAGGGTCTGGTGGTGATCGGCGTGCACACGCCCGAGTTCGCCTTTGAGAAGTCCGAGGCCAACGTCCGCCAGAACGTCCAGCGCCTTGGAATCACCTATCCTGTCGCCATGGACAATGAGTTCGCCATCTGGCGGGCGTTCAAGAACCAGTACTGGCCCGCCCACTACTTCATCGACGCCAGGGGGCAGATCCGTCACCACCATTTCGGCGAAGGGGACTATGCGGGCTCCGAACGCGTGATTCAGCAACTTCTGAAGGAAGCGGGCGCCGCGAACGTCGCCAGCAATGTCGTCACAGTCCAGGCTGAGGGCGCGGAGGCCGCCGCCGACATGGCCCAGGTCGAATCGCCAGAGACGTACGTCGGCTATGGCCGCGCGGCGAACTTCCGCTCTCCCGGCGGCCTGGCCAACGACGTGATCAAGGACTATGTCGCCGCGCCGCTGAAACTGAACGATTGGAGCCTGTCGGGCCGCTGGCGCGTGACGCGTGAGCATGCCGACCTGCAGGCGGCCGGCGGCCGTATCGCCTTCCGCTTCAAGGCGCGCGATCTCCATCTGGTCATGGGCCCCAGCAAGCCGGGGGCACCCGTCCGCTTCCGTGTCCGGATCGATGGCGCGCCGCCGGGCGCGAACGCCGGCAGCGATATCGACGCCCAAGGCCTTGGGCGCGTCGATGGCGAGCGGCTGTACCAATTGGTCCGTCAAACGGGCGCGGTGCGCGAACGGACGTTCGAGATCGAGCTCCTGGATCCCGGCGTTCAGGTCTTCGCCTTCACTTTCGGCTAGAGCCGACCGGCGTCGCCCAGCTTGTCCAGCATCCACACGCGCGCAGGCGGCAGGGGCTTGTTCTGCGGATGGAAGACGAACTGCTCCAGGAAATGCCCCGTCAGGTCGAACCCGGCCCGGACGTCGCCCTCGATCAGACCGGATTGCGCCCCCAGCATGAAGGGCGGCAGGGTCAGCATCTTGTCGGCATAGGGAACGCCGGCGTCGCGACTGACCGCCCGGCCGGTGCGAGGACTGACGTAGATCAAGTCGTCGGCCGTGCCGGTCGCGGCGCATTTCGACAGGTCCAGGCCAAAGCCCAGATCTTCCAGCAGCCCCGCCTCGAATCGCACGAAAATCGCAGGCCAGACCGCAGGCATTTCGAACGCCGCCATCAGCGCCTCGAACGCCAGAAAGACGCCGGGATGCGGCTCACGCTCCGGCAACGCTCCTTGGGTCACGCCTGCCGCCGCCGCCAGTCCGGTGAGCGCCAAGGCGTCGTCGAACAGGGCGCTGGGCCCCTCGCCTACCGGCTCCAGCCGCACAGCGCCGAGGTGATCCGAGGTGCGGGCGCGGTAATCGGCCACGACTCGCGCGCCCGCCTGCAGGAACGGCTTCATCTTGCGTGACGCTCCGCCCGCCACATAGGCAGAGCGCCTGCCGTGGTTCTCGGTCAGCAGATCGACCACGGCGCCCGTATCGCCGTGGCTGCGCGCCGACAGGACGAACGCCTCTTCGTGGAAGTCCATCAGTCCGCCGGATCCTGAGCGATCAGCCCGACCACGCTCTTGGCCTTGTCGTTCGGCACGGTGAAACTGAGCACATATTGCTCGATCTTCCAGCCGTCGTGGGTCAGGCGCAGCACGCCTGAGCCTCGCGTCAGGCCGTAGGCGTCGTTGTCCAGCAACTCATCGAACCAGACGATGCAGCGGCAATCGCCCGGCGCCAGGGTCGCTACCCGGTCATGCGGGCGATAGGTCCAGCCTTTCCCCTGTGAGAAATAGGGCGTGGCGTAGGCGCGAAACTCAGCCAGCGACCAGCGCTCGGTCGCATCCGTGCCGATGAACCGGGCATCAGGCGTAAACAGATCGAAATAGGCCTCGCCGTCCGCTCGCGAGGCCGCCGCGTGCATTCGGTCTAAAACGGCGCCGGCCTCGACGACGGGATCGCCCGCAGCCTGCGTCGACGAAGCGGAAAGGACGAGAGCGGCAAGAAGAGCGATCATGGTCTTGTTCTACTCCTGTTCTCCTCGCCGGGAAACAGTCGGACGCCTCAGCGCGCCAGCGTGGTCGGAAACTCGTGGCCCAAGGCCTCGGCCATCGCCTGCTGGCTGATCAAGAAGACCTGGTCACGCAGGTGATAGTTGTTGGACAGGACGATCACCGTCACGTCGGCGTCCGGCTGATAGAGCATCAGGTTGCGGAATCCGCCCCAGCTGCCGGTGTGATAGATCTGGCGGTCCTGGAAGCTCGGCCGCACCTGATCGCCAAGACGGTTGGCGAAGATGCCGAAACCCCAGTCCCGACGTGGATGGCTGCGCTCGTTCGGCTTGGTGTCGGCCGGCGCGTGGTCAGCCAGCATCTGCTGATAGCTGGCGGGGGTCAGCAGGCCGCCGCGGTGCAGCGCCCTCTGCCAGACCAGCAGGTCGTCCAGCGTCGAATAGACCGCGCCGGCGCCCGCCACGATAGAGGTGTTGGCGTTCGGCTGGGCCGCCAGACCGCCGGGGAAGTTGGCGTAGCCCATGATGACGCCGTGATCGCCGCCATCGAGATCAAGCCCGCTATCCTTCATGCCGAGAGGCTTGAAGAAGGTCTCACGCATATAGGTCTGAAAGGGCTTGCCGCTGGCCTTTTCGACGATGGCGGCGGCTAGATTGAAACCGGCGTTGTCGTACTGAACCTTGGCGCCCGGCTCGAACTGAAGGCCGAACCGTTTCGAATCCTCGGTCAGTTCGTCCAGCGTCGCCGGCGTCGTGCGGCGCATGCCCCAACCGGGCCGCGCCATCAGATCAGGAATGCCCGAAGTATGCGACAACAGATGGCTGATGCGGATCGGCGCCCAGGCCTGCGGACAGGGCTGGATCCATTTGCAGACTGGATCGGAGACGTTCAGCTTGCCCTCGTCCTGAAGCTTCAGGATCGCCGTCGCCGTGAACTGTTTAGAGATCGAGGCCAGACGGAAACGCGAATCCAGCGCCAGCGGCTGATTCTGCTCGTAGTTGGCCTTGCCATAGACCTGGCGGAACAGGACCTTATCGCCCTTGGCCACCAGAACCGCGCCCGTGAAGCGGCCTGAAGCAGCTTCGCGATCCAAGCGCGCGGCCAGTTGCGGCAGGTCCTGAACCACGACCACGGGTGGTCGTGGCGGCGCATCGGCGCGCTCGGTCGCCAGTTCCACATCAGTCTTGGGCGCCACGGCCGTGGCGATGCCGCCCCAGACCGCGCCGCCGAGGATCAGCGCCCCGAGGACGCCCAGAACGAGCCGGGGATGACCCCCGGCGGTACGCGGCACATCAAACACAGGAACTCAGACGTCGAAATCCAGACCGAACTGGGCATAGAGGGCGCGGCTGTCCTGCCATTTCGGATCGACCTTGACGGTCAGGAACAGGTGCACCTGACGGCCGAGGATTTCGTTCAATTCCTCGCGCGCCTTCTGGCCGATCCATTTCAGGGTCTGGCCGCCCTTTCCCAGCACGATGGGCCGCTGGCTCTCGCGCTCGACATAGATGGTCTGTTCGATCCGGGCCGAGCCGTCGGCGCGATCCTCGAAACTGGTGGTCTCCACCGCCGCAGAATAAGGCAGCTCTTCATGGACGCGCAGATAGACCTTCTCGCGCGTGATCTCCGCCGCAAGAACCCGCACCGGCACGTCGGCGGCCTGATCCTCGGGATACAGCCACGGCCCCTTGGGCATGGACAGGGCCAGACGTTGCTTCAGGTCCTCGACGCCGTCGCCATTGGCCGCCGAGATCATATAGACCTCGGAGTAAACTCCGCTTTCGAACAGCTTCTGCGACAGCGCCAGCAGGGTGTCGCGGCGCATGCCGTCGATCTTGTTCAGCGCCAGAACAACCTTGGTCCCGGTGGCCTGCAGGTTGGCGATGATGGTCTCGGTGTCCTCGGCCGAGCGACGATCGGCCGCCGTGCCCTCTCGGCCTTCGGCGTTGATGTGCGACTGGGCGTCGATCAGGTGAACGACGATGTCCGCATCTTCTGCTCCGCCCCAGGCTGAAGCGACCATGGCTCGGTCCAGGCGACGACGCGGCGTGAAGATGCCGGGCGTGTCCACCAGCACGATCTGGGCGTCGCCTTCCATGGCGATGCCGCGCACGGGAAAGCGCGTCGTCTGCACCTTTTGCGTGACGATCGAGACCTTGGATCCGGTCAGCCGGTTCACCAGCGTGGACTTGCCGGCGTTGGGTGCGCCGATGATGGCGGCAAAGCCTGCGCGCTGGTTTTCGATATCGGTCAAATGACGCCTTCACGTTTGAGGAGAGCCGTTGCGGCCGCCTTCTCCGCCTCCTGACGCGAACGCCCTTGCGCGGTCAAGGGCTGCACGTCCTGCACGGACACTTCGACGGTGAATGTCGGCGCATGGTCCGAACCCGTCCGATCGGCGACGCGATAGGTCGGCAGCGGCCGCCCCAACCCTTGCGCCCATTCCTGAAGCGCCGATTTCGGATTGGTCACGGTGCGGGATGGCGGCGCCGACAGTTCGTCGGACCAGGCCCGTTCGAACACGGCCTTGGCGGCATCCAGCCCGCCGTCCAGATAGACCGCCGCCAATATGGCCTCGACCGCATCGGCGATGACGCCGGCCTTGCGGCGCCCGCCGGTCTTGGTCTCGCCGGGCGATAGCCGCAGCGCGGGCCCCACGCCCAGCGCCTCACCGACGCGGGCGCAGGCGCCCTTGTCGACCAGGGCGTGCAGGCTGGACGACAGCTGGCCCTCGTCCGCCGTCGGAAACTGAGCCGACAGGCGCTCGGCGACCAGCAAACCCAGCACCCGGTCGCCCAGAAACTCCAGCCGCTCGTTGTCGCGTGGACCGTGGATGCCGACCGGCGCCCCCTCGCCCACGCTGGCGTGTGTCAGGGCGCGCTCCAGCAGGGCCTTGTCGTTGAACCTGTGTCCCAGGCGCGTTTCCAGCGCCGCGACCGCTTCGGCTCTCAGATTGGCCATCAGTGCAGAACGTTGAAGAACCGGTCGAGCCGCACGTTGAACCAGCTGACCGGGTTCCACAGCGACGAACCGGGCTTCCACGAGAACAGGATGATCTGCGCCTTGCCGACCAGGTTCTCGGCCGGGACCATGCCCACGCCGCTGGACTGTTCGACACGGCTGTCGATCGAGTTGTCGCGGTTGTCGCCCATCATGAAGTAGTGACCGGCCGGGACCTCATAGACGGGGGTGTCGTCCAGATCGTTTCCGGGACCGAAGTCCTGGGTCATGAAGCTCTTGCCTTCCGGCAGGGTCTCGCGGACCTCGGTCACAGGACGCGGGCCGAAGATGTCGTTGATCTCCTGCTCGCTGACCACGACGTCCTGCACCGGCTTGTCGTTGATATAGAGCTTGTTGGCGATCATCTGGATGCGGTCGCCGGGCAGGCCGATCACGCGCTTGATGAAGTCGGTCTTGTTGTCGCGCGGCAGTTTGAACACAACGATGTCGCCACGCTTGGGCGCCGAACCCATGATCCGTCCATCGAACAGCGGCGGGCTGAACGGGATCGAGTGCTTGGAGAAGCCATACGACCACTTGGAGACGACGATATAGTCGCCTTCGTAGAGATTCGGCTCCATCGAGGCCGACGGGATGGTGAAGGGCTGGAACAGGAAGATCCGCAGCACCATCGCGATCAGCAGGGCGAAGACGATGGTCTTGAAGATTTCGCCGGTCTCGCTGGCCGCCGAGGTCGCCTTGTCGCCGCCCTTCGGGCTCTTGGCATAAACCTTCTGGTTCGACGTCGTGGGCTCCTGCACCGACTTGACCGGAGCGTCCGCTTCCGAGGCCGCAAATCGTTCTTCGGGGGTGGCGTCGCGATTGGCGTCGTCGGGCTTTTGGTCTTCGCTCATGCGATCAGGCATCCTCGCCGCGTCCGCGCGGCCATCGCGCACGCCTATAACCTGATTACGACTGCGGCAAGGCTTCGATCACCACGAAGGCGAGCGCATAGGGATGTTCGTCGCTCAGCGTCAGGTGGATTTTCGCCTCGTGTCCGGCTGGCGTCAGACGCGCCAGATGCTCAGCCGCGTGGCCGGTCAGCGCCATCGTCGGCTGACCCGATCGCAGGTTCACCACCCCCATGTCGCGCCAATAGACATCGGCGCGCATCCCGGTGCCCAGAGCCTTGGCGCAGGCCTCCTTGGCGGCGAACCGTTTGGCGTAGCTCCAGGCCGGGTCCGGCTTCCGGTCCGAGCGGGTGCGTTCCAGTTCGGTGAAGCAGCGGGTCTTGAAGCGATCTCCAAACCTATCAAGAGACGCCTGGATGCGACGGATGTCCGACAGATCCGCGCCGACGCCGATGATCATTTGGCCGCATCCATCGCGGCCCGCATCCGTCGGATCGCGCCATCCAAGCCGATGAAGATCGAGTCGCCGATCAGGAAATGACCGATGTTCAACTCGCGGATTTCGGGAATCGCCAGCATGCGGGGGGCCGTGTCGTAGTCCAGCCCGTGGCCCGCATGGACCTCGAGCCCCAGGATGTCGGCCTGGGCGGCGGCGGCGGCGAGACGTTCGAACTCAACCTCTCGCTCTGCCGGATCGGTCAGGTGGCAGTAGCGGCCGGTGTGGAATTCGACCACCTGGGCGCCGACGACGGCGGCGGCCTCGACCTGCGCCTCGGTTGGTTCGATGAAGAGCGAGACCCGGATGCCGGCGTCTGCCAGCGCCTTGACCACAGGCGCGATCCGTCCTTCGTGACCGGCGACCGCTAGACCGCCTTCGGTCGTCACCTCCTCGCGCCGCTCGGGCACCAGACAGGCGGCGTGCGGCCGGTGGCGCAGGGCGATGGCCAGCATCTCGTCCGTCACCGCCATTTCCAGGTTCAGCGGCTTGCCGGCGCGGGCGCAGAGGGCGCTGAGCACGTCGATATCGGCGTCGGTGATGTGGCGGCGGTCTTCGCGCAGGTGCGCGGTGATTCCGTCTGCTCCGGCCGCCAGCGCCGCCTCGGCCGCGCGCGCAGGATCGGGGTGTGTGCCGCCGCGTGCGTTTCGCACCGTGGCGACATGGTCGATGTTGACGCCCAGCCTGACCCGTTCTCGCATGGCTCTACTTCGACAATCTGCGGCTGCCGGGATCTTCCACCGGAAGCGTGGCCAGTTCAGGCGGAAGAGCGTCGGCTGGGTAGGCAGGCACGTCCAGCGACGCCAGGGCGATCAGCGGCACGCCCACATCCGCCTTGCCGCCCGAGCGATCGACGATACAGGCGGCGGCGATCACTTCGCCTCCGGCAGCCTTAATGGCGGCGATGCATTCGCGCGACGACAGGCCTGTCGTGACGATGTCCTCGACCATGACGACCTTCTCGCCCGGCTCGACCGAGAAGCCGCGACGCAGTTTGAACTCACCGCCTTCGCGCTCGACATACATCGAACGGACCTTCAGGTGTTTGGCCGTCTCGTAACCTGGGATGATGCCGCCTACAGCCGGCGAGATGGCGACATCGACCGGGCCGACCGTGGTCGTGATCTTGTCCGCCAGCGCCTTGCACAGCCGCTCGCAGCGCGCGCCGTCCATGAAGACCAGGTTTTTCTGCAGGAAGACCGGGCTGTGCAGACCCGACGACAGGACGAAATGGCCTTCGCGCAGGGCGCCGGCGTCGCGAAACTCGTTGAGGACGTCTTCAGTGTTCATGACAGGGTTCTAGACCCGGATCGCGCGCGGATGAACCCTGCGGCGACGCTTCATTCGATGTTTTCGTTCGGCCGCAGCCCGCGTGCGAGCAGTTCGGCCCAGACGCCCTCCGCGTCCTCGGCAAAACCGATCAGGTCCAGGTCGGAGGCGGCGATCATTCCATGTTCGACCAGAGCGTCGAAACCGATCACCGAGGTCCAGTAGGCCTTGTCCACCAGAACGACCGGAACCGGCGGCGCCTTCTTCGTCTGGCGCAAGGTCAGCATCTCGAACATCTCGTCGAAGGTGCCGAAGCCGCCGGGAAACACCACCAGCGCATTGGCGCGCATCGCCAGATGCATCTTCCGCATCGCGAAATAGTGGAAGCGGAACGTCAGCTCCGGCGTCGAATAGGCGTTCGGCTCCTGCTCATGCGGCAGGGTGATGTTGAACCCGACGGACGGCGCGCCCGCGTCCACGGCCCCTCGGTTGGCCGCTTCCATGATGCCCGGGCCGCCGCCGGTGGCGATGACATTGTCACGAGGTTCTCCGACGCGACCTCGCAAGGCTCCGCCCCGCTCGGACGCCAGTCGACCAAAGGCGCGGGCCTCTTCATACCAACGGTGCCCTTCGCGGATGCGCGCGCTGCCGAAGACGACGATGGTCGAGCGCACGCCCCAGGCCCTCAACGCCTCCTCAGGCTTGGCGTATTCCATCAGGAACCGCACGCCACGCATCGAATCGCCCAGCAGGAAGTCCTGATCCATCGCCGCCATGCGATAGGACGGCGAGGCCATCTGCGCCGCGTTCGGTTTTACCGGGTCACTCATTCGCCCCGCGCGCGCTCGACGGAGTCGACCGACGGATTGGCCCTCAGCGCCGCGATGATCATGGTCGCATGCTTGGCGTCTTCGACCTCGACGTCCACGTCCACGTCGAAGAAGTCCTGCTGACGATGCGCCATCGACAGGTTGATGATGTTGCCGCCGGCCTCGCCGATCAGGGTCGTGACCTGACCCAGCACGCCTGGCGCATTTCGGATCGTCGCGCGAATACGGGCGGCGGCGACCGCGTCCGTCTCGGCCTGAGGCGTCCATTGCAGGTCGTGCCAGACCGAATCGTCATCGGCGAAGGCGGCCAGGGTCTGGCAATCGATGGTGTGCACCGTCAGGCCTGACTCCGGCTCCAGAATGCCCACGATCCGGTCGCCCGGCACGGGCGTGCAGCATTGGCCGAAATGAACCGACACGCCGGGCGTCAGCCCCCCGCCGCGCACGAACAGCCGCGCCTTGTCGCCCTCGATGCGCTGCTTCTCGGGCCCGGCCTTCAGCCGTCCCTTCAGCGCGGGGAACAGGATTTCGGCCGCCGTCGTCGGCGACAACCGCCCGCGACCCAGGCCTTCGAACAGATCGTCGTCGCTCGCGACCGCCAGCAGTTCCAGAACCGGCTTCAGCGACACGTCGGTCAGGGTCTTGTCGACCCGGCCCAGGGTTTGATCCAGCGCGACGCGACCCAGCTTGATGAACTCTTCGCGCTCGGAGGTGCGGATATGACGGCGAATGGCGGAACGCGCGCGGCCCGTGACCGTCAGACTGCGCCAGTCGGCAGGCACTTCGCGCTTGGAGCCGCGGATGATCTCGACCACGTCGCCGTTCTGGAGCGGCGTGCGCATGGGCTTCAACTCGCCATTGACCTTGACGCCGACGGCGGTGTCGCCGACCTCGGTGTGGACGGCATAGGCGAAGTCCAGAGGCATTCCCCCGCGCGGCAGGGTGACCAGTTGCCCCTTCGGCGTGAAGACGAAAACCTGGTCCAGATACATTTCCAGCTTGGCGTGCTCGACCCAGTCCTCGCCGCCCTCGCCGTGCTCGATCACCTGAACCAAGTGTCGCAGGTTCTGAAGCGGGTCACGCCCGCCGCCCTGTTCCATCGCCTCGCGGTCGAAGCCGTAGGAATGGTTCTTGTAACGCCAGTGGGCGGCGACCCCGTCCTCGGCGATTCGGTCCATGTCCTCGGTGCGGATTTGCATCTCGATCCGCAGGCCCCGGGGGCCGACGACGGTCGTGTGCAACGAGCGATAGTTGTTCGACTTAGGCGTCGAGATGAAATCCTTGAACCGCTCGGGCACCATCGGCCATTCGCGGTGGATCACACCCAGCGCGCGGTAGCAGTCGTCCTCCGCCTCGACGATGACGCGGAAGCCGTAAATGTCCGACAGGGACGAAAAGCCGACCGACTTGCGCTGAAGTTTGCGCCAGATTGAATAGGGCGTCTTCTGCCGGCCATAGACATTGGCCTTCAGGCCCGCCTCGGACAGAACGCGCTCAACCTCGCTCGCCACGCCGTCGATGGCGCGACCATGCTCCAGCTTCAACGCCTCCAGCCGCCGCTCGATAGCCGTCTTGGCCGTTGGGTTCAGATGGGTGAAGGCTAGCTCTTCCAGCTCGGACGCGATCGAGTGGATGCCGATCGACCGGCCCAGGGGCGCATACACTTCCAACGTTTCGCGGCTGATCCGCTCGCGCTTCTCCGGCTTCACGAACTGGAGCGTGCGCATATTGTGCAGACGGTCGGCCAGCTTGACGAGCAGCACCCGCACGTCACGACTGATGGCCAGGATGAACTTGCGCAGGTTCTCGGCCTGGCGCGTGTGTTCCGCCTGAAGCTCCAGCCGCGACAGCTTGGTCACGCCCTCGACCAAGACAGCGACCTCTTCGCCGAACATGCCGGCAATGTCGTCGCGCGTCGCCGATGTGTCCTCGACCACGTCATGCAACAGGGCGGTGACGATGGTGGCGGTGTCGAGCTTATAGTCGGTAAGGATCCCCGCGACTTGGATCGGGTGGGCGAAATAGGGATCGCCTGAGGCTCGCAACTGCGAGCCGTGCATTTTCATCGCATAGACGTAGGCGCGGTTCAGAAGCGCTTCGTCGGCGGTCGGGTCATAGGCCTTTACGGCGTCGATAAGCTCAAACTGACGCAGGATCGGCGCGCGCTTGGGCTGCGGCGCCGGATCGACGAGCGCCGTCTGAGGGTCGTTTTTGTTTGCAGCTTGGGGCGCCGGCGGAACCGTCTCGGTCCGCGCCGGCAGGATAGTGACGCCAGGGGCTCCCTCGGGCGTCAGTACCGCTCCTCCTGACCGCCGTCGCGGTCGCTTTGGAGGGCGCGGATCAGCTCCGCCTCGGCCATGTTCATGTGCTGCGGCGAGGCCAGCAGGGCGACCGTTTCCGCCTCGTCCTCGGCTTCCGTGCGCTCATCGACGCGTTGCAGCGTGGTGATGATGGTCTCGCGCAGTTCGTCCGGCACGACAGTGTCGTCGGCGATCTCGCGCAGGGCGACGACAGGGTTCTTGTCGTTGTCGCGGTCGATCGTCAGGGCGGCGCCGTTGGCGATGCTGCGGGCGCGGTGGCCAGCCATCAGCACCAGACCAAAGCGGTTCGGAACCTTCTCGATGCAGTCTTCGACGGTGACGCGGGCCATGAAATTCCTCGAACGCGGGGGAGAACCGCGTCAAATACAGATGAGGACGGCTTTTTGCAACGCCACAGGGGCGGAAGTTGGGCGTCAGGTCGGGCGGGCGTCGGCGCCGACGGAGGCGGAAGCGGCCAGGTCGCTTGCGGCCCCGCCATGCGGATGCACCCATCTCGGCGCGATCTCGGCGATAGGGCCCATGACGAACCGGCGCTCGGCCGCGCGGGGATGGGGCAGGATCAACCCCTGCAGGTCACCGCTCAATCGTCCGTAGGCGATCAGGTCCAGATCCAGCGTCCGCGGCGCATTGCGAACCGACCGCTCGCGGCCGAACGCGTCCTCGATCCGGCCGAGCGCCGCCATCAGGGCATGGGGATCGTGTTCTGTGTGGACGATGACCACGCCATTCAGAAAGGCGGGATCGTGCGGATCGGGCCAGGCCTGGGACGCCCACCACGATGAGCGTGCGACGACATCAATCCCCTCGCTGCGAAAACGCGCGAGCGCCGCCTCCAGTGCTTTGGTGCAGGACGACCATGCCCCCTTGTCATTGCAGCCCAGGGCCACGATGACTGCGTCATTCAGGTCGAACCCGTCATCGATTCCGAGGGCGACCGCGCGATCCGATTTTTCATCTCTTTCGACGGCTTCGACCATGTTTAATCCCACCGACCGGCTGGCGATCTTCATCGACGGCTCGAACCTCTACTCCGCCGCCCGCGCCTTGCAGCACGACATGGACTTCCGGCGGATGCTGGACTGGTTCCGCGAGAGGTCCATCCTGACCCGCGCATACTACTATACGGCCGTGGTCGAGGGCGAAGAATTCTCGCCGGTAAAGCCGCTGGTCGACTGGCTCGACTACAACGGCTTTTCGGTCGTCACCAAGCCGGTGAAGCGGTTCACGGACAATAGCGGCCACAGCCGGATCAAGGGCAATATGGACATCGAGATCGCGGTGGACATGCTGGAGCTGGCGCCGCACATCGATCATGCGGTGCTGTTCTCAGGCGACGGCGACTTCCGGCGGGTGGTTCAGGCGGTCCAGGCCAGGGGCGTACGGGTCACGGTCATCTCGACCCAGAAGACCCAGCCGCCGCATATTGCCGACGAACTGCGCCGTCAGGCCGACGCCTTCCTGGACCTGAACGATCTGATGGCCGACTTCGGCCGCCCGAAGGCCGCCCAATGACCCTGAAGCCCGAACCGCCCCGCGACTGCCCCCTATGTCCTCGCCTGGTCGCCTATCGTCAGGAGAATGCGCGCCAGCATCCAGACTGGTGGAACGGGCCGGCCGCCTCGTTCGGCGATCCGAACGCCCGTCTGCTGATCGCCGGTCTCGCGCCCGGCCGGACCGGCGCCAACCGGACGGGACGCCCCTTCACCGGCGATCACGCCGGCTGGCTGCTGTACGACACCCTCAAGAAGGCCGGCTTTGCGCAAGGCCATTACGATCCCAACGGCGACGATGACCTGACGCTGACGGACTGCATGATCACCAACGCGGTCCGGTGCGCCCCGCCCGGCAACAAGCCTCTGCCGATGGAGGAGACGACCTGCCGTCCCTTCCTGATCGACCGGCTCAAACTGCTGCCTAATCTGAAGGTGATCGTGACGCTGGGCGACGTCTCGCGCCGCAACATCCTGAAAGCGTTCGGACGGCCAGCGTCAGCGATGCCGGCGGGCCACGGGGCGCAGGGCGAAGCCGGCGGCTACGTCATTCTGAACAGCTATCACTGCTCCCGATTGAACACGAACACCGGTCGCCTGACGCCGCAGATGTTCGAGGACATCTTCGCGCGCGCCCGAACCCTGATCGAGGCCTGAACCTCAGCCCTTGTCACGCATCAGGCGGGCCTTATCGCGCTGCCAGTCGCGTTCGGCAGAAGCCTCGCGCTTGTCGTGCAGCTTCTTGCCCTTGGCCAGCGCGATCTCCAGCTTCGCCTTGCCTGCATCGTTCAGGTAGAGCTTCAGCGGAATGATGGTCTGACCGTCGCGCTGGACCGCCCCCATCAGCTTGTCGATCTGCTTTCTGTGCAGCAGCAGCTTACGCGGTCGGCGCGGCTCGTGGTTGAAGCGGTTTGCCTGTTTGTACGGCGGGATATCGGCGTTGATCAGCACGATCTCGCGCCCCTCCACCGCCGCATAGCTTTCGGCGATATTGGCCCGGCCGTCGCGCAGCGCCTTGATCTCGGTGCCCAGCAGCTGGATCCCGGCCTCGATATTGTCTTCCAGGAAATAGTCGAACCGCGCGCGGCGATTTTCGGCGATGACCTTGGATTTCGATTGCGGCTTGGGCGCCATCAGATGACGCCCGCCGCCGCCATGGCGCGGTCGATAAGGGGTTTGACCGCATCGGAGGTCGGCGACAGCGGCAGACGCGCCTCCTCATTGCACAAGCCAAGCTTGGCCAGGGCGTACTTCGTCGGCGCGGGCGAGTTGTCCAGGAACAGCGCCTTGCACAAACTAATCAGTCGGTCCTGCCAGTCGCGTGCTGTCGCATAATCTCCGGCGGTCATCGCATTGTGCAAGGCGACCATGGCCTCGGGCGCGACATTGGACGCCACCGAGATCAGGCCGACGCCGCCATGGGCGTGGTAGCCGAGATAGCTGGGGTCGTCGCCCGAGATCAGGTCGAACTGGCCATCGATGTTTGCGCGCATCCAGCTGACGCGGCTCATGTCGCCCGTGGCGTCCTTGATGCCGACGATGTTGGCGTGGGCCGCCAGCCGCGCCACTGTCTCATTGGACAAATCGGCCCCCGTGCGGCCCGGCACATTGTAAAGCAGGATCGGCAGTTGAACCGCGTCGGCCACCGCTTCGAAATGGGCTGCCATGCCCGCCTGGGACGGGCGAATGTAATAGGGCGTCACGATCAAAGCCCCATCCGCGCCCACCGTCTTGGCGTGGCGGGTCAGGTCGATGGCCTCCTTGGTATAAGGCGATCCGGTACCGGCGATGACGGCGATGCGCCCGGCCGTCAGACGCACGCACAGTTCGATGACGTGTTTGTGCTCATCCAGATCCATGCTGGCGCCCTCGCCCGTCGTGCCCATCGGGACGACGCCGTGAACCCCTGCGGCGATCTGACGCTCGAGCAGTTTGGCGAATGCGGCTTCGTCCACGTTTCCGTCACGAAGTGGTGTGATCAGGGCGGTGATCACGCCCTTGAACAAGGGGGCGTTCATGAGACTAAGCTGGCCTGCGTGGGGAGTGACGATGGACGGATGTTCATCGCCTTTGCAATGAGCGCGGGACGTTAGGTCGCCAGCGGCTCCGCCGCAACCGGGATTGAATGGGAACAGGACAGATCATGATCGCGACCAGTCTGGCGGCGGCCCTCGCCGTCCTTGCGCCGAACCC
The DNA here is from genome assembly GCF_040545985.1 of Brevundimonas sp. 1080. NCBI lineage: Bacteria > Pseudomonadati > Pseudomonadota > Alphaproteobacteria > Caulobacterales > Caulobacteraceae > Brevundimonas > Brevundimonas sp. 1080. The sequence continues at coordinate 245,364 of NZ_JBEPMW010000003.1, read as the reverse complement.
GCAGGACGTCCTGCCTACCCAGCCTGTGCCCTATGCTTCGGCGTCCTCGTCCGTCCCCGGCTATTCGGCGACCTATCAGGGCCGCGTGCTGAGCGATCAGGACACGGCGCTGTTTCGTCAGGGGCTGGCGGCGGCCCGTGCGCGCGATGTGTTCGGCGCCCAGTCCGCTATGTCGCAGATCAGGGACGCCTCGGCTCGCAAGCTGGTCGAATGGGCGCTGATCGACACCTCGGGCGAGCAGTTGCCCTACTCGGACCTCGCGCGCGGTCAGGCCGATCTGGCGGGATGGCCGCGCGGCGAATCGCGACGCGCCGCCGCCGAAAAGGTGCTGGACCGGTCCGGCATGGGCGCGGACGCCGCCTTGGCCCTAATGTCTGACGGAAAGCCGACGACGGTCGATGGGGCCATCGCCTACGCCTCCGCGCTGCAGCAGCGCAGCCGCCAGGATGAGGCGCGCGCCCTGGTCCGCGACTGGTGGCGCACCCGTTCGTTCGACGACGCACCGCAGTCGCGCATCCTCAGTCAATGGGGTTCCTGGCTGACGCCCGCCGATCACGAGGCGCGGCTGAACATGCTGCTGCTCGGTCCGCACGGACCGGCGACGCGTAGCATGATCAATCTGGTCTCGCCCGATCGCGCCGCCATCGCGAACACGGTCATGACCCTTCGGTCGGCCTACAGCCCCGACGCCGTCATCGCCAATCTGACGCCGGCCCAGGCGGCCGATCCGGCGGTCGTGCTGGAGCGTGTTCGCCTGCTGCGATCGCAAAATCGCCAGTCCGAAGGCTTTGCGCTGCTGGCCAATCTTCCGCCGGCGCCAGGCCACACGACCGGCGACAACACTCTGTGGAGCGAGCGCCGCAACTACTTCCTCGACGCCCTGCAACAGGGCAACTGGCGCGCAGCCTATGACGCCATGAACGGTCACGGCTTCACCTCGGGCGACCGGATGGTGGACGCCGAGTTCTTCGCCGGCTGGGTCGCCCTGACCAAGTTGAACCAGCCCGAGGTCGCCGCCCGCCATTTCGAGGCTCTGCGCACCGCCTCGTCCACGCCGATCACTCAGGGCCGCGCCTACTATTGGCTGGGTCGGGCCGCCGAGGCTCGCGGCGAACGCGACGCCGCCCTCGCCTACTATCGCAACGGCGCCCAGCATTGGCAGACCTTCTACGGGCAGTTGGCGGCCGAGAAGGCGGGGATGACCACGCTTCAACTGCCGGGCGAACCGGTCCCGTCTCAAGCGGACATCGCCCGCTTCGAAGGCAATGAGATCGTCCGCGCCACCCGCATCCTTGGCGAGACCGGCGAGATGAGCCTGCTGCGCGTCTTCGCCTATCAGCTGGACAACGACCTGCCCACGATCAACGACCTGGCCCTGCTGATGGACCTGTCGCGCGGCTATGGCGAAGGCTTCACCGCCATGATGGTCGGGCGCGCCGCCAGCCAGCGCGGTTTCGTCATGCCCGAGCGGATGTATCCCGTCCGCGTCCCGCCCCAGGTCGCCGGCGCCGCACCGCTGGAGTTCACCCAGGCGATCACGCGTCAGGAATCCAGCTTCGATCCCCGCGCCCGCTCCGGCGCCGATGCGCGCGGCATGATGCAGTTCCTGCCGTCCACCGCCTCCGGCGTCGCCCGCCGTCTGGGCATGAGCTATTCAGCCGAGCAGTTGTGGGATCCCGACTACAACATGACCTTGGGCAGCTATCACCTGGGTGAGCTGATGGCCGCGAACAACGGCTCCATGCTGCTGGCGACAGTCGGTTACAACGCCGGACCGGCGCGCCCCAGCCAGTGGATCGCTCGTTGCGGCGACCCGCGCGGCGATGCGATCAAGACCATCGACTTCATCGAGTGCGCGCCCTTCACCGAGACGCGCAACTATATGATGCGGGTGATGGAAAACATGGCGGTCTACAAGGCGCGCCTGAACGGCGGCACGGCGCCGCTGACGCCCTCGGCCGACATCTCGCGCGGTTCGGCGGCCGGCGCGCGGCCCTATATCGCCTACTGAGCCCGGCGGGCCGCCAGCAGCGGCCCGTTCGGCCCTTCGATCCACGCGCCGTCCAGCCCGAACACCTCGCGCAGGACGGCGGGCGACAGGGCCTGGATCGGTGGGGCGTCGGCGACGACTCGCCCCCGATCTAACACAACGATACGATCCGCCGCGGTTGCAGCCAGGGTCAGGTCATGAAGACTGACCAGCACCCCCGCCCCGTCGTCAGCACGCGCCCTCAGGCGTTCCAGCACCAGACGCTGCGCATCCGGGTCCAGCCCCGCGATCGGCTCGTCGGCCAACAGCAGCGGCGCATCGACGACAAGGGCGCGCGCCAGCAGAACCCGGGCACGCTCGCCGCCTGACATCTCTGCAACGCCGCGGTCCGCCAGATGACCAGCGCCGACTTCGTCCAGAGCGGCCCGCGCTCGCACCAGCGCATCCGCGCCTGACAGAAACGGCGCGCCGAGCGCCGCCACCTCAACCGCCGGCAGGTTCCAGGCGATGCGCCGTTCCTGCGGCAGATAGGCGACGCGTTCCGCCCGCTGGCGATGGGACAGATCGACGATGTCCGCGCCGCCCAGTCTGAGTTGGCCACCGGTCGTCGCCAGCAGGCCCACGGCGGCGCGGATAGCGCTGCTCTTGCCCGCTCCGTTTGGTCCGCACAGGGCCACGACCTCGCCCGCCGCGACCGACAGGCTCACCCCATCCAGCACGACGGCCTTGCCCAACCGCGCCTGAACGGTCTCCAGCGACAGCAAGCTCACAGCCGCCACTCCCGCGCCGCCCGCCAGGCGATCAGGGCGAACAGGGGCGCGCCGATCAGGGCGGTGAACACGCCCAGCTTCAGTTCCTGATCCGTCGGCGTCAGTCGCGCCAGCAGATCCGCGACGATCAGCATCAGCCCGCCCGCCAGCGCCGAGGGCGCCAAGATTCGCTTGGCATCGCCGCGCACCGCCGCGCGCACCAGATGCGGAGCCGCCAGGCCCACGAACCCGATGACGCCCGCCACCGCCACCGCCGCCCCTGTTGCCAGGGCCGCCGCGATCAGGGCGAAGGCCCGCAACCGTCCCATATTCAAGCCCGACGCCGCCGCCCCCTCGTCGCTCAGGGTCAGCATCCGCAGACCTGTGCCCGACAAGGCAGCAAAGCCCCCCGCGACGATGACGGCCGGGGTCACCCAGGCGACATCGACCCAGCTTCGGTTCTGCACCGATCCCAGCAGCCACGACATGACCTCGGCCGAGGCGATGGGCGACGGCGACAGGTTGAAGATCAAAGCTGTCGCCGCGCCTGCGAAACTGGAGACCGCCACCCCGAACAGGATCAGGGCCTCCGGGGCCCGCATGGCTCTGGACGCCGCGATTAACAGTCCGCCCGCCAACGCCGCGCCCGCCAATGCCGAAAGCTCGATCAGTCCCGGCACGGCCGCAGCACCAAGCACGATGGCCAGCGCCGCGCCCAGGGCCGCCGTCGCCGACACCCCCAGCACGCCGGGATCGGCAAGCGGATTGCGCAACAGCCCCTGCATCACCGCGCCCGCCAATCCCAGGGCCGCGCCGACGATCAGGGCGCACACCGCGCGCGGCGCCCGCACCCGCCACAACACCTCGGCCGGACCGGATGTCGGATCGCTGAAGGCAGCCGCATACTGATCGACGCTGAACGCCGTCTCGCCGGCCAGCACCGCCAGGGCCAGCGCCGCGACGATCAAGCCGATCAGAACCAGGCACAGCCGAACCGTTCTGTTCACGGCCGCCCCTTGGCCATCATCTCCACCGCGTCGGCGGCGAACCAGGCTGGGCAGGTCAAGGTCGCAGCGGGCAGGCGCGCCGCCGTTCGGCCCTCGGCCGCTCGCGCGACAACCGGATGCCGCCCCGGTCCGCGCAGGTCGGCGCGCAGCTGATCGAAGAAGCCGAGCACAAATCGCACCGGAGGATTCATCGCGATCCGCTCGACGCTGAGTGCGCCAAAACCGGGAGTGGCCGTCAGATTGCGAAATCCGGCCGCCCGCATCATCGCATCGATCAGCGTGCCTGGCCCCGCGGTGAAGCCCCCCGAGGTCAGATACACGGCCCCCGGCGCCTCAGCCGTGCGCTTCACCCGCGCCGCTTTGGCCAACTGCCCGTCCATCCGTTGCTCTAACGCCTGCCCGCGCTGCATTTGACCCAGATCGCGCGCCACGGTTTGGATATTCCGGCGCACCCCATTCAGGTCCACCGCGTCATCGATCGTGGTCACCTTGACCCCGCGCTGCGCCAGCGCCGTCAGCAGGCGCGGTTCGCCGCCCCAGTAGCGCACCACGACGTCGGGCTGAAAACCCACGGCGGCCTCGAGCGTCGGACGCAAACGCCTGTGACCGTCCGCCTGCTGACGCAGCCAGGCGTCAGGATCGTCGGCGCGCGGCGACAATGCGATGTCCGCATCCGGCGCCAAGGCCAGCACATATTGATCCGCGCACTGATCCAGCGCCATGATCCGCAAGGGCCTGGCCTGAGCCGCGGTGCTGCTGAACGCCAGAGTCGCCAAGGCGACGCAGATACGCTTCATCTTTCGATCAGACCGGCGAACAGGGCGTCCAGGGTCGTGCGAACCAGCGCCTGTCGATCGGACCACGGGAAATAGGGCTTGGTGATCATAAGAGACACAATCCCGTGCGCCGCAGCCCAGATCGCCTGGGCGATCGTGGCGGGATCGCCCTTCATGCGTCCGGCCGTCACGGCGTCGCCGACCGTGGCTTCCAGTGTCGTGAACAGACTGGCGCCCAATTCGCGCGCCGCGTCCTGGGCGCCCTCTCGCGCCTCGACAGGTCGTGTCAGATAGATCAGGCGATAGGCATTGGGGTGGGCGAAACCGAAGTCGATATAGCCCTCGATCATCCGCCGCAGCCGCTGCTCGGGCGGCGCGGCCTCATCGGCGACGGCGGCATTGGATGCGATCAGCCGCGCAAAGGCGTCACGACAGATTTCCTGCAAGATCGCGCCCTTATCCGGGAAATGCATATAGAGCGCCGTGGACGATAGCCCGACCTCATCCGCAATCTTGCGAATCGTCGCGCCTTCATAGCCGTGCTCGACGAAGATGCGCTCGGCCGCGGCCAGGATTTCGCCCCTACGCGAATGGCCTTCGCCCTTGGGCTTTCGGGTCGTGCGCGAGGCGTTCGAAAGTTCAGACAAGCCGCTGCTCCGGGTGAGGCGCCCTGAATAGCGACAATCCGTCCCGGACGCCAACCGACTTGCAGAACAAGGTTGTTTCAAATAGCGATTAGGGGTTGTGGCGCTTTGGGGGCGGATGCGGTGAAGGATTCGGCGCATCCAGGGATCAGGCCCCGCCGAAACGGCGCCTCACGACGCACGCCGAGCGGTTTCCAGATCACGACCTTGATCCTGCTTATCCTGACATCCGTCGCAGCGCTGATCCACTGGCCGGAAACCGCTTTTGACGTCGCCTTGGTGTTGTTCCAGGCCGCCTTCGTCATGTGCGCGCTGTGGAAGGCCGTTATCGGCGTCGCCAGCCCGCGACGCCCCGCGCCTGTTCCGCGTCCGATCGAATGGCCGCGCTACACCATTCTGGCGGCGCTTTACGATGAGGCGGCGGTGACACCGCAACTGATCACCAACCTCAGCCGGATCGACTATCCGGCGCACAGGCTGGAGGCCTTTATCGTGCTGGAAGCGCATGATGAGGCCACCCTGGCCGCAGCCCAGGCGACGCCGAAACCGCCTTGGCTGAAAATCCTGATCGCGCCGCCGGGCAGTCCCCAGACCAAGCCGCGCGCCTTGAACTACGCCCTTCGCCACGCTCGCGGCGATCTCGTCACAATCTATGACGCCGAGGATCGACCGCATCCGCAACAACTCCGTCAGGCGGCGGCGCGCTTCGTCGCCCAGCCCCGGCTGGGTTGTCTTCAGGCGCCGCTTCGCATCCGAGGATCCGGCAAGCCTGGCTCCTGGTTTCTGGATCGGCAGTTCGCTTTCGAATATGCGGCGCTGTTCGAAGTGACCCTGCCGGGCATGGCGCGGCTGGGCCTGCCCTTCCCGCTTGGCGGCACCAGCAATCATATCCGCATGACGGCTCTGCGCGGAGCCGGGGCTTGGGATGCCCACAATGTCACCGAGGACGCCGACCTGGGCTTTCGCCTGTGGTCGCTGGGCTGGAAGCTCGGCGTCATCGACAGTCCGACGTGGGAGACGCCGCCGGGCGCGATGGACCGCTGGCTGCCCCAGCGCACCCGGTGGCTGAAGGGTTATATGCAGACCTGGGGCGTGCATACGCGGCGTCCGAACGCCTTGGGCCGGCGCGGAAGCTTGTCGCTGATCATGACCTTGGGCGCGGCGATCCTGTCGGCGGCCGCCCATGCCCCGACGCTGGCCTGGATGGTTCTAGCCGTCGCCGTCTGGGCGCTTTCCGGCGTCTTGCCGCCCTTGCCCGGTGGCTCGCTGGGCGTGCTGGCGCTGGGAGTCATCGCCGCCTGGATGAGCTGTGCGGTCGGAGCACGACGCGCCGGACTCGATTACCGGTTGGGTGATGTGCTGGCTGCGCCGGCCTATTGGGCGTTGCTCAGTCTGGCCTTCATCCATGCGGCCTGGCGGTTGGCCGTCGAACCGCACGTCTGGGACAAGACCCCGCACGATCGCGACGATCACATGCCGGAATTGACCGTCGTGGCGCCGGACGCTGGACGCGAGGCGGCCTGAGCGCCTATCAGCCCGACGATGGCGCCTGTCCTTTCCAAAACTCCCGAAACCCTCGTGACCTCCGGCTGGTCCGACTATGCCCTGCTGGATAGCGGCGACGGCAAGAAGCTGGAACGCTATGGCCGCTACACCGTCGTCCGACCCGAGCCGCAGTGTTTCTGGTCGCCCCGCGATCCAAAAGCCTTCGAAAACGCGACAGCGACGTTCGATCCGCAGCAGGAGGAGGAAGACAGCGGTCGCTGGCGGTTCGACAAGCACGGCCCCATCGACGCCTTCCCGTTGAAATGGCGCGATGTGAAGTTCACCGGCCGCTTCACCCCCTTCCGCCACCTCGCCTTCTTCCCTGAACAGGCGGCCAACTGGGAATGGCTGGACGGACGGGTGCGTGACTTCACACGTTCAGCCGGCCGCGCGCCGAAGATCCTGAACCTGTTCGGCTATACCGGCGTCGCGAGTCTGGCTGCGGCCGCCGCAGGTGCAGAGGTCACCCACGTCGACGCCTCCAAGAAGTCGGTCGCCTACGCGCGCGAGAACGCCGAACAGTCGGGGCTGGCTCAGCACCCGATCCGGTGGATCGTCGAGGACGCTCGCAAATACGTCGCCCGCGAAGTTCGTCGCGGCTCGAAGTATGACGGCATAATCCTGGACCCGCCGAAATACGGGCGCGGCCCTACGGGTGAAGTCTGGCGCCTGTTCGAGGACATGCCTGGTCTGCTCAAGGACTGCGCCGCCCTGCTGGCGGACGATGCCGACTTCCTGCTGCTGAACGCCTATGCGGCGCGCGTGTCCGGCCTGTCCCTGGCGCATCTGATGGTGGAGGCGACCCAGAATCGGGGCGGCCGGATCGACTGGGGCGAACTGGCCCTATCCGAAGACGGCCCGGACGCCCGCGCCATCGGTCTGTCCTTCTTCGCGCGGTGGAGCCGATGAGCGCCCGAGACGAATATCGCGTCATCACCTCCCTGACCAACGACACGGTCAAGGGCGTCCGCGCGCTGCATATGCGCAAGGAACGCGACCTGACCGGCACCTTCCTGGCCGAAGGTCTGAAATTCATCGGCGAGGCGCTGGACCAGGGGCGCGCACCCCGGATGCTGCTGGTCGGCGAGGACGCCCGGCCTCATCCGTTGCTTGACCGCGCCAAGGCCGCCACGCTCAAGGCCGGCGGCGATATCATCGTCGTCACCCACGCCATCCTCGAAAAGATCAGCCGCCGCGACAATCCGCAGACCGTGCTCGGCGTGTTCGAACAGGCCTATGCGCCTCTCGACAGCCTCAACCCCGCCTCGGCTCCCTGCTGGGTCGCGCTGGAGCAGGTGCGCGATCCCGGCAATCTGGGCACCATCATCCGCACGGCGGACGCGGCCGGTTGCGGAGGGGTCATCCTGATCGGCGACTGCGTCGATCCCTATTCGGTCGAGGCTGTGCGCGCGACCATGGGCTCGGTCTTCGCCGTCTCAATCACCAAGACGACGCCCGAAGCCTTCCTGACCTGGCGCAAGCGCTGGCCCGGCAGCGTCGTCGGCACACGACTGGACGCCAAAGTCAGTCACCGCTCAGCCGTCATGCAACGGCCGTCGCTGATCCTGATGGGCAATGAGCAGGCGGGCCTGACCGACGGTCTGGCCGCCGCCTGCGACGTCAACGTCAAGATCCCGATGCGCGGGCGCGCCGACAGCCTGAACCTGGCCATCGCCACCGGTATCATGGTCTATGCCGCGACGGACGAAGCCTAGAGCTTTTCCTCCGGGGCCACCCGCCCCATGCCCCACAGGGCGGCGATGGTGATCAGAGCCGAGATCGCCAGATAGCCGCCGACGGCCCCCGGCCCGAACCGCTCGGCCAGCTTCAGCGCGATGTAGGGCGCAAGCGATGCGCCCAGGATGCCCGCCAGATTGAAGGCCATCGACGCGCCGGTGTAGCGCACCGCTGTCGGGAACGGCCGCGCCATGGCCGCGCCGATGGGGCCATAGGTGCAGCCCATCAGGGCGAACCCGAGCGCAAAGAAGATCAGCAGGCCGCTGAGACCGCCCCCGAACAGCGGTGCGAACAGAAAGCCGAACAGGCCGATCCCGACCGAAGAGGCGATCAGCACCCTGACCTGCCCGTATCGATCCGCCAGCAAGGCTGTCACCGGTATGAAGGCGGCGAAGAACAGCACGCCGATCAACTGGATGGGCAGCACATCGGCCCGCGCCAGCCCCATACCCGTCGTCGACCAGCCCAGGGCGAAGACGGTCATCAAATAGAAGAGGGTGAAGGTCGTCACACCGCTGAACGTCCCCAGCACCAGCGCCGCCTTGTGATGGGCGAACAGGGTCACGGCGGGCGCCTTCACGCGCTCGTCGCGGTCGACCGCCTTCTGAAACTCGGGCGTCTCGGTGATTTTCAGTCGCACCCACAGGCCGACGAACACCAGCACGGCGCTGGACAGGAACGGAATGCGCCAGCCCCAGCCCTCGAACGCGGTCTCGCTCATCGTCGACGTCAGGACGATGAAGGATGTGGTGGACAGGATGAAGCCGATGGGCGCGCCCAGTTGGGGGAACATCCCGAACCAGGCCTTCTTTCCGGGCGGCGCGTTCTCTGTCGCCAGCAACACCGCCCCGCCCCACTCGCCGCCCAGGCCCAGCCCCTGACCGAACCGGCAAAGGGCCAACAGCAAGGGGGCCAGCAGGCCGACCTGCTGGTGCGTCGGCAACAGGCCGATGGCCACCGTCGACAGACCCATGGTCATCAGGGCCGCAACCAGCGTCGCCTTGCGTCCCACTCGATCCCCAAAATGCCCAAAGGCCAAGGCGCCGATTGGCCGCGCGAAGAAGGCGATGGAGAAGGTCGCGAACGAGGACAGCAGCGCCGTCCCCGGATCTTCGCCGGGGAAGAACAGCGTCGGGAACACCAGGACGGCCGCCGTGGCGTAGATGTAGAAGTCGAAGAACTCGATCGTCGTGCCGATCAGGCTGGCGAACAGCACGCGGCCGGTGGAGTTCTTCGGCAGGACATCGGACATCTTCTTCTCCCGGTTGTCCCAGCGATGCCCGTTTCCCGCCCGCCGCGTCAAGGCGATCAGGCGCCGCGCGGCTTGACCCGGTTCGTCGCTTGCGCCTCGGCTGGGTTTTCTGGCCACGGATGACGGGGATAGCGGCCGCGCATCTCCGCACGCACCGTCGCCCACGAGCCCGACCAGAAGCGTGGCAAGTCCTTGGTGACTTGCACCGGCCGTCGCGCCGGCGACAACAGGGCGAGGGTCAACGGCATGCCGCCGACGGTCGGATGCGTCGTCACGCCGAACAGTTCCTGCACCCGAATATCCACGCGCGGCCCGCCCTCGGCGGCGTAGTCGATGGCCGCCGATCCCAGGGGCGTGACCAGACGCGCGGGCGCCAGCTCGTCCAGACGGCGTTGCAGATCCCACGGGATCAAGCTGCGCAGGGCTTCGGCCAGGTTACCGTCAGCGATCCCATCCAGCGATTTCGCCCCTTCCAGCAAAGGCCACAGCCAGTCCTCTCGCGCCGCCAGCAGGGCGTTGTCCGACACATCGGGCCAAGCTGGGTCGCGCGCGTGCAGGAAGGCCAGCCGGGCGCGCAGTCCCGACGCCTGCTCGCCCCATTTCAGCGCGCCCAGCCCATCCGCCTCGATCTCGGCCCGAAGGGCGGCGGTCAAGGTCTTCGCATCCGGCGCGCCGACGATCTTTTCGTCCAGCACGATGGCCCCGATGCGTCGCGAGCGCCGGATCACCGACCGCCCCGACGGTTCGCGCGCCAGCCGATCCTCCGTCGAGATCAGGCGCGCCAGATCGCTGTCGATCCGGTCCGCCTCCAGCGCTGCCGCCAGTCGCACCCGGTCGCGCGTATCGCCGCCGCCAAGTTCGGCGATCGCCAACCAAGGCTCACGCGCCAGATGGTGGGTCGCCTCCAGCACGGCTCCTCTCCCGCTGGCGAGAAGATATTCACCCGCCTTGCCCCGCGCCTTGGCGATCCGCTCAGGGAAAGCTTCCGCCAGCAGCAGGCCCGGATCGATCGTCCGACCGGACCCGCCGCCCGCCGCCCGCGCCCAGCGCTCCGCCAGCTTGATCGAATCGCGCGCTCTCTGCGTCCGATCGCGCTCCAGCCCGATCAGGCGATCCGCCAGATCGACGCTTAATCCGCCCAGACCCGGCTCGCTCAACACCGCCGCGATCCGTGCGCCCGTCATCGCATCGCCGACGTCGGACGCCACGGCGACCATATGCGCCAGCCGCGGCGACAGCGGAATCCTCGTCAGGCGCAGCCCGTGTTTCGACAGGCCGCCATCTGCATCCAGCGCCCCCAACCGTGTCAGCACCTTGCGCGCCTCAGCCATGGCTCCGGCCGGCGGCGCGTCTAGCAGGGCCAGCCCCTCGACCGAGCGTGCGCCCCACCGGGCCAGGTCCAGGGCCAGCCCGGTCAGGTCCGCCTCCTGGATTTCCGGCCGTTGATGCGGGACCAACCCGCGCGTCTGTTCCTCATCCCACAGGCGGTAGCAAACGCCCGGCTCGGTGCGCCCGGCCCGCCCGCGCCGCTGTTTGGCCGAGGATCGGCTGACCTTGACCGTCGCCAAACGGGTCAGGCCGCTGGACGGTTCGAACCGCGGCACGCGCGACAGGCCGCCGTCGATCACCACCCGCACGCCTTCGATGGTCAGGCTGGTTTCCGCAACGGAGGTCGCCAGCACCAGTTTGCGCCGCCCCACAGCCGCCGGTTCGATGGCCCGGTCCTGTTCGGCCCGGTCCAGTCCGCCGTAAAGGGGCACGACATCGACGTTCGGCAGCCGCAGCCGCGCGTTCACCAGCCTGGCCACCCGATGGATTTCGCCCTGCCCTGGCAGGAAGACCAGCACCGACCCCGCCTCCTCGCCCAAGGCGGTCAGACAGGCCCGCGCCACCGCCTCTTCGAACCGTTCGGATGGGTTGCGGCCCAGATACCGGGTCTCGACCGGCCAGGCCCGCCCTTCGGCCTCGATCACCGGCGCGCCGTCGAGCAGGCGCGAGACCCCGACCACATCCAGCGTCGCCGACATGACCAGCAGCCGCAGGTCCTCGCGCAGCAGCCCTTGCGTATCTCTCGCCAAAGCCAGCCCGAGATCGGCGTCCAGGCTGCGTTCGTGGAACTCGTCGAACAGAACCGCGCCCACGCCCTCCAGCCCCGGGTCGTCCAGAATCATGCGCATGAAGACGCCCTCGGTGATCACCTCGATCCGCGTGTTCGGCCCGATCCGGCTCTGCAGCCGGGTGCGATAGCCCACCGTCCCCCCCGGCTGTTCGCCCAGGGTCGCAGCCATCCGGTCGGCCGCCGCCCGTGCGGCCAGGCGTCGCGGCTCCAGCACCAGCACCTTGCCCTCCAGCCAAGGCTGATCCAGCAGGGCCAGCGGCACGACCGTCGTCTTGCCCGCCCCCGGCGGCGCCGCCAGCACGGCCGTATTGCCCGTGCTCAACGCGGCTTTCAGCGGTTCCAGAACGGCGTGGATGGGCAGCATACGTCGCCTCTAGCCTGCCGATGGGCGATCACGAAAGCGTCGTCGCGCCTTAACCACCCCGTCATGCGCGTTGCGCGCCGCCTCATCCGTCGCTAGCGTCCGCCCCAAGCAGCCGAGGGGCTGCATCAAAACGTGGGGGTATTTTATGTGGCGCGTTAAGTCGCTCGACGCGATCCTTGCCACGGCCGAGAAGAAGTCGCTTCACCGGTCGCTTGGTCCTGTTCAACTGACGCTTCTGGGGATCGGGGCCATCATCGGCACCGGGATCTTCGTCCTGACTGCTTCGGCCGCCCAAAAGGCCGGACCGGGCATGATGATCAGCTTCGTCATCGCCGGCGCGGTCTGCGCGGTCGCGGCGCTCTGCTACTCCGAACTGGCGTCGATGGCGCCGGTTTCGGGCTCGGCCTACACCTACACCTACGCCGTGATGGGCGAACTGCTGGCCTGGACGGTCGGCTGGGCGCTGATCCTGGAATACGCCGTGGCGGCCTCGGCCGTGTCGGTCGGTTGGTCGGGCTATGTGCTCGGGCTGATAGAACAGGGACTCGGATTCGACTTCCCTGATCTTCTATCCGCCGGGCCGACCTGGTCGATGAACGGCTTCATCCCCACGCCTGACTTCTCGGCCGGTATCGTCAACATCCCCGCCATCGTCGTGGCCCTGCTGGTGACGGCTCTGCTGATGGTCGGCACCACGGAATCGGCTCGGGTCAATGCGATCCTGGTCGCGATCAAGGTCATCGCCCTGACGGTCTTCATCGTCATCACCCTGCCCGTCATCAAGTCAGCCAACCTGTCGCCGTTCGCCCCCAATGGCCTGTTCGGCCAATATTCTGGGATGGGCATCGTCGGCGCCGCGGCCTCGATCTTCTTCGCCTATGTCGGCTTCGACGCCGTTTCGACGGCGGCCGAAGAAACCAAGAATCCGCAGCGTAACGTGCCCATCGGCCTGATCGGCTCGCTGGCCATCTGCACGATCTTCTATCTGTTGGTCGCGCTCGGCGCCGCCGGCGCTATCGGCGCCCAGCCGGTTCTGGGCGCCGCCGGTGAAGCGGTACAGCCGGGCTCGCCCGCCTTCGTGGCCGCTTGCGCCCTGCCCGCCAACGCAGAAATGCTGGTCTGCTCCAACGAGGCCCTGGCCCACGTTCTGCGCGTCGTCGGTCACCCCCAGATCGGCAACGCCCTGGGCACCGCCGCCCTGCTGGCGCTGCCGTCGGTCATCCTGATGATGATCTTCGGTCAGACCCGCATCTTCTTCGTGATGGCGCGCGACGGCCTGCTGCCGGAAGGCCTGACCAAGATCCACCCCAAGTGGAAGACGCCCTATATCGTGACCGCCGCCACCGGCATCGCGGTCGCCATCGCCGGCGCCCTGTTCCCGGTCGGTCAGCTGGCCGACATCTCGAACTCGGGAACCCTGTTCGCCTTCTTCATGGTGTCGATCGCGGTGCTGGTGCTGCGGGTCAAGGATCCGAACCGCCGGCGCCCGTTCCGCACGCCGCTGATCTGGGTGTTTGCGCCCCTGTCGGCATTCGGTTGCGCCTTCCTGTTCTGGAACCTGCCTCACGACGCCAAGATGGTGCTGCCGATCTGGGGCGGCATCGGCCTGCTGATCTACTTCGCCTACGGCTACCGCAAGAGCCACCTGGGTCGCGGCGTGGTCGAGGTTCACGAAACGGATGGCGACGTTCCCCCGCCGCCCGTGCCGCCGATCAGCTAAGGCGAAATGCGAGGCCTGTCGCACCGATCGCGGCAGGCCCACCTATCGGCCTCAAGTAGCCCAAGCGCGATAGGCCAGGAATAAAGAAAGGCCCCGGATCGCTCCGGGGCCTTTTTTTGTCTTGGTGCGGATGAGAGGACTCGAACCTCCACGCCTCTCGGCGCTGGAACCTAAATCCAGTGCGTCTACCAGTTCCGCCACATCCGCATCGGGTAGGCGGTCGCCTCTAGAGGGTGACGCCGCTCAGGGCAAGGCCTCAGCGACGCCCGGCGACCAGTTCGTTGCGGATGGAGCGTCCCAAGGGATCGCGGGCGCGCCAGGTGTCGCCGACATCGGCCTCGACCATCCGGCTGCAAAAGCGCGGTAGAATCTGGCGCGGGCTGAAGCCGGACAAACAAATCTTGTCGCCCTCGGCCGACCAGCGAGCCGCCACACGCCGTCCGTCCGAAAACTGCGAGGTGTAACGTCCATCCGGCTCGAAATAGTGCCTTACCCACTGTCCGTTCGGATAATGGGACACGATCGTGTTGCCGAACGCCTTGGACATATCGGCTGAGGCGGGCGAGGCCGCCAGCACGCCCACGATCGCCAAACCGCAGATCACCGAAACCTGATTCACACGCCCCTCCTGCGCCATCCGTCATCGACTACCGACGATACATAAGACGGCGCAAGCGCTGCGGTTCCTCAGCCGTTGCCGCGACGACCCGATTCGAACAGGAACCAGACGCGCTTCTCGCTCTCGTCGATCCAGTTCTCGAGCAGGCTGGCGGTCGCGACGTCGTTATGCTCGTCGCACAGGTCATGCACCTCGCGCATCCGGCCGATCAGTTCGCCGTTGTCGTCGCGAAGCTCGGCCAGCATATCCAGCGGATCGACATAGTCGGCGTCATTGTCGGCGATGCGTGATTCCTTGGCGATCTGACCGATGGAGCGCAGCGTGGTCCCGCCGATCTTGCGCGCCCGCTCGGCCATGGGATCGGTCATGGCCAGAATTTCCGCCGACTGCTCGTCCAGCATCAGATGATAGTCCCGGAAGTGCGGACCCGAGACGTGCCAGTGGAAATTCTTCGTCTTGATGTAGAGAGCGAACGTGTCGGCCAGCAGGCCGGTCAGAGCGGCGGAAATGCTCTGGGTCGCCTCCTCCGACAGGCTCGTCGGCGTCTTCAGGGGCGCCAAGCGCTTTTCTTTGGCGGTGGCCATCATCGTTCTCCTCAGCAGCAGTCTGCGGTCAAGCTAGGTCGCCGGGCATCCGGACGGAAGCCCTGGCGCAGATGATAATGCTGAAGCTGTGAAGTGGTTCGGCGGCGCCGATCTTTGTCGGCGGATGGCTGGGGAACTAGGACTCGAACCTAGAATGACGGTACCAAAAACCGTAGTGTTACCATTACACCATTCCCCAGCAGGACCGGCGTTTCCGAAGCACTCTGTGCGGCGGAGGCGGTCAGATACGCCAAGCCGTTTTGGGATGCAACACCCTCTTTCAGGACTATTTTCGCTTACCGTGAAGATGGGTCGAAATGGGCGCTTGCGGCCTATCGAACCCATGGCTATAAGCCGCGTCCTCACTTCGGGGCGACGCCGGCAGGCCAGCCCCCACGGTCGGAGTGTGGCTCAGCCTGGTAGAGCACTGCGTTCGGGACGCAGGGGTCGGAGGTTCGAATCCTCTCACTCCGACCATCTTCTCCTCAGAAAAAGCGACGATGCGACAGCGGGCCTTCGCCCGCTGCAATATCCGTATCAGTCGTCGTTCGCTGCGGTCTCCATCGCCTGGCGCGCCACCGCATTCAGATGCGCTCCAACCGACTCGATGGTCCTTGAGTCCAGCGCCTTTCGGCGCGCGGTCAGATCGGGCGAGCCCGCGTCGTAATCGGCCATCAGCCGACGCACGAACGTCCCGTCTTGAACCTCCGCCAACACCTGATCCATCGCTTGGCGAGATTCGGCTCCGATGACGCGCGGTCCGGTCAGATAGGCGCCGTATTCCGCCGTGTTCGAAATCTTGGCGAAGGCGCCCGCAATGCCGCGTTCGTACATCAGGTCGGTCACCAGCTTGGTCTCGTAGAAACATTCGAACCACGCCACCTCGGGCGGATAACCGGCGTCCACCAGCTTCATGAAGGCGGAATCGATCAGTTCGGCGATCCCGCCGCACAGCACCACCTGTTCGCCGAACAGGTCGCTTTCGCACTCGTCCCGCATCGTCGTTTCCAGAATGCCCTTGCGCCCGCAGCCCAGCGCCGCCGCATAGGACAGGCCCAGCGCATGCGCGCCGCCTGTCGCGTCCTGCTGCACGCCGAACAGGCAGAAGACCCCCTCTCCGGCTTCGTACAGATCGCGGATACGCGGCCCGATCCCCTTGGGCGAGGCCAGGATGACGTCCAGATCCGCGCGCGGTTCGACCAGGCCGAATCGTACCGACAGGCCGTGGGCGAAGATCAGGGCCGCGCCCGGCCGCACGTTCGGCTCCAGCTCGTCGCGCCACAGATCGCGATGCGCCTCGTCCGACGTCATGACGGCGACCACGTCGGCGCCCGACGCGGCCTGCCCGGCCGTCATCACCTCGAATCCGTCGGCGCGCGCCAGGTCTCGCGTCTTGGAGCCGGACTTCAGCCCCACGACGATGTCGGTCACGCCCGAATCGCGCAGGTTCAGCGCATGGGTGCGGCCCTGGCTGCCGTAACCGATCATGGCCACGCGCTTGCCGCAAATGATCGAAAGGTCGCAGTCGCGGTCGTGGAAGACAGGCAGCGGATTGGGTAGGGTCTGGGTCATGACCGCCTTCATAACCCCTTCCGACGTCGTCGCCTTCTGGAAAGAGGCCGGACCCGACAAGTGGTTCGCCAAGGACGAGGCGTTCGACGCCGACTTCCGCGACCGAGGCCACGCCCTGCATTGGGCCGCAGCGCGCCGCGAACGGGACGACTGGATGGACACGGCCGAGGGCGCCCTGGCGCTGTTGATCCTGCTGGATCAGTATCCGCGCAACAGCTTTCGCGGCACGGCGCATCAGTTCGCCACCGACCCGCTCGCCCTGATGTTTGCAAACCAGGCCGTGGCGCGCAATCTGCATCTGGCGGTCGAACCGGCGCTGAAGAACTTCCTGCTTCTGCCATTCGAACATTCCGAACGGATCGAGGATCAGGACCGCTACATGGCCTTGGTCGCCGGCGACGAAGAGTTGGAAAAATGGGGCAAGCTGCACCGCGACATCATCGTTCGCTTCGGCCGCTTCCCGCACCGCAACGCCGCCCTGGGCCGCCAGACGACTCCTGAAGAACAGGTCTTCCTCGACGAAGGCGGCTTCGGCGGATGATTCGCCCACAAGTATCTCTGGCTCCCAGCGTCTTCATGAAATTCAAGACGCGACCCCTTAGTTAGGAACTTCTTAAGTGACTCAGCGCGGCCTTGGCCGAGGTTGGGGACGGGATGATGGACGGCAGCGGGCACTTTGCTACTGGATCGGACTTAAGGTCACCGAACCTGACCGAGACGCTAACCGCGCCGGCCGATCATCCCGAGCGGCAGTATCTGAGCTTGCTGCGCGACATCCTCGACAATGGCGTCCGTCGCGACGACCGCACCGGCACCGGCACCTTGGGCGTCTTCGGCCGCCAGATGCGATTCGACCTGTCCAAGGGCTTTCCGGTCCTGACGACCAAGAAGCTGCATCTGCGGTCGATCATTGTGGAACTGCTGTGGTTCCTGCGTGGCGAAACCAACATCGCCTATCTGAAGGACAACGGCGTCCGCATCTGGGACGAATGGGCCGACGCCGAGGGCGAGCTGGGCCCAGTCTACGGCAAGCAGTGGCGGTCCTGGACTGCGCCGGACGGCCGCGTCATCGACCAGATCGAGGAGCTGGTTCATGGGCTGAAGACCAATCCCAACAGCCGTCGCCACATCGTCACCGCCTGGAACCCGGCCGATGTCGACGACATGGCCCTGCCGCCCTGCCACTGCCTGTTTCAGTTCTTCGTCGCCGACGGAAAGCTCAGCTGCCAGCTGTATCAGCGCAGCGCCGATGTCTTCCTGGGCGTGCCGTTCAACATCGCCTCTTACGCCCTGCTGACGATGATGCTGGCCCAGGTCGTGGGGCTGGAGCCGGGCGATTTCGTCCACACCTTCGGCGACGCCCACCTTTATCTGAACCATCTCGAACATGCCGAGCTTCAGCTGACCCGCGAGCCGCTGCCCCTGCCCGTCATGCAGATCGCGCCCAAGACCGACCTGTTCGCCTTCGACCTCTCGGACTTCACCCTCGAGGGCTATGAGGCCTGGCCGCACATCAAGGCCGCCGTCGCCGTTTAAGGTCATTCACGATGATCCGCGCCTTCTCTCTTGGTCTCATTCTGCTCGCGATTCCCGCAGCGTCGGCCATCGCTCAGCCGATCTCGTCCGCTGTTGAAGCCGCCGAGATCACACCGATACAAATTAGCGTGCCGGCGCCGGACGGTCGGGCCATACCGATCAGCATCTGGACCGCCCCGGTCGAACGCGGCGTGGTGGTGTTCAGCCACGGCTATAACGGCTCGCCGACGGCCTATGCCCGCATTTTGTCGGCCTGGGCGACGCATGGATTCACGGTAATCGCACCGCTGCACGTCGATTCTCTGCGCCATCCCGAACATGAGAAATATGACAATCGCGCCGCCTTCACGACCAGGCTGATCGACCTGGGCGTCGCACGCGGCATCGCCGCTCATACGCATTCGGACAAGCCGCTGATCGTGGCGGGGCATTCGTTCGGCTCTCTGATGTCCGTGATCGAGGGCGGCGCCGTCACGGCTGCCGGGCCCGCAGGCGACCCGGCGGTAAAAGGCGTAATCGCCTTTTCCTCGGCCGGCTCCATCCCCGGCCTCGTCACCTCAGACAGCTACCGCACGCTTGACCGTCCGCTGTTGGTGATCACTGGCGATCAGGATCTGGTGCCCGGCTTCGTCAGCGATTGGCGCGATCATCGCGCGCCGTTCGACAACAGTCCGGCAGGCGACAAAACCCTCATGATCTTCGCGGGCGCAGACCACCAGCTGCCGGGGACGGCGCAAGGCGAGCAGTTTGATCAGATCATCCGGGCGACGGAGGATTTCCTCGACGCCTATGCGCTGAACGACGCCGACGCCCGGTCGCGCCTTCAGGCCTTTGCGGAAGATGGCGTCACCGTCGAGCGTCGCTGACCGGATGGATTTGCGCGATCTGTCAGCGTCGGTTCTTCGCATCTCCGACATTTACGCCGCCGAACACGATATCGACCGCGACCGCGATTGGGCCCTGCTCAAGCTTCAGGAAGAGCTTGGCGAACTGACCGCCGAGCATCTGCGTCTGACCGGCCGCGCAAGCGGCGCGCCCGACAGCCAGGCGCTGGGTGACGAAGCGGCGGATGTGCTGGGGATGCTGCTGATCTACTGCGCGCGGGCGGGTGTCGATCTGGATCAGGCCATGCAGCGCAAATGGCTGAAGTGGCTGGATCCTCAAGCTTAATCCTAAGTCTCTGGCGCAATCATGATCATCGGCTTCAGACGCGCGACCAGGGCGTCGTCCGTTTCGATGCGCTCGACCACGATCCGGTTTTTCATCATGCCCATCTGCATGGTGGCGCGAAACGCGATCACGTCGCCGGGCGCAGCAATGAATCCCTCAAGCGTCGGCTTGTTCTGCTTGCCCGCCAGACCGCCGAACGCCATGGACACCTGGTGGCCGCCCGGCGAGACCGAAATGGCGGTGAAGCGCGGGCTCTTCAGCTGGGCCACGAACTTATCGTCAACCGACAGGTCCATGCCGGCGGCCTTGCCCACGAAGCCTTCGCGATAGACGATCAGCAGAGCCTGATCGTGAAACTGAGGGCGAAACGCCAGTGCAGCCTGCTTCTGCGCCGCCGTCGCCGACTTTCCCAGTTTTGTGCCCGCCAGATTGGCCATGATGTAGGCGGTGAACACGCCCAAGAATGCGCCGACCATCATCGGCAGATAGCCGGCGTCGGCTCCGGCCGATGAGAACAAGAACGCCAGCCCGCCGCTGACGACGAACGCGACCAGGAAACCGACCACGATGGCGGGGAGATACTTGCTCACAACGGGGCTCGCGTTCATTGGATGGGCCACCTCAACGCATCGATACGGTCAAGGTTCTTGCCCCAGCCCCTCATTTCCCTGGTCGTCGCGCGCGGACGCAACGGCGTCATCGGCCGCGACGGCGACCTGCCCTGGCGGCTGCGCTCGGACCTGCAAAGGTTCAAGGCCATCACCGTGGGCAAGCCCTGCCTGATGGGCCGCAAGACCTGGGAGAGCCTGCCGCTAAAGCCTCTGCCGGGTCGGCTGAACATCGTGCTGACGCGTGACGAATCCTACGAAAGCGACGGCATGTCGAAGGGTGCGCTGGTCTGCGCCACGCTGGACGAAGCCATCGAGATCGGGCGCGAGACCGCCGAGGACGATGGCGTCGATGAGATCTGCATCATCGGCGGCACCGCCCTGTTCGAGGCGTCCCTGCCCCGCGCCAGGCGCCTCTACATCACCGAGGTCGAGGCTTCGCCCGAAGGCGGCGCCGTCTTTCCTGCATTCGACGAAACCGCGTGGGTCGAGGTATCGTCAGAATCGCATCAGGCAGGCGAGAAGGACGATCACGCCTTCATCTTCCGGGTGTTGGAACGCCGCTAGGAGAAACAGATGTACGTCACCACGACCAACGACCTGCCCGGCTTTCGCGTCACTCGCCACATCGGCTTGGTGCGCGGTGTCACGGTGCGCTCGCGCAACGCCATCTCCGACGCCATCGGCGGGGTCCAGTCCATGCTGGGCGGCCGCGTCGGCGCCTATGTGAAGCTGGCTGAGGCCGGGCGTCAGGAAGCCTATGACGAACTGGTCAAACACGCCCAGGCCCACGGCGCCAACGCCATCCTGGCCGTCCGCTATGACGCGACGGAGATCATGCCGGGCGTGACCGAGGTCCTATGCTACGGCACGGGCGTGATCGTCGAGCCGGCATAGCCGGCTCGACGATTCCCGATCAGGACAGGGTCATCAGGTCGGAACGCTCGAAGTTGCGCAGCTCGTCTTCACGACCGTCGCGGATCTTGGCGACCCACTGAGGATCGGCCAGCAGTGCGCGGCCGACGGCGACTAGGTCGAACTCCTCGTTCTCCAGACGGCGCAGGAGACCGTCCAGCGAGGCGGGCTTTGAACCTTCGCCGCCGAAGGCCGCGATGAACTCGCCGTCCAGGCCCACGGACCCGACGGTGATCGTCGGCTTGCCCATCAGCTTCTTGGTCCAGCCGGCAAAGTTCAGGTCCGAACCTTCGAACTCCGGCTCCCAGAAGCGCCGCTGCGAGCAGTGGAAGACATCGACGCCGGCGTCCGACAGCGGGGTCAGCCACTCGACCATCTGTTCCGGCGTCTCGGCTATGCGGGCCGTATAATCCTGCAGCTTCCATTGCGACAGGCGCAGGATGACGGGAATGTCGTCGCCGACGCCTTCACGCACCGCCTTCACGACCTCGGCGCCGAAGCGGGCGCGGTCGGCGATGGTCGGTCCGCCCCAGCGGTCCTCGCGCGCATTCAGTCCGCCCCAGAAGAACTGATCGATCAGATAGCCGTGGGCGCCGTGGATTTCGACGGCGTCGAAGCCGAGGTCGCGAGCCGCGCGGGCCGACCGGCCGAAAGCGGCGATCGTGTCTGCGACATCCTCCTCCGTCATCGGCTCCAGCTTGGTCTTGCCCGGCATGGTCATGCCCGACGGGCTGTCCACCTTGCCCAGAGGCGCCCAGTCATCGCCGCGTCCGCGGGCCGAGCCCACGTGCCAGATCTGCGGCGCGATCAGACCGCCGACGGCATGAACCTCTTCCACCACCGACTTCCATTCCGGCAGCGCTTCGCCGTGGAAGACCGGCACATTGGCGTCGTTGCGCGCCGCCGGACGCTCGACGACCGTGCCCTCGGTCACGATCAGGCCCACCCCGCCCTCGGCGCGACGGCGATAATAGGCGGCGACGTCGGAGGTCGGGATGCCATTCGGCGAGAAGGACCGCGTCATGGGCGCCATGACGATGCGGTTGGGCAGGGTCAGCCCCTTGATCGTGAATGGGCTGAACAGGGCGTCGAGGCTCATCGGAACTCCTTGGATATCTGTAGCACCCAAGGTGGCGAACAGGGTTGCGTTTGAAAACCCCTTGCGACGGCTTTTTCTATAGTCCGAGCGCTGAGGACACGCGCGCGGCGATTTCGACGAAGCGGCCGGCGATATCGCCCTGCGGATCGGTTGCGACCGGCGGTCGTCCGGCATCGCCGCCCTCTCGCAAGGCGGCGTCCAGCGGCAAGGCGCCCAAGAACGGGATGGATAGGCGCTCGGCCTCGGCCTTCCCCCCGCCTTCACCGAAGACTGGCCCGCTCATGTTCTCGATCAGGCCAAACGTCTGGACATTGACGCGCTGGAACAAGGCGTGGGCGCGCCGGGCATCGGCCAGCGCGACTTCTTGCGGAGTCGACACGATCACCGCTCCATCCAGCGGCGTCTTCTGGATCAGGGTCAGCTGGACGTCGCCCGTGCCCGGCGGCAGATCGACCACCAGCACGTCCAGCGGCGCATCAGCCGTTCCCCAACGCGTCTGGGTCAGCATCTGGGTGATGGCCTGCGACGCCATGGGTCCGCGCCAGATCATGGCGTCGTCCATCTTGGTCAAGAGGCCAACCGACATGGCCTTCAGCCCGTGAGCGACGTGCGGCACGATGGCGCCGTCCTCGTAGGTGGGTTGGCCGCTGATGCCCAGCATCGTCGGCAGCGACGGCCCATAAACATCGGCGTCGAGAATGCCGACCGAAAGCCCGCGCGCCGAAAGTGCGGCAGCCAAGTTCACCGCAACGGTGGACTTGCCGACCCCGCCCTTGCCGCTGGCGACGGCCAGGACGCGGCGGACATGGGGGGGACGATCTGTGGGGACCGGCGCCTTGGCGCGGCCCTGATCAACCGCCGCCTTGGAAAGGCCCGCCGTGCGCGGCGCAGCAGTAGGCTGGGTCTCGGCGGTCAGAATGACCGAGACGCGCGCCATGCCGGGAATGGCCTTCAGCGCAGCCTCCGCTTTGTTACGAACCGGCGCGTAGGCGGCCGCTTGGGTGTGATCGACTTCCATGGCAAACCCCGCGCGATCCTCGGCCACGACCAGACCCTGAACCAGACCGGCGGCGACCAACCCCTGGCCGGAAACCGGATCGATGATGGCGTCGAGGGCGGCGATGACGGCGGAGCGTTCGACCAAGGCGGTCTCCAAGGGACTTGCAGGCGATGATGCGCGCGTTCTATCGCCCTCGAACCCGTCCCGCGAGCCACGATTTGTCCAAGCCGCCCCCAATCACCCTGATCGCCGGCCCGACCGCCTCGGGCAAGTCGGCGCTGGCGCTGAAGATGGCGCGCGAAACGGGCGCGGTGATCATCAACGCCGACAGCCAGCAGCTCTACGCCGACCTGCGCATCCTGACGGCCCGCCCGTCGGTTGAAGATGAAGCCCAGGCCGATCATCGACTTTATGGCGTCGCAGACGCGGCGGACGCCTGGTCCGTCGGACGCTGGAGCCGCGCGGCGTTGGATATCCTTGGTGAACTGCGCGCGGAAAATCGTCCTGCGATCCTAGTCGGCGGCACCGGGCTGTATTTCATGTCGCTGACGCGGGGATTGGCGGACATTCCCCCTGTCCCGCTCGCAACCCGAGACGCGGTCGAAGCCGAGTTTGCCGCCCTAGGCGAGACAGCTTTTCGCGCCCGCCTGGCCGAGACCGACACCCGTGCGGCCCTTGCCATCGAACAGGGCGACCGGCAACGGCTGGTGCGCGCCATGAGCGTCTTCGTCGCCAGCGGCCGGTCGCTCAGCGACTGGCAGGCCGACACCCGCCCTCTGCTCGCGCCAGACTCATGGACAGGGATGGTGATCGAACCGGACCGACATCACCTCTATCGCAACTGCGACGCCCGCGTGGATCTGATGCTCGAACACGGCGCACTGGACGAAGTGCAGACCCTGACCGCCCGCCGGTTGCCCGACAATCTGCCCGCCATCAAGGCGGTAGGCGTGCGTGAACTGGCCGCCCTGCTGTCTGGCGAGATGACGCGGACCGACGCCGTCGCGGCTCTAAAACAGGCGACGAGAAATTATGCCAAACGTCAGTTGACCTGGTTCCGACAGCAGACGCCGCGTTGGTTGCGCACTACAACTGACCATTCCACATCAGGCGCCGGCTGATCCCGACAACGAAGTTGCGCTGGTTTGCGGCGGCGAGGAAAAACCACTACGCCGTAATGCGAACCATGTTGGAGACGTCGTGTGATCGTGTTTGGATTTATATTGTCGCTCTCGTCAGCGCAGCAGACGGCCCCGGCACCCGCCGCACCCGCGCCGAGCGTCTCCGAGCCCGCAAACGAGGACAACCGCATGGTATGCCGACGCGAGCGGGTCGTGGGCTCCAACCGCCCTCAGAAGGTTTGCCTGACGCGTCAGCAGTGGCAAGAACAGCGCGATAACTCGCGCCAGATGATGGACCGGACGAGCCCAGGCCGCGGCGAGGAATTGCCAAGCAACCGGGCCGGCTGACGCCGCCGCCTTTTAATCCTGCGAAAACCGCCTATATTCGCCATGTCCGGTCTCGGCCGGACTATGGCGATAAATGCGCTTGTAATAAGCGGACCGGACCCGGGTGCGATTCCCGGCGGCTCCACCAACTTTCTCCCCGCGTTATCGGCGGAGGCAGCATGGGGCCGACTAGCATCGACGGACGTGTAAAGAGGATTGCTTTCGCTCGTCCTGGCCCACCGTATCGGGCCATTTTCTAACTGCGAACGATAACTTCGCTGGAGAAGTCGCTCTCGCCGCGTAATGCGGTTCGAGTGATTTCGAATCTTAAGTCCTAGGGGTTCAGATCCCTGGGCGGGGCCCGTCGGGGGGCCTGGCAACAGAACCCCCGGCACTTTCCAAAAAATGATCGGGAGCCTGGCGCCAGAATCCCGGCGCTTTACCTTCATGACACCTTTCGCCTACGGCCCTGCGCCGCTATCAGTCGCGCTCTGATGTGAGGTGACGATGAGCGACCAGGCCCCTCCGGTCGATGAGATGCGGTACGAACAGCTCGCGCAGGAAGCCCTGCGCGGCGTTATGCGTGCCGCGCTGGAACGCGTGCTGGCCGAGGGCCTGCCCGGCGCCCACCACTTCTACATTACCTTCAAGACGCGCGCCGTTGGCGTCAGCGTGGCCCCCGACATTCTGGCGAAATATCCGGAAGAGATGACGGTCGTTCTGCAGCACCAGTATGACGATCTGCGCGTCGAGCCTGAGCGTTTCTCGGTCAAGCTGCGCTTCGGCGGCATGCCCAAGAGCCTGGTCATCCCCTATTCCGCGATCACGCGCTTCTACGATCCCAGCGTCCAATTCCTGCTGCAGTTCGAAGACCCGCAGCTTCTGGACGAGATCGAAGACGAGCCGACCCCTCCCCAGGACATGCCGCCGATTTCGGATGGCCCCAAGGTCGTTTCGCTGGACCAGTTCCGCAAGAAATAGCCGCCGTCAGTCCTTGCGTGGATAGGAGCGGATCAGGATCCGCTCTCTTTCGCCTTCGCGTCTTTCGACCAGCAGCCGCGCGACTTGGGCGTCGTCGTGGAACAGATAGCCTTTGATGGAGTCGAGCAAGGCCTTGGCCAGGTTGTCGAGGTCCATCCACGGCGGCTCGCCGACATGCTCCATGCGGATTTCTACGACATGGTCGCCCCATGATGGTCTGGCTCCGCGCCATTCCTTGCGCATGAATTCATAGACCAGCGGCTTATAGTATTTGGCCTGGGTCGTCAGGCCATCGATGACGATCTCGACCGCGTCGCCGTCTTCACGCGCCCGGACCTTGCCGGTCCCGATCCAATCCGCCTTCGTCTTGCCCTGCATGGCTCTCGTGCTACACCGCCGCGCAACCCATCGCCACGCCTGAGAGACGAGATTTACGCGCATGAGCAACGTCCGCACAGAGACCGACACCTTCGGCCCGATCGAAGTCGCCGCCGATCGCTACTGGGGCGCCCAGGCGCAGCGGTCGCTGGGCAACTTCAAGATCGGTTGGGAAAAGCAGCCCCTGCCGGTCGTGCGCGCCCTGGGCATCGTCAAGCGTGCGGCCGCCGAGACCAATCGTGACTTGGGCAAGCTGGATCCGGCCCTGGCCGACGCCATCATCAAGGCCGCCAATGAGGTCATCGAAGGCAAGCTGAACGACCACTTCCCGCTGGTGGTCTGGCAGACGGGTTCGGGCACCCAGTCGAACATGAACGCCAATGAGGTGATCTCGAATCGCGCGATCGAGATTCTGGGTGGCGAGATGGGCTCCAAGAAGCCGGTCCATCCCAACGACCACGTCAATATGAGCCAGTCGTCCAACGACACCTATCCCACGGCCATGCACGTCGCCTGCGCCGAGCAGGTGGTCAAAGACCTGATCCCGGCGCTGAAGCATCTGCACGCCGCGCTGGACGCCAAGGCCAAGGCCTGGGGCCACATCATTAAGATCGGCCGCACCCATACCCAGGACGCCACGCCTCTGACGCTGGGCCAAGAGTTCGGCGGCTATGCGCAACAGGTCGAGAACGGCATCAAGCGCATCGAACAGACGCTGCCGGCCCTAATGGAACTGGCGCAGGGCGGCACCGCCGTCGGCACGGGCCTGAACGCGCCCATCGGCTTCGCCGAGAAGGTTGCGGCCCAGATCGCCGAGATCACCGGCCTGCCCTTCACCACGGCCCCGAACAAGTTCGAGGCCCTGGCCGCCCACGACGCCATGGTCTTCAGCCACGGCGCCATCAACACAGTCGCCGCCAGCCTGTTCAAGATCGCCAACGACATCCGCTTCCTGGGTTCCGGCCCGCGTTCGGGTCTGGGCGAACTGGCGCTGCCGGAAAACGAGCCGGGCTCGTCGATCATGCCGGGCAAGGTCAATCCGACGCAATGCGAGGCCCTGACACAAGTCTGCGTCCAAGTGTTCGGTAACAACGCCGCCCTGACCTTCGCCGGGTCGCAAGGCCATTTCGAGCTGAACGTCTACAACCCCGTGATGGCCTACAATTTCCTGCAGTCGGTGCGCCTGGTCGCCGACGCGGCCATCAGCTTCACCGACAACTGCGTCGTCGGCATCGAAGCGCGCGAGGACAATATTGCGCGCGGCCTGAACAACTCGCTGATGCTGGTCACCGCCCTCAACGGCAAGCTGGGCTATGACCTGTGCGCCAAGATCGCCAAGACCGCGCACAAGAACGGCACCACGTTGCGCGAAGAGGCTGTCGGCGGCGGCTATCTGACGGACGCGGAGTTCGATGAAGCCGTGCGGCCGGAAAAGATGATCTCGCCGGGCTGATCCCATCCAGGGACAAAATTTTGCAGCGCCGACGTCGTCTGACGTCGGCGTTTTCTTTTGGGTCAGGCCTTGTCGCGGATGGTGCGTCCGACCGGCGCCAGCGCCAGCTTGGCCAATTCGAGATCCTTCAGCGCGAACGGAATGCCGATAATGGAGACGAACTCCGCCACGGCGATGATCAAATGCGTCAGGGCGATGTACCAGCCGGCCACGACGAACCAGACGATGTTCAACACGACGCCGACACAGCCAGCGACAGGATGCGTGTCCTGCCACACGATCTCGCGGCCGAAGGGCCAGAACGAATAGCTGGCGATGCGCCACGCTGCGAACGTCCACGGCAGGCCGACAACGGTCAGCGCCAGGATCGCGCCGCCCAGCAACCATAGAAGGCCGGAAATCCAGCCGCCGAAGATGAGCCAGAGGATATTCAGGATCAGGCGCATCAAGACAGGCTCCACTGTCGCCCAATGCGACATATCGCAGATAAGCAAAAGGCCCCGCTTGTGCAGCGGGGCATTCATTAAATCGGCGTCAGATCGGCCTTAGTGAGGCTTCTCGGTCCAGCGCGCCTTGGCGTCGTCTTGGGTCAGGCTCAGATGGACGTGCTTGTCATCGACCCGTTCGACCCAGCTGACCGGGATCATGTGGTGCTTGAAGCCGCCGGCGAAATCCAGCTTCGCCAGTTCAATCTGGTCGCCCAGGACGTGATCGACCCGGCCCACGTGACCGCCGTCCGAGCCTACGACTTCGAGGTGTTCCTTGATGAGCGAAACGTCAACCATGTGTATCTCCACGCGTTTGGTTTGTCCTGCCGATGAGAACACACCCGGCCTGCGACGGTTTCAAACGGCGACGCTTGTTCATCGCCTTGATGACAGGATTGGCAAGGACGCGGTAGAAGCCGGCGTTCACACGGAACCGGAACTCAAGATATGCGGCGGATTGGATCAGGCCTGTTCGGCGTCCTCATGGCCTTGGCCTTGTCGGCGTGCGGAACGCTGGATCGCCCGACCGGCCCCCTCCGCATCACTGACGGCACGCTTGTCAAGGCGGAAGACCCTCGCATCCGCGCCAGCGACAGCGCGCGCCTGCAGGCCTTCACCCAGGAAATCGGTCAGCGACTTCGGCCCGACAAACCGACGTCGATCCTGGCGCTGTCTGGCGGCGGCGCAAACGGGGCCTACGGCGCCGGGCTTCTAGTCGGTTGGACCGAACAGGGCGATCGACCCGCGTTCGATGTCGTCACCGGCGTCAGCACGGGGGCGCTTGCCGCTCCGTTCGCCTTTCTTGGATCGGATTGGGACGACGAACTTCAGCACGCCTACACCAGCGGCGCCGCCAGCAATTTGCTGAGCTGGCGCAGTTTCGCCGCCTTCCTGAACCCGAGCCTGTTCTCATCGCAGGTCCTGCGCAATCTGGTGGACGAGAACGTCACCCCTGAACTGATGCAGGCCGTCGCGCGCGAGCACGCCAAGGGCCGACGCCTGCTGGTGGCGACGACCGATCTGGACAGCGAGGAAACCGTCATCTGGGACATGGGTCTCTTGGCGACCCAGGGCGACGAGAACGCCCGCGAACTGTTCAAGGAGGTGCTGGTCGCCTCAGCCAGCATTCCCGGCGTCTTTCCTCCTGTGCTGATCGCCGGGCTTCAGGACGACGACAAGGTGGTTCTGGAAATGCACGTCGACGGCGGCGTCAACACGCCGTTTCTGGCCATTCCTGAAGACCTGATGCTTTGGACCCGCCCAAAGGACGAAGGGCGTGTCGGCGCCCTCTATGTGATCGTCAACGGTCAGGTCGGCCGCAACGACGGGGTCACGCCCGGCCGCCTGTCGGGTATCCTGGCGCGGACCTATGACAGCATGAGCAAGTCGTCGCTGCGCATCCATCTGGCGGTGACGGCGGCGTTTGCGCGGCGCAATGGGCTGGACATGGCGCTGTCGGCCATTCCAGACAATGTCGCCGCGTCCAGCCTGAAGTTCGATCAGGAGACCATGACGGCCATGTTCGAACTGGGGCGTCAGCGCGGGCGCGGCGCCGATGCCTGGACCCGGCTGGGCGAGCGCCCGGCGGACCAGCCCTTCATCCCCCAGACGACGATTTCGGAGTCTCAGGTGCCGGCTGTGCTGACGCCCGAGCCCTCGGCGAAACCGTCGTCCGATGCGCCCCCCGCGGAAAAGCCCAAGGCGTAGTCATGGGCGAAATCATCAATCTGAACCGGGCGCGAAAGGCCCGCGCCAAGGCGGAAGACAAGGCCCTGGCCGCCGCCAACCGCGTGGCGCACGGACGCTCCAAGGCCGAGAAGACCCTGTCCGCTCTTGAGCGTCAACGCGCCCAGAAGCAGCTGGACGGTCAGAAGCTGGAGCCGAAATCCGACGACTGACGGCTCAGGCCTTGGGCGCGCGGATCAGCATGACCTGCCCCGCCAGCACAAGAGCCAGGCCGATCAGGGCGCTCCAGCCGAACCGCGCGCCCTCGAACAGTACCGACACCAGCATGGCGATGGGCGGCGTCAAAGCCGAGATGTAGCTGGCCAGGGCATAGCCGCGTTGGCGCGCGATGGTGAAGTACAAGCCGAACGCGATCACCGACCCGAACAGCGAGAGATAAAGCAGCGACAGGACATAGTCCGGCGTCGGCTCGATCCGCCACGTCACGCCGGTCGCCATGCCGTACAGCGCCAACATGGCTGTGCCATAAGCCATCGCCCAGGAGGTGGCGGCCATAACGGGCGCGCCCGCCTGCTGTCCCTTCCAGGCGAACCAGTTGCCGAGCGCCGAAGCCAGTACAGCGGTTAGCGCGAAGAGGACGCCCAGCCCCGGATTGAGCCCAGCGCCGGCCGCGGTGATCTGGCCGTAGGACAAGACCCCGACGCCCATGACGCCCAGTACTGCGCCGATCCACGCCGCTGGCGCCGCCTTCTGTCCACCCAGCAGCCGAAACAGGATCAGGTTCACAAAGGCCAGGGCGGCGAAGATCACCGCGACCACAGCCGACGCCACCTGCCCTTCTGCGGCATAGACGAAGCCATAGCTGACCGCGAAGACGAAGGCGCCCTGGCCGATGGCGGCCAGATGCTGGCTGCGCGTCAGACGCAGCGGCCGTCGCGTCACGGCGCAGAATGCGAACAGCACCGCCGACGCCAGACCAAACCGCCAGACGATGGAGACGATAGAATCAACCGGCCCCAACTGCAGGGTGATCGCGTACCAGGTCGTGCCCCAGATCAGGGCGCAGATGGCGATCGCGACGATCGCAAAGGGACGGCTCAAGGGTTGATCTCCGGCGGTGGACGGCCCGCATAACACGCCCTAACGCCACGCGCCCTCACGTCTTGCGCCTGAGTGTGACACACTGGGCGCCTCGAAGGAGATCGCCATGCGAAACGCCCCTCTGATCCTGCCCGCAGCCCTGGTCCTGGCTGCCTGCGCCGCCACGCCGGACATGACGACCGGAACGACGGTCGTAAATGTGACCGCCACCTATCGCGAACGGATCATGCTGCCGCCCGGCCATGTCCTGACCGTCAGGGTTGAGGATGTCAGTCTGGCCGACGCTCCCGCCAAGGTTCTCGCCGAGACCAGCGAGCCGCTGAACGGCGCCCCGCCCTATCGCGTCACCCTTGGCTTTCCCACGTCTCAGATCGATCCGCGCCACACCTATGCCGCGCGCGCCGAGATCCGAGACGCGGCCGGCGCTCTGGTCTTCGTTACGGACACCCGCCACGCGATCCTGACGAACGGCGCGCCGGCCTCGGCCGAGATCGTGCTGAAGTCGGCGCGTTGAGCAGCCTCAGCAAACGTTCGGTCGCCCTGGCCGGCCATGCCACCTCGGTGGCGCTGGAGCCCGAATTCTGGGCCGTGCTGGACCGGATCGCGGCTGCCCGCAGCCTCAGCAAGGCCCAGCTCCTGGCTGAAATCGACGCCAGTCGCGGCCGACGCCCCCTCGCCTCCGCCTGTCGCCTGCTGGCGCTGGACTGGGTGGCGGATCATGGAAGACCGGCGTAGCTTCGATCCAACGGAGACCTGACCATGTTCGACAATCGTCTGCTTCCAGCCGCCGTGGTCGGCGGTCTTCTGGCTGTCGGCTTCATCGGCGCCGGCGCCCTGATCGGTCAGGGCGTCATTCACGCGCGCGCCGGCGACCGCACCGTAACGGTGCGCGGCCTGTCCGAACGCAATGTAAAAGCGGACCTTGCCGTCCTGCCGCTACGCTTCACGGCCTCGGGCGATGTCCTTTCGGAAGTTCAAACCAAGATCGACGGCGATCTGGCGCTGGTCCGCCGCTTCCTCACCGCCCAGGGCTACCCTGCCCAGGCCATCGAATTGGGCCGGTTGGAGGTGGCCGACACCCGGTCGCGAGAATACGCCGCCCAGAACGGCGGTCCACGCTTCATCCTGGCTCAGACGGTGATCGTGCGGACCAGCGATGTCGCCCGAGTTCAGGCAACGACGCGACTGCTCAACGATCTGGTGCGTCAGGACGTGGTGCTGCAGGACTTCCAAGGTCCGTCCTATATCTTCACCAAGTTGAACGACGTGCGCCCGCAAATGATCGCCGAGGGTACAGCGGCGGCGCGCACCGGGGCGGAACAGTTCGCCAAGGACAGCGGAACGCCCTTGGGCCCGATCCGTCAGGCCACCCAGGGCTCGTTCGAAATCCTGCCGCGCGATGGCGCAGCCGGCGACGAAGCCGCCTCCATCGACAAGAAGATCCGGGTCGTTACGACCATCACCTATAGTCTGAAGTAGTCTCGGGCGGTCCGGCGTCGGAGGATTGCGCTTGCCCGATGAAATTGACGTCGGCCTGCGGATCTTGACCCATCTCGACCAACACGACCCAGACCGCCAGGATCACGAACATTCCGACCATGCCCAAAACGAAGGCCCACCACCCGGCCTTCTTGCCGCGTGGTTTGCGGTGTGACGCCGCGTCTCCTTTGTCAGTGTTCTGCTGCATCGCACCTAGGAACCGGCCGTCGATCCGCCGGGTTCCGAGATTTCATTGTGGCGGCGGCCCTGACATTGCCGCTCGGTCCCCTTATGTTCCGGTTTCGAATCTGACTGACGGATGTTTCTGCGCCTGTGACTGATCTTCCCGCCCCCCGTATTTCCGACCTGGCGCGAGCCCGCGCGCCCGAGGGCGAGGCGTCGAATGACTATCTGAGAGGGCTGAACCCGGAGCAGCGCGAGGCGGTCCAGACGACCGAGGGGCCGGTTCTGGTTCTGGCGGGCGCGGGAACGGGCAAGACTCGCGTCCTGACGACACGGCTGGCGCACATTCTGGCGACAGGCCGGGCGAAGCCGTGGGAGCTGCTGGCCGTCACCTTCACCAACAAGGCCGCGCGCGAAATGCGCGAACGGATCACGCATCTGATCGGCCCCTCCGCCGAAGGGTTGCGCTGGCTGGGCACCTTCCACTCCATCGCCGCCCAGATCCTGCGTCGCCACGCCGAACTGGTTGGTCTGAAATCCAGCTTCACCATCCTGGACACCGACGACCAGGAACGAGTGCTGAAACAGCTGCTGGAAGCGGCTAATATCGACACCAAACGCTGGACGCCCAAGTCGCTGTCCGGCCTGA
Organism: Brevundimonas sp. 1080; assembly: GCF_040545985.1. Taxonomy (NCBI): domain Bacteria; kingdom Pseudomonadati; phylum Pseudomonadota; class Alphaproteobacteria; order Caulobacterales; family Caulobacteraceae; genus Brevundimonas; species Brevundimonas sp. 1080. The sequence continues at coordinate 212,512 of NZ_JBEPMW010000003.1, read as the reverse complement.
TCGATCACTGGAAGAACCGCGGCTGGACGCCGGACAAGCTGCCGTCCGGCGAGGACTTCGCCAACGGCAAGGGTCAGGGTCTGTACGCCGCCTATCAGGCGCGCTTGCGCAGCCTGAACGCTTGCGACTTTGGCGATCTGCTGCTGCACAACATCACCATCCTGTCGCAGCATGCGGACCTGGCTGAGGAATATCGCCGTCGGTTCCGCTACATCCTGGTGGACGAATACCAGGACACCAACGTCGCCCAGTATCTGTGGCTGCGGCTGCTGACGGCCTCGACAGGCAACGTCTGCTGCGTCGGCGACGACGATCAGTCGATCTACGGCTGGCGCGGGGCCGAGGTGGACAACATCCTGCGCTTCGAGCGCGACTTCCCTGGCGCCAAGATCGTCAAGCTGGAGCGGAACTATCGCTCGACCAGTCATATCCTGGGGGCGGCGTCCGGCCTCATCGCCGCCAACCGAGACCGGCTGGGCAAGACCCTGTGGACCGAGGACGACAGCGGCGACAAGGTGCGCGTACGCGGCGTCTGGGACGGCGAGGCCGAGGCCCGGCTGATCGCCGACGAGATCGAGACCGCGCGGCGTCCCCACGCCGGCGAACCCGGCCTGAAATACAAGGACATGGCCATTCTGGTCCGCGCCTCGTTCCAGATGCGCGCCTTCGAGGAACGGCTGGTCATGCTGGCCATCCCTTACACCGTCATCGGCGGGCCGCGCTTCTTCGAGCGCGCCGAGATCCGCGACGCCCACGCCTATCTGCGCCTGATCCTGTCGGAAGACGACGACCTCGCCTTCGAAAGGATCGTCAATGTGCCCAAACGCGGCATCGGCGACACCAGCGTGCAGAAAATCCTGCAACTGGCCCGCCAACACGACCTGTCGGCCCTGACCGCCGTGCGGGGCCTGATCAATACCGATGAGCTTCAGGCCCGCACCCGCACCGCCCTGTCCAACTTCGTGCGCGACATCGACCGCTGGCGCCAACTGTCCGAGACCACGCCCCACTGGCAGGTCATGGAGACGGTGCTGGAGGAGAGCGGCTATACCGACATGCAGAAGGCCGACCGCACCAGCGGCCAGACCCGCCTGGAGAACCTGAAGGAACTGACCCAATCGATGCAGCAGTTCGAGACGCTGCAAGCCTATCTGGAGCACGTCTCCCTGGTCATGGATCTGGAGCGCGCGACCAGCGACGATCCGAACGGCGACGGGGCGGTGCAGATCATGACCCTGCACGGCGCCAAGGGGCTGGAGTTCCCGCTGGTCTTCCTGCCCGGCTGGGAGGAAGGCGTCTTCCCCAGCCAGCGCAGCATCGACGAAAAGGGCGAAAAGGGCCTCGAGGAGGAACGCCGCCTGGCCTATGTCGGCGTCACCCGCGCCAAGCAAGACGCGCGGATCAGCTTCGCCGCCAACCGTCTGGTCTATGGCCGTTGGACCTCGCAACTGCCCAGCCGCTTCGTCGACGAACTGCCTATCGCCCACGTCGATCCCCAATCCGACACAGGCTATTACGGCGCTTCGTCCGGCATGAAGGAGGCCAAGAGCCGCTGGGACGACGCGCCATCCTTTGGCAGCGGTTATTCCTCCCCCGGCTGGAAACGCGCCCAATCCTTCACCGCCGCTCAGACGCCGGCCAAGATCCCGGCGCGCAAGGCCGTCATCGACGGCGACGGCCGCCTGATCGCCACCGCCGACCCCAAATCCGGCTCAGGCTGGAAAAAGGGCGAACGCGTCTTCCACCAGAAGTTCGGCTACGGAAACGTGCGTGTCATCGAAGGCAACAAACTGCTGGTCGAGTTCGAAAAGGCCGGGGAGAAGCGCGTCATCGACAGCTTTGTCGAGAAGGCCTAACCCGGCGCTCTAACGCAATGAATGGGAGCCAAAGATGGCGGGCCTCAAGGACAAGCGCGGCTTCATCGACAAGGATCGCATTGATCTGTCGGAACGTCAGTCGGTCGAATACTGGATGAAACGCTGGGGCGTAACCAAGGACCAGATCACCGCCGCCCACCGGAAGGTTGGGCGCATGACCAAGGATATCGCGGCGGAATTGGGCAAGAAGCGCTGACTCCGCCTGCCTGAAACGAGAAACGGCCCCGGAGCACTCCGGGGCCGTTTCGGTCTCTGCCTTAGATGTGGATCACACGCCCATAGGCGTCCAGCGCCGCTTCGTGCATGGCCTCCGACATCGTCGGGTGCGGATAGACGATCCCGTGGATGTCTTCCTCCGTCGCCTCCATGGTGATGGCGGTGACATAGCCCTGGATCATCTCGGTCACCTCGTGGCCGATCATGTGGGCGCCGATCAGGGCGCCGGTCTTGGCGTCGAAGATCACCTTGACGAAGCCGTCGGTGTCGCCCGAGGCGATCGCCTTGCCGTTCACGAGGAACGGGAAGCGGCCGATTTTCACTTCGCGCTTCTCGGCGCGCGCGGCCTGTTCGGTGACGCCGACCGAGGCGACCTGCGGCTGGGCATAGGTGCAGCCGGCGATGGGCGAATGGACGTTAGGGGTCTTGTAGCCGGCGATGTGTTCGGCGGCGTGGATGCCTTCGTGCGACGCCTTGTGCGCCAGCCAGGGCGCGCCGGCGCAGTCGCCGATGGCGTACAGGCCCTTGACGTTGGTCTGGCAGTGGCCGTCGATCTTGACGTGGCCGCGGTCCATTTCCAGACCCAGTTCTTCCAGGCCGATGCCGTCGGTGTTCGCGGTGATGCCCACGGCGGAGATGCAGACCTCGGCCTCCAAGGTCTCGGCCTTGCCGCCGATCTCCACGGCGACCTTCACGCCCTTGGCGTCCTTGCTGACCTTGGTGACCTTGGCGCCCAGCTTGAACTTCATGCCGCGCTTTTCGAACGACTTCTGAGCCGCCTTGGAGACCTCTTCGTCCTCGACCGGCATGATGCGATCCACGGCTTCGACCACGGTCACGTCACAGCCTAGGGCGCGATAGAAGCTGCCGAACTCGATCCCGATGGCTCCCGAACCGATCACGACAATCGACTTGGGCATGAATTTCGGCGCCATGGCCTCGCGATAGGCCCAGATGCGATCACCGTCGGCTTCCAGCCCGATCTGCGGCAGGGCGCGAGCGCGGGCGCCGACAGCCAGCATGACGGACTTAGCTTCCAAAACGCGCGAACCGCCTGCTTTCAGAGCGACCACGACCTGTGGCGCGGCGGCGCCCTTCTCCAGCTTGGCTGACCCCTCGATCACCTCGATCTTGTTTTTCTTCATCAGGAAGCCGACGCCCTGATTCAGCTGTTTGGCCACGCCGCGCGAGCGCTGGATGATGGCGTCGAAATCGAACGACGCGCCCGACGCCGACAGGCCGTACTCCTTCAGATGGCTCAGGCTCTCGAACTTCTCGCCCGACTTCAGCAGGGCCTTGGTCGGGATGCAGCCCCAGTTCAGGCAAACGCCGCCCAAATTCTCGCGCTCGACGATGGCGACCTTCAGGCCCAACTGGCTGGCGCGAATGGCCGCGACGTAACCGCCGGGGCCCGAGCCAATGACGACGAGATCGAATTCAGCAGCCATTAGATCAACTTCTCGATGTCGGCCTTGATGGCCTCAGGTTCAGTCTGCGGGGCGTATCGGGCGATCACCCTGCCCTCGCGGTCGGTCAGGAACTTGGTGAAGTTCCACTTAATGGCTTTGGAGCCCAGGAAGCCGCGCTTCTGTTCGGTCAACCAGGCGTAAAGCGGATGTCGGTTCGGTCCGTTGACCTCCACCTTGTCGAACAAGGGGAAGGTCACATCGAAACTGGTGGCGCAGAAGGCGGCGATTTCCGCCGCCTTGCCCGGCTCCTGCTCGCCGAACTGGTTGCAGGGAAAGCCCAACACCTCAAACGGCTGATCGGCGAACGCGCGGTGCAGCTTTTCGAGGCCGTCGTACTGCCCCGTAAAGCCGCACTTGGACGCCGTATTGACGATCAACAACGCCTGACCGCGAAAGCGATCGAGCGAAACGTCCGTGCCGTCGATGGCGCGGGCGGAGAAGTCATAGACCGAGGTCATGACCTCACCCTCCCCTTAGGCCAGCATCGCGACGGGATCTTCGATCAGCGGCTTGAACGCCTGCAGGAAGCGGGCGCCGGTCGCGCCGTCCACCACGCGGTGATCGCAGGTCAGGGTTACGGTCATGACCGTGGCCGGCACGACCTGGCCGTTCTTGACGACCGCGCGTTGCTCGCCCGCGCCCACGCTCATGATGCAGCCCTGCGGCTCATTGATGATCGAGGTAAACTGTTTGATGCCGAACATGCCCAGATTGGACACCGAGAAGGTGCCGCCCTGGAACTCTTCGGGCTTCAGCTTGCGGTCGCGGGCGCGCTTGGCCAGGTCCTTGGACTCGGTCGCGATCTGCGCCAGACCCTTGGTTTCGGCCTTCTTGATGATCGGGGTGATCAGGCCGCCGTCGATCGCCACCGCCATGGAGACATCGGCGTTGTGGTGCATGGCGATGCCTTCGGGCGTGTAGGAGGCGTTGGCCTCCGGCACCATCTTCAGGGCCAGGGCGGCGGCCTTGATGACGAAGTCGTTTACCGAAACCTTGATCCCTTGCGGCTCCAGCATCTTGTTGACCTTGGCGCGCACGGCCATCAGCTGGTCGATTTCGCAATCGATGAACAGCGGGAAGTGAGGCACGTTCTGGACGCTGTCGACCATGCGACGCGCAACCGCCTTCTTCATGCCGTCCAGCGGGATCAGGTCATAGCTGCCGTCCGGAATGCCCATTTGCGCCAGCGACTGCGCCTTGCGCGGCTCGGCTGCGGTCGCGGCGGGCGACGCCGACGATGCGGTCGCAGGCTGAGCCGACGCCTTGCCGGCGGCCTCGACGTCGCGTTTGACGATGCGGCCGTGGGGACCGGTGCCCTTGATCGACTTCAGATCGACGCCGTTCTGCGCGGCGATACGTCGAGCGAGCGGCGACGAGAAGATGCGATCTCCGCTGTCCGACTTCGGCGCGGCGGGCGCCGGAGCGGCAGGCGTGGTGACCTTGGGCGCCTCGGCAGCAGCCGGAGCGGCCTCGGCCTTGGACGCCTCCTCCGTCTTGGCGGCGGTTTTTTCAGCCGGCTTGGGCGCGGCCGCGCCGCTCTCGTCCTTCAGGCGGGCGATGGGCGTATTGACCTTCACGCCTTCCGTGCCTTCAGCGACCAGGATGTCGGTGACTTCGCCCTCGTCCACGGCCTCGACTTCCATCGTGGCCTTGTCGGTTTCGATCTCGGCGATCACGTCGCCGGCGGAGACAACGTCTCCGACCTTGACGTGCCACTTGGCCAGAACGCCCTCCTCCATGGTCGGAGACAGGGCCGGCATCAGGATATCGGTCATGCCATCACCTGCTTCACGGCCGCAATGATCTTGTCCACGCCTGGCAGCGACAGCACTTCCAGATTGGCGGCGTAGGGCAGCGGCACGTCTTCCTGGTGCACGCGCAGCGGCGGGGCGTCCAGATAATCGAAGGCGTGCTCGATGACGCGGGCCACGACCTCGGCGCCGACGCCCATCGGACCCCAGCCCTCTTCGGCAGAGACCAGGCGGTTCGTCTTCTTGACGCTCTCGACGATGGTCTCGTGATCCAGGGGGCGCAGAGTGCGCAGGTCGATCACCTCGGCCTCGATACCCTCCTCGGCCAGCTTCTCGGCGGCCTGCAGGGCGAAGCCGACCATCCGGCTGTGGGCGGTGATGGTGACGTCCTTGCCTTCGCGGCGGACCTTGGCCTTGCCGATTGGCAGGACATAATCCTCGACCTCCGGCACATCGAACTCCAGGCCGTACATCATCTCGTGTTCGAGGAAGACGACCGGGTTCGGGTCACGGATGGCGGCCTTCAGCAGGCCCTTGGCGTCGGCCGCGTCATAGGGTGCGATGACCTTCAGACCAGGCACCTGAGCATACCAGGCCGAATAGTCCTGGCTGTGCTGGGCGCCGACGCGCGAGGCGGCGCCGTTCGGACCGCGGAACACGATAGGCGCGCGGATCTGGCCGCCCGACATATAGAGCGTCTTGGCGGCCGAGTTGATGATGTGGTCGATCGCCTGCATGGCGAAGTTGAACGTCATGAACTCGACGATCGGCTTCAGGCCCGACATGGCGGCGCCGACGCCCAGACCGGCGAAGCCGTGCTCGGTGATCGGGGTATCGACGACGCGCTGATCGCCGAACTCCTGCAGCAGGTCGCGGCTGACCTTGTAGGCGCCCTGATACTGGGCGACTTCCTCGCCGATCAGGAAGACGCGATCGTCGCGGCGCATCTCTTCGGCCATGGCGTCACGAAGGGCGTCGCGCACGGTCGTCTTGACCAGTTTGGCGTCGGCCGGGATTTCTGGGTCGCGCAGTTCGACCTTGGGCGCCGCAGCCTGAGCCGGGGCCTTTTCGGGATCGCCGGTCTTGCCTTCTGCCGTCGCCTTGGGCGTCTCGGCTTCAGCGGCTTTGGGCGCAGGCGTCGCTGCGCCGTCTTCGCCGGCCAGACGCGCGATCGGCGTGTTGACCTTCACGTTCTCGGAGCCTTCGGCGACCAGGATTTCCAGCACTTCGCCCTCATCCACGGCCTCGACTTCCATCGTCGCCTTGTCGGTTTCGATCTCGGCGATCACCTGGCCGGCCGACACGGCGTCGCCCGCTTTGATGTGCCACTTGGTCAGCGTGCCCTCTTCCATCGTGGGGGACAGCGCCGGCATCAGAATGTCGGTCACGGATCAGGCCTCCACGTAGACGTCGGTGTAGAGCTCGGACGGATCGGGTTCCGGGCTCTCTTGGGCGAATTGAACAGCTTCGGCGACGATCGCCTTGATCTCGTTGTCGATGGCCTTGAGCTCGTCCTCGGTCGCATTGGCGGCCGACAGCAGCGTCTTCAGGTGATCGATCGGGTCGCGGGTCTTCTTAACCTCATCGACCTCTTCCTTGGTCCGGTACTTGGCCGGGTCGGACATCGAGTGACCCCGATAGCGATAGGTCTTCACTTCCAGGATGAAGGGACCGCCGCCTTCGCGGGCGCGCTTGACCGCACGGGCCGCCGCGTCGCGCACGGCCAGCACGTCCATGCCGTCGACCTGCTCGCCCGGAATGCCGAAGCTGGCGCCGCGCTGATACAGTTCGGTCGTCGAGGACGAGCGCTCGATGCTCGTGCCCATGGCGTACTGGTTGTTCTCGATGATGTAGATGGCCGGAAGCTTCCACAACTGCGCCATGTTGAAGCTTTCGTACACCTGCCCCTGGTTCGAGGCGCCGTCGCCGAAATAGACGAAGGCCACCGAGTCGTCGCCGCGATACTTGCCGGCGAAGGCCAGGCCAGTGCCCAGCGCCACCTGGGCGCCGACGATGCCATGACCGCCGTAGAAGCCGGTCGGCACGTCGAACATGTGCATCGATCCGCCTTTACCCTTGGACGAACCGCCGCTGCGGCCGGTCAGTTCGGCCATGACTTCCTTGGGATCCATGCCGGCGGCCAGCATATGGCCGTGGTCGCGATAGCCGGTGATGATCTTGTCGTGGCCTTGTTTGACGCTCTCCTGAACGCCGACCGCCACGGCCTCCTGGCCGATGTAAAGGTGGCAGAAGCCGCCGATCAGACCCATGCCGTAGAGCTGGCCCGCACGCTCCTCGAAACGGCGGATCAGAACCATCTCGCGATAGAAGCGCAGAAGGTCTTCCTTGGACGCCGTCGGCGTGTTGGGCAGTTTGTCAGGCGTGGTCGTCTGAGCGGATTTGGCTGGGGCTTTCGCCATCCGGTATCTCCCGGCTAGGCGCCGAGAACCGACGCCTTCTTATCGTTACGGAAAGGGGCTTTAGCAGCCTTCCTTCCGGTAACGCAAAGGGGTGCGGGTCGCCCTGTAACAATAGTTCAAGTGGTGAAGGTCGCTCAGCCTTGGGCGGCCGGGGCCGAGACGCGGATCACATAGTCGCGCGGGTCGGAGAACCCCAGGACGGCGCGCGCGCGCTCTTCCAGAAGATCGCGAGACAGGCTGTCGGTGCGCAGATAGCGAACTCGAGTCTCAAGATCGCGGCGTTGCTCGGTCAGATGCGCCAACTGGTCCTCGCGTTGCCCCAGCAGGGCGTCGCGAGACGAGCCGCTCAACAGTCCGCGCTCGCCCGTCAGCGCCTGCACCCCGAGATAGGCCAGAAGCAGCAACAGGGCGAGGGACAGGCGGTAAGGTTTCATCCGTTCGGGCACTTGAGACGCTCCTTCTGAGCGCGAAAACACAGTTCAGAAACCGTGCCCGAAAATGCCTAACGAAATGTAGCTTGACCGTAAGATTGTCGGCGGAAAACGCTGATTCTCCGCCGACAATTCCATTTTCTATTTCAGCAGCATGCCGTCGCCGAAATAGACGCCCTGATCGCCCAGCATTTCCTCGATGCGGAGCAACTGGTTGTACTTCGCCACCCGGTCGGAGCGGGCCAGCGAGCCGGTCTTGATCTGCCCGCAGTTGGTCGCCACGGCCAGGTCGGCGATGGTGTAGTCCTCGGTCTCGCCCGACCGGTGGCTCATCACGGCGGTATAGCCCGCGCGGTGGGCCATATCGACGGCGTCCAAGGTTTCCGACAGGGTGCCGATCTGGTTGACCTTGATCAGGATCGAGTTGGCCAGGCCCTCGCCGATGCCCGCAGCCAGACGCGCCGGATTGGTCACGAACAGATCGTCGCCGACCAGTTGGACCCGATCGCCCAGACGCTCGGTCAGCAGGCGCCAGCCGTCGAAGTCATCCTCGGCCATGCCGTCCTCGATCGACACGATCGGGAAGCGTTCGCATAGATCGACCAAGTAGGCGGCCATGCCTTCGGAATCGACGGTCTTGCCCTCGCCGGCCATGACGTATTTGCCGTCCTTGAAGAACTCGGTCGAGGCGACGTCGAGGCCCAGGTGGAAGTCCTCGCCCGCGAGGTAGCCCGCCGCCTGGCCCGCCTTGGTGATGAAGCTCAGCGCCTCATCGGCCGACGCCAGATTCGGCGCAAAGCCGCCCTCGTCGCCGACGTTGGTGTTGTGCCCGGCGTCCTTCAGTTGCTTCTTCAGGGCGTGGAAGATTTCGGCGCCCATGCGCACGGCGTCCGAAAACGTCTCGGCGCCCGTGGGCAGGATCATGAACTCCTGGATGTCGATCGGATTGTCGGCGTGGGCGCCGCCGTTGATGATGTTCATCATCGGGGTCGGCAGGACGCGGGCCGAAACGCCGCCCAGATAGCGATACAGTTCCTGATTGGCCGACAGGGCGCTGGCCTTGGCGACCGCCAGAGACACGCCCAAGATCGCATTGGCGCCCAGACGGCCCTTGTTGGGCGTGCCGTCCAGTTCGATCATCGCCTCGTCGATCCGGCGCTGCTGCTCGGCGTCCATGCCGGACAGGGCGTCGAAGATCTCGCCGTTGACGGCGTCGACCGCCTTCTGGACGCCCTTGCCGCCCCACATGTCCTTTTCGCCATCACGCAGCTCGACCGCTTCGTGCGCGCCCGTAGACGCGCCGGACGGTACGGCGGCGCGGCCGAAAGAACCGTCTTCCAGCGTGACATCGACCTCGACCGTCGGATTGCCCCGGCTGTCGAGGATCTGGCGGGCGACGATGTCGGCGATGTCGGTCATGGCTCGGCTCTTTGGCTCAAGGGGCAAGGGAGGTCAGACGGTTTAGCCGCCTCCCCGCCAAACGCCAATGCCGACATCGTCGCCGGACGTCAGGAACAGCCTTCGACCAGTTGGATCGAAGGATCGCCCGCATGGACCATCATCACCTTGCCGTCGCTGCCGATCTCATATCGAACGCCACGCGCCGACGGATCGGTGACATAGGTCGTCGATCCGCCCTTCGACCAGACGAACAGATCCTCGGCCGGCGCCTCCTGGTATTTGTGCGGCTGGGCGAAGACCGCGCCGCCATAGGCCTGCTTGATCGCCATGGCCGTATCGCCCACCCCGAATCCACGATCGGTCTTCGTCGTCGCACCGCGCGCCAGGGTCATTCGCGTCAGCACGCCGTTCTGGATCATCACTTGCACATCGGCGGGCGCCTTCGCGGGATGGAACTGGTCACAGACTTCAGGCTCGGCGCCGCCGACGGCGTTCGGTTGGGAGTCCTCGCCCCAAACCTTCACCAGTTCGGCGCGCGTCATGCCGATTCGCACCGGCCCCAGACCTTCGGCTGTCAACGCATTCGGATCGGCGGCTGGCGTTGCGGGCGTCTCGTTCGCGGATACGACCGGCGCAGCGGCGGGCTCCGAGACGCGCTCCTCTGCGCGATTACAGGCGGCGAGGGTCAGCAGCGCGCAGGCGCTGATGGCGGTGAAACGAATCATCATGCGGCGTCTCCAATGGAAGCTTCACCGCATTGAACGCACGAAAACGGCGCGCGGGTCACCGCGCGCCGTCGAAATCGTCATCCGACCGAAGTCGGGGGCGCCTGAAAGACTAGTCTTCCTTCGGCGTGATGACCTGACGACCGCGATAGGTGCCGGTCTTCAGGTCGATGTGGTGCGGGCGCTTCAGCTCGCCGGTGTCCTTGTCCTCAACGTAGACGTTCGAGGTCAGGGCGTCGTGGGCGCGGCGCATGTTGCGACGCGAGGGAGATACTTTGCGCTTCGGAACGGCCATGTCCGTCTCAATCTTCTAAGTCGGGCGCCGCCCAGAGCCGAGCTCCGTCTAGCGCGAAAACAATAGCGGCGGCCCTCAGGACCGCCACGCGAGGCGCGGCTTATGCATGAACCGCGCGACGATTTCAAGGCGTTTAAGCAGGCGTCAGACGCCGGACGATCTTCCCAGGATTGCCGACCACCACCACGTCGGACGGCACGTCCTTCGTCACGACCGATCCCGCGCCGATCACCGAACGATCGCCGATGGTGACGCCCGCCAAAACGATAGCGCCGCCGCCAATCCACACGTCGTCCCCGATGACGATCGGCCGCGCCGTCTCCTCGCCCCGGCGGGCGACCGCGTCCAACGGATGTTCCGGCGTCAGCAGTTGTACGCCTGGCCCGGCCTGGAAGTTGTCGCCGATACGGATCTCGGCGCAGTCCAAGAACACGCAGTTGGCGTTCGCAAAGGCCCGCGCGCCAAGGTGGATGTTGACGCCGTAGTCGCAGAAGAAGCCCGGCATGATGATCGCCCTGCCGTCGGCCGCATTGACCAGTTCGTTGACCAGTGCGCCGCGCCGGTCGCGATCCGGCTCGGCGTTGATGGCGACGGTCAGGGCCACCGCGCGGGCGCGACCATCGCGCAGATCGGGATCGCCCGGATTATAGGGCAAGCCCGCCAGCATCTTCTCGCGTTCGGTCACGCGTCCTCCGTCAGAGCGTCAGCCACCGCTTCGCCGATGGCCAGCGAACTGGTCAGGCCCGGGCTTTCGATGCCGAACAGGGCCATCAGGCCATCGATGCCGTGATGTTCGCGGCCATGAAGCTGGAAGTCCGGTTGCGGCTCGCCCGGCCCATGCAGTTTGGGTCGAATGCCGGCGTAGTCCGGCGTCAGGGCGCCGTCGGGCAGACCCGGCCAGAAACGCCGGATGTAGGTGGCGAACTCTTCGGCCTTGGCGGGATCGACCGAGTAGTCCTCGATTTCGACATAGGCTAGGTCCGGCCCGAACACGGCCTGACCGCCCAGATCCTTGCGATAGTGGGTGCCCAGCGCGCCAGGGATGGGCGGCGGATAGATCAGGCGGTCGAACGGCGCATTGCCCGTCAGCCGGAAATAGACGCCCTTGCCGAAATGTCCGGCGGGAATGTCGCCGGGCGGATAGCCTTCAATCGACGCCGCCACCGCTTGGGCCGACAGTCCGGGCGCGGTGACCAAAAGGCGGCTGGTGACCTGCATCGCCCCCTCCCCGCCGACACGGATCGTGAACCCGCCGCCCGCCAGCGGCTCTGCGCCTTCGAACGGCGCCGACACCACGACCGATCCGCCCGCATCCTCGATCTCGCCCTGCAGGGCCAGCATATAGCCGTGGCTGTCGAACAGGCCGCTCTCGGGCGACAGGATAGCGGCGTGAGCGTTCAGCTCCGGCTCCAGCGCCCGCGCCTGGGCACCGGTCAGATGCGCCAGCCCCTCGACGCCGTTCGCCGTCGCCTTTTCGAAGATGGTCTCGATCCGATCGACCTCTAATTCCTGCGTCGCCACGACCAGCTTGCCGCATTTCCAGTGGTCGATCTTGCGGCTGGCCAGGAAGTCGTAAAGCGCACGGCGTCCCTCGACGCAGAAGCGGGCCTTCAGCGATCCGGTCGGGTAATAGAGGCCGCCGTGAATAACCTCGGAGTTACGCGAGGAGATGCCCTGGCCGATGTGGCCTTCCTTCTCCAGCACCAGCACCGTCAGGCCCCGTTTCGACAGCGCCCGACCGCAGGCTAGGCCCACAGCCCCGGCGCCCACGACGGTCGCGTCGAAATCGAAACTCATCGGACGCCGTATCTCCGCTTCGCCTCGGCCTCGAAACAGCCGATCAGCTTTTCCACCGCACGGTCGAAGTTCGCCGACAGCATCATGTCCAGCATCCGTGATTTGAAGGCGAAGTCGATCATGAACTCCAGCCGCGTGCCGTCCGGATGGGGAAAGAACTCCCAACGGTTCTTCAGGTGCTTGAAGGGTCCGCGCAGCAAGCCGACCTCGACCTTGGGCGCACTGCGATCATGCCGGACCCAGGTGGAGAACCGCTCCTTCAGGAAGGAAAAGCCGACGCTGGCCTCCGCGTCCTGCACGCCGACGCCCTCGCCTTCCTCGCGCGCGTTCCAGACGCGCATCGACGTCACCCACGGCACGAAGTCGGGATAGGCGCGCACGTCGGCGACCAGATCGGCAAGCTGTTCGGGCGCATAAGGAAGAATGCGCGTGACGCGATGGACGGCCATGCGGGACTTAGCGGCGCAGCTGCGCCTCGCGCGCCGCCTTCAGCCGGGCGAAGTCGTCGCCGGCGTGGTGCGACGAACGCGTCAGCGGGCTGGACGACACCATCAGGAAGCCCTTGGCCCGGGCGATCGCCTCATAGGCCTTGAACTCTTCCGGCGTGACGAAGCGGTCGATGGCGGCGTGTTTGCGCGTCGGCTGCAGGTACTGGCCGATGGTGATGAAGTCGACGCCGGCGGACCGCATGTCGTCCATCACCTGCATGACCTCTTCCTTGGTCTCGCCTAGGCCGACCATGATGCCGGACTTGGTGAACTGGTTCGGGTCCCGCTCCTTGACCATCTGCAACAGGCGCAGGCTGTGGAAGTAGCGCGCGCCCGGCCGGATCTTCAGATACAGGCGCGGCACGGTCTCCAGGTTGTGATTGAAGACGTCGGGCCTGGCGTCGATCATCACGGCGGCCGCCCCGTCCTTTCGCAGGAAGTCGGGCGTCAGGATTTCGATGGTGGTGTCCGGCGCCTGGATGCGGATCTGGCGCACCACTTCGGCGAAGTGGGCCGCGCCGCCGTCGGCCACATCGTCGCGATCGACCGAGGTGATGACGACATGGCTCAGACCCATCTGCTGCACGGCCAGGCCCACCTTGCCCGGCTCTTCCGGATCCAGCGGCTGGGGCAAGCCGGTCTTGACGTTGCAGAAGGCGCAGGCCCGCGTGCAGGTGTCGCCCATGATCATCAGGGTGGCGTGCTTCTGGCTCCAGCACTCGCCGATGTTCGGGCAGGCCGCCTCTTCACAGACCGTCACCAGCCCCTTGGAGCGAACGATCTCCTTGGTGGCGTTGTATTGACCAGAGCCCGGCGCCTTGACCCGCAGCCAGTCGGGCTTTTTCAGAACGACCGACTCGGGCCGGTTCTGCTTTTCGGGGTGACGCAGCTCGGACGGCTTGCGCTGAAGGGTGTCGATCAGGGTGACCATGGCCGGTATTTCGGACTTTGAGGCCGTTTAGGCAAGGCACACCGGGTAACAGACTTGCCGCAGGCGTGATCGCGCATCGGAACTCACGCGACGTTACGCATCTTTTCAAGATGACGCGGCGTCATTAATGACAGTCGCCCGAACAACAGAGAGGGCCGCCCGCGTCCTCCGTAGGAGACGCGCTTGCGCCAGGCCCTGGATCCCTCGCTTTACGACTCGACCCTGATCGACGCCCTGATCGATGCGCGGTCGCGGTTCGGCGACAAGGAAATCCTGGAGGATCAGGACCGGCATCCGCTGACCTACACCGGCCTGATCCGCGCCGCGTTCGTGCTGGGCCGCAAGATCGCCAATATGACCGACAAGGGCGAGCGGGTCGCTATCCTGCTGCCGTCGTCCATGGGCGTCGTCGTCACCTTCTTCGGTCTGCACGCCCACGGTCGTGTGCCGGTAATGCTGAACTTCACCGCCGGCGAAGCCAATCTGAAAGCGGCGATCAAGGCCTCGGGCGTCAAGAAGGTGCTGACCGCCAAACGCTTCATCGACCAGGCCAAGCTGGACGACCTGATCGTCGAACTGAAGACGGTGGCCGAGGTCGTCTGGCTGGACGACGTGCGCAAGACCATCGGTCTGGCCGACAAGCTCTACGGCCTCGCCGCCGGCGCGGCGCCCAAGCGGTTCCGCGTGAAGACGGATCCCGATGCGCCGGGCGTCGTCCTGTTCACCTCCGGCAGCTTCGGCACGCCAAAGGGCGTCGTGCTGAGCCAGAAGAACCTCGTCGCCAATGCGCGTCAGGTGGCGGCCCACATCGACCTGCTGCCCGAATGGGTGATGTTCAATCCCCTGCCGACCTTCCACTGTTTCGGCCTGACCGGCGGGGTCATCCTGCCGCTGCTGCAAGGGTTGAAGGCCTTCCAGTATCCGTCGCCGCTGCACGCCAAACAGATCACCGACCTGCTGCCCCAGGTGAACGCATCGATCCTGTTCGCGACCGACACCTTCCTGAACCAGTACGGCCGCGTCGCCGAGCCGAACGACTTCTCGACGCTGAAGTTCGTCGTCGCCGGGGCCGAAAAGGTGCGCGAGGAAACCCGCACCCTGTTCAACACCAAGTTCGGCGGCGTCGAACTACTGGAAGGCTACGGCGCAACCGAGGCCTCGCCCGTGATCGCCGTCAACCATCCTGACCGAAACGCGCCCGGCACGGTCGGTCAGGTGCTGCCCGGCATCGACTGGAAGCTGGAGCCCGTTGAGGGCATCGAAGCAGGCGGTCGCCTAATGCTGCGCGGGCCCAATGTCATGAGCGGCTATGTCACCTCGGCCGAGCCCTTGCAGTGGGATCCGATTGGCGACGACTGGCTGGACACCGGCGACATCGTCGATGTGACCGACGACGGCTATGTCACCATCCGCGGCCGCGCCAAGCGCTTCGCCAAGATCGGCGGCGAGATGGTCTCACTAACCGCCGTCGAAGGGATCGCCGGCGCCGTCTGGCCGGATCAGCGCCACGCCGTGGTGTCGATTCCGGACAGCCGCAAGGGCGAGAAGCTGGTGCTCGTCACTGACCACGCAGACGCTGAGGTCGCGCCCCTGGCCGAATGGGCGCGAACCAACGGCGCGCCCGAACTGATCGTGCCGAAAAAGATCGTCAAGGTCGCCGAGGTCCCCGTCCTGGGCACCGGCAAGACCGACTATGTGTCGATCCAGAAGATGGTCGAGGCCGAGAAGGCGGCCTGATCAGCCGATCCGGACGCCCGTCATCGAGATCGAGCCGCCGTCGATACGGTCGTTGAAGAAGCTGACCGCCTCGCCCGGCTCCTGCTGGGCGGCGATGTAAAGCACCGGCAGGAAATGTTCGTCGGTCGGCACGCTCAGTTGCGCGTCCTCGGCCAGACCCACCCAGTCGATCAGCGCTTCATGGTCGCCCCGTTCGAACGCCGTCTTGACCGCCTCGTTGAAGCCGGTCGCCCAGGCGTAGGGCTCTGCGCCGTCCTCGCGCTTCCAGGTCCGCAGATTGTGGACGAAGTCGCCCGAGCCGGCGATGACGATTCCCTCGTCGCGCAGCGGTTTCAGCGCCTTGGCCAGTTCGTAATGCTGGCGCGCCGTCAGCTCGCGATTCAGCGATAACTGAACCACGGGCACGTCTGCCTCTGGCCAAACATGGCACAGCACCGACCAGGTCCCGTGATCCAGGCCCCACCCTTGCGTCTGAACTGCGCCGGTCAGCGCCGACACCCGCGCCGCCAGCGTAGGCGACCCGGGCGCCGGATACTGCATCTGATGAAGTTCGCGCGGGAAATTGCCGAAGTCATGGATGGTTTCGGGATTCTCCTGCGCGGTGACGCCCAGCCCGCGCGTCTCCCAGTGGGCGGAGATCATCACCACCCCCATGGGCTTGCCGATCGCTTCGCCCAGCGCACGCCAGGCGGCCCCATAGGGACCGCCAAGCGCATTCATGGGCGAACCGTGGCCGAAGAAGACGGCGGGCTGGCGCATCAGGTCAGCCGTGCAGCTTCTTGGCCAACTCGGCGATATGCTTGCCCTGGAACCGGGCGCCGTCCAGCTCGACGTCGCTGGGCTGACGCGAGCCGTCGCCGCCCGTGATCGTCGATGCGCCATACGGCGAACCGCCGTGGATGGCGTCCAGCGTCATCTGTCCCTGGAAGGAATAGGGCAGCCCCACGACCGGCATGCCGTGGTGCATGAAGAAGTTGTGCAGCCCCTGGAACGTCGTCTCCTGGCCGCCGTGCTGGGTCGCGGTGGCGGTAAAGGCCCCGCCTACCTTGCCGATCAGGGCGCCCGAGAACCAAAGGCCGCCGGCCTGATCCAGGAAGGCGCGCATCTGCGACGCGGCCGAACCAAACCGGGTGCCGGCGCCGATGATGATGGCGTCATAGTCCTTCAGATCGTCGATCTTGGCGATCGGCGCCTTTTGATCCAGCTTGTAGTGCGAGGCCTTGGCCAGCTCTTCCGGCACGGTTTCCGGCACGCGCTTGATGTCCACGACGGCGCCTTCGACCTCGCGCGCGCCTTCGGCGACCGCCTCGGCCATGGTTTCCAGGTGACCATAGGTCGAATGATAGAGGACGAGGACTTTCGGCATCGAGGAGGCTCCGTTGAATGACAAGGGTCGTCATTCGCAACAACGACCGTTGCTAACTTGGCGCGCTGCTTGCCCTTCCGCAAGTCCCCGACATCAAATCACGTCTCGAAGGGACAGACGGTGTCGTAAAAGATCCTGTCGCCCGGCGTGGGGCGACCGCGGCGACAATGGAAACAATGCTCCATCACCATCGCCTGCTGCTCGATGTTCAACGCGTCCCACCGGCAGGTCGGTTCCACGCGGTAGGCATAGGAGGCGGGGGTGTCCCCAGCCTTCAGCTTTGCGAACAGCAGATTGACGCCCTGCTGGGCCTGCCAGACGTGCGTCAGCTCATGAATCAGAACGCCCTGCATACGATCCGGCGCGGCCGCGAAGTCTGAGACGAGCTGCGCTTGGGGCCAGACAATCCAGTCTCGCCCGAACCAGCGTCCAGCCACAAACGGGCGGCGGAACGGCCAACCGATCAAACGGACGGGTTCGAGATCGATTGCGGCCCCGAACGCCTCTCGCGCTAGGCCCTTTTCAGCATCGGTCAGGGCGCGAACGAAGGATCCCAAGGTTTCACATACTCCCAGTGCCACGGTTCATAGACATAGGGCACAAAGCCGAAACGCCCAGCGTTCGTCACCAGCCAGCGATAGGTCGCCGACCGCGCCATATATTCGCGGCTGGCAGGGGTGGTGGAATCGACACCCAGACCCGGCGCTTGGCCGACGTAAAGATCGACCGCCGTGCCGGTCCGATGAGGCGAACAGACGGCGCGGCGCAGGCCGTCGCAGTTGCCCTGCTGCGCACAGCGCGCCGCGTCCGCCTCGGGATCGCGGAAGCCGGAGAAGATCTGCAGCAGTTCGGGATCGCCCCCCACCTCCGGAACTTCAGCCCGCGCGGCCGCGACCAGCCGGCGATAGGCGTCAAGCACGTCGCGGCGCAGCAGACGTGTCAGACGGTCTGCATGCTCCTCGGACGCGACCAGATAGCCCAGTTGATTGATCGGCGGCGGCTCGGGACAGGCTCCCCCGACGCGTGCCATGACGAACGGCCGCCGCTCCTGCCAAAGGCCGCGAAACACCTGGAATGTCGCCGCATCGAACAGGCCGGTCGGCGCCAGGCCGTGCG
Source organism: Brevundimonas sp. 1080 (assembly GCF_040545985.1). Classification (NCBI taxonomy): domain Bacteria; kingdom Pseudomonadati; phylum Pseudomonadota; class Alphaproteobacteria; order Caulobacterales; family Caulobacteraceae; genus Brevundimonas; species Brevundimonas sp. 1080. The sequence continues at coordinate 194,492 of NZ_JBEPMW010000003.1, read as the reverse complement.
TCTGCTGAAACCCCGCCAGTTGCGATGCGAAGATCGGCGTGCCGGGCCCGCAGGCCGTATGCAGGTCGCGCTGGATCAGCGGCAGATAGGCCTGCCACCCCCACTCCGCCGCCCCGAACGGCACCCATTCCATGCCGTAGGCCGACGCCGCGTTCGCCAGCCCCTGCGCCTGCCAACCGTCGGCGTTGGTGTGGCAGGGTCCGGCCGCACGCGCGCCGCCGGCAAACGTCAGAACGAAGCAAACGGACAGGAACGCAAGAAGGCTTCGCCACATGTCGCACAGGAAGCCCCAAGCTGGTCGATCTCACAAGTGCATGCGTCACCGATCGCTGGCATGGTGGCGCGCGGCCGACTCGCGCCGCGCCTTTCGGACCGACGCATGTCCACCGCCGCGCCGACCGCGCCCCGCCGTTCCAACGCCGTGCTCGCGGCCTTTTCCGGCCCGTGCCTGCCGCTGGCGGCCTTTGGCGTCGCCCTGCCCGTCACCCTGCCCGAGTTCTACGCCACCCATGTGGGCTTGGAACTGGGAGTCGTGGCGGCCGTCTTTATGGCCGTGCGCCTGATCGACATCGTCTTCGACCCCTTCATCGGCTGGGGCATGGACAAGACCAGGACGCGGTTCGGCCGCTATCGCCCGTGGATGGCGATTTCGACGCCGATCCTGATGCTGTCGGCCTTTATGATGTTCGTCGTGGTCCAACCGGGCGCCGGACCGGCCTATCTGTTTGGTTGGCTGCTGGTCCTCTATCTCGGCTTCTCGATCGGCACCCTGGGCCAACTCGGCTGGGCCGCCGTGCTTGCGCCGCAGTATGACCAGCGCAGCCGGGTCTATGGCTGGTGGCAGGTGTTCAACATCATCGGCGTGATCCTGATCCTGGTGCTGCCGACCGTGGTGGTCCAGACCGGCATCGGGAACTATGCCGACGGCGTGCGGATCATGGGATGGGCCATACTGATCGCCCTGCCCGTCACCATCGGCCTGGCCATGGTCGCCGTGCCGGAGCCCGTCAACGCGGGCGACCAGCCGCACGGGGGCGCCGGCGCCTATCTGGCCCTGCTGAAGATGCCCACGGTCCGGAAGCTCTTGGTCGCCGACCTGCTGCTGGGGGTCGCGCCAGGCATCACAGGTTCGCTGCTGTTCTTCTTCTTCGGACAGATCAAGGGCTATGACCACAGCCAGGCCGGCCTGTTTATGCTGTTCTATTTCGTCGCCGGTCTGTGCGGCGCGCCCATCTGGGCCTGGCTGGCCACGCGCATCGGCAAGGACAAGGCCCTGGCCGTCGCCAGCCTGATTTTCGCGGCCCTCTATATCGCCGCCACCCTGGTTCCCGGCGGCAACTTCATGCTGACGGCAGGCGCCATGTTCATCGCCGGCCTGCCCTATGCGGCCGGCCTGTTCCTGTTGCGCGCCATGATGGCGGACGCCGGCGACGAAGTGAGACTGGAGACCGGTGTGGACCGCACCGGACTGATGTTCTCCATCCTGTCCGCGACGACCAAGATCGGCCATGTGGTCGCGCTGATTCCGTACCTGATCCTGCAAGGTGTGGGCTTCAAGGCCGTGCCAGGACCGATGGGCAACAGCGACTTTTCCCTGCTGACGCTCCAGATCCTCTTCATCCTGGTGCCCGGTTTGCTGCTGGCCGCCGCCGCCTGGGTGCTGAAGGGCTATCCCCTGACGCCGAGGCGGCACGATGAAATCCGCCTCGCCCTGGAAGCTCGTGACGGAGCCCGCCGTTGAGACCGATCGACCGCCTGCTCGGCGTCATGGAGCGGTTGCGCGATCCCGACGGCGGCTGCCCCTGGGACGTGGAGCAGACCTTCGCCACCATTGCCCCATATACGATCGAGGAGGCCTATGAGGTCGCCGACGCCATCGAGCGCAACGATCTGTGTGAGTTGAAGGGCGAGCTGGGGGACCTGCTGTTCCAGGTCGTCTTCCACGCCCGCATGGCTGAGGAACAAGGGCTGTTCGCTTTCGACGACGTGGTCACGGCCATCGCCGACAAGCTGAAGCGCCGCCACCCGCACGTTTTCGGCGACGAGGCGCAGCGCTCCTCGAAGGAGCAGACCGTTGCCTGGGAAACCATCAAGGCCGCCGAGCGCAAGGACCGCAAGAAGCCGGGCGTCCTGGACGATGTTCCGGTCGGCCTGCCCGCCCTGACCCGCGCCGCCAAGCTCACCAAGCGCGCCGGTCGCGTCGGCTTTGACTGGCCTTCCACCGACGAGGTGTTCGACAAGCTGGCCGAAGAGGTGGAGGAATTGCGTGTCGAGATCGCCGCCGGCGACAAGGCCAAGGCGCGCGAAGAGCTGGGCGATCTTCTGTTCGTCGTCGCCAACCTGGCGCGCAAGCTGGACGTCGAACCCGAAGACGCCCTGCGCGCGGCCAACGCGAAGTTCGTGCGTCGCTTCGGCTTCATCGAGGCCGAGCTGGCGAAGGACGGCCGTACGCCCGACCAATCGGACCTGGCCGAGATGGACCGCCTCTGGGACGCCGCAAAGGTCGCCGAAAAGGCCGCGCCTGAAGCCTGAGCGACCGCGCGTGACCTACGACCTGATCATTTTCGACTACGACGGCGTGGTCGCCGACAGCGAGGTGCTGAACAGCACCGTCATGGCCGAGCAACTGACCGCCATCGGTCTGCCGACCTCGCTCGACGACGTCTTGGCCGCCTATACGGGCAAGCGCTGGCGCGACAATCGGCCGGTCGTCGAGGCGGCCTTGGGTCGTGCCTGCCCCGACGATTTCCACACCACATGGTTTGCGACCTGTCGCCGGCGCGCGCCGCAGCAGCTTGAGCCCGTGCCCGGTCTGCTGGACTTCGTCGCCGCCCGCCCCGAGCCCCGCTGCATCGCCTCGTCCAGCGGCCCCGACTGGATCGGCGTCGGCCTCGACCTGTTCGGCCTGACGGATCATTTCGACGGCGCGGTCTTCACCGGCTTGGTGGTCGAACGCGGCAAGCCCCACCCCGACATCTTCCTGCACGCCGCCGGCACCATGGGCGCCGATCCGACGCGCGTCCTGGTGATCGAAGACAGCGAGGCGGGCGTCACCGCAGGGGTCGCGGCCGGTATGACGGTCGTGGGGCTGACGGCGGGCGGGCATGTCCGCGACGGCCATGCCGAGCGCCTGACGGCGCGCGGCGCCCACTTTATCGCCGACAGCTATGCAGCCGTCTCCGCCTTTATGGATCGCTGAGCTTCAGAGGTAGCGCAGTTCCTGTAGATCGACGTCACGGAACAGCTTCTTGGCCGTCACCTCGTCCAGCTGACGCGCCCTCATCAATCGACGCAGTTCCTCGCGCTCGGCGGCCAAGCCGGCCAGCCACAGACGCCGCTCGATTTCGTCCATCTTTCGCGTGAGGGCGGCGTCTTCCTCGTCCGTGCGGGTGTGGGTCTCAATCCGCTGGCGATAGGTCTCCATGATCCGGCCGGCGATGTCGGAATAGAGGTCGGGATTAGGCTTGCCCTCCGCCATGGCGTGCGAGGCGTCCTCGATGGCGCGCAGGGCGGCCGAAGCGGCCGCGACTCGGCCGCGATCCTCTTCCTGCTCATGCGACGGCTCCGGCGGCAGTTCGACGTTCTTCAGCAACCGGGGCAAGGCGAAGGTCGCCAGCACCAGCGACACCACGATCACACCCGCCGCCAGGAAGATCGCCAGGTTCCGGGACGGCATCGGCGACCCGTCGCCCAAGGCGAACGGCAGGGTCAGAATACCCGCCAGAGTGATCGCGCCCCGCACGCCCGCCAGAGACATCACCATGGTCAGCCGCAGACCGACCTTGGCCGGCGGCCCACGATGGCGGCGGCGAAACAGGGTCAGCTTCAGCGAGGTCCACACCCAGACGAACCTCAGCGCCGCCAGGGTGGCGACGATGCCGAGTACATAGACCGGCAGCCACCAGACCTCGGGCCGGCTGGTGCCCGCCACCACCTCGGCCGCGCGCGACATGATCGAGGGCATTTGTTCGCCCAGGATCACGAAGATGATGCCGTTGGCGACAAACTGAACCGTGTCCCACACGACGCTGCGCCGGATCCGCGTCATCGCCATCGACTGCCCGGCAATGCCGCCGCGTTCGGTGAAGCTCATCGTCACCCCGGCCGCCACCGCCGCCAAAATACCGGACGCGTGCAGTTCTTCCGCGACCAGATAGGCCGCAAACGGGATCAGCAGGCTGACCAAGATTTGCGCGCCCACGTCCTCGCCCCAGCGTCGGCTGACGAAGCTCTTGGCGTAGCTGATGGCCATGGTGACCAGAACGCCGACGGCGACCCCGACCAGGGCTAGCCAGGCGAACGTCCCGACCGCATGTCCGATCGAAAACGCTCCCGTCGTCGCGGCGGCGACCGCGATCCGCATGCAGGTCAGGCCCGTCGCATCGTTCAACAGCGACTCGCCTTCCAGAATGTGCATCAGGCGCTTGGGGATGGGCGCCCGCGCCGCGATCGCCTGAACCGCGATGGGATCGGTCGGCGACAGGATGGCGGCCAGGGCGAAGGCTACCGGCAGCGGCATCTCCGGGATCATCCACCAGATAAGGAAACCCAGACCGACGACGGTGAACAGCACCAGCCCCAGCGCCAGCTCGAGGATGACCGCGCGGTCGCGAAACAGGTCTTCCTTGGGAATTCGCCAGCCATCCAGAAACAGCAGCGGCGGCAGGAACAGCAGAAAGAAGATGTCCGGCTCAAGATCGACCGTCTTGCCCGTGATCAGCACGATGGCGGCGCCCAGCCCGATCTGAACCAGCGGCAAGGCGATGCGCGTGATCCGCGCGATCGAACCCGACACCACCACGGCCAACAGCAGAAGCAGGACGGTTTCGATCAGATGCATAAAAACTCAGTCGGTCAGGTCAGGATACAGGCGCTCGAATCGCCCGAGCGCCGCAGGATGCAGCCGCACCGTGACGTGAGTACGGCCAAGCTCGTCCGCATCGCGCGCCGTGACCCGACCATGTTCGTACAGCCACGCCAGGGCGTCGCCCTGATGCGGCTCCAGCGTCAGCTGGGTCTCGGGATCATCATCGATGAGACCGGCGATGATCTGGCGCAGAGGCTCGATACCTTCGCCCGTCCAGGCTGAGACGGCGACCGCCTCACCGTCCTTCGCCAACCGTTCGGCCTGACCCAGCACAGTCTCGCGCGCCTCGTCGTCCAGCAGATCGATCTTGTTCCAGACTTCCAGCACCCGGCGCGTCTTGCCCTCTGGCGTCTCGATCTGTTTCAGCACGGCCTCGACGTCCTTGGCCTGAGCGGCGCTGTCGGGCGAGGCGATGTCGCGGACGTGCAGGATCAGATCGGCCTCGCCGACCTCCTCCAGCGTGGCGCGGAAGCTCTCGACCAGTTCATGCGGCAGGTCGGAGATGAAGCCGACCGTATCCGCCACGATGGCCGGTCGTCCTTGCGGCAGCCGAATTGTGCGCTGGGTGGTGTCCAGGGTGGCGAACAGCAGGTCCTTGGCGAAGACCTCCGACCCCGTCAGCCGGTTGAACAGCGTTGACTTGCCGGCGTTGGTGTAGCCGACCAATGCAATCGTCGGGAACGGCGCCTTCTGACGCTGCTTGCGGTGCAGGCCGCGCGTGCGTCGCACCTCTTCCAACTCAGACTTCAGCCTGACGATCCGGTCGGCGATCAGACGCCGGTCCAGCTCGATCTGGGTTTCGCCGGGCCCGCCGGTCGAACCAGTGCCGCCACGTTGCCGCTCAAGGTGGGTCCAGGTCCGTACCAGACGCGACCGCTCATAATCCAGCCGCGCCAGCTCGACCTGAAGCCGGCCCTCCTTGGTCCGCGCGCGACGGCCGAAGATTTCCAGGATAAGGCCGGTGCGGTCTATGACCTTCACCTCCCACGCCTTTTCGAGATTGCGCTGCTGCACCGGCGTCAGGGCGTCGTCGATGATGACAGCCTCGGCGTGTGCGGCGCGTACGAGCGCGGCCAACTCCTCGACCTTGCCCGTGCCGAACAGGGTCGCTGGCGTGGTGCTGCGCAGCCGCACGATCTCTTCGGCGCGCACGTCGAGGTCCAGCGCGCGGGCAAGGCCCGCCGCCTCCTCAAGCCGTTCGCTCGCCAGCCGGGGACTGTCCGAGCGTCGGTCGGGGTGAATGACGACCGCCCGGATCAGCGGGACGGTGTGGTCGATCAGTTTTTGGGTCAATCAGTCTTCTTCGGCGTCGGGCTCGTACAGCTGCACGGGCGCGGACGGCATGATGGTTGAGATGGCGTGCTTGTACACCAGCTGGGACTGGCCATCGCGGCGCAGCAGGACACAGAAGTTGTCGAACCAGGTCACGATGCCCTGCAACTTGACCCCATTGACCAGGAAGATGGTCAGCGGCGTCTTGGTCTTGCGGACCGAGTTGAGGAAGGTGTCCTGAAGGTTCTGACGTTTGTCTTGCGACATGGCAGGTTTTTCCTGTTCTTCGTTGTTTGTCGCCGTGGGAGCGGCGGGGCCGATGCAGCCAACCGCGACCTTAACCGCCGCCCGGCCGCTCGGGCAACGCCCTAAATGGCCCCTCGACGCGCCTGTTCAAGATAGAGTTCTCGCAGGCGGGTCGCGACCGGGCCAGGCTGGCCGTCGCCGATCTTCACGCCGTCCAGCGAAACCAGCGGCATGACGAAGGCGCTGGCGGCGGTGACGAACACCTCGCGCGCCCGTTTCGCTTCGTCGACCGAGAAGGCGCGTTCTTCCAGTTCGACACCCTCGGCGGCGGCGAGCTCGAGGACGGCTGCTCGCGTGACGCCCCGCAGGATATTGGCCTGGATGTCCCGCGTTCTCAGCCTGCCGTGCTCATCCACGATCCACGCATTGGTCGATGCGCCTTCGGTGATCAGCCCCATGTCGTCGTACATTAGGCACTCATAGGCGCCGCGCTCGCGCGCCGCCTGTTTGGCCAGCACATTCGGCAGCAGGCCGACCGTCTTGATGTCGCAACGCCCCCAGCGAATATCGGGTTGGGTGACGCCGGCCGCGCCGTTCTGCGCCAGACGCTGATTTCGCGCCGGATCGATCGACTTGGCGGTCACGACAACGCTGGGCGCGATATCGATCGGAAAGCCATGATCGCGCGGCGCCGTGCCGCGTGTGACCTGCAGATAGACCATGCCGTGTCGTACGCGATTGCGCCGCACGGTCTCGCGCAAAACAACGCCCAAGGCACCGGCGCTCATCGGAACGTCGATCTTCAGTTCGCTCAGACTGCGGTGAAGGCGGCTCATATGGCCTTCGAAATCGGCCAGCCGCCCGTCGAAGACCGACCAGACTTCGTAGACGCCGTCCGCGAACTGGAAACCGCGATCCTCGATATGGACCACGGCCTGGCCATGCGCGGCATATGCGCCATTCACATAGGCGACGCGTGACATCAGGCCGGCTCGTCCTCTTCGCCGCCGCGCGCAGGCGAGACGCCCAGCGACTTCAGCTTCCTGTGCAGGGCCGATCGCTCCATGCCGATGAAAGCCGCGGTGCGCGAGATATTGCCGCCGAACCGCATGATCTGCGCCGCCAGATACTCCCGCTCGAAGACCTCGCGCGCCTCCCGCAGCGGCAGGGCGATGGTGCGCTCGCCGCCCAGGTTCGCCGTCCCGCCGTTCGAGGTCGCCACCTCCTGCGGCAGCATGTCGGCGGTGATCGTTTCGGCCGGATCGCCGGTCGCCAGGATCAGCAGCCGCTCGATATTGTTGCGCAGCTGGCGGATGTTGCCGGGCCAAGGATGGACTTGCAGCACCGCCACCGCATCGTCCCCGACGATGCGTTTGGGCAGACCTTGCGAAGCGCTAATCGTGTCGACGAAATATTCGACCAGTTCGGCGATGTCCTCGCGCCGTTCCGACAGCGGCGGGACACGGATCGGCACCACGTTCAGACGGTGGAACAGGTCTTCGCGGAAACGTCCCTCTGCGATCTCGGCCTTCAGATCGCGCGAGGTCGAGGTCACCACGCGGACATCGACCTGAACGTCCTGCTCTCCGCCGACACGTCGGAACCGCTGGTCCACCAGAACGCGCAGGATGCGGCTCTGGCTCTCCCGCGGCATGTCGCTGATTTCGTCCAGGTACAGCGTGCCGTTGTGGGCGCGTTCGAACACGCCGATCTTGCGCGGACGGCCGTCCTGGCCCTCCTCGCCGAACAGTTCGACATCCAGACGTTCCGGCGTCATGCCGGCGGCCGAAATCGCGACGAACTCGGCGCGTGCGCGCGGGCTGGCTTCGTGGATCTGACGCGCCACCAGTTCCTTGCCGGAGCCGGCCGGTCCGGCGATCAAGACCCGACTGTTGGCCTGGGCCACCTTGGCGATGGTGCTGCGCAAGGCCTGCGCAGCCTGTGATCGACCGATCAGACCCGACGGCGTCATGGTCGCCGCGCGCAGGCGGCGGTTCTCGCGCCTCAGCGTCGCAGCCTCAATGGCGCGTTCGACCACGACAACCAGCCGATCCGACTTGAACGGCTTTTCGATGAAGTCATAGGCGCCGCGCTTCAGCGCCGTCACCGCCGTCTCGATGTTGCCGTGACCGGAAATCATCACCACCGGCAGGTCAGGGTCCAGTTCCTTGACGACCTCCAGCAGCTCCAGCCCGTCCAGCCCCCCGCCCTGCATCCAAATATCCAGGATCGCCAGCGACGGCTTCCTCGCCCGGATCGCGGCCAGGGCCTCGTCGGAGTTGGCGGCGACGCGCACGGCATGGCCCTCGTCCTCCAGCAGGCCGGACACCAAGTCGCGGATGTCGGCCTCGTCGTCGACAACGAGAATGTCGGAACCGGTTGGTCGCATCTTGCCTCGCTATTCAGCGGCCAGGGTCTGGAGCTTGCGCTCCGCGCCCTCGCCGCCTTTGCCGTGGGGTTTCAGGGGGAAGATCATGCACACGCGTGCGCCGCGCAGGGTCTGGGCGTCGGCCAGCTTCAGCTCGCCGCCGTGGTCCTCGCAAATGCGTTTGACGATGGCCAGGCCCAGGCCCGTGCCCTTCTCGCGCGTGGTCACATAGGGTTCGGTCAGGCGGTCCCGGTCGCGCGTCGGCAGACCCACGCCGTCGTCTTCGATCACGAAGGTCGCGACGCCGTCGTCGATCGTCAGCGACGCGATCACGCCCGCACGGTCCGACGCTGACGCCTCGCCTGCCGCAAGCCTATGCGCTGCAACCGACTCGCCCGCGTTCTTGAGGATGTTGATCAGCGCCTGCCCCACCATGCGGCCGTCGGCCTGCATTGTCGCCTTAGGCAGAGGCTCGGTGATGTCGACGACGATGTCCGGCGCGGCGACCCGCTGAGCGAACACCGCCTCGCGCAGCATTTCGGCCGGGTTCTCACGCGCGAACCGCGGCGCCGGCATGCGCGCGAAGGACGAGAACTCGTCGACCATACGGCCGATGTCTCCGACCTGGCGGATGATGGTGTCGGTGCACCGGTCGAAGATTTCGACATCCTCGCCGATCCGCGCGCGATATTTCCGTTTCAGTCGCTCTGCCGACAACTGGATCGGCGTCAGCGGGTTCTTGATCTCATGCGCGATGCGACGGGCCACGTCACGCCACGCGGCGTTTCGCTGGGCCGTCACCAGGCGGGTGATATCATCAAAGGTCAGGACCATCTCGCCGCCCAGACCACCCTCGATCCGAACACGCAGCCGCCGCGTGTCCCCGCCCCGGCTGACGTCGATGTCTTCCTCGATATGGGCCTCAGCGCGCCGCACCAGATCGCTCAGCTCTGGCGACAGGGCCGCGAGTTCATGGCCAAGAACCTCAGCATTCTCGATGTGAAGCAGTTGTACGGCGCTGTCGTTGATGGCCGACACCCGCCCGCGCTTGTCCAGGCCGATGACCCCGGCGCTGACGCCCGACAGCACCGTCTCGATGAAGCGGCTGCGATCGTGCGCCTCGTCGCTCGCGGCCTTCAGCGCGGCCTGCTGAGCCTGCAGATCGCCGGTCATGCGGTTGAAGGCGTCCGACAGGGTGGCGATCTCGGCCGGAGCGCCGTCGCTGTCGACCCGTGCGGTGAAGTCGCCGCCCGCGACCTGTCCTGCCGCCTTCACCAACCGACCGATCGGCGCGGAGATGCTGCTGGCCGCCGACATCCCCAGCCACACCGCCCCCACCAGCACCAGCAACGCCGTCTCCAGATAGCTGAGGATGAAGGCGGACTGAATCCGCGCGCGGCTTTCCTGAGCCTCTCGATAAGCCTGGATTGACTGAACCGACGTGTTCATTCGCGCCACAAGGCCATCCTGAAGCGGGCGCACCAGATAAAGATAGGCGTCGCCATAGGCTGGCAGGGCGATGATCGACCGGACGGCGTCTGGATGCTGCGTGACGGTTTGCGGAGGCTGCCCGCCGTCAGCTGCGGCCGCGAGTTCATCGCGCGGCGGCGCAAGATAGGGAGGCGCGCCTGTCCTTTCAGCGCGAGCCAGCACCTCGCCCTTGCCATCGAGAATATAGATGGCGGGATAGCCGAAGATGTCCCCAACTTGGCCTAGGGCGTCGTTAAACTGAATGCGATCAGCAAACAGGCTTCTCGCGCTTCCCAACTGATCCGAAATGGTGACCAGGTCAGCATCCATTGCGGCCGAAACGTCCTGGATATAGGCGCGGCCCACGATCGCTCCGTTCTCGACCGAGGCTTGGACGTTCTGGCTGAACCATTGGTCTACGCCTCGATTGACCAGAACGCCGAACACCAGGGCGATCAGCACCGACGGGACCAAGGCCACCATCGAGAACAGGGCGACGAACCTCAGGTGAAGGCGCGATCCGGCTTCATCGGTGCTGCGAACGAGGGTCAGCACGCGCCGGCCGACGATGATGGCCAAGCCGGAAATCAGGAGCAGATTGGCGGCCAGCACGATCAGGGCGATCTGGCTGCTCGATCCGCGCGCCGACCCTGATGTGGCCCCCGGCGCGACCGCCACCAGCCAGATGGCCGCCGCCGTGATCGCGACAGCCAGAAAGAACGCCAGTCCGAAGCCGGTCCGCGCCCGTTCGCTATCGACCCACCCCCAGAACGACCCGTCGTCCGACGCGAGGTCGGGTGAAGCGGTGCGTGCTGAGGGCGTATCCGTCATGCCACAGCAGTCTCCAACACCTGTGGCCCATTTTCAACAGCAGACTTACCTAACCGAGGCAAATCCGGCCGCCACAGTTCGTGCATCGCGTCTTCGACGGCCATCGGATCGTCCAGGCGGCAAATTCTTGCCTTCGCCTCACGACGGTGTTGCGGATCGGCCGGCCACGGCGCCTGTTCGATGTACCAGCCCAGATGTTTGCGGAACATCTTCAAACCCAGCGGCAGGCCGTAAAACTCGGCCGACGCCCGCAGGTGCTCGATCACGATCGCCAGACGCTCTTCCGGTCCGGGTTCCTCCAGCGCCACGCCGTCGATCAGCGCCCGTTCAAGGTGCGCCGCCAGCCATGGCCGGCCGTAAACGCCGCGTCCCAGCATCAATCCGTCCGCGCCGGACTGCGCCAAGGCCTGGCGCGCTTCCTCGGCGGTGATGATGTCGCCATTGACGATGACGGGAATGCCGACCGCCGCCTTCACCGTCCCGACCGCGTCCCAATCCGCTTGCCCGGTGTAGAACTGCTTTCGCGTGCGGCCATGCACCGTGACGGCCTTGACGCCGATCGCTTCCGCGCGGCGGGCCAGTTCCGCGGCGTTTCGGCTCTCGTCGTCCCAGCCCAGCCGCATCTTGACCGTCACAGGCCGATCGGTCGCCTTCACAGCCGCCTCCATGATCCGGCAGGCCAGATCGGGCGTCCGCATCAGAGCCGAACCGGCGGCCGAGCCTGTCACCTCCTTGGCCGGACAGCCGAAGTTCAGATCCACGATGTCCGCCCCAGCCTTTTCCGCCATCCGCGCCCCCTCGCCCATCTGCTCGGGATCACGCCCGACAAGCTGGATGACGGTCAGCGGCAGACCGGCCCCCACGGCGGCGCGCCGCACCACGTCCGGCCGCGCCCGCGCCAGTTCCTTGGCCGCCACCATCTCCGTTGCGACATAAGCGGCGCCCAGCTTGGAGGCCAGCACACGGAACGGCAGGTCGGTCACGCCGGTCATCGGCGCCATCAGCACCTGGCCGGGCACGGTCACATCGCCGATTTGCAGGGTCTTGGGCATTTCCGTCTTTCGCCGCATCGCAGCCGCCCTCGTCAAGCATGACCGCGGCGCTTTGATGGTTTCGCCCCGTCGCCGCGCGCACTATCAAGGCCGCCATGACATTCTCGGGCATCATCGTCGCGGCCGGTTCCGGCTCGCGCGCCGGCGGCGACAAACAGTGGCGAGACCTAGGTGGAAAGCCCGTGCTGCGTTGGTCAGCCGAGGCCATGCTGAACGCCGGCGCCGACGAACTGATCGTCGTGATCGCGCCTGACGCCGTTGAGCGGGTGGCGGACGTGCTGTCCGATCTGCCGCGTTGGAAAGCCGTCGCGGGTGGAGCCGCCCGCGCCGATTCGGTCCGCGCCGGGCTTTCGGCCCTGACCTGTCCGGCGGATCAGCCGGTGTTGATCCATGACGCCGCCCGCCCCCTGCTGGATCGCGCCGTCGTCGATCGTCTGGTGTCGGCCCTTGAAACTTCGGACGGCGCCCTGCCCGTCCTGCCCGTCGCCGATAGCCTGCGACGCGGAGAGGCGGACATCATGACCGACGTGGTCGAGCGTGACGGTCTTTGGCGCGCCCAGACGCCTCAAGCCTTCCGCCGGGGCGTGATCGAGACCGCCTATGACGCCTGGTCGGACGCCGAGGTTCCGACCGACGAAGCCGTCGTCGTCCAGCGCAGCGGCGGTGCGGTGGCCCTGGTTCAGGGCGATGCGCGTCTGATGAAATTGACCTATCCCGAGGATTTCGCCATGGCCGAAGCTCTGCTGCCCCAAGCGCAGCGTTATCAGACCCGCATCGGCTCCGGCTATGACGTGCATCGCTGGGGGCCCGGCGGGTCCGTCTGGCTTTGCGGGATCGAGGTGCCGCACGATCAAACGCTGATTGGCCACTCCGACGCGGACGCCGGTCTCCACGCCCTGACCGACGCCATCCTGGGCGCCATCGCGGCGGGCGACATCGGCGACCATTTCCCGCCAACGGATCCGAAATGGAAAGGCGCCTCCTCTGACCAGTTCCTGATCCATGCCGCCGAACTGGTCGCGGCGCGGGGCGGCCGCATCGTCAATGTCGACGTCACCCTGATCTGCGAACGACCCAAGGTGAAGCCGCACCGCCAGGCCATGCGCGACCGGATTGCCGGGCTGCTGGGCCTTCCGCTCGACGCCGTCAGCGTCAAGGCGACCACGACCGAAGGGCTTGGTTTCACCGGACGCGGCGAGGGTCTGGCCGCCCAGGCCGTGGCGACCGTTGAAACGCCCACGCCCTAGCGCGCCGCCATCTTCAACTGACGCACCAGCGATCCGAATAGATTGACATAGTCGTCCGTCCACGGACGCACCGTCGTCGGCGACAGCTTGCGCCAACGCGCATCGTCCCTGAAACCTTCCAGCGCCGCCGGGGTCTTGCCGATCAGCAGGGCTTCGGTGGAGGCTTCGGCCATGTCGCCCTGGCCCGACTGCTCGATATAGACCTGGTGCAGGTGCGGGACCTTCAGCGCCTGCGCCGCCGCCTCGGCCGGCAGGGTGATCTCCAGGTTCCGGTTCGACAGATGAAGCACCACGACGCCGTCGGGCGCCAGCATCCGCAGATAGCCGCGGATCGCCTCGATCGTCAGCAGATGCGTCGGCACGGCGTCGGACGAGAAGGCGTCGATGACCAGCAGGTCGTAAGATCTTGCCGGCTCGCGATCCATCGTTAGGCGCGCATCCCCCAGAACCGTCCGCACCGGCCCGTCGGCGCAGCCGTTGATGAAGCTGAACCATTGCGGGTCGCGCGACAGCCGATCCACCATCGGATCGATCTCGAAGAAGGTCAGCTGGTCCTGAGCGCGCTTGTAGGCGGCCATGGCGCCCGAGCCCTGCCCCACAACGCCGACGAGCGCGCCGTCCAGCCGACGCGCCTGCATCTGCAGCATCGCCTGCCCCAGCGGCGTCGAGGTCGCATAGTAGAGCGTGGGCTGACAGCGGTTCGACGGCGCCTGGGCCTGGGCGCCATGCAAAGTCGTGCCGTGCATTAGCACATGGACCGGCCCGCCCATCAGCGGATCGTCGATCTTGGCTACCCGCATCACGCCAAAGAAGCTGCGTTCCGACAGGGCCCAGTCATATCCGCGCGCCAGATGATAGCCGGACCATACGATGGCGGCCAAAACGATCGTGAACATCACCGCCCGATCGCGCACCAAAAAGGCGAACAGGGTCGCGATCCCCAGGATGGCTTGCGCGATCCGCACCAGTTCAGCGTCAGGGATGGCCGCGCGAATGTTCGGTGCGTACCGGACGGCCTCCATCGACAGCGGCCCCATCAGGGCGATCACCACGCCGGCGACGCAGCAGATGATCTCCCACGGCCTGATCTCGCGACGGCTCCACGGCCGCAGCAATCCGGCCGCCACCAGCACCAGCGGATATTCCCACACCATGTCGAAAACGGCCGGCGCGATCAGGCCATTGAACAGTCCGCCGACTACGCCGCCCAGCGACAGCAACAGATAGAATTCGGTCAGCCGATCCGGCGCCGGCCGTCGCGCCGCCAGCCTTTGGTGACACATCAGCGCGGTAAAGAAGAAGGCCGCCAGATTGATGGTGAACACCAGCAGCCATTCGCCTGTCCGGAACGCAATCAGGGCGGCGCAGGCCGCTGCCGCAGCCGCCTGCAAACCAAGGCCGATGGCCGGCGAAACAGCCGGCCGGGTCTGGAACGCGATTACGAACGTCAGCAGATAGAGCGCGAGCGGTATGACCCATAAAAAGGGCGCCGAGGCGACATCCGTCGTCAGATGCGCCGTCACCCCCAGCATCAGACTGGACGGTGCTGCGGCCAGCAGAACCAGCATGCCCTTTTCGCGCCAGGCGATCGGCGGGCTGGCCTCAAGCGGCGCGGGCTCCGCCGTCCCGATCTCGCGTCGTCGCCAGACCTGAACGCCCAGCCCCACGACCATCACCACGAACAGCCCATAGCCGACGCTCCAGCCCAAACGCTGATCCGACAGGCTGGCCAGCGGCTCGATCACGACCGGATAGGCCAGCAGGGCCAGGAAGCTGCCCAGGTTCGAGGCGGCGTAAAGAACATAGGGGTTCTGGCCGTCTGCATGTCCGGCCCGCACGCGCGCGTACCAGGCCTGAAGCAGCGGCGCGGTCGCGGACAGAACTGCGAACGGCGCGCCGATCGACACCGCCAGCGTCGCCAGCAGCCACATCGCCGGTTGGGACGGATCGGGATCCCCCAACAGGCCGCTGATCTGCAGGGGCAGGAAAAACGCCGCCACGATCAGCAGGCCCAGGTGAACCCCGACCTGCGCCCGCATCGTCGCCAGACGTTGCAGCAGGTGCGCATAGCCATATCCGGCGAGCAGCGCGGTCTGGAAGAACACCATCGACGCGTTCCACACCGAAGGCGATCCGCCCAGCGTCGGCAACAGCAGCTTGGCCGCCATCGGCTGAACGACGAAGACCAGACAGGCCGATGTGAAGATGGCGACAGCGAACAGGATCGGCGCGATGCGATCCGATCTCGCGGCGGCGGGGCGTAACGGATCGACAGCCTCGGTCATGGCTCTGGTTAGAGCGGGGTTCGCGGCCTATGGAAAGACCATGTTTTCCCAAGATATCGCGCACCTGGCGCAACAGATTGTCGCAACGGCCAGCGAGCGCGGCCTGATGCTGGCGACGGCCGAAAGCTGCACGGGCGGTTTGGTATCCGCTGCGATCACGGCCATCCCCGGATCGTCAGTGGTCCTGGATCGCGGCTTCGTCACCTACAGCAACGAGGCCAAGGCCCAGATGCTGGGCGTGTCGCTGGAAAGCCTGTCCGCCCATGGCGCCGTGTCGCAAGCCGTCGCAGTCGCGATGGCTGAGGGCGCCGTGGCGCACTCTCGCGCTTCTGTGTCGGTATCCGTAACAGGGGTGGCTGGACCGGGTGGCGGGTCGGCGGATAAACCTGTGGGTCTGGTCCACTTCGCGGCATCCGGACCAAAGGGCGTCGTTCACCGCGTCGAGCGATTCGGCGATCTCGGCCGCGACGGGATTCGCCAAGCCAGCGTTCGCGTGGCGTTGGCAATGCTGGCGGATCGGCTCGCGTGAGCGACCCAGTCGTCATCGACGCCAAGGGCCACCGCTGCCCTGTTCCCAGCCTGAAGCTGATGAAGGCGTTGGAAACAGCCCCGCCCGGCGCGCGGATCGTGCTGCTGGCCACCGATCCGATGGCCCGGATCGATGTGCCGTTTCTGATGTCACAGAAAGGCGGCCGCGTGATCGAAGTCGAGGACGGCGACGGCCTTCTTCGCTTTACGATCGAGACCGGCGCCCGGCCCGACGCTCCGACAGATTGACGATATCGGCCGGCGGCGTGTCGGCGATCGCGCGCGCCTTGGCCGCCAGTTCCATCTCGGTGGCGAAGGCGCCGCCGTAGAAGATGGCGTTGACGTTCCACGACAGCCAGATCAGCAGCACCACCACGGCGCCGACCGACCCATAGGTGGCCCCCAGCGGCGCGATCTGCTCGACATAGATGGCGCACAGCCACGACGACACGACCGACATCAGCGTCGCCACCAGACCGCCCGCCGTCGCCGGCAGCCAAGCGACGGGCGTCCTGTGGCTCATGGCGTAGCGGTAAAGCAGCGTCAGCCCGATCACCAAGCCGATGGCGGGCAGGAAGGCGTCCAGCGGCGCCATGCCGCTTCGCCCGGGCAGGCCGGCGGCCGACGACGAGGCATGCGCCATAATGCGCACGGTCACGACCGCCCCCGACACGACCGTGAACAGCGCAAAGGCGAAGATGGCCACAAAGAAGGCCAGCAGATTGAACTTGAAGAAGCCGTGCGGCTCGGTCTCGTCATGGATCAGGTTCAATCCCGCCAACAAGGCCTTGAAACCTCGGTGCGCGGCATAGGCGCCGACGAACAGGGCGAAGGCGCTCTGAGCGGACACTGTCCGCGCCGACGCATTGCTCAAACGCGTGATCTCGCCCTGAAAAATGGTCTGCGCCGCCTTGGGCAACAGGTCCGATAGGGCGGTCGCCTGGGCGCTGACTTCGGTGATCGACAGACCCAACTTGTAGAAGCCGATCAGGATGGCGATCGCCGGAAACACGGCCAGCAGGGCGAAGAAGGACACGCCGCCCGTATAGAGCATGACGTCACGCCCCCAGCTGCGGGTGAACGCTCGCACGGCCAGCCCCCCCCAGAATCCGGGCGCTTTCAGGACCGACCGTGTCAGTTGCTCACTCAAATCGGTCCCCACAACCGTTGCACAAGCGGCGGAACCTAGCGGAATTCGTATGCGGCGAAAGTCTCATCCGCGTGAGGACGATCATTCGCGATCCGGCCGCATCGCTTTGGCCGGCCGACATTGCATCCTTAACACCCTCGTCGCTATGGTCCGCGCGTTTCCGGCCGGCTAGTGGCGCGGCGACTTTTGGAGACGATCGGCTTGGCTTTCGACGCGCGCGTATTGATCCTGGCGGCTGACGATGGCCGAATCGGGCCGCTCGCTGCGGGTCTGGATGCGCTGGGCTGGACGACGGTGACCGCCCGTGACGTCGTCTCCGCTGAGATGACGCTTCAGGACTTTCCGCTCGAAGCCGCCGTCATCGACATCAACACCTTCGACGCCGACGTGGCGTCTCGCCTTCGCGCCGCCGCCGAGCCGCGCCGCCTGCCCATCGTGGTCATCGGCGCCCGCCCTGATTCGGTGAAGGGTGCGGATCTGACCATGTCCACGCCGCCGCATCCGGCCCAGGCCGCCTTGCGTCTGGAGCAGTTGGGCCGGGCCGCCATCGCCGAGGAGGAATATCGGCTGCGCGTCACCACCTTCGCCACGCGCGGGGTCGGCTTGGACAAAAGGGCCGACGACGATGGTCCCTTGCGCGTGCTGGCCGCCGGCGTCGCGGACCGCCGCTTTCTCGCCCTGTCGAACGCCCTGACTGCGGCCGGTGTCGAGGTGGTCGCGGCGCCGACGCCCTACACCGCCTTCGACTATCTGCACGAAAGCCCGTTTGACGCCGCCGTTCTGTGGGGCGCCGAAGACCATGCGCCGGCCCTGTCGATCGCGGCGGGCATGAAGCGCAACACACGCCTGTATCATATTCCGCTGATGCTTTATCTGCGCGGCAGGAACGAGATTAGCCTGGCTGAACTGTTCAACCGCGGCTTCGCAGACGTCGCCTCCGCCGACACGCCCGAGGGCGAAACGGCCGAGCGGATCCTAGCCCTGGCCGGCGCGCACCGCATTCATCTGGGCATTCGCAAGACGTTGGACTCGGTGCGCAGCCTGGACGTGATGGACCCAGAAACAGGCCTGTTCACGCCCGAACTTTTCGCCAGCCACCTAGGTCGTGTCGCCGAGGCTTCGCGCGGGCGAAAGCGCCCGCTTTCCGTCTGCGTCCTGCGGGTGCGCGAAACCGAATCCGTCACCTGGGCGCGTCAGGGCGGTTGGCTGGATCGCGCCATGCCGCAGATCGGGGCCATGGTTTCGCGCCTGGTCCGTGTCGAGGACACCCCTGCCCGCTTGGCCAAGGAGGTCTTCGCCCTCGCCCTGCCCGCGACCCACGCTGAACCGGCGCGTCTGGCCGCAGAACGAATCGCCGCCGTGATCGGCTGCACCGCCTTCGACGCCGGCCCGGACCGGTCGCCGTTCGTCGCCGAGTTCGACGTCGGCACCGCCGAGATGCGTCCCGACGAAAGCGCCGCCGCCCTTTTGGAACGCGCTTCGGCCGACCTGTTCGAAAAGACGCGCTGAGGGGCTTTACGCCCCCGCCACCCGCGCCAGATCGGCGGTGATCCGTTCGGCCACCTTCAATCGCTCTTCCGCCGTCGGCCAATCGCCTGAAACGACGATCTTCTGATCCGGTCGAATCTTCCAGAAGGCGTGGTTCTTCTGGATCAGCCCGACCAGTCCCGCCGGATTGGGGAAGCTGTTGTCGCGCAACGTCAGCACCGCGCCGCGCGGCCCGATGTCGATCTTCTCGATGCAGGCCTTACGGCAGTTCGACTTGATGCCGACGATCTTCAGCAACTGCTGCGCCTCATCCGGCAAGGGCCCGAAACGGTCGATCAGTTCGGCGGCCAGGGCTTCGCGATCCTCGGCCTGTTCGGCGTCGGAAAGACGACGATAGAGGCTGAGACGCACGTTCAGGTCTGGCACGTAATCTTCTGGAATTAAGACAGAAGCGCCGACGTTGATCGACGGCGACCAACCGCGATCTACCGGCTGTCCCTCGCCCTTCTCGCGCAACTCCGCCACGGCGTCTTCCAGCATCTGCTGGTACAGTTCGACGCCGACCTCGCGGATGTGGCCCGACTGTTCGTCGCCCAGCAGATTGCCGCCGCCGCGCTGGTCCAGATCGTGGCTGGCCAGCTGGAAGCCGGCGCCCAGATTGTCGAGCGACTGCAGAACCTGCAACCGCCGCTCGGCCGACAGGGTCATCGGCTTGACTGCATCGGTGGTCAGATAGGCGAAGGCGCGGGCCTTGGACCGGCCGACCCGACCCCGGATCTGATACAGTTGCGCCAGGCCGAACATGTCGGCGCGGTGCACGATCAGGGTATTGGCCGTCGGGATATCTAGCCCGCTCTCAACGATCGTGGTGGAGACCAGGACGTCATATTCCCCGTCGTAGAAGGCGCTCATCACCTCTTCCAACTGGGTCGCGCTCATCTGGCCATGACCGACGACGAACTTCACCTCGGGAACCTGTTCGCGCAGGAACTTCTCGATGGCTGGCAGGTCCTTCAGGCGCGGCGCGACGTAGTAGGCCTGACCCCCGCGATATTTCTCGCGCAGCAGGGCCTCGCGCACCAGCACCGGATCCCACGGCGTGGCGTAGGTCCGCACCGCCAGACGATCGACCGGCGGGGTAGCGATGATCGACATCTCGCGGATGCCCGACAGCGCCATCTGAAGCGTGCGCGGGATTGGCGTGGCGGTCAGGGTCAAGAGATGCACGTCGGCGCGCAGCGTCTTCAGCTTCTCCTTGTGCTTGACGCCGAAGTGCTGTTCCTCATCGACGATGACCAGGCCCAGGTCGCGGAAGCCGACCTGTTCGCTCAGCACCGCATGGGTGCCGACGACGATCTCGACCGAGCCGTCCTTCAGCCCAGCGCGCGTCTCCGCCGCCTCCTTGGACCCCACCATCCGCGACAACTGACGCACCTTAACCGGCCAGCCGGCGAAGCGTTCGGTGAAGGTCTTGTAGTGCTGGCGCGCCAGCAGGGTCGTCGGCGCAACGATCGCCACCTGCTGCCCCGTCATGGCCACGACGAAGGCGGCCCTCAGCGCCACCTCGGTCTTGCCGAAGCCGACGTCGCCGCAGATCAGGCGATCCATCGGCGTGCCCTTGCCCAAATCCTCAAGCACATCACCGATGGCGTTCAGCTGATCGTCGGTTTCCTCGTAAGGGAAGCGCGCGCAGAACTCGGCGAACAGACCCGGCGGCGGCGTGACCGCATCGGTCTCGCGCAGCGCCCGTTTGGCGGCCAGAGCGATCAGCCCCTCGGCCATGGCGCGCAGACGTTCCTTGGCCTTGGCCTTTCTGGCCTGCCAGCCTGCGCCGCCTAGCTTGTCTAGCTGAACGCCCTCGGAGTCCGAACCGTATCGGGTCAGAAGGTCAATGTTTTCAACCGGCAGATAAAGTTTGCTCTCACCGGCGTAGAACAGTTCCAGACAGTCGTGCGGCGCCTGCTGGATTTCCAGCGTCTTGAGCCCTTCATACCGACCGATACCGTGATCCAGGTGAACGACCAGATCGCCCGTCGTCAGGGCCGACGCCTCCGCCAGGAAGTTCGAGGCGCGGCGCTTCTTGCGCGGCCGCGCCAGACGGTCGCCCAGGATGTCGGTCTCGGAAATGACCGCCACCTCGTCGGTGACAAAGCCATGCTCGACCGGCAGGACGCCGCGCAGATACAGGTCTTTCGGGGCCGCCTGAACGTCGGCCCAGTCGCGCACGGCGACGATGTGATCCAGCCCGTGGTCGGCCAGCATGGTCGCCAGCCGCTCCGACGACCCTTCGGTCCAGGAGGCGAACAGCACCCGCTTGCCGTCGGCCTTCAGCGCCGCCGCATGGGCCGCCACCGCCTCGAACAGATTGACGCTGTCCTGCGCCCGCTCGGCGGCGAAGGTCCGGCCCAAACGTCCGCCGGCATCCTCGCCTCCCGTGGAGAAGGGCGTGAAACGACGCACGGCGCGACCCGCCAGCGCCTGGTTCCAGTCTCCGGCGTCCAGATAGAGCCGCTTGGGCGGCAAGGCGCGATTGGCGCTGGCCTGCCCTTTGGCCTTGGCCGCTTCGGCGCGCGCGTCGTAGGCGTCCGCGACCAGATCCCATCGCTCGGCGCGGGCCGTCTCGACTTGGTTATCGAGGAAGATCGCCGCGTCGTCCGGCAGATAGTCGAACAGGCTGTCCAAGGTCTCATAAAACAGCGGCAGCCACTGTTCCATGCCCTGACGCCGCGCGCCCTCGCTGATCATCGCATACAGCGGGTCGTCGCCCGGCGCGCCGAACAGGTTCAGATAGCCCGTGCGAAAGCGCGAGATGGCGGCTGCATCCAGCAGCGCTTCCGACACCGGCGCGAGGGAGACGAACGTCATCTGGCCGGTCGACCGCTGCGTTTCGGGATCGAAGGTGCGGATCGATTCCAGCTCGGATCCGAACATGTCCAGCCGGACCGGCTCCTCGAAGCCGGGCGGATAGACATCGACGACCCCGCCGCGCACCGCGAACTCGCCGCGCTCCGACACGGTCGAGGCCCGAACATAGCCGTTGGCGGCGAAATATCGCTCCAGCGCCTGGATATCGAGATCGCGTCCGACCTTGGTTTCGAACCCGGCCTGTGTCGTGACCGACTTGGGCGGCGTGCGCTGCATGGCCGCCGACACCGTCGTCACGACCAGAACAGGCGCATCGCCAGGCTTGCGCATCGCCAGCCGCGTCAGCGTCGCCATCCGCTGCGCGGCGATTCCCGCCGTGGGGCTCAGTCGGTCATAGGGCAGACAGTCCCACGCAGGATAATCCAGGACTTCAATATCTTTCGAGAAGAACTGAAACGCCTGAACGAAGCTGCCCGACCTCTGAAAGTCGCGTGCGACGAACAGGCCGACGCCGCCGCCGGCCTTGATCCGTTCGGCGACGATCAGCGCGTCCAACCCCTCGGGCGCGCCACCCAAGTCGGCGTCGGTTCGGTATTCGACCTTGGCGTCCATCAGCCGATTCCCTTGCCGACTTCGGCCGCGACGTGGGCGCGCATGAAGGCGCGCACCTTGGCCATCACCGGCGTCTCGAACTCGGGCGGCGTCGGATCACGCTCGATGATCCAGCCGTAAAGCCACTGATCTTCCTCGTCGATCAGCCGCTCGAACTGGTCCAGTTCCGCATCTGTGAAGGTCGGCGCAACCTGATCGGAAAACGGACCCAGAACCATGTCGGCCTCGCGAAAGCCCCGCCGCCAGGCGCGGAACTGAATGCGTCCCAGCCGCTGCCTGCGCTCAGGCGTCATCTGCTCAGGGGTCATCTGCTCAGGGGTCATTTCGCTTTCGGAACGCGCGTCGATTTCGGCCACAAGAATCCTTGCCCGGCAAAGTGGGAAGACGCTCAAGCAGCGAGCCACCGCGTGGAGAGCGTTAGCGTCTTCAAATGGAAGAAGCGCAGATAGCGTTCCTGAACGCACTTCGCCACCCGTCATGGTCACGCTATGTTCACGGCGATGCGTCCGCAGATTCTCTTCCCCCTGTTCGCCGAGGTCTCGACCCTTAAGGGAGTGGGCCCTCGCGTCCTGCCTTTGGTGCAAAAGGTGGCGGGCCCGCTGGTTCGCGATCTGCTGTTCCTCAGCCCGTCCGGCGTCATCGTGCGCCGCCCTGCTGAGGCCGCCAGCGCCATCGATGGCGAGGTCGGCGTCTTCACCGTGACCATCGATCGCCTCTTCACGCCCAGCCGCCCCGGCGCGCCGCTGAAGGTCCGGGCCAGCGATCCGACCGGCTTCGTGCATCTTGTCTGGTTCGGCGGTTCGCCCCAGCACATCGACCGACTGTTGCCGCGCGGCGAGACGCGGTTGGTCGCGGGCAAGGTCGAAAGGTTCAATGGCGAGGTTCAGATCGTCCATCCGGACATCGTGACGCTCGAAAAGGCCGCCGACATTCCGGCGTCTGAACCCGTCTATCCGGCGACGCAGGGGCTCAGTTCTCGCCAGTTGCGTAAACTGGTTCAGGGCGCCCTGCCCGCCGCGCCCGACCTGCCGGAGTGGCAGGATCCCGCCTGGCTAAAGAAGCAGAACTGGCTGGGTTGGCGCGCCGCTCTGGACGCCCTGCATGCCCCTACAGCCGAGATGGACCTGTCGCCCGACGCCCCCGCCCGCCAACGTCTGGCCTATGATGAGTTCCTGGCCCATCAGTTGGCTCTGGCCCGTCGTCGCCGCGCTCGCGAGATCAGGCCCGCCCCCGTCATCGTCCCCGGTGCAGCGTCCGAACACCTGCTCCAGGCCCTGCCCTTCCAGCTGACCAACGCCCAGGCCCAGGCCGTCGCCGAAATCCGTCGTGATCTGGCGTCGGGCCAGCAGACGGGCCGATTGCTGCAAGGCGATGTCGGCTCAGGCAAGACCGCCGTCGCCGCCGTCGCTCTGGCCGACGCCGCTTCGAGCGGCTTCCAGTCCGCGCTCATGGCCCCGACCGAAATCCTGGCGCGCCAGCATTACGAAAAACTCGGCCCCATGCTGGACGCGGCCGGCGTCGCTGCGGTCCTGCTCACCGGCCGCGACACCCCGGCTCAACGGCGCGAGAAACTGGCTGCACTGGCCTCGGGTCACGTCCAAGTCGCCATCGGGACCCATGCTCTGTTCCAGGACGCCGTTCGCTTCGACCGCCTGGCTCTGGCCGTCATTGACGAACAGCACCGGTTCGGCGTGAACGAGCGCCAGCGGCTGCAAGCCAAGGGCGACCCGCGCCTGGGCGCCGTGCATCTGCTGACCATGTCGGCCACCCCCATTCCCCGCACGCTTGAGCTGACGCAGTACGGCGAGCTGGAGGTCAGTCGCCTGATGGAGAAACCGCCCGGCCGCACCCCCGTCACAACCGCCGTCCTGCCTTTGGCCCGCATCGGCGAGGTCGCCGCCCGCCTGAAGACCGCTGTTGAGAGCGGCGCCCAAGCCTATTGGATCTGTCCGCTCGTCGAGGAATCCGAAGCCATCGACCTGGCGGCCGCCGTCGATCGCGCCGACGATCTGCGACGCCTGCTGGGCGCGGAGGTCGGCCTGGCCCATGGTCAGATGCCGGGCGCCGAGCGCGAAGCGGTCATGGCCGACTTCGCCGACGGCCGCCTGCCGGTTCTCGTCGCCACCACGGTGGTCGAAGTCGGCGTGGACGTGCCCAACGCCTCGATCATGGTGATTGAACACGCCGACCGCTTCGGTCTGGCCCAGTTGCACCAGTTGCGCGGCCGCGTCGGTCGCGGCGCCAAGGCCAGTTCCTGCATCCTGCTGTATGGCGGTCAGGACGGCTCCCTCGGCGAGACGGCGAAAGAGCGGCTCGAAACCCTGCGTCGCACCGAGGACGGATTCGTCATTGCCGAGGAAGACTTCCGCCTGCGCGGCGGCGGCGATCCCCTGGGCCTGAAACAGAGCGGCTTTCCCGCCTACCGCTTCGCCGACCCGATCCGCCACCGCAGCCTGATGCTGGCCGCCGCCGATGATGCCCGGCTGATCATGAACCGCGATCCTGATCTGACGTCGGAACGCGGCCAGGCGGTGCGGGTGCTGGAAGAGCTATTCGACTGGAAAAATCACAAGGGCGGCGCAAGCTAGCCGATCACTCGGCTCCAGCCATCGAATCCGACCTCGACGTTTTCGGGAACAAGCGCCGACAACGCCTTGTAATCCATGTCGATGTGCAGATTCGTCAGCACCGCGCGCTCCACGTCTGCGGCGGCGATCCACGCCAGGGCCTGGTCCAGATGGGCGTGGGTTGGGTGCGGCGCGTAACGCAGTGCATCCACGATCCAGAGCTTACAGCCAGCCACCGCCGCCAAGGCCGCCTCGTCCAGATCGGACACATCGCTGGAATAGGCGACATCGCCTAACCGATAGCCGACCGAGCGGATCGGCCCGTGCGCCTGGTCGAAAGTCGTCACCGGTATCGCGCCGCCTGCGCCCTCGACGGACCAGGCTACGCCGTGCTGCGGAATGATCCGTCCGTCCAGCAACGGCGGATAACCGAACTTGCTCTCGAAAATGTAGTCGAACCGATGCGTCAGCGAGCCGTGCGTCGCTTCATCCATCCACGCCGGTATCCGCTTCCTGGCCCGCGCGGCGAAGGTGCGCAGGTCGTCGATCCCATGGGTCTGGTCAGCGTGGTCGTGGGTATAA
Organism: Brevundimonas sp. 1080; assembly: GCF_040545985.1. Lineage (NCBI taxonomy): Bacteria > Pseudomonadati > Pseudomonadota > Alphaproteobacteria > Caulobacterales > Caulobacteraceae > Brevundimonas > Brevundimonas sp. 1080. The sequence continues at coordinate 169,062 of NZ_JBEPMW010000003.1, read as the reverse complement.
AGAACCGCATCCACATGTTTCGTGCCGCTGGCCAGCATCTGTTCGCGCAGGTCCGGCGAAGTGTCGATCAGGACAGTGGTCACCCCCTCCGGCCCGGTCTTCCTCGCCAGCATCGAACAGCGCGTTCGCCGGTTCTTGGGCTCGGTCGGGTCGCAGGCGCCCCAGTCGCCGTCCCCGCGCGGCACCCCGCCCGACGATCCGCTGCCCAGAATGACGACTTCGAAACTCATGCGGGCCTGGGTATCCGGTCAAAGAGGCCGAAGAAGGCCTCGGTCGTGATGCGGTCCGCCTCCTCGGCGCTCCAGCCTCGGATTTCGCCCAGCTTTTGCAATACATGACCGATGTAGGCCGGCTCGTTGCGCCGTCCGCGATGCGGAATAGGCGCCAGATAGGGGCAGTCGGTCTCGACGATGATCCGGTCGCCCGGCATGTCGCGGATCACCGCCCGCACGTCCTCGGCCGCCTTGAACGTCGCGATGCCGGACACCGAAAACCAAGCGCCCATTTCAGCAGCTACTTTCGCCAGTTCCGCACCACTCGTATAGCAGTGCATCAACATCTTGAACGGCCCTGCGGCATATTCCTCGCGCAGGATCGACGCCATTACGTCGTCCGCCTCACGCGTATGGATCACCAGCGGCAGATCGGTTTCGCGCGCCGCCGCCACATGCTGCCGGAACACCGCCGCCTGCAGCTCGCGCGGGCTGAAGTCGTAGTGGAAATCCAGACCGCATTCGCCGATCCCGACCACCTTGGGCCGCTGGGCCAGTTCGATCAGGGTCGCCGCCGTCAGGTCCGCCGCATCCTTGGCCTCGTGCGGATGGACCCCGACCGTGCACCAGATGTCCTCATTGGCCATAGCGATCCCGTGGGTCGCCTCGAAGGTCGTCAGCTTGTCGGAAATCTCCACCATCAGCCCGACGCCCGCCTCTCTCGCGCGCGCGATCACGGCGTCCCGGTCCTCATCGAACTGCGGCGCGTGCAGGTTCACGTGACTGTCGATCAGCATCAGCCCATCCGCTCCTGCTGGGCTTGAACCCGCTTCAGGTCCGCCAGCGCGCCGGCCAGCACATCGGCCTTGTCCAAGTTCAGCCCCGCCGCCCGTTCCGGCAGCGGCTGCAGCCGCTCCCATAGTTCAGCCCATCGATTGCCGGCGCCGGGGGCGCTCTGCAAGGCGCGCATGCGCACCGCCGCGATCAGCCGGTCCATCAGGGTCTCGAACCGCTCCTGCCCCTCGGCGCCGCGGAACCGGTCGGCGATGGCCAGGGCTTCGGCCCGGTCCACATCGCCCTCGACCCAGCGCCGCGCCAGCTGGTCCATCTCGAACGTCGCGCCTGACGCCAAGGCCAGGGCTGCGCCCGGCGATCCGCCCGCCATGGTCGCCGCGTGTTCGGCGTCCTCACGCTCCGCGCCCGTCCGGTTGCGCACCAAAGTTTCCAGCCGTTCCGGCGTCCAGATTGGGAAGGTCAGCCGCCGGCACCGTGACCGGATCGTCGCGAGCAACCGTCCCGGCGCATGGGTCACCAGAAACAGCACGCCGCGCTCGGGCGGCTCCTCAAGAACCTTCAGCAAGGCATTGGCGGCATTCAGGTTCAGGTCGTCGGCCGCGTCGATGATCGCCACCCGGAACTGGGCCTGAGACGGGCTCTTGGAAAAGAACTCCGGCAGTTCGCGCGACTGATCGACCGAGATCGACTTCTTGGTCTTACCCCCCTCGACCAGCCGTTCCAGCACCAGCAGGTCCGGATGCGACTGGGCCGAGATCAGCCGGCTAACCGGATCATCGCGTCGGGCGCCCAGCGGCCCGGACGCCGGATCGGCCGCCGCGCCCAACAACCGCCGCGCCGCGCGATAGGCGAAGGTCGCCTTGCCCGTCCCCTCGACCCCGCACAACAGCCAGGCGTGGTGCAGCCGCCCCCGTTCCCAGGCGTCCAGAAACGCCGTCTCCGCCGCGGCATCAGGGATCAGGTCGAACCGGTCACGCGGGTGATCGCTCACAGCAGCCGGTCCTGAACCGCCTGCCAGACTCGCGCCTCGACCTCGTCCAGCGATCCGACGGCATCGATCAGCACGCAACGCTGCGGATTGGCCTCGACGATGCGCAGAAAGCCCTCGCGCAGCCGCTGATGGAATTCCAGACCCTTGGATTCGAACCGCGTCTCGAACAGGCCGCGCCCGAACGCCCGCTCCAGCCCGACCTCGACCGGCAGGTCGAACACCAGGGTCAGGTCCGGCTGGTCGTCCCCGACCACGCCCGCGTCGATCTGTTCGATGAAGCTTTGCGCCACGCCGCCGCCAGCGCCCTGGTAGGCCCGGCTCGAATCGGCGAACCGGTCGCACACCACCCAGTCGCCGGCCGCCAGCGCCGGGCGGATGGTCCGCTCCAGATGGTCCGAGCGCGAGGCGTACATCAGCAGGGTCTCGGTCATGGCCGACCACGGCTCCGCGTCCGTGGCCACCACCAGATTGCGGATCACCTCCGCGCCTTTGGACCCGCCCGGTTCGCGCGTGCGCACGACCTTGCGCTCGCCCAGCACCGTCTGCAGCCGCGCGACCAGCCGCCCGACCTGGGTCGATTTGCCGGCGCCCTCGCCGCCTTCGAAGCTTATGAATTGTCCACGGGTCACGCGCCTTCATGGCGCGCCGACGCCGCCCGGCGCAAGCCCGCCCGCGCGATCAGCTGCCGGATATCAACAGAGCGCCTGCATAACCCCGCGCCACGACCGACTGACGCGCCGCCTCGGCGGCATTGGCGCTGTCCCACGGCCCCACTAGCACATTGAACCGCCCCGCGCCCCGATCAGCGCGCACCCAGCCGCTCAGGCTGTCGGCGATTCGCCCGGCCTCGACCTGGTCCGAGAAACTGCCCGCCTGGACCCAGAAGGTCGTCACCTCCGCAACCACGACCGGCGTGGGGGCGATGACGGGCGTGCTGACGGGCGGGCTGGCCGGGACCGCGCCTCGCGGCGTCGGCGCCGAGGCCCGCAACAGCGTGCCCCCGCCCTGCTGCGGCGCCCGGCCGAGGTAGCGCACCCGCACCCGCCCCACGCCCTGCGACAGCATCCCCAGTTCGCTCGCCGCCTCGCGCGACAGGTCGATGATCCGGCTGTCCACGAACGGCCCGCGGTCATTGATCCGCACCACCAGCCGCCGCCCGTTCTCCAGGTTCGTCACCTCGACCAGACCGGGCAGAGGCAGGGTCTTGTGCGCCGCCGTCAGGGCATGCATGTCGAACCGCTCGCCGGTCGAGGTCGGCCGCCCGTTGAAGGCGTCGCCGTACCAGGACGCCATCCCCACCTCCTCGTAATCCGGCTGTTCCTTTGGCGTGTACCAACGACCGCGCACCTGATAGGGCCGCATCGTCCCCGACACGATCGGCGCGGGGTCCTTTACGACCGGCGGTTGGTTCTCGACGCGCCCGGCGACCGACCCGCGCACGCCCGCTCCGCCGACAGTGGAACAGGCGGCCAGCAGCGAAAACAGCCCCAGGATCAGCGCGCCGCGCACTCCCTGTCCAAACGTCATCGACCCGCCTCGCAAAAAATACGAAAACAGGATGACCGAAGACATTTCCGCTTTGGTTAATGACCCGTTCGCCTGCTATGGCGTCCGCCTCCGCTCCGGCGGCAAGGAAGTGTGGCCGAGTGGTTTAAGGCACTGGTCTTGAAAACCAGCGACGGTGAGAGCCGTCCGTGGGTTCGAATCCCACCGCTTCCGCCATTCCCTATTGATTAGCTTAGGAAATATCCCCAAGTCGGGGCTACCCATCAATCGGCCCACTATTGCGATTTCTGGCGTATGATCGGCCTTCTCTATCGTATCTTAGGTGCAGGCTGCGCTTTAGGCGCGGCGGTTTGACCCCTTCATAGAGTGCGCTCAGCAAGGCTTCGCCGCTCAGCCGAGGGTGTGTCACGTAGTTGATGAGGTGGATATGGGGGCCCGCCACCCAATGCTCGCCTGACGTATCGCGCTGATCGAAATAGATCAGGTGCCATTCGTGGGTGTATTCCCTGAGCCAGAAGAAGTGCCCGTTGAACAGCCTACGTTCCTTGAACGTCGCCATCACCTTTTTCACCGTAGTCTTCGCGTCTTTTGACAGTGGCCCCACACCGTTAGTCGACAGCGCTCTGAGATTTTCCGGGGTAAGCTCAAGATGCGGCGGGTGGTAGTGCCGATGGACTGCGATATGGCCAATCGGGATAGCCCCAACATCGCTTGCCAAGATTAGACCTGAAAGGTCGTCGCTACGAATAACGACCCGTTTCGCGTAGGCCGCCAGAGCATGAACGTCTGTAATGTCTAGAAACTCGAGGAATTCTAGCGTCTGCTGCGATGCCATTGGGGCTCTAAGTTTCTATGAGGCTATCGCTCACTTCGGGTCGCCGTCCAAAAGATCGGCCGGAAGGTCGATGCGCTTCATCTGCCAGGTGAAGAAGCCCTGCCGGCGCATGACCAGATCCATGGGGTCACTATCGGCGGAGTCGATCGTGACCTTGAACGTATCGAGGTCCGTGTAGCCATAGCTCATCTTTGGCTTTTCAGCGGGCGGCGGAGGCGGTGCGGGGTCCGTAGCGGCCTTTGGCTTCTGTCCCTTCACGATGTTCGCCATACCATCTGGGGTGACGTAGGCGTCGATCGCGGTATTCACCATCGCGGGGATCATCATCAAGGCGATCCCGGCGAAAGGATTGCTCTGCATTTCCGGATCAGCCGACATACGCTTGTTCATGGCTACGGTAAGCTGGCTCTTCAGGCTGTCCCGAACGGACGGGAAATCCACCAGCCTCTCCAGCTTATCGCGATCACCCTTTTCTGCCGCCGAGCGAAGGCCTTGGAATGCCAAGACGGGTGAAGCGGCGTAAAGCGCCAAGAAGCCGACGGCGACCACGACGGCGCCGGCGATGATGTATTTGCGTTTCATAAAGCGCCTCCCAGACGCGAAGATGCGCGACCTACGCGAGAAATGCGAGTCAACAACGACGCCCCAGGAGTCCTTGGTCCGGCATGCAAGCTGCTGCTCTAGCCTCGCATTAGCCCTTGCTATTGCCTCGTCTGCCGTTAGGAACCCGGCTCCCCTGCCTGGAGCCCTGCCATGACGGCGACGAAACCGATGACGATCGGGATCGATTTCGGCACGACCAATACGGTCGTGGCCCTGACCGATGCGGACGGCCTCGCCCATCTCGTGACCTTCGACGCGGTCGAGGGCCAGACGACCACCTTCCGCTCGGCGCTCAGTTTCCAGACCCATCCCGGCGTCGACGGCCAGCCGCCCGAGCGCGTGGTCGAGGCCGGGCCCTGGGCCATCGCCGCCTATGTCGAGGATCCGCTGGAGACCCGCTTCATCCAGTCGTTCAAGACCTTCGCCGCCAGCGCCGCCTTCACCGAAACCCGGATCGACAACAAACGCTACGCCTTCGAGGATCTGCTGGCCGCCTTCCTGCTGCGCCTTCGCTACCACGCCGGCGACGCACTGGCTGCTGCGCCGCCCGCCGTCATCGTCGGCCGTCCCGTCACCTTTGCGGGCGGCAATCCGGACGAGACCCTGGCCCTGTCGCGCTATCAGACGGCGTTCGAGCGGCTGGGCTTCACCGACATCCGCTATGCGCACGAGCCGGTCGGCGCCGCCTTCTATTTCGCGCGCCAGCTGAAGGCGGACGCCACGGTCCTGGTCGCCGACTTCGGCGGCGGCACCAGCGACTTCTCCATCATCCGGTTCGAACATACGCCCGACGGCCTGCGGTCGACGCCGCTGGCCCGCTCGGGGGTGGGCGTGGCGGGCGACGCCTTCGACTACCGGATCATCGACCAACTGGTCTCGCCCGAACTCGGCAAGGGCGGTCTCTACAGTTCGGTCGGCAAGCAACTGCCGATTCCCCAGCGGTATTATTCCGCCTTCGCCCGCTGGGATCAGCTGGCCCTGCTACGCGCCTCGCGCGACATGCGCGACATCCGCGCCCTGGCCCGCACCGCACTGGAGCCGGAGAAGGTCGAGCGCCTGATCGAGGTGCTGGACGACAACCACGGCCATGACCTGTACCGCGCCGTCTCCACGCTGAAGATGGCCTTATCAGCTGACGACCAGGCGACCTTCCTGTTCCAGGCCGGGGGCGTCCATATCGAAAAGCCGGTCGCCCGCGCCGATTTCGAACGCTGGATCGCGCCGGAACTTACCGCCATCGAAGGGGCGGTGGATCAGGCGATGGCCCGCAGCGGCCTGGCGCCGGACGCCATCGACCGCGTCTTCCTGACCGGAGGCACCTCCTTCGTGCCGGCCGTGCGGGCGCTTTTCCAGAACCGCTTCGGCGCCGATCGGATTGAGACAGGCGGCGAGTTTGAATCCATCGCCGCCGGCCTGGCCCTGATCGGGCGCGAAGCGGATCTGGATTTGTGGAGCGAAAAGGCGGTCTAGAATCCCGACCCTAGAACCCTTGCGCCCGCGCCACCCGTTCGGCGTGGAAACCGGCGTCGCCCAGCAGTTCGTTCAGCACCCGCACTCGCTTCATGAACAGGCCGACGTCGAATTCATCGGTCATGCCGACGCCGCCGTGCATCTGAACCGCCTCCTGCACCGCCAGTTCGGCGACCCGCCCCGCCTTGGCCTTGGCGATGGACGCCGCCAGCGGCGCGTCCTCGCGCCCCTCGTCGATCGCGATCTGGGCGCCGATCGTCGCCGCACGCGCCAGCTCCAGTTCCGAGAACAGATGCGCGGCCCTGTGTTGCAGCGCCTGGAACTCGCCGATCAGCTTGCCGAACTGTTTGCGGGTCCGCAGATAATCCATCGTCGTCTTGAACGCCTGATCGCCCGCGCCCGTCAGGCTGGAGGCCGCGCAGGCCCGCCCCAGGTTCAGCGCGCCGTCCAGCAGCGTCTCCCCGCCCCCGACCGCGCCGATCACAGCATCGGCGTCGACCGCCACATCCGTCAGCGTGATCCGCGCCGCATTGTGCGCGTCCACCATCACCGTGCGCTCGACCGCGACGCCCGCCGTCGCCGGATCAACCAGGAACAGCGTCACGCCCTCTTCAGCCGTCGCGACGACGATCAGGGCGTCGGCCACATGGCCATCCAGCACAAAGGTCTTGGCCCCGTTCAGCTTGAAGCCGTTGCCTGCCCGCTCGGCCCGCGTCGTGAGCCGCGACGGCGCGTGTTTTGCGCCCTCATCCACCGCCAGCGACAGGATCGCCTCGCCCCCCGCGATCCTGGGCAGCCACGATTGCTGCGCCTGTGATCCGCCGTCGATCAGCACCTTGGCCGACAGGATTGATGATTCTAGATACGGCGACGGCGTCAGGGTGCGGCCCAGGCTTTCGGCGATCACGCCGGCCTCGACCGCGCCCAGCCCCATGCCGCCCAGCGCCTCGGGGATGATGACGCCGGCGAAACCCATCTCGCCAAAGGCCCGCCACAGGGCGCGCGACACCCCGTCGGCGTCCCGGTCGTCCCGCAGCTTCCTCAGATGGGCGATCGGCGCCCGTTCGTTCAGGAAGCCGTCGGCGGCGTCCTGCAACATCGTCTGTTCTTCGGTCAGGATCAGCGGCATCGTCTCACGCTCCCGGCAGTTGCAGCAGGTGTTTGGCGATGATGTTCAGCTGAACCTCGCTGGTGCCGCCCTCGATGGAGTTGGCCTTGGTCCGCAGCCAGTCGCGCGCCGCCTTGCCGTCCTGCGACCGCTCGCCCTCCCATTCCAGCGCATCGGCCCCGCCCGCCGCCATCAGCAGCTCATGCCGTCGCTTGTTCAGCTCGGAGCCATAGTATTTCAGCATGGAGGCGATGGCTGGATGCGCCTGTTTGGCCTTCACCTGATCGCCCACCCTCTCCATCGCCAGGCGGAAGGCGGCGGCGTCGATCTCCAGGTCCGCGATCCGGGCGCGCAGCATCGGCTCGTCCAGTCGTCCGGCCGCGTCGGCGCCGATGGCGTCCATCGCCACTTGCCCCACCGGCCGCCCGCCGCCGACCTCGCCCATCGCGCCGATCATGGTCCGCTCGTGCGCCAGCAGGTATTTGGCCACGTCCCAGCCCCGGTTCAGCGTCCCGACCAGGTTTTCCTTTTCCACCCTGACATCGTCGAAGAAGGTCTCGCAGAAAGGCGACTTGCCTGAAATCAGGGTGATCGGCCGCGTCGTCACGCCCGGCGTCTTCATGTCGAACAGCACGAAGCTGATGCCCAGATGTTTGGGCGCCTCGGGGTCCGTGCGCACCAGGCAGAAGATCCAGTCGGCCTTGTCGGCGTAGGAGGTCCAGATCTTCTGGCCGTTGACGATCCAGTGGTCGCCACGATCCTCGGCCCGCGTCTGGATGGACGCCAGATCCGACCCCGCGCCCGGCTCGGAATAGCCCTGGCACCAGCGAATCTCGCCGCGCACGATCTCTGGCAGGAAGCGCTTTTTCTGCTCTTCGGTCCCAAAGGCCAGCAGCGCCGGGCCCAGCATCCAGACGCCGAAACTGGCCAGGGCCGGTTGGGCCTTGATGCGGCGCAGTTCGGAGGCCAGCACCTTGGCCTCCTCGCGGCTGAGGCCGCCCCCGCCGTATTCCTGGGGCCATTCCGGCGCCGTCCAGCCCCGCGCGCCCATCCGCTCCAGCCACAGCTTGTGCGCCGGGGTCTTGAAGGTGGGGTTTCGCCCGCCCCAGATCATCTCGTCGTCGGCCATCGGACCGCGACACTCGGCCGGGCAGTTCGCCTCCAGCCAGGCGCGCGTCTCGGCGCGGAATTGCTCCAGATCGGTCATTCCTCGTCTCCCATAGCGTGCGTCGCTGACCGGCCGAAACCGATGCGAGACATCGTTGGGACTGACCTTATCCAGGAAATCCCCGCCTTAGAAAGCGAAACCTGAATGCCGATCACTTAGCTGACGTAGCGTCAAATCAGGCCGTGGCCTTTGGGCAGTTCGGCGTATCGGTGAACCCGCGTCGCCATCACCAGGCCAAAGCCGATCATGACGGTCAGCATCACCGTGCCGCCATAGGACAAGAGCGGCATCGGCACGCCAACGACCGGCGCCAGACCCATCACCATCGCCCCGTTGATCAGCACATAGAGCGCGAATGTCGCCGTCACGCCCGACGCCGCCAATCGCCCGAAGTGACTGTGCGACAGCGAGGCGATCCTCAGGGAGATCAGAATGATGGCGGCATAGGAGGCCAGAAGCGTGAAGGTGCCCACAAAGCCGAACTCCTCGGCGAAGGCGGCGAAGATGAAGTCGGTCTGGCGTTCGGGCAGGAACTCCAGCTGGCTCTGGCTGCCCAGGCCGAACCCGCGTCCCAGCGGCCCGCCCGACCCCATGGCGATCTTGGACTGCACGATCTGATAGCCCTTGTCCGACATGTCGGCCTCGGGGTTCAGGAAGGTCAGCACCCTGTGACGCTGATAGTCATGCATGCCGAACATCACATAGGGCGGCACCAGCACGGCGGCGGCGATGATCAGCGGCAGGATGATCCGCCAGCTCAGCCCGGCGACGAACATGATCGCCGCCCCCGTCAAACCGATCAGCATGGCCGACCCCAGGTCCGGCTGGTGCGCGACCAGCAGGAACGGCAGGCCGATGATCCCGACCGGGAAGATCAGCTTCCAATGGAAGCTCGCCTCCTTGGCCGAGGCGCCGTGATACCAGCGCGCCAAGGCCAGCACGACGCCGATCTTCATGATCTCGGACGGCTGGATGCGGGTGAAGCCCAGGTCCAGCCATCGCGTGGCCCCCAGCGCTGTATAGCCCAGCGGCGTCTCCACCAGCGCCAACATGAACAGCGCCATCCCGTAGATGGGATAGGCCAGGGCGAACCAATATCGGATGCTGATAAGCGACAGCATCAGCATCAGCGCCAGACACATGCCGAACCGGATCAGGTGCTTCATCGCCCACGGCGACCAGGATCCGCCCGCCACCGAATACAGCATCAGGGCGCCGGTGCCGGACACCACGCACAGCAAAGCCGTCAGCCGCCAGTCGATCTGGCCCAGCTTGGTCGAGACGCGTTCGCGCTCGCCGGGACGTGACAGGGCCGAGGCGGTCAACGGCCGGGTTCCGACAGATAGGGACGCGGACCGCTGGTCGCAGACGGCGTAGGGCGGCTCGGTTGCGGCGGGGCCACCACATCGGGCTCGGGCGCGGCGCCGACCACCCCGTCCTCGACGATCGCGTCGCCGGTCGGTTCGGGCGGCAGCGGCCGTTCGATGCGGGCGCGCATGTCCGGATCCTTGAGCAGCACGGTGCGCATCACCTCGCGCGCGCGCGGCGCGCCGGCGGTCGCCCCGCCCTTGCCCCCGTGTTCGACGATGACAGCGACCGCGTATCGCGGCGCATCCACCGGCGCGAAGGCGACGAACAGGTTATGGTCCTTCAGCGCCCAGATATTGCTCTTGCGCGAGCCGGAGCCGTAGTTCCGGACCTGGGCCGTGCCGGTCTTGCCGGCCATCTGGATGTCGCCCAGGCCCAACTGGCTCTGGCGATAGGCGGTGCCGGATCGATCGTTGGCCACGGCGATCATGCCCTGGCGCACATATTCGACATGGGCCGGATCAAACGGCAGATCCGGCGCCTCGGCCCCGCTGGGCTGTTCAACGCCGCCGATGGACTTGATCAGGCGCGGCTGAAGCTGCTTCTTCCCGTTCGCCAAGCGCGAGGTCATCACCGCCAACTGCAGGGCGTTCACCGTGATCGCCCCCTGCCCGATCGCGACAGAGGTCGTCTCCCCCGGATGCCAGACCGGATCGCGCGGGAAGGTCCGCGCCTTCCACTCCGTGGACGGCAACAGGCCCTTGCGCTGGTTGCCGACACCGATGTCGAACTCGTGCTCGAAGCCCAGCGCCAGCCCGGCCTTGCGGATATTGTCCACGCCCGCGCGATTGCACATGGCGTAGAAATAGACGTCGCAAGAGTTCTTGATCGCGTCGTGCATATTCTGGGTGCCATGCCGGCCCCAGCATCGCTGCACCCGGTTGCCGGTGCGATAGGCGCCGCTGCAGAAGACGCTGATGTTGGGATCGACGCCCGCTTCCAGCAGGGCCAGGGCCGTCGTCGGCTTGAAGGTCGATCCCGGCGGGAAGGTGCCGTTCAGCGTCTTGTCCAGCAACGGCTTGCGCTCATAGTCGGCCAGCGCGCGATAGGTCTTGGTGGGCACCCCGCCGACGAACAGGTTCGGATCGAACGACGGCGCCGAGACCATGCACAGAATGTCGCCGTTGCGCACGTCCATAACCACGCAGGCGCCCGACTCGTCGCCGAAAACCTCCAGCGCCCGGTTCTGGACGTCTGCGTCCAGCGTCAGGACGACTTCCTTGCCCGGCACGGCCGGCCGCGAGCCGCCGATATCCTCGGCCACCACGCGACCGCGCGCATCCACCTCGACCCGGTTGCCGCCCGGCTCGCCGCGCAGCGGCGTATCCAGCGCCTTTTCGACGCCCTGGCGGCCGATGCGGAAGCTGGGGTTGAACAGCAGGGCCGGCGGCTGCTCGCCCTTGTCCCGGATGGCCTTGACGTCCCGATCCGACACCTTGGCCACATAGCCGATGACGTGGGCGAACGATCCGCCGAACGGATAGTACCGCGCCTCGTTCATATCGACCATCACGCCGGGCAGTTCGTTGGCGTACTGATTGACTTTGGCGAACTCCTCCCAGGTCAGGTCGCTCTTGACCGGCACAGGGTTGAACTTGGACGCCGCATTGACATCGCGGATGATGGCGCGACGACGCTCCAGCGTGTCGGGCAACAACCGTCCCAACAGGTCCAGCGTCTGGTCCAGATCCTTGGTCTCGTCACGCACCACCAGCACCCGGAAGCTGGGTCGGTTGCCGGCGATGACGACGCCATTGCGGTCCTTGATCAGGCCGCGCGGCGGCGGGACCATGCGAAAGTTGAACTGGTTCTGCGACGACAGGGTCGCATATTCCTGAGCCTGCACGACCTGCAGTTGGCCCAGCCGTCCGATCAGCGCGGTGATCCCCAGCGCCGTCGCACCGCCCAGCACGAAGGTGCGCCGCAGGAAGGACCCCTGACGCTCATTCACATCGGCAAAGAAGATGGAGGGCTCGCCGCTCATCGGAACCGAATATCTCCGTCGTCGAATCGCTCAAGCATCCAGTTGGCGATCGGAAACAGCAGCAGCGTCGGCACGACCTGTCCGACCAGCGGCAGGATCGCCGGCGCGTTCGTCGCCCGCATGGTCACCACCAGATAGGCCAGAAAGAAGGCGCCCAGCGTACAGGCGGCATAAGCTCCAAAGCGGATCATTCCCTCATGCCCCGCCAGCAGATTGCGTGACAGCAGCACCGTCCCATAGACGCCCATCAGACACAGCGCCCACAGCCCCAGCGGCGTATTCCAGAACAGATCAAGGAACAGGCCGATTAGAAACAAGACCGCCGGCGCCAGCATCGACGGCCGGATCAAGGGCCAGGCGAAGGCCAGGATCATCGGAATGACCGGCTCGGGCAGATGCAGACCGAACAGCTGGAGCGGTGTGCCCAGGACGACCGTCGCGGCGAGGACGAGCAGGGCCGGATAGGCGATCCACTGAAGAGGTCCGACAACGCGAACCGCAACGGGCCGTCTCACGCCGCGCCTCCCGGAGCGGGCGTCGGCGCAGGGCTGGGCGCAGTCGGTGCAGGCGACGGGGTCGAAGCCGCAGGCCTCGCAGACGTCACGGCCGGACGGGCCGCCGTCGGCGCAGCGACGGGCGCAGGCGTTGGCGCCGCCGTCGCGGTCGCAGCACGCGCCCGTTCGGCCTGGGCCTGTTGCGCCGCCGCGCGACGGGCGGCGGCGTCACGGATCGCTCCGACCTCGGCCGCGCTCGGCTCCGGCGCCGTCGTCAGGCCTGCGAGCGGCGGCGCGTTCAAGGCGTTCGGGCTGACCAGCTGTCCAAAGCTCTGGAACAACAGCACGCGGACATAGTCGATCGCGCCGTGATCGCTGAACAGCTTGACCCGCCAGGCGCCGTCCACGCCCTTGGCGGCGACCCCGATCGGCAGACCACGCGGCAGACCGCCACCGTCGCCCGAACTCAGAATACGGTCGCCCGCCTTGATGGAACCGGATCCGCGAATGAACTCCAGACGCGGGCTGTCGCCGCCGTCGCCGGTCAGCATGGCGCGCGCATCGGTGCGCTCGATCATCACAGGGGTGCGCGACGCCACATCCGTCAGCAGCACGACGCGGCTGACGCTGCCCGTCACGCCGGTTATCCGCCCGACCAGTCCATGTTCTGTCACGACCGGGTTGCCGATTCGCACGCCCTTGGCCGAACCGACATCGATCAGCTTGGCGTTGGAGAAGGGACCGCGCGACTCCGAAATCGCCCGCCCCGTGGCCATGGGCACCGGCGGCTCGGTGCGCAGACCCAACAGAGCCTCGTAGCGGCCGTTGATGTTCTTTTGTGCGATCGCTTCGTCGCGCCAGCCGCGCAGTTCCGCGATCTCGGCCTTCAGGCGGCGGTTCTCGCCGATGGCGAAGAAATAGCCGCCGACATAGTCGCGCGCGGCCCCAGCCCAACGCACCGGCGCGGCGAAGACCCCGCCGACAGGCCCGGCCGCCGCTTCGAATCCGCCACGCGCCGCGCCCATGGTCGAGCCGCCCTCGGACGTCGTCCGGTCGCCCAGCAACAGGACGATCGCGCCGATGACAGCCACGACGACGACGACCGCAGCGGTCCACGCCAGCGGCACCTTGATGTTTTCAAAAGGGCCGTCGCGAAACGCCACGGGCGACCTTCCACTCAAAGGGTTGGAATCGGCAGGACGCCCCCTGCCGCTGAGCCTGCCTATCGCAAAATCAAGGCCGGAATGGAACCGTGATCACGCAGGCGACACAAGGATTTGCAGCCAAGCTTTCACCTGGCCGCAACGGACGGATCAGAGCGCGGAGTCGAGCACGCCCTTCATCCAGCGCGGGTGCTCCAGCACGCGGCCGCAGCCGATGGCCACGCAGGACAGCGGATCGTCGGCGACGGAAACCGGCAGGCCGGTGTGATCGCGGATCTCGACGTCCAGACCGCGCAACAGGGCGCCGCCGCCCGTCAGCATGATGCCCTTGTCGGCGATGTCGGCGGCCAGTTCCGGCGGCGTGGCTTCCAGCGCGACCTTCACGGCCTCGATGATCTGGGTGACCGGCTCGGCCAGGGCTTCCGCCGCCTGACGCTCCGAAATGCGCACTTCGCGCGGCACGCCTTGCATCAGGTCGCGACCCTTGACCTCTATCGACAGGCCTTCGCCGTCGGCCGGGATGCGGGCGGTGCCGATGTCTTTCTTGATGCGTTCGGCGGTCGTTTCGCCGATCAGCAGGTTATGGTTGCGGCGCATGTAGCTGATGATGCTGTCGTCCATCTTGTCGCCGCCGACGCGGACCGAACGCGAATAGACGATGCCCGACAGCGACAAGACGGCGACTTCGGTCGTACCGCCGCCGATGTCGACGACCATCGAGCCGGTCGGCTCGTGGATGGGCAGGCCGGCGCCGATCGCTGCGGCCATGGGCTCGTCGATCAGGCCCACGCGGCGCGCCGACGCGTTCAGGCAGCTGTCGTTGATCGCGCGACGCTCGACCGCCGTGGCGCCCGAGGGCACGCAGACGATGATCTTGGGGTTCACGAAGCCCTTGCGGTTATGCACCTTGCGGATGAAGTGCTTGATCATCTCTTCGGCGACTTCGAAGTCGGCGATGACGCCGTCGCGCATGGGGCGGATCGCCTCCATGTGGCCCGGCGTGCGGCCCAGCATCTGCTTGGCTTCAATCCCCACGGCGTGGACGACCTTGCGCCCCCCGACGTTTCTCAGCGCCACGACCGACGGCTCGTTCAGGACGATGCCCTTGCCCTTCATGTAGATCAGGGTGTTGGCGGTGCCCAGGTCCATCGCGATGTCGTTGGAGATCGCGCCGAAAAGGGAGAAGCTCATGGGAATCGATACCGTTGTTAGCTGGCAGGGCGTCTAGATGTCTCAGTCGACCTGGCGACGCCCCAACTGCCCTGACATCCCCACGCCGGACAGTTCCTGATCGTCTTCGCCACGCCTACTAGCGGCGGGTTTGCCCGTATGAAACCGGGAATACAAGCCCCGATGACAGTGTCGTCATATGGAGAGGGCTATCGAGGCACGACGCCTGTGGACACCGGCTTCAGGATGTCGGCCTGCCGTCGCGCTTCGGAACGACGGCCAGGGCGTCCGCCGCCTCCATCGTGGGATACAGCGTGTCCTCTTCTCGGGCGACCCGATGCGCCAAGGCGCCGATCAACCCTTTGGTTACAGCGGCGAAACGCTCCCGATCCCTCAGAATGCGGGCCTGTGACCACTCTTCGAAATAGTGCGCCCAAACGCCGCTCAGCGCCCCCATGTCCTCAACATAGTGCTGCGCGAGGTCGCGAACCGAATGATCTTGGGACCGCATCAGGACGGGATAAAGTTCGCCGTCCTCAATCGCCAGATGCTCGGTCAGAGCCGTATTCAGCGCACGCATTAGCTCACGGGCGCGGATCGCATCGTCCGACGTTTTCATAATGGCGGAGGTCCCGCCCAGGGCGCTGGCCAGTCGAATGATCCGGCCGTGCTGCGTCTTCAGAATACGGACATCCATGGCGACGCCTCCAAAGCAACACCATGCAACCTCTGGGTGAACGCAATCTAAATAGCAGGCTAAGCAAATTCCCTCAGTCGCCGCGCGCGATCTCGCGCCGCTTCACCAGTTCACGCACCACCAGCATCAGCGCCAGCCAGGCCAGCGCCACGCCAGCCAGTATGGCCGAGGTCCAGATCCCGTCGCCGCTGACCGCCGTCATGAAGGATCCACCGAAGAAGGCGACCAGCGCGGTCTTCGGCAATACGCCCAGCGCGCACCCCGCCAGAAAGCCCGGGAACGACGCCCTCGCCGCCCCGAACGCCATGTTCACGACGATGAACGGCGCCGACGGCACGTTGCGGATCATGAAGCTGGCGTAGAAGGCGTTCTTGCCGACGAACCGCGTCAGCCGTCCGACCGTCTTGCCGCCGTGCCGCGCCAGCAGCCGCGCCGTGGGTCCGCGTCCCAGCCAGTAGGTCACGCCCGCCGACACGACCGTCGCGATCCAGCTGTAGAGGAAGCCGAACCACGGCCCGAACGCCACGACACAGGCGGCGATCAGGATGAACTGCGGCGCGCCGAAGAAGGCCGAAACCGTAAACACCACGATGGCGGCTATCAGCCCCCAAGGCCCCTGACGGAACCCGCCCAGCCAGTCTTCCAGCCGCCCCTCGGCCTCCAGCCCCAGCTGGCTCTTGCCCACAGCGAACAGGGCGATCATCGCGCCCAGCAGCAAGGCCGTCGCCAGCACGGCGCGCCAGCGACGCGCCTCCATGTTCGACAGAAAATCGAAAAGCCGACTCATGAAGTCAGTCCGTGACGGAGAACGGCGCCACGGTCCAGCGTTCCAACATCCATTCCGACAAATTGGGATCCCAGACCCAGGTCTGGCGATAGGGCGCAATACGACCGCCTTCCGCTTCCACTGCGCCCTCGATCTCCGCTCGTGTTCGACTGAGCCCGCGGAATTTTGTCGGCCGGAACGACATCGGTGTTTGATCCAGTCGCGCAACAATCGCCTCAGCCACGCGGTTGTCGCGTCCCCGATCCGTCGTCGTCACCTCGCCCTGCCAGTCCAGCGTCGGCGATCCGTTGGTACCCAGATAGGCGCGCCACACGCCGGGGTCTTTGGGATCGAGCCCATAGCGCGGTCGCCCCTCGGATTGCCGGTTCCAGAGTGTGGCCGCCGCGAAGCGATCCCCTTCTAGTCCGAGGCAAGTCTCCAGAATGGTTACGCTGTTTCGCTGCTTTTTCTCATCGAGCAGTTGGCAAGGCGCCAAGGCTTCAACTGCCCGCTTCGCCAGATCAAAGGCATAATCCACGGTCAGTTCGCCGTCACAACCGCTTCGTGTCGCCCTTCGAACCGACTCGGTCTTGTGGCGCGCGATCTGGCTGTTGGCCATTTCGACCGAAACGACCCAGGCATGCAGACAAATGCTCGGCATGGACGGCGGCGAACCTGCAGCATTTGGCTCTGACGGCAATGGCGCCAAAACACGATCCGCGAAGCGAGACCCTGCGACGATCGCGTTCCAGCTTTCAGGACCGACGGGCGCCGTCAGCTTGCGGCCGTTCGTGCCGGAAACCTCAACCGTTGGATCCTGTCCTGGCCGTCTCACAAAAGCGATCACAGGCATATCGCGCCCGTATCCGTCAACATAACGAGCGCGATAGACCTCCGACTCGCTTCGCGCCTCCTCTTCTATCGAAGCTATGCTCAGCAGGTTCTCGACCCGAGTCCGATCCTCCGCCGCGCAACGGTCACGCCAGTTGTCGTCACGACAGTCCCGAGGCGGCTCGGCCTGGCTCGTAAACAAGGCGGCAAGAAAAGTCGCGATCAGCATTCTTCATCTCCGACACGTCGGATCATTTGCGCATGCCGTTCTGCGCACGTAAACAACCCCGCCTCCCCGGCAAAAACTTCCAAAACCACGGGATAGTTCATGTCCAGCCTGCAATCTTCCGCCCTCGCCCGCGTCAAGCCCTCGGCCACCATCGCCGTCACCGCGCAGGCCCGGAAGCTTAAAGCCGAAGGCCGCGACGTGATCGGCCTGGGCGCCGGCGAGCCGGACTTTGATACGCCCGAAAACATCAAACAGGCCGCCATCGACGCGATCAACCGCGGCGAGACCAAATACACCGACGCGGACGGCATGCCCGAGCTGAAGGCGGCCATCGTCGCCAAGTTCAAGCGCGAGAACGATCTCGACTACACGGCCGCCAACATCCACGTCGCGCCGGGCGGCAAGCCCGTCATCTTCAACGCCCTGGTCGCGACGCTGAACCCCGGCGACGAAGTCATCGTGCCTGCGCCCTACTGGGTCAGCTATCCTGATATGGTGCTGCTGGCCGGCGGCGAGCCTGTCACCGTGATCGGCGAGGAGAAGGACGGCTTCAAGTTGCTGCCCGCTGTGCTGGAAGCCGCGATCACGCCCCGCACCAAGTGGCTGATCCTGAACAGCCCGTCCAACCCCACCGGCGCCGCCTACACCCGCGCCGAGCTTGAAGCCTTGGCCGAGGTCCTGCGTCGCCATCCGCACGTCTGGGTGCTGACAGACGACATGTACGAGCACCTCGTCTATGGCGACTTCGAATACACCACCATCGCCCAGGTGGCGCCGGAGCTGATCGACCGCACCCTGACGGTCAACGGCGTGTCCAAGGCCTATGCCATGACCGGCTGGCGCATCGGCTACGCCGGCGGCCCCAAGCCTCTGATCGACCTGATGCGCAAGGTGGCCAGCCAGACCACGTCCAACCCGTCCAGCATCAGCCAGTGGGCGGCCGTCGAGGCGCTGAACGGCCCGCAGGACTTCATCCCTGAGCGCAAGGCCGCTTTCGAAAAGCGCCGTGACCTAGTTGTCTCGATGCTCAACCAGGCGGCTGGCATCACATGCGCGACGCCCGAGGGCGCCTTCTACGTCTATCCGTCCATCGCCGGACTGATCGGCAAGACGACCGAGACGGGTGTCGCCATCGATGGCGATTCCACCTTCGCCGCGGAACTGCTGAACGCCGAGGGCGTCGCCGTGGTCCAGGGCGAGGCTTTCGGCCTGAGCCCCTATTTCCGCATCAGCTACGCCACCTCGGACGCCGTGCTGGAAGAAGCCTGCACCCGCATCCAGCGCTTCACGGCCTCGCTGCGCTGATCGACGCAGGGCGGAGGTTCAGGCCTCCGCCCGCCATCCGGCCCTATTTGCTGGGCTGCATATAAACCACGCGGCAATCGCCATCGATCGTGGTGTAGCGGTTGTTCGACGCGTCGACGAACGAGATCCGGCCGCCGTCGTCATATTCGACCTTGCCGGTCGAGCGTCCCTTGAAGTTCTCCACTCCATAGGTCCAGCACGTGATGTCCGCCGGCTTGTCGCCCCAGGTGGCGTCGTTGCGCGCCCGCTTGCTGTCGGTGCAGGCGGTCAGTCCGCCGGTCAGGGCGAGGGCAACGGCGGTATAGACGAGCGCTTTCCTAGGCTCAGCCTTGCACGGACGCCGTCCAAGGAAAAGGGCCGCCCCGGCGATGCCGGGACGGCCCAACTTTCGACGATGGCGCTCGACCTACGGCCGGCTGGCCATGCCCAGCTTCACCGGCTTGGCGTCGTCGGCCAGGGCGCCGCGCTTGACGCCCCAAAGCAGGATGATCGGCGCGCCGACATAGATCGACGAATAGGTGCCGATGATGATGCCGAACATCAGGGCGATGGAGAAGCCGAACAGAGCCTCGCCGCCGAAGATGGCCAGGGCCGCCAGCACCATGACGGCGGTCACGCCGGTGATGATGGTCCGCGACAGGGTCTCGTTCAGCGACAGGTCGATCACGTCGCGCAGCGGCATGGTCTTGTACTTGCGCAGGTTCTCGCGAAGGCGGTCGAACACCACGACGGTGTCGTTCATCGAATAGCCGATGACGGTCAGGACGGCGGCGACCATGTTCAGGCTGAACTCCAGCTTGAACAGCACGATCAGCCCGAACGTCAGGATCACGTCGTGCAGCAGGCCGACCACGGCGCCGAACCCGAACTGCGGTTCGAACCGGAACCAGATATAGAGGAACATCAGGCCGATCGCGACGCCCAGAGCCAACAGGCCCGAGGTGAACAGCTCGCCCGACACCTTGGAGCCAACGACGCTGACGCCCGAATAGTTGACCTGACCGACTGCGCCGCTGATGGCGCCCTCGACCTGGTTGACCACCTGGGTCTGATCGCGGCCTTCCGGCACCTGGAAGCGAAGAATGGCGGTAGAGCCGTCATCGACATTGGTGTCGCGGCGCGCGATGCCCTGAACCTGGACGTCGCCTAGGTTCAGGCCATTCACGGCCTCGCGGACCCGATCCAGCTCGATCGTCTGACCCGCCGGCTTGGACACTTCCATCGAGGCGCCGCCCCGGAAGTCGATGCCCATGTTCAGGCCGGGATAGAAGCAAGACACGATCGCCGCGACGCACAGGATCACCGACAGAACGCCGGCGAACCGCGCATATTTGACGAAGTGGAAGTTCGTCTTCTGCGGCAGCAGTTTGATGAGGGGCCATCCACGCATCGCCATCACTCCGCGATCGGCAGTTTTTTGGGCTTGGCCGTCTTGAGCCAGTAGCCGAGCAGGACCTGGGCGACCAGGACCGACGAGAAGACCGAGGTGAACACACCGATGGTCAGGGTCCAGGCGAACCCGCGAACAGGGCCTTCGCCGAACACGAACATGATGCCCGCCGCGACCAGGGTGGTCAGGTTGGCGTCGATGATGGTGCCCATGGCCTTGTTGAAGCCGGCGTCCATAGAGGCGATGACGCTGCGGCCCGCCCGGGCCTCGTCACGCATACGCTCATAGATCAGCACGTTGGCGTCCACCGCGACCGCGAAGGTCAGGATCAGACCGGCGATGCCTGGCAAGGTCAGCGTCGCCTGGGTCAACGACATGGCCGCCACGATCAGCACGCCGTTCAGCACCAGGCCGACCACCGACACGCCACCGAAAAGCAGACCGTAGGCCAGGATCATGAACAGCACGATGATGGCGAAGCCGACGGCGGTCGACAGGGCGCCTGCGGCGACCGCGTCCGCACCCAGTTCAGCCGTCACGGTGCGGCGCTCCTCGACGTTCAGCGGCGCCGGCAGGGCGCCCCCGTTCAGCAGGTTCACCAGCGTCGCCGCTTCTTGGATCGAGAAGTTGCCTGTGATCTGACCCGAGCCCGAGGTGATCGCGCTCTGGATCGTCGGGGCCGAAATGACCTTGCCGTCCAGGATGATGGCGAAGGGCTTCTGCAGATTGGCGGCGGTGGCTTCGCCGAAGCGCCGCGCGCCGGCGCCGTCGAAGCGGAAGTCGATGGCCGGGCGGCCGCTCTGGTCCGAACCGACGCCGGCGCGGGTCAGGTTCTCGCCCGACACCAGCACGCGCTTCTTGACTAGATAGGGCGTGCCGTCCTCGCCTTGCAGCAGTTCGGAATCAGGCGGCACACGGCCGGCCAGGGCGTCCTGAACCGAGTTCTCGACATCGACCATCTGGAAGGTCAGCTGCGCCGTCTGGCCGATGACTTCTTCCAGCTTGCTCGGATCGCTCTCGCCCGGCGCCTGGACCACGATCCGGTCGGCGCCCTGCCGGGTGATGGAGGGTTCACGCGTGCCCAGGCTGTCGATCCGGCGGCGCACCACCTCGATCGACTGGTCCACGGCCGTCGCGCCCATGCCGTTCAGCGCGGCGTCGGTATAGGCGAAGCGGATGCGGTTATCGCCCAGGCGCGTCGCGGTGCGTTCCGCCTGGCCGCCCGGTCCGACCTGACCACCCAGCTGTTGCAAGGCCTTGAACGCGGCATCGCCCTGGGCCGGATTGGCCAGGGTGACGACCACGCCGCCCGCTTCACGCTGGAAGCCGTTGGTGGCGACGCCCGCGCCGTTCAGGGTGACCCGAACGTCTTCGATCAGGTTGGTGACGCGCTTTTCGCGCATCGCCGGCACATCGACTTCCAGCAACAGATACGAACCGCCCTGAAGGTCCAGCCCCAGGTTCAGCTTGTTCTTGGGCATGAAGCCGGGCAGCGCCTCGCGTTGCTGATCCGACAACAGGTTAGGGAACGCCAGCAGACAGCCGAGAACGGCCGCGACGACGACGAGAATGACTTTCCAGCGCGACAGCTGAATCATGAGGGCGGTCCAGGTATCGGCGGATACGCGAGCGTATCAGGCCTTGGAATCGTTGGCGGCGATGGCGGTGCGGTTGCGCACCTCGGCGATCATGGCCTTGACCACGCGCACATTGACGCTGGGCGCGATCTCGACGTTGACCTCGGCCTCTTCGACGCGGGTGACCTTGCCGATCATGCCGCTGCCCAGGACGACCGTGTCGCCACGCTTGACGGCGGCGATGGCGGTCGCGTGTTCCTTGGCGCGCTTCTGCTGCGGACGGATCAGCAGGAAGTAGAACAGGATGAAAATACCGATGATGGGCGCAAACCCGATCAACTGCGCCGTCAAGCCGCCTTCAGCGCCCATGGGTCGTCTCCGAACATAGAAGGGTAGCCCTCGTCGGAGCCCCCATTAAAACGAGGCGCGGAACCTAGGGCCGCGCCTCGCAGATTGCAACGCGGCGAAAGCGCTACCTGGGCAACACTGTCAAAGGATCGACGGCGACCGGATCGTCGCCGCGCATCTGACGGGTCTCGAAGTGGATCGAGGGGCGTCCGTCGCCGGCCGTCAGACCCACGGTGCCGATCTGCTGGCCCGCGCGAACGTCGTCGCCATCCTTGACCGTCGCCGAACCCAGATGGCCGTAGACCGTGCGCCAGCCGTTGGCGTGCACGATCAGCACCGTCAGCCCCTGCCCCACCAGATCGCTGCCGACATAGGCAACGCGCCCGGCCGCAGAGGCGCTGACCGTCGCGCCGGCCGAGGCGCCGATGTTGATGCCGTTGTTGCGCTCGCCCATGCCGACCGGGCCGAAACGCCGCACGATGTCGCCGCGCACAGGCCACAGCAGGTTCGGCTGACCGGCAGCGGCGCCGGCGGCGTTGGTCTGTTCGACAGGCCGCGTCTGGACCGGCAGGGCCGCATTGCCCGAGGGCGGCGGCGGGGGCGGCGGCACGGCGCCGTTGTTGGGCACCAGCACGCCGACGGGCGAGGCGCCAGTCGCGTAAGGATCGCGGCCGGTATCCACCGCCGCTTCAGGCAGTATGATTCGCTGGCCCGTCGTGATCGCCCCGCGTGGCCCCAGGCCGTTCAGATCGATCAGTGTCTGCACCGGCGTCTGGAACCTGCGTCCCACGCCCGAGATCGTGTCGCCCGGTTGGATCACATAGGCCGCGCCCGGACGCACCGGGGCCGACGACGACGGATAGGACGGCGTGTAGGCGGGCGGCTGCGACGCCGGAGGCAGATAGGTCGGTTGGCTCGGACCGACGTTGACCGTCGGCGGCAAGGCTCCGCCGTCCACCTGCCCGATCGGCGCGGTCGCGGGGGGCGGCGATTCATAGGGGGCCGGCCGATACGGCTGGTTCGAATTCTGACCGGCGTTCGGATAGGCCGGCTGCTGCGGATAGGCGCCCTGCCCCGGACCATAGGCCGGCGCCGGATTCGCATGCGTCGAATAGCGCGGCTCAGAAGGATAGCTGATGCAGGCCGCCGTGCTCAACGCTGCCCCCGCGACCAGAACCGCTCTCATCCAGCCCGAAATCATCGCCACCGGCTGCTCCCATTCGTGGTTAAACTCGCCCGCCCGGTGTGCCCGCTCGCGCCCCATAAGCCAACCCCGCAAACCGCACGGAATTGGGGCGAGTGAGGTCGTGAGGAGTGACTCGTGAATCGTGAATGGCGTTCGCACACCCGGAATCACGACTCACGCGTCACCCTTCACGCCCCTAGCCTTCCTTCGCCGTCCCCTCGACCAAGGGCACGAAACGCACTTCCGTCAGGCTTTCGCGGTGGAACGACCCGTCGCCCTGCCCGACGTAGCGATGCAGCATCTGCACCGACGTGCGTCCCACAGGCGCGACCAGCACCCCGTTCGGCTTCAGCTGTTTCAGCAGTTCGGTCGGCTCGGTCGGCGAGGCGGCTGTGACCATGATCCGGTCGAACGGCGCCTGTTCGGCCCAGCCCAGGCCGCCGTCGCCGTGCTTGGTGATGACGTTCTCGATCTTCAGCACCCGCAGTCGCGCTTCGGCCTCGACCAGCAGACTGCGATACCGCTCCACCGAATAGACATAGCGCGCCAGCCGGCTCAGCACCGCGCACTGGTATCCGCTGCCCGTGCCGATCTCCAAAACCCGATGACGCGCCTGCACTTCCAGCGCCTGGGTCATCAGGCCGACGATATAGGGTTGGCTGATCGTCTGGGCGCAGTCGATCGGCAGGGCCTGATCCTCCCACGCCTGATCCAGGAACTTCTCGTGCACGAAGACCGCGCGGTCGATGCTCTCCATCGCCTTCAGCACGCGCGGGTCCGTGACCCCCTGCTGCCGCAGCGACAGGATCAGCCGCCCGGCCCGGTCGTCGTGCAGATTCATGCGGCGGTCGCCACGCTCTTCGGCGGCGCCCCGCCCAGCACCTTCTTCAGGTCATGCACGCTGGTCATGTGCGTCAGGTCGATATGCAGCGGTGTGACCGAGATCCGCCCCTCCTCGATGGCCCGCAGGTCCGTGCCCTCGGCATGCTCCTGCTTTTCACCCCGGAAGCTCATCCAGTAATAGTCCCGTCCGCGCAGGTCCGTGCGCCGCACCGCGTGCATCTCGCCGACGTTGCGGAAGCCCTGGGTCGTCACCTCGACCTGATCGACCGCTTCGGGCGGCCGGTTGGGGAAGTTCAGGTTCATCACCACCCCGTTCGCCCATTTCTGGTCCAGCAGCCGGCCGATGATCGCAGGCGCGAAGGCTTCTGCCGTCTCCCAGTGCGCGACCACCTCGTCGTGGAACCGCTCCAGGCTCTGGCTCAGGGCGATGGAGCGGATGCCGAACGCCATCCCCTGCAAGGCGCCCGCCACCGTCCCGGAATAGCTGACGTCTTCGCCGATATTGTGCCCGCGATTGACGCCCGACAGCACCAGATCGGGCTTCTCCGGCATCAGGTCGTTGACCGCCAGCACGACGCAGTCGGTCGGCGTGCCGGTCACCGCGAACCGCTTCTCGCCCAAGTTCAGCACCCGCAGCGGTTCGGTCAGGGTGATCCCGCGCCCCTTACCCGACTGCTCGACCGCAGGCGCGCACACCCACACGTCGTCGCTCAGGGTCCGCGCGATCCGCTCAAGACAGGCCAGGCCCTCGGCCTCGATGCCGTCGTCGTTGGTCAGGAGAATCCGCATACCTAGCGCAGCACCCGAACCGACTGGGCCTTGATGACATAGTCGCCACGGCACTGGTTGGTGATCCGCGCGCCCTCATGACGCATGGTCTGAACGCCGTCACTTTCGCTCCAGGGCACGGCCCGGCCTGTGAAGACCACTTTGGAGCCTCCCAGGTCTTGCGCCGCGTTCTGCTGATTGAACGGCAGCGCGCCGCTGACGCACCGAAGGGCGGACGGCGGCATGCGCAGATCGCGCTGCGCCTGATAAAGCTGGAATTCTCCATTCGCCACCCGCACCCAGCCTGTGAACTCCGAAGCGTTCGTATCCAAGTTGGGATTGGTCAGGGTCGTGGTCGAGGCGCAGGCCGACAGGGCTGCGGCTGCTGCGACGACGATCAGGCTCAAAGTCTTCATGATCAAACTCCTCCGATGTGGATCACACCGCCCATGTAGGGCTGCAACACCTTCGGCACGGCGATCCGCCCGTCGTCTTGCTGATAGTTTTCCATGATCGCCACCAGGGTCCGGCCGACCGCCAGGCCCGAACCGTTCAGCGTATGGACGAACTCGGTCTTCTTCTCGCCGGCCCGCTTGAACCGCGCATCCATGCGCCGCGCCTGGAAGTCCCCGCAGTTCGAACAGCTGCTGATCTCGCGATAGGTTCCCTGGCTGGGCAGCCAGACCTCCAGGTCGAAGGTCTTCTGCGCCGAAAAACCCATGTCGCCCTTGCACAGCAGCATCCGCCGGAACGGCAGCTCCAGCGCCTTCAGCACCGCCTCCGCACAGGCCGTCATCCGCTCGTGCTCGGCGTCTGAGTCCTCCGGCCGCGCGATCGACACCATCTCGACCTTTGAGAACTGGTGCTGGCGGATCAGCCCGCGCGTATCACGTCCCGCCGACCCCGCCTCAGCCCGGAAGCAAGGCGTCAACGCCGTCATCCGCATCGGCGTCGCCAATTCGTCCTCGGCCAAGATGGTCTCACGCACGAGGTTGGTCAGGGAGACTTCGGCGGTGGGGATGAGCCAACGGCGATCATCTAAAAGCCCCAAGATTTCAGCAATCTCGGGATAGTTCTTAGCGTAGTCTAAGTCCAAGCCTGGAAGCGAAACAAACAGGTCATTTGCAAATTTCGGCAACTGCCCGGTCCCGAACATCGCGTCGTCCCGAACCAGCAGCGGCGGGTTCACTTCCAGATAACCGTGCTGGTCCGTCTGCATATCCAGCATGAACTGGCCCACGGCCCGTTCCAGCCGCGCCAACTGCCCTTTCAGCACCGCGAACCGCGCGCCCGACATCTTCGCCGCCGCCTCAAAGTCCAGCATCCCCAGGGCCTCGCCCAGGTCGGCGTGGTCCTTGGCCGGACCCGTCCGACGCGGCTCGCCCCAGGTCGAGACCTCGACATTACCCGCCTCGTCCTCGCCGTCCGGCACGTCCTCGGCCGCAAGGTTCTTCAGCCCCGCCAGCAGATCGCGCAGCTCCTTGCCGACACGTGCCTCGACCTCGGCCGCCGCCGCGATATCGCCCTTCAGCGCCTCGACCTCGGCCTTCAGCCGATCCGCCTCGGCCATGTCCTTGCGTCCCATGGCGGCGCCGATCAGCTTGGAGGCCGCATTGCGCTTGGCCAGGGCGTCTTGCCCCGTCGTCTGGGCATGACGCAGTTCGCCGTCCAGCCGCAGGATGTCCGCCACCAGCCCGTCGGCCTCGTCCACCCCGCGCGACGACCAGCCCGCCACGTAAACCTGGGGGTTCTCGCGAATGGCTCTGATGTCGTGCATGGTCTGAAACTTCGGCTAGGCGGGAGAAGCCGAACGCTCTACCCGCCCACGCGGACTCGGGCAACGCGAGAAGCTCGCACCACCGTCTCCTCCCCACTTGTGGGGAGGGGGACCGCGAAGCGGTGGAGGGGCTCTTGAACTCCCACAGACGCCTGCGATGCGCGAAGAGCCCCTCCGTCTCTCCGCTACGCTTCGAGCCACCTCCCCATGACATGGGCAGAAGACGATGCTCAGCCATCGCAATGCCGCTGGTCCATCCGCAGCGATTTCAACCGCTTGCCGATTTATGTCCCCCCGTCTCCCATCCACGGGGTCAAACGGCCTCATAATGCATCCGTCTCGCCGCTTGGAGGGCTCGCCTGGCCTGCGACCTTGCGGCGGCGAGAGCGGAGGGAAAGGGGGCGATGGTGAAATCCCATCGCGGCGCCGGGGCTGATCGGCCGGGGAATCGCCCCGGCGTCCGCAGTCGCGTCGCAGGGTCGAGGGGGATACTCGGCCGAACCGGGGATCGGGGATCGCTGCTCCGACCCGCCCGTCGCAGGCTTATGGGGTTAGGCGATAAGACCGCCACCGCTCGGCGCCCCGAGCTTGCAGGCCAACCCCCCGCGCGGAGCGTCACACCCTTCGTCGAAACGGTAATCTCTAATCACACTCCGGGCGAAGGCCCGACGCTCCGCCCAGCCCTCCGAACTTCGCTGCGATCGCGCGAAGGCGCCGTCGCACGTCCAAACATCCCAATTCACCCGCTTGAGAATCGCGCCTACAAACGGATCATGGCCACGCTTCGCCCCGACACGCTGGCGACCTCGCTCGCGCGAATTTTCGAAGGTCGCATGGTCGACCGGGCCAGCTGGTTTGCGCTGACCGGCGGCGAGCCGCTGTTCACCGAAGGCGATCCGGCCGACACCCTTTATCTGGTTCGCTCCGGCCGACTGGGCGTGTTTCGAATGGAGGCGGATCAGCCGCCGCACATGCTGGGCGTGGTCAAGGCGGGCGAGCCGGTGGGCGAGATGGCCATGCTGGCCGGCACGCCGCACACCGCCACCGTCGTCGCCCTGAGGGACAGCGAGATCCTGGCCCTGCCGCGCGAAGCCTTCTTCGAGGCCGCCCGCACCGAACCGGATCTGATGGTCGAACTGTCGAGGCTGATGATCCACCGCGCCCGCGAACGCACGGCGGGCGCGTCCGAGCCCAGCGTCTTCGGCTTCGTCTCGGCCCGTCCCCGCCCCATCCGCGCCTTTGTCGAACGCATCGCCGCCGCCATCCAGGCCATGGGCTTCACCTGTCAGGTCATCGACCAGTCGGCCCTGGCCTCGGCGTCCGAATGGTTCAGCCGGGTGGAGGGCGACCACGACTATGTCCTCTATGTCGCCGAACAGGATCAGCCCGCCTGGGCCAGCCTGTGCGCGCGTCAGGTGGACCGGATGTTCATCGTCGGCAGCGGCCTTCTGGCGCCGCCGTCCGCCGTGCCGCGCCGCCAGGGCTTCGGCGACGGCCGCCGCCTGACCGACCTGATCCTGCTGCGCGATCCGCGCATGCATCACCCGGCCAACACGCGCGTGTGGCTGGATGCGTTACAGCCCGATCGCTGGTTCCATTGCGTCGAAGGCCTGGCCACAGACGCCGAGCGCATCGCCCGTGTCGTCACCGGCACGGCGGTCGGACTGGTCCTGTCCGGCGGGGGCGCGCGGGCGTATTGCCACATCGGCGCGATCAGGGCCCTGGAAGAGGCCAAGGTCCCTATCGACTTCGCGGGCGGCGCCTCCATGGGCGCGGTTGTCGCCGCCGGCCCGGCCCTGGGCTGGTCCTTCGAACGGCTGGATTTCGAGATTCGGCGCGCCTTCGTCGAGTCCGACCCGCTGTCGGACCTCGCCGTACCGATCATCGCCATGTCCCGCGCTCGCAAGGTCGCCCGACTGCTGGAACAGGCTTACGGCGACATCGATCTGGCGGACCTGGCCCTGCCCTTCTTCGCCGTCTCCTCGAACCTGACCTCGGGCCGGATCGAGGCGCATCGCACGGGCCTGATGCGACGGGCCATGCGCGCCTCCATCGCCATTCCCGGCGTTCTGCCGCCGGTCGTCATGGACGGTCAGGTGCTGGTGGACGGCGCCGTGCTGAAGAACTTTCCCACCAGCGTGATGCGCCAACTGAACAGCGGCCCCATCATCGGCGTGGACATGTCCCAGACGCGCGGCGTCGATCCCCAAGCGCTGGAGAATCCGCCATCCTGGTGGAAATGGGTCCTGTCCGGAGCCTGGAAGGCCGGCCCGCCCATCGTCTCGATCCTGATGCGCTCGGCGACCATCACTACCGACGCCGAGATGACCCAGTCGCGCGCCGACGCCGACGTCCTGATCCTGCCCCAGGTCGCCGGCAGCGACATTCGCGACTGGAAGACCTACGACGGCCCCGTCGCCATCGGCTACGAGGCGACGAAGGCGGCGCTCGCCGACCTTGCCTGCCCTGTCACCCAGATGCGCCACTGCCCCAGCGCGCCCCCGGCGCCCTCACCCGCCCCTTAAAGCGGCGCGCAGGCCCGCTTCAGCCAATCCAGCGCCTCGCCATCCATCAACGGCCCGACCTTGGCCAGCGTTTCGGCGTGATAGGCGTCGACATAGGCTCGCTCGTCCGGCGTCAGCATCTCGACCGCGATCAGCTTGCGGTCGATCGGTGCGAACGTCAGCTGTTCGAACCCGTGCATCGGCCGCTCGCCGCCCTCTGGAACCTCAGCGGGCGTCACGACCTGCAGGGTCTCGATACGGATGCCCCAGTGGCCTTCACGGTAATAGCCGGGCTCGTTGGACAGGATCATCCCTTCCAGCAGCGGCTGGGACGTGCCCCATTTCGCGATCCGCTGCGGCCCCTCGTGGACCCCCAAATAGCTGCCGACGCCGTGGCCGGTGCCGTGATCGTAATCCAGCCCCGCCGCCCACATCGGCGCCCTGGCGATGGCGTCCAGCGCCATGCCGCTGGTTCCCGCCGGGAAGCGGATCGTCGCCATGGCGATGTGCGCCTTCAGCACCAGCGTGAACTTGTGGCGCTGATCCTCGCTCGGCTCGCCCACCGCCATGGTGCGGGTCACATCGGTCGTGCCGTCCAGATACTGACCGCCGCCGTCCACCAGCAGCAGCGAGCCCTTCTCCACCTTGCGAATGCTGGCGCCCACCGGCTTGTAATGCGGCAAGGCCCCGTTCGGCCCGGCCCCGGCGATGGTGTCGAAACTCAGGTCCTTCAGCGCCCCGGTCTCCTCGCGGAATCGCTCCAGCGCCTCGACCACCTCGCGCTCGTCCGGCAGGGTCTCCTGCACCACCGTATCGACCCAGTGCAGGAACCGGCTCAGCGCCGCCCCGTCGCGGATATGCGCCTGGCGGCTGCCCTCGATCTCCACCGCATTCTTGGCCGCCCGGGGAATGGCGCAGGGATCCATCGCCCGCACCACCGTCGCGCCTGCCGCGTCCAGCCGGTCGAAATACCAGGCCGAAGACAGCGACGGATCGATCATGACCTTGTGGCCCGACAGCCCGTCCAGCGCCGCCGGCAGCTGCTCGGTCGCCTCAATGCGAACATCGTCGCCCAGCCAGCCCGGCAGCGCATTCGTGACCTTGGCCGGGTCCAGGAACAGCCGCGCCTGTCCGTCCGCCGCCAGAATGGCCTGACCGATCGGCAGAGGCGAACGGATCACGTCCCCGCCGCGCACATTGAACAGCCAGGCGATCGACATCGGCGCCGTCAGCACCACCGCGTCTGCGCCGGCGTCCGCCACGGCCTTGCCGATTCGCGCCCGCTTGGACGCATGACTCTCGCCGGAATGGACGTCCTCATGCGGCACGACAGGCGCCGTCGGCTGGGCCGGACGATCGGCGCCCCAGGCCAGATCCAGCGGATTGGCGTCCACGGGCTTCAGCGTGGCCCCCGCCTTCTGCGCCGCCGCCTTCAGGCCGACGAGAGCATCCGGGCTGTGCAGACGTGGATCGTATCCGATCACCGCCCCCTTCGCCGCCGTCTCCAGATAGGCCGCCACGTCGTTGAGGTCGCGCCGCTCGAACAGGGCCGGATCGGTCTGGGCCTTCACCTGAACGGTGTAACGACCGTCGGTGAACATGCTGGCCCGATCTTGGAACACTACCGCCGCCCCGGCCGAGCCGGTGAAACCGGTCGCCCAGGCCAGGCGCTCATTGGCGTCCGGCAGATACTCGTTCTGATGCTCGTCCTCATGCGGGATCAGGAACCCATCCAGCCCCTGCTTGGCCATTTCGGCGCGCAGCAGCGGCAGGTGCTTGGCCCCGAAGGACGGGTCGGTCGTCTCGTCGAAAGTCTGGCGCATGATCGATCCTCAGCCCTTGCGCAGTTGCAGGGCGCTCCAGGCGTCGTGATGGATGGTCTGTTCAACCGTGAAGCCCAGCGGCAGATAGGCCTCCAGCACCCGCTCCTCCTGCGTGCGCAGCAGGCCCGACAGGATCGCGACCCCGCCGCTCTTCAGCGCCGCCCCGATCTCGGGCGCCAGATGCACCAGCGGCGCGGCCAGGATGTTGGCGAACACCAGATCATACGGCTGATGCTGGGCGATGCGCGGATCGCTGAGCCCATCGGCGAAGTAGAAATCGCACTTGGCCTCGTTGATCTCAGCGTTCTCATTGGCGATCCGGGCCGAGGGCTCGTCGATGTCGGTGCCGACGGCGATAGGCGTGCCCGTCTTGGCCGCCGCGATCGCCAGCGCGCCCGTACCGCAACCGACGTCCAGCACCTTCTCAAAGCTTTCGGTCTCCAGCAGCTTGTCGAACGCCTCCAGGCAGCCGACCGTGGTGCCATGGTGGCCCGTGCCGAATGCGGCGCCGGCGTCGATCTTCAGCGTGACGCGGCCCTCGGGCACCTTGCCCTGATCGTGCGCGCCATAGACGAAGAACCGTCCGGCCTCGACCGGCGGCAGACCCGACAGCGACATGGCCAGCCAGTCGGCGTCCGCCAGCTTCTCCACCAGCACCGTCACCGGATAGCCCGCCAGCACCGCCTTCAGCCCCTCGACCTCGTCATCGGTCGTGGGAAAGGCGTCGATGCGCCAGACGTCGTTGTCCTCGTCCTCTTCCAGGATCGAATAGGTCGCGCCTTCCAGCCGCGGATCGGCGTCGACGGCCTCTGCGGCGGCCTCTGCGGCGGCGCGCGGGCCACGTGCGATTATCTGAAGTGCGGACTCGGACATTTTTCAAACACCGGTAATATGGCGAATCGTAGCGATCCGGTGCTGAACGCCCGTCGCCGCCGCGTTTTTATCAAACCGAGGGGTCGGGGAATACATGGCCAAGTCACCGTCTACGTCTAAACCAGCGTCGCCAAAGCCGGCGACCGCCGCTTCCAAGCCTAAAGCCGCGCCGAAGTCGAGCGCCGTGAAGACCGCCGCCGAGAAAACCGCTGCGCCCAAGGCTGCGGCAAAGCCGGCAGCCGCTGCGCCGAAGGCCGCCGCCGCCAAGGCAGTCGCGCCCAAGGCCGCGGCGCCCAAAACCGCCGCCCCCAAAGCCGCCGCTAAGCCGGTGGCCAAGGCCGCAGCCAAGCCGGTGGCCAAGGCCGCAGCCAAGCCGAAACCCGCCCCTGCCCCCAAGGCTGCTGCACCCAAACCGGCCGCCGTCAAGGCGGCAGTGAAGGCCGCGGCTCCGAAAGCGGCCGCGCCCAAGGCGATGGCGACCAAGCCCGCAGCGACCAAAACTGCTGCGCCCAAGGCCGCCGCTTCGAAACCCGCCGCCGCCTCGAAGGCTGCGCCTGTCGCCAAGCCGGCCACAGCGGCGCCCAAGCCTGCTGAACCCGTCGCCGCGCCCAAGCCTGCCGCCACCCCTGCACCCGCGGCGGCGTCCGCGCCTACGCCGGCTCCTGCTCCCAAGCCGGTCGAAGCCCCCAAGCCGGCGCCGGTGCCGGCTCCCGCCGCCAAGCCCGAGGAAAAGGGCTTCTTCGCCAAGTTGGGCGACATAATCTTCGGCAAGCGCTGATCGCACTTTTTCTCTAATCCAGCAGATCGCCGGACGGCACGCCCGTCCGGCGATTTTCGTTGTGATCGTCTCAGTGAAAGTCGCGCGATCCAGGCAGGATACGGACATCGCGCGGATGTCGACCGGTCGGGCTGCGCGGCGCTTGCGGGTATTTCACCGCATCCGCCCGCGACAGTTCGACCTGTAGATCATAGTCATCAGATAGCCGGCGCAACTCGGCCGAGCGGTCCACGACTTTTCGCACCATGATGTGCAGCACACCCTCGGCGCTTTTCTCAACCGTGCCCTCCACCTCCATCAGTCGCGCGGCCATCACCTCGCGCCGGAATGTCTCGAACAGTCGTGCCCAGATCAGCGCATTCACCAACCCTGTTTCATCCTCCATCGTCACGAAAATGGCGTTGCCCGTGCCCGGTCTTTGTCGAACCAGCACGACCCCTGCCGCACGCACCAGACGACCATGCTTTTGGGCCATGACTTCGGCGGCGCTGAGTACGCGCTCGGCGCGGAACATCGGACGCAAGATCTGCATTGGATGCCCCTTCAGCGACAAACGCGTCGTCTGATAGTCGGTGGCGATATGCTCCTTGAGCGGCATCATCGGCAGGTTCGCCGCCGCCTCTTCTCCCAGTTCTCTCGCCCGCGCCGCCTGAAACAACGGCAGCGGCTCATCGTCGGGCAATCGCCTGACTGCCCACAGCCCCTCGCGTCGATCCAGTCCCATCGACCGAAACGCGTCCGCATCCGCCAGCTTACGTATCGCTGCGGATTCTACACCTGTCCGTCGCGCCATCTCCTCCACGTCCATGAAGGGCGTATCGCGCGCCGCGACGATCCGGTTCGCCCAGGCCTGATTGAACCCGTCGATCTGGCGCATCCCCAAGCGCAGAGCCATACCGCGCTCGCCCTGCTCAAGCGTATTGTCCCAGACGCTGTGATTTACATCGATCGGCCGCACCTCGACCTTCTGGGGACTATCCTGTGCATCCCTCACCAATTGCGCCGGCGCATAGAATCCCATCGGCTGGCTGTTCAGCAGCGCACAGGCGAACACCGCCGGATGGTGGCATTTGATCCAGGACGAGATGTAGACCAGCCGGGCGAACGAAATGGCGTGGCTCTCGGGAAAGCCGTAGGAGCCAAACCCCTTGATCTGTTCGTAGCACCGCTCCGCAAAGGCCGGATCATAGCCGCGCGCGACCATGCCCTTGACCATGAGTTGCCCGAAATAGTTCAGGTTTCCGTCGCCTCTGAAGGTCCCCATGGCCTTGCGCATGCCGTTGGCCTGTTTGTCGTTAAAGCCGGCCGCGACCATGGCGACCTTCATCGCCTGCTCCTGAAAAAGCGGCACGCCCAATGTCACCTTCAGCACGTCTTTCAACTCATCGGGATGGCCATGTCCTGCGCCAGGCGATGGATAGTCGACGGTTTCCAGCCCTTGTCGTCGTCTCAAATAGGGGTGGACCATATTGCCCTGGATCGGTCCCGGCCGAACGATCGCCACCTGAATGGCAAGGTCATAGAACCGCTCCGGCTTCAGCCTTGGCAGCATGTTGATCTGCGCCCGGCTCTCCACCTGAAAGACGCCGATGGACCGCCCCTCCTGCAACATCTTGTAGGTCGGCTCGTCGGCGTCTGGGACCGTGTTTAGCTTTAATTCCTGCCTATTGTGTTCAAGCAGCAGATCGAACGCCTTGCGGATACAGGTCAGCATTCCCAGCGCTAGGACATCGACCTTCATCAAGCGCAGCGCGTCGATGTCGTCCTTGTCCCATTCGATAAAGGTCCGATCCGGCATGGCCGCATTGCCAATGGGGACCAGTTCATCCAGTCGATCTTGGGTCAGGACAAAGCCGCCGACGTGCTGAGACAAATGCCGAGGAAACTCCAGCAGCCGCCGGGTCATGGCGATAGCGCGCGTTAAGGTCGGATTGCCGATCTCAAGCCCGGCCTGCTCCACATGACGATCCGGGATATCCGATCCGAAACTGCCCCACTGGCTTCCCGCCAGCCGCGCCGTGACGTCTTCGGTCAACCCCATCACCTTTCCGACTTCGCGAATGGCGCTGCGCGGGCGATAGCGGATCACGGTTGCGGCTATACCGGCGCGGTGGCGACCATATCTCGAATAGATGTGCTGGATGACCTCTTCACGCCGTTCATGTTCGAAATCGACATCGATGTCGGGCGGCTCATTGCGGTCCGACGACAGGAAGCGTTCGAACAACACATTGTGCACACTGGGATCGACCGAGGTGATCCCAAGAACGTAACAGACGGCCGAGTTCGCCGCCGAACCTCGTCCCTGACACAGGATGCCCTGGTCATCCGCAAATCTGACGATGTCGTGGATTGTCAGGAAATAATGGGCCAGCCTTTCCTTTGAGATGAAGGCCAGCTCCTTTTTCAGAAGGTCTCGCACCTTGACCGGCACGCCATCCGGATATTTCAGGGTTTCATAGGTCGCCACCAGCGAAACCAGACGATCCTGCGCCGTCATGCCGGGTGGTACTGGCTCTTCCGGATAGTTGTAGGTGAGTTGGCCAAGATCGAACCTCACCCGCGCCAGGAAGTCCTGTGTCTCGGCTACCGCCTCGGGCGCTTCGGCGAACAAGCGGCTCATTTCCGCGGGCGGTTTCAGGTAGCGTTCTGCGTTCTGATCCAGACGGCGACCTGCCGCCTCCAAGGTCACGCCCTCACGGATACAGCTCACGACATCCTGCAAGTCTCGCTGTTCCACGTCGTGGTAGAGGACATCATTGACCGCCAGCAGGGGCGTGCCGGTCTCTGCGCCAAGCGCCTTCAGCCTCGCCAGCCTTCGGCGGTCGTCGCCCATTCGGTGCATCGTGGCGCCCAGCCAGACAGCACCTGAAGCGGCCTCGTTCACCTGACGGAGCAAGGATTCCAATCCCTGCGTCCGACGCAGCGGCATAACGATCAGCAGCAAGCCTTCAGGCGCTCGCAACAGATCGCCTAGACCGAGTTCGCACTGCCCTTTCTTTGCCCGGCGATTGCCAAGCGTCAACAGGCGACACAGACGGCCCCAACCCTGCCGATCTTCGGGATAGGCCAGGATGTCCGGCGTCCCGTCGTTAAAGCGCAGGCGCGCACCCAGGATCAGCTTGAAGGCCTCGGCTCGCGCCTTGATTGTCTCTGGGTCGAGATCGACCGGGAACTTGTCCTCCACGAGTATCGTCTCGCCGGGACCGCCGCCCTGACGCACCTTGTCCGGCGGCGACCAGCCGTCTTGGCGCAGGGTCTTCAACGCACTCCATGCCCGCACCACCCCGGCCAGGGTATTGCGGTCGGCCAACCCCATGCCTGTATGTCCACGCAGGATCGCGCTCAGCACCAGATGCTTCGGATGCGACGCCCCTTCCAGGAAGGAGAAGTTGCTACGCGTCGCCAACTCGGCATAGGCGGTCATGCGAAAACGCCATGCAGGAACCAGCGCGGCGCCGGCTCCTCGCCGTAAAAACCAGAACGGAACAACCAGAAGCGTCGCCCCTCCTGGTCCTCGACCCGATAATAATCCCGCGTGGCCTCCAGCGGCCCGCGCAATCTGCGCCACCATTCGGGCGCGATCCGTTCGGGACCTTCAACGCGAACCAGACGATGATCCACGCGACGCCAGATGAAGCGGTTCGGCGGATGGTCGGGCACCTCCGCCGTGGCCAGGATTGGTTGGGGTGGGTCGAACATTTGCAAGGGGCGCAGCGGCGGGTCCACAGGATCAGGTTCTGGCCAGTCGACCTGTTCGCCGGATGGCAGGGCCGCAGGTGTCAGTCGAACCGCGCGCTCGGGCCAGTGAGACTCCACAAGTTCGAACCGTCTGACAGACTCGGGCCCCAGGCGCGCCGTCAAGCGATCCACGAGACGTCCCAGATCCTCGGCACCCGGCGGGATGCGCTCGAAACCGCCCTGACGCGAAGCCAGTCGATCGGTGACAGGCGCCGACAGGCGCAACTGATCAAACCCGAACCCTGGATCCAGCGGCTTCGCCAACGCCGCCAATCTTTCCCGAAACAGGCGCAGAACACCGGAAGCGTCCCGGCTCGGCCGCCCCGTTCGGACGGTGATATGGCGCACCTCCCCATCGACACGAAAGAAGCTGGCCCGAAAGGCGCGCCCGCCCTGACCGCGCAAATCCAACTGATCCATCACCTCGAGGAGCAGATCGCCGATGACGGCTTCGACATCGATCATTTCCGTGATCGGTTCGACAAGGATCCGGCTCACAGCGATCATCATGACCGGCCGTTCGGGTCTTATTCGCGTATCCTCACGCCCGAGGACGCGGTTCAGCCGGGTCGCCGCCACTGCGCCAAAGCGGGCCGCGATGGGGGCTGTAGGGCGATCGTCCAGATGCGCCAGGGTCTTCAGCCCGGCGCGCGACAGGGCCTGCGTTTCCTTGTCCGAAAGCTCTAGGGCCGCGACGGGAAGACGACGCAGGGCCTGACGCTGGTTCGCCCCCTCGTAAATCCCACCGCTTCCAAATCTCGCCAAGGCGCGCGCCGCTTCCGGCGTGCCGGCCATGGCCAGTCGCACCGACAGACCGACGCGACGCGACCGCGCCTCGACAGCTTGCATCATTCCCATCTCGCCTCCGAACAAGTGGGCGCAACCGGTCACATCAAGCGCCATGCCATCCAGACCGTCCGTCGCCGCCATCGGCGTGAACCGGCCGAAGTCCAGCAGAACGCGCTTCAACAGCGCCGCATCCGCTTCCGGACGATGCACGACCACGCGAATATCCGGCGCCCTGGCCCGCGCGTCCGCCAGCGTCATTCCCGGAGACAGTCCTATCTCCAACGCCTGCCGATTTGAGGCTGCCAGTCGCAGCGCGCCCTTCACCTTCTCGACCAGCACTGTCGCCGGCTCAGCCGAAGCGTCGGATCGCCCCTCCTCGCGCCGCAGCCGATCTGTCGATAACAGAGGAAACCAGACCGACAGGTAGCGCCGGTCGTTGCGCGTGTTGATGTCCGGCATTGCGCCCACCCTGTTCGAAAACTCCGCGCTCACGATCCCACTCCATGGTCCAGGCCTTCGGCGGCGCGCCGGACCGATGCCGCAACAACTCGACCCCATAGTTCGGACGGCCGGGAGCATCCGCCTCCAAAGCATGGGACAAGGCTGCGCGAACGCGCCAGCGGGTATCAGCTGCGCTGGGCTGGGGGTGAGCCGCCAATCGGGTCAGGATCGCTGTCGCCCGCCCCTGCCCCGCCGCCATGGACAGACGCCGCGTCGCCGTCAGGCTTAGGAGGTGGCTTTCGCCCCAAGTCGTAAGCAGCACCGCACCTGCTGCGCCGCATGATAGAGCCTCCTCACCCGCTGCCAGCAGGTCCTTGGCTTCCTTGACGCTCACCAAGATCACTCGGCTGGGATCCAAACCCAGTTCGCGCAATCCGGGTCCGTAAATCTGACCGGTCTCCAGCCCGGCCATGGCCTGGATGCCCCAAACCAATGGTCGATCCTTCGCGGCCCGGTGAACCAGAGCCAAGGCAAACCCCAAGGCGGCCGTCGCATCCGGCGCTGTCGCCGCATAGATTTCGTGCAGACCATGGCTGGAAAGCCCGCCTATGTGCCGGTCCGCTTGTGCGTGGCCCAAATCAAAGCGGGCGGCGTCAGTCGGATGACCGTCCGTTTCCATGGCCTTCAGGCACTGACGCAAAGCCTCGATACCGCGGCTGGACCGCACAGCAGTTCTCCTTTTGTTCTCCTATATGCCGCTAGCCCCACCCCCGGAGTCAAGCGCATGTAACCTTGGCCATGGGAATTTATTCCGGCGCGCTCTGGCGGCGGAAAATTGTGGAATACTTGACTTTTGCGCAGGGGCTTCTATATGCCCCCCAGCCTCGGGACAGGTCTGCGATACGCGCCGCCCGCTCGCCCAAAGAGGGGCGGTTCCGTCGCTGCTATGCACGCAGACGCTTTCTCTCCCAAGGATTCATGACCGAGTTTTCCCAACTGGGCCTTTCGCCCACGACCCTTCAGGCCGTCGCCGACACCGGCTACACGACCGCCACGCCCATTCAGGAACAGGCGATCCCCGTCGCCCTCGCCGGCCGCGACGTCCTGGGCATCGCCCAGACCGGCACCGGCAAGACCGCCGCCTTCACCCTGCCCCTGGTCGATCGCCTGTCCACCGGCCGCGCCCGCGCCCGCATGCCGCGCGCCATCGTCTTGGCCCCGACCCGCGAACTGGCCGACCAGGTCGCCGAGAGCTTCGCCAAATACGCCAAGGGCACCAAGCTCAGCTGGGTCCTGCTGATCGGCGGCGTCTCCATGGGCGACCAGGTTGCGGCGCTGAACAAGGGCGTCGACGTCCTGATCGCCACGCCCGGCCGCCTGCTCGACCTGTTCGAACGCGGCAAGATGCTGCTGACTGGCGTCGAGATCATGGTCGTCGACGAGGCCGACCGGATGCTGGACATGGGCTTCATCCCCGACATCGAGCGCATTTTCAAACTGACGCCGCCGCGCCGCCAGACCCTGTTCTTCTCGGCGACCATGCCGCCGGAGATCACGCGCCTGACGACCGCCTTCCTCAAGGATCCGACCCGGATCGAGGCCTCGCGTCCGGCGATGACCGCCGACACCATCACCCAGTACATCGTCCGCATCCCGACCTCGGACCCCAAGGCCAAGCGGACCGCTCTGCGCGCCCTGGTCGGTCGGGAGGACGTGCGCAACGGCATCGTCTTCTGCAATCGCAAATCCGAAGTCGATATCGTCGCCAAGTCGCTGAAGACCCACGGCTTCGACGCTGCCCCGATCCACGGCGACCTGGATCAGTCGCACCGGATGAAGACCCTGGCGGACTTCCGCTCGGGCGCGCTGAAGATTCTGGTCGCCTCGGATGTCGCCGCGCGCGGCCTGGATATCCCCGACGTCAGCCACGTCTTCAACTATGACGTCTCGCACCACGCCGACGACTACGTGCACCGCATCGGCCGCACCGGCCGCGCCGGCAAGCTGGGCCAGGCCTTCATGATCGTGACCCCGGCCGACGACAAGTCGCTGGATAAGGTGCTGAAGCTGATCAAGAAGGATCCGGAAGAGCTGGTTCTTGAAGGCATCGACTTCGCCGCCATTAAAGACGGCCCGCGCCGCGACGACAAACGCTCGGGCGAACGCGGTCGCGGCCGGTCGCGCACCAGCAGCGCGCCCACCCCGTCCGCCGAGCCTGCCGAGATTGCTCCCGTCAACGCTGCGCCTTCGTCTCAGGAGGCCGAAGCGCCCCGCAGCCGCAGCCGCCGCAAGGCCCGCCCCGAGGCGCCGGTTGAAGTTGCGGCTCCCGTCGCCGCCGCAGTCGAGGCGGAGGCGGCCGTCGAACCCGTCGAAACGGCCCGCGCCCCGCGTACCGAGCGCGCAGACCGGGAGCCGCACCTGCTGCAATCCGATCGCCGCGGTGACCGCAAGGCCGACAAGAGCGATACTCAGCGCCAGGGCGTGCGTGGCTTCGGCGACGACATCCCCGCCTTCCTGCGCCGTCCCGTCGTCATTCGCGCCTGAATTCGTACACAACGGCGCGGTGAAACGCCGCGCCGTTTACCCTGCATTACGGAACATCCCGTAGTGTGCGCCCCGACACAGCTCCAGAACAGGGGCCCAGGGGAACAAGAATGTCGAAAAAGGTCGAGACGGCGCTAAGAGCTCCTCAAGCCTATGCTTTGGCGCGCAACGTCATCGGCGAAATGGAAAAGGCCGGCGTGTGGCCCACGCCGCTGAACTTCGAGCTTTGGCTGCATTACATCAGCGACCCCGACGGCCCCCTGGCCCAGGAAATCCGCCGTCTGCTGGCGCAGTCCGCCGTCATCACTGACAAGACGTCCGAAATGCTGGCCGCCGAGTTCCTGCCGCGCGGTCGGCTGCCGGATCAGATCCGCGACGTCGGCGCCGTGCTGGACCGCGAATTGGCCAGCGTCGCCAGCGCCATCGCCATGGCGCACAAGACCCAGCACGACTATGGCGAGACCCTCGCCGACGCCTCCCAGTGCATGGAAACCGTCGATGATCCGTCCTCACTGAAGGATCTGGTCGGCGACCTGTCGACCGCGACCAACCGCGTGCGTCGGGAAACAGCGATCCTGGAAAAGCGTCTGGAAAAGTCCAACAAGGAAGTCATCCGCCTGCGCGAAAACCTGGAACAGGTGCGCCGCGACGCCATGACCGACGCCCTGACCAATCTGGCTAACCGCAAGGCCTTCGATGAACGGCTTGAGGCCGCCTGCGCCGAGGACGACGGCGCGCCGCTCAGCCTGGCCATCCTCGACATCGACCATTTCAAACGGTTCAACGACACCTGGGGCCACCAGACCGGCGATCAGGTGCTGCGCTATGTCTCCACCGTCCTGTCCAACATCTGCGGCAAGACCCGATTCGCCGCCCGGTTCGGCGGCGAGGAGTTCGCGATCATCTTCCCGGGTGAAGGCGCCGGCGTGGTCATGGCCGCGTTGGAGAGCATCCGCAACGACGTGGCGTCACGCGCGCTGCGCCGTCGTTCGACCAATGACGACCTGGGCTCGGTGACTGTCTCCGCCGGCTTCGCCCAGCGCCAAAAGGGCGAAACCGCCGCCAGCCTGCTGGAACGCGCCGACGCCGCCTTGTACGAATCCAAGCGTGCGGGCCGAAACTGCGTCACGCCGGCATCATCGCTCGAAAAGGCGGCTTAGGGTCTAACAAGGCCAAGCTTTCTGCCATAGTCGTCCCATGCGCAGCTTCGCCTTCAATGTCGCCTACTGGATCCTGTCGATCGGCTACGGGCTGACCGCCGCCTTCGCCGCGTTGGCGCCCGGGCGCGGCCCGGCCAGTTGGGTCATCCGCCGCTATGTGAAACGCATGGTCCAGGCCATGGCGATCTTCGCCGGCATCAAGCTGAACGTTCGCGGCAAGGACCGCTTGCCCGAGGGCACCTTCATCATCGCCTCAAAGCATCAAAGCTGGGGCGACGGCTTTGCGACCTATGATCAGTTTGACGACATCGCCTTCGTCACCGGCGATCACCTGGAAAAGTTTCCTCTGCTGGGCGGCGTACTGAAGAAACTGG
Source organism: Brevundimonas sp. 1080 (assembly GCF_040545985.1). Lineage (NCBI taxonomy): Bacteria > Pseudomonadati > Pseudomonadota > Alphaproteobacteria > Caulobacterales > Caulobacteraceae > Brevundimonas > Brevundimonas sp. 1080. The sequence continues at coordinate 127,451 of NZ_JBEPMW010000003.1, read as the reverse complement.
GCGCCATCGTCGTCAACTCCTGCGGCGGCCACGAAGCCCGCAAGGCCCTGGCCATGCGCGCCGCCGAGGCCCGCGCCGAGAACCGCAAGATCCTGATCTATCCCGAGGGGCACCTCGCGCCCGTCGGCAAGAAGTTCAAATATCGCTCCGGCGTCTGGCACATGTACCGCGACTTCGACGTGCCGGTCGTGCCGCTCGCCACCAACCTCGGCCTCTTCTGGCCCGAGGAAAAGTACGAAAAGCACCCCGGCACGGCGACGCTGGAGTTCCTCGACCCGATCCCCGTCGGCCTTTCCAAGGACGAGTTCCTGGCTCGCCTCGAAGCCGTCACCGAGACCCGCACCGCCGAACTCGTCGCCCAGGCCACGGGTCAACCCGTGACGCCGGCCGTGCTGATCGAGGCGCCGACGAAGTAGCGCGCTTCGGCGTCTTCCCCACCGCCACGCCAACGACCGCCGCGTCCAGGCGACGGCTTCGTCGGGATCGTCAAGGGCCGCGTCGGTTAGTGTCTCAGTAGCCCATCAGATCAGGACCTACCTCAGTCGGCGGCGACCGGCACGATGGTCACGCTCTCGCCGCAGCCGCAGGCGTCGGTCTGGTTCGGATTGTTGAACACGAACTTGGACGCCAGACGCGTCATCTCATAGTCGATCTCGGTGCCGATCAGGAACAGCACGGCCCGAGGTTCGATCAGAATGGTGACACCCTTGTCCTCGACCACCTCGTCCATCGGCCCGATCTCGTCGGCATAGGCGAAGGTGTATTCCTGCCCGGCGCAACCGCCATTCTTGACCCCGATCCTCAAACCGATGTGATCGTTCTCGGCATTGTCCAGGATTTCGCGCACGCGCTCGGCGGCGGCGTCCGTCAGGGTGACGGCCTTGGGGCGCGGGCGACGCGGCCGGGATGTGGCTTGAAGTTCGCTCATCAGAACATATCCATCAGAACATGTTCAGGGCCAGCTTGGCCTCGTCGCTCATCTTGGAGGCGTCCCACGGCGGATCGAACACCAGATTGGCCTTGGCGCTGCGCACGCCTTCGACCTTCTCCACCGCCGTCTCGACCCAGCCCGGCATTTCGCCGGCGACGGGACAGCCCGGCGCCGTCAGCGTCATGTCCACCACCACATCGCGATCGTCGTTGACGTCCACGCGGTAGATCAGGCCCAGCTCATAGATGTCGACCGGGATTTCCGGATCATAGACCGACTTCAGCGCCTCGATCAGTTGATCGGTGAGGGTGTCCAGCTCGGCCTGCGACAGGGCGCTCTTCTGAGGTTCGTCCCAGGCGTCCTTGAAGGCGTCGCTGTCTTGAATCGGTTGATCTGTCATCGGCTTACACGAAGAAGTTCCGCGCCTTGATCAGCGCATCCACGAAGGCGTCGGCATCCTCCACGGTGTTATATAGGGCGAAGGAGGCGCGGGTGCTCGACGTCACCCCCATTCTTTTCGCCAGCGGCTCGGCGCAGTGCAGACCTGCGCGCACCGCGACCCCGTAACGGTCCATGATCTGGGCGACGTCATGGGCATGCGCACCCTCGACGGCGAAGGTCAGGATCGCGCCCTTGCCTTCCGCCTGCCCCAGAATCCGCAGCCAGTTCTGACCCTGAAGTCGGTCAACAGCGTGCTGATAAAGGGCATGCTCATGCGCTTGCACGGCCGCCCGGTCGTATTGCGCCAGCCATTCCAACGCCACGCCCAGGCCGATGGCCTCCAGGATCGGGGGCGTCCCTGCCTCGAAGCGGTGAGGCGGCCGGGCATAGGTCACGCGGTCCTGCTCGACCGTCTCGATCATCTCGCCCCCGCCCTGATAGGGCGGCAGCGCCTCCAGCGCCTCGGCCTTGCCGTACAGGGCGCCGATGCCGGTGGGCGCAAACAGCTTGTGCCCGGTCAGCACATAGAAGTCGCAGCCGATGGCCTGCACGTCCGGCGTCGCATGGACCGCCCCCTGGCACCCGTCGATCAGCACCTGAGCGCCCGCCGCTTGGGCCAGTCGCGTGATCTCAGCGACCGGATTGATCGTCCCCAGCACGTTCGACATATGGGTGACCGCCACCATCCGCGTCCTGGGCCCCAACAGGGCGGCATAGGCCGCCATGTCCAGCGACCCGTCGTCCTTGACCGGAATCCACTTGATCACCGCCCCGCGCCGTTCGCGCAGCAGATGCCACGGCACGATGTTGGAGTGATGCTCCATCTCCGAGACGACGATTTCGTCGCCCGGCTGGATCGACAGCCCCAGCCCATTGGCCACCAGATTGATCGCCTCGGTCCCGCCCTTCGTCCAGACCACCTGTTCGGCGCTCTCGGCATTCAGAAAACGGGCGACGATCTCGCGCGCCTTTTCGAAGGCTTCGGTCGCCTCGTTCGACAGGGTGTGCAGGCCCCGGTGGACGTTGGCGTAGCCGCCCTCCATCGTCGCCACCAGGGCGTCGATCACCGCGCGCGGCTTCTGCGCAGAGGCCGCATTGTCCAGATAGACCAGCGGCTTGCCGTTCACCTGTCGCGACAGGATCGGGAACTGCGCCCGCACGGCATAGGGATCGAAGGTGTTCACAACCGCGCCGTCAGCCATTCCCGCGCCACCTCTCTCGCGCCATCATGCTCAATCCGGTCGATGACCTCGATCAGGAAGGCCTGGGTCAGCAGGGCGCGGGCCTCATCGGCCGGAATGCCGCGCTGCTGCATGTAGAACAGGGCGCTCTCGTCCAGCGTCCCAACGGTGTTGCCGTGCGCGCACTGCACGTCGTCGGCATAGATGATCAGTTCCGGCTTGGCGTCGATCTCGGCCCGCTCGCTGGCGATCAGGGCGTGGTGGCCCATGCGCGCATCGGTGCCGTCGGCGCCGCGCTCGACCACGATCTTGCCCTGGAAGACGCCGCGCGCCGTATCGCGGGCCACGCCCTTGATCAGTTGCGAGGTCGCGCCGTCGTGTTCCACGTGACGCACCACGCTGGTCAGGTCCGCATGACGCGATCCGTTCAGTAGATACAGGCCGTCGGCCTGAACCTGCGCACCCTGGGCATAGTGGGTGATGCGCGTCTCGATCCGCTGCAGCTTGGCGCCGGTCGTGACGATGGTCTGGCGATAGACGCCGCCCGCCTCGACCTTCACATGGGCTTCGGACACGGAAATCGCGTCCTCCGGCTCCTCGACCAGGACGACGCGCGTCACCTCGGCGCCGGCCGCCACGTCCAGTTCCAGCGTATTGTGCGCCACATAGGCCGAACCCGCGCCCTCGTGCGTCTCCAGAAGCAGCAGCTTGGCGCCGGCGCGCGCCGAAACCCGCGCGCTGGCCGTGTGGCCCGTGCCTACGGCGTCCGACACATAGCGCAGCCTCAGGGTCCGCTCGCCCGAGGCGATGAAGTCGGTCACGCCGACGGCGCGTCCGTTGGCGAAGACGATCGCCTCCCCGCCCAGATCATAAAACGGTCCCGGCGGCCCGACCTCAGCCGTGCCTGACGGCTCCGGCGCGGCGCGAAGATAGCGCTTCAGGTCGCTGTATTTCCACGCTTCCGTCCGTCGCGACGGATAGGTCTCGGCGTCGGTCAGGTCGATGGCGAAGGCCGCGCTCATGCCGCCCCCTCTAGGACGGGCGGCAGATATTTATCGTACCCTTCCGCCTCCAGCTCCAGAGCCAGCTCCGGCCCGCCCGAGGCCACGATCCGACCGCTTGCCAGCACATGCACCCGATCCGGTTTGATGTAGTCGAGCAGGCGCTGATAGTGGGTGATGACCAGCATGGCGCGGTCAGGACGACGCAGTGCATTCACCCCTTCCGACACGATGCGCAGGGCGTCGATATCGAGGCCGGAATCGGTCTCGTCCAAGATCAGCAGCGACGGCTCCAGCAGGGCCATCTGCAGGATCTCCATCCGTTTCTTCTCGCCACCGGAGAAGCCGACGTTCAGCGGCCGCTTCAGCATGTCGAAGTCCATCTTCAGCGCCTTGGACGCCTCGCGGACCAGCTTCAGGAAGGCGGGCACCGCCACCTCCTCCTCGCCTCGCGCGCGCTTTTGCGCATTCAGCGCCGTCCGCACGAAGGTCAGGGCCGGCACGCCGGGGATCTCGATCGGATACTGGAACGACAGAAACACCCCCTTGGCCGCCCGTTCGGCCGGATCCAGCGCCAGCAGGTCCTCGCCCGCCCATTCGACAGACCCTTCCGTCGCCTCATAGCCCGGCCGTCCCGACAGGGCGTAACCCAGCGTCGACTTGCCCGCGCCGTTCGGCCCCATGATGGCGTGCACCTCGCCCGCTGGAACGTTGAGCGTCAGGCCCTTCAGGATCGGCTTTTCGCCGACAGAGACGTGGAGGTTGTTAATATTAAGCATTGTTTCTTCTTGATTATCCAACCGAGCCTTCAAGGCTGATCGCCACCAGCTTCTGCGCCTCGACGGCGAACTCCATCGGCAGTTTCTGCATCACGTCGCGGACGAAGCCGTTGACCAGCAGGGCCACGGCCTCCTCCTGCGACAGCCCGCGCTGCTGGGCGTAGAACAGCTGGTCGTCCGACAGGCGCGTCGTTGTCGCCTCATGCTCCAGTAGGGCCGAGCCGTTGCGCGCCTCGATATAGGGGATGGTGTGCGAGCCGCACTCCTTGCCGATCAGCAGGCTGTCGCACTGGGTGAAGTTGCGCACGCCCGTCGCCTTCGTATGCACCGAGACCAGGCCTCGATAGGTCGAGTCCGACTTGCCCGCCGACACCGCCTTGGCGATGATCCGCGACTTCGAGTTCTTGCCCAAGTGGATCATCTTGGTGCCGGTGTCGGCTTGCTGATGCCCGTTGGTGATGGCGATGGAATAGAACTCGCCGGAGCTCTCCTCTCCCTTCAGGATGCAGGACGGATATTTCCAAGTCACGGCCGAGCCGGTCTCGACCTGCGTCCACGACACCTTGGACCGATCGCCACGGCAGTCGGCGCGCTTGGTCACGAAGTTGTAGATGCCGCCCTTGCCCTCGGCGTCGCCCGGATACCAGTTCTGGACCGTCGAATATTTCACCTCGGCGTCGTCCAGCGCCACGATCTCGACCACGGCTGCGTGCAGCTGGTTCTCGTCGCGCATCGGCGCGGTGCAGCCCTCAAGGTAGGAGACGTAGGCCCCCTTGTCGGCGATGATCAGGGTCCGCTCGAACTGGCCGGTCTGGCTGGCGTTGATGCGGAAATAGGTCGACAGCTCCATCGGGCATTTGACGCCCGGCGGGATGTAGACAAACGAGCCGTCCGAAAAGACCGCACTGTTCAGCGCTGCGAAATAATTGTCCGAGACCGGAACCACCGACCCCAGATACTGCCGAACCAGATCAGGATATTCGCGCAAGGCCTCGGAAATCGGCATGAAAATCACGCCGACCTTGGCCAGTTCTTCCTTGAAGGTCGTGACCACCGACACGCTGTCGAAGACGGCGTCCACGGCGACCTTGGGCGCGCCCTGCACCCCGGCCAGCACCTCCTGCTCCTTCAGCGGGATGCCCAGCTTCTTGTAGATCTCCAGGATCTCGGGATCGACCTCGTCCAGCGACTTGGGCCCGTCCTTCTTCTTGGGCGCCGCATAGTAGAACAGGTCCTGATAGTCGACGGGTTCGTACTTCACCGCCGCCCAGGTCGGCTCTTCCATCGCGAGCCAGCGCTCATAGGCGGCCAGACGCCATTCCAGCATCCATTCCGGCTCGCCCTTCTTTTCGGAAATGAAGCGCACGATCTCGGCGCTCAGCCCCTTGGGCGCATATTCGGTCTCGATGTCGGACGTGAAGCCGTGCTCGTACTTTTCCAGTGCAGCGACGGCGTCGATGGTTTCCTTGACGGCGGCCATCAGGCGACCTCTCTCACGCGCTCGGCGGCGCGCGTCTTGTGCTTGTTGTAGGCGGCGACCCAGGCGTCGGCGAACCTTGCCCAGTCGCTCTCGACCGTGCCCCAGCCGCCGGAGACGCGCACGCCCCCGGTCGCCAGCGAATTCAGGCCCATGGCGCTGATGGTCTTGGACGGCTTGACCTTGCCCGACGAACAGGCCGAGCCGGCCGACACCATGACGCCCGTCAGGTCCAGGGTGATCAGCTGCTGCGGACTGTCCCAGCCCTCGACGGCCATGAACAGGGTGTTGGGCAGACGCGCTGCGTCGCCGCCGATGATGGTCGCGCCTGCGGCCTTGACCTTGGCTTCGGCCGCATCACGCCAGACGACGTGCGAGGCCATCGTCTCCAGATCACGCGCGGCGCAATCGGCCGCGACGCCGAAGCCGGCGATGCCGGGCACGTTCTCGGTCCCGGCGCGCAGCCCCCGCTCCTGCCCCGCGCCGTGCAGGATGCGCACGCCCGACAGGCCTGCCTTGAAGATCAGGGCGCCGACGCCCTGCGCCCCGCCCAGCTTATGCGCCGACAGGGTCAGGGTGTCGGCGTCCAGCGCGCGCATATCGACCGCGACCTTGCCCGCCGACTGAATGGCGTCGACATGCAGCCAGCCGCCCGCCGCCCGCACCAGAGCCGCCGCCTCGGCGATCGGCTGGATGACGCCGCTTTCGTTGTTCGCATGGTGGATGGCGACCACGGCCCGGCCCGGTCGGCGCAGCGCGTCGGCCAGCCAGTCCAGATCCACCACCCCGTTCGCATCGACCGGCAGCACCTCGACCGGCGCCCCCGCATTCGCAGCCGTCTCAGCCACACACGGATGCTCGGTCGCCGACACGATCAGCCGCTCGCAACCGGCCGCAAGCGCGCTGGCGATGCCTTGGGCATTGGCTTCAGTGCCGCCCGAGTTGAACACCACCGCCGTCGGATCGGCCCCGACCAGTTCGCCGACCTGGGCCCGCGCCGTCTCGACCCTCGCCCGCGCCCGCCGCCCGGCGGCGTGGACCGCCGACGGATTGCCGTTGTCGGCCAGCGCCCGCGCCATGACGTCCAGCACTTCCGGCCGCACCAGGCCCGAGGCGTTGTAGTCCAGATAGACGCCGCTCATGCCGCCACCCCCACGGCCGAGGGCTCGACGTTGCGCCGACGCTGGCCCGTCCGGTTCATCACCACATCCTCCAGCGACACGCCGGCCAGATAGCGATGGATTTCGTCGCCCAGGTCTTCCCAAAGATTGTGGGTGATGCAGCGTTCGCCGGCCAGCATACAGCCCTTGGGCGAGCCATGCGCCACACACCGCGTCGCCCGGATCGGCTCATCGACGGCCAGCACGATCTCGGCGACCACCGTCTCGTGCGCCGCCTTGGCCAGACGGTATCCGCCGCCCGGTCCGCGCACGCTCTTGACCAGTTCGCTCTTCCTCAGACGGGCGAACAACTGCTCCAGATAGCTCAGCGAAATCTCCTGGCGCGCGGCGATCTCGGCCAGCGAAACCGCCCGGATTTCACCGCTCTCGCCGCGTCCGTTCTTCGCCAGATCGGCCATCGCCATCACGGCGTATCGTCCCTTGGTCGACAGACGCATTTCGCACCTTCAAAAATTGCGCGCTTTTCGGGGCTCCTGTGCTAGAACCCGCGCCTTCGCAAAGGCGGCGCGCTTGCGGAGGGACTTAGAAAGTCCCACCTCCGCGGTCAAGTATTACGCACTCGCGAAATGACAGTTGAACGGATTCCAGAGCCCCTATGCCTGAAGTCATCCTGCCCGGCGCCTCCGGTCGCATCGAAGGCCGCTATTCCCCGGGCAAGCGCCCGAACGCCCCGATCGCGCTGATCCTGCATCCGCACCCTAAGGCGGGCGGACATATGAACAACCCGGTCGCGGTCACCCTGCACCAGCTGTTCCAGCAGCGTGGCTTTGCGACCCTGCGCTACAACTCGCGCGGCGTCGGCAAGTCGCAGGGCGAGTTCGATTCGGGCATCGGCGAGCTGGCCGACGCGGCCACCGCCCTCGATTGGCTCCAGGCCAACAACCCTGGCGCCAGCCAGACCTGGGTCGCCGGCTATCAGTTCGGCGCCTACATCGGCATGCAGCTTCTGATGCGTCGCCCCGAGACGGACGGCTTCATCTCGGTCTCGCCGCCGTCGAACATGTACGACTTCAGCTTCCTGGCGCCCTGCCCGGCGTCCGGCCTGTTCCTGCACGGCACGGCCGACACCATCGTCCCGCCGGTCGAGGTCGAGCGTGTCGTCAACAAGCTGCGCACCCAAAAGGGCATCATCATCGACTACGAACTGGAAGAGGGCGCCAGCCACTTCTGGCAGGACCACATGAGCGCGGTCGAAACCCGCGTCGGCGCCTATCTGGACAAGCGTCTGGAAGAAAAGCCGGCCTAACATCCGGCCTGATATTCGGCTTGGCGTCACGGCTGATTAAGGCGCGGGCGGCATGATCGGGCGAGACATCGCTGCGAGATCCGCCATGCGTCCGCCCCTTCTGATCGCCCTGATCGCCTCTCTGGCCTTACCCTCGGCCGTTGCGGCTCAGTCGACTCCCGCATCAGAGCGCGATTTCTGCGCCGATCGCCCCGGCAAGGGCACGCCTGCCTGCATCCTCGACAAGGGCCGCTGGCAGGTCGAACTCGGCCTGTTCGACGGCGCGCGTCAGACGGACGACGCCACACGGACCGACACCTGGGACGCCGGTGACCTGTTCGTGCGCTATGGCCTGACCGGCCTGACTGAGCTTCAACTCGGACTCACGACCTGGAACCACGAACGCATTCTCGACCGCGCGACCGGCGATCGTGATGTGAACGAAGGCGTCGGCGATCTCAGTATCGGCCTGCGGCACTCGCTGAAGAACCCTGACGGCTCGGGCCTGTCCCTCGCGATTTCCGGCTTCATCACCGCGCCGACGGGTGCGCGCGGCATTCGCGCCGACGGGTTCGAGGGCGGCGTCATCCTGCCGGTCTCCATCCCGCTGAACGACGACTGGAGCCTGAGCCTGTCGCCCGAGGTGAACTGGGTTTCGGATGCGGACGGCGACGGCCGCCACGGCGCCTATACGATGGTCGCAGGCGTAGGGCGCGGCTTTGGCCAATGGGACCTGGGCGCCGAGGTCTGGATCAGCCGCGACGATGATCCCGTCGCGCCGACCACGCCGTCCACCTTCGACCTGACCGCCGTCTGGTCGCCGCCGTCCCTGCCCGACGCCCAGCTGGATTTCGGTCTTAACTTCGGCCTGAACGACGACAGCCCGGACGTGGAGTTCGGTGTCGGTCTCGCACGGCGGTTCTAACGCGCCGTTGCTGACAAGGCTTGTCGCTGCGACAAATGGGCATGGCAGATGCGACCGACATCCCCGGCGGCGTGGTTCATGACTTGCCGGACGACCTGCGCGCGTCGTTGGTCGCCGCGCCGGACGCCTTGGCGACCTGGCGCGACATCACGCCCCTGGCCCGCAACGAATGGATCTGCTGGATCGAGACCGCCAAGAAGTCGGAAACCCGGCGCAAACGGCTGGATTGGGGCCGGGCGAGCTTGACCGACAGCAAACGCCGCCCCTGCTGCTGGCCCGGTTGCCCTCACCGTTAAGCGATCACGCCGGTTCGGCCACCGCCTCTTTCGCCGGTTCGGTACGGATCATGTAGTCGAATGCCGACAGCCCCGCCTTAGAGCCTTCGCCCATGGCGATGACGATCTGCTTGTAGGGTACGGTCGTCGCGTCGCCCGCCGCAAAGATGCCCGGCTGCGAGGTCTCGCCGCGGTGATCCACCTCGATCTCGCCGCGCGGGGTCAGGCCCACCGCGCCGTGCAGCCATTCGGTGTTCGGGACCAGACCGATCTGCACAAAGATGCCTTCCAGATCGACGTCGTGATGGGCGTCGGAGTTGCGGTCCTTATAGGACAGTCCCGTCACCTTCTCGCCGTCGCCATGCACCTGGGTCGTCAGGGCCGAGGTCACGATCCGCACGTTCGGCAGGGTCGCCAGCTTGCGCTGCAGCACCGCATCGGCTCGCAGTTCGCTGTCATATTCGATCAGGGTCACATGGGCCACGATGCCCGCCAAGTCGATCGCCGCCTCGACGCCTGAGTTGCCGCCGCCGATCACCGCCACCCGCTTGCCCTTGAACAGCGGCCCGTCGCAGTGCGGGCAATAGGCCACGCCCTTGTTCTTGTACTGCTCCTCGCCCGGCACGTTCATCTGGCGCCAGCGCGCGCCCGTCGACAGGATGACGGTCCGTGATTTCAGACTGGCGCCATTCTCCAGCACCACCTCGTGCAGGCCGCCCGTAACCTTGGCCGGTATCAGCTTGGCCGCCTTCTGCAGGTTCATCAGGTCCACTTCATACTCGCGGACGTGTTGCTCCAGATGGGCCGCCAGCTTGGGCCCCTCGGTGTAAGGGACCGAGACGAAGTTCTCGATCGCCATCGTGTCCAGCACCTGTCCGCCGAAGCGTTCGGCGACCACGCCCGTGCGAATACCCTTGCGCGCCGTATAGATGGCGGCCGCCGCCCCGGCCGGCCCGCCGCCGACCACCAGAACCTCGAACGGATCCTTGGACTTCAGACGCTCGGCCGCGCGGGCTTCGGCGCCGGAATCCAGCTTGGCGGCGATCTGCTCCAGCTCCATCCGGCCCTGACCGAACAGTTCGCCGTTCAGGAAGACCGTCGGCACGGCCATGATCTTGCGCTCGTCCACCTCGTCCTTGAACAGGCCGCCCTCGATAGCGACGTGTTTGATGCGCGGATTGATCACGCTCATCAGGTTCAGCGCCTGCACCACGTCCGGGCAGTTCTGGCACGACAGCGAGAAATAGGTCTCGAACACATAGTCGCCGTCCAGGTCCCTGACCTGCTGGATCACCTCCTGCGCCGCCTTGGACGGATGGCCGCCGACGTGCAGCAGGGCCAGCACCAGCGAGGTGAACTCGTGGCCCAGCGGAATGCCCGCAAACCGCACGCCGATGTCCGTGCCCTTGCGCCGGATCAGGAAGCTGGGCTGGCGTTCGTCGTCATAGTCGCGGCCCATCTCCACCTTGCCGTGCGAGACCGAGACGATCTCCTCCAGCAGGGTCTTCAGCTCGATCGACTTGGGCCCTGCGCCCAGCGAGGCGACCAGTTCGACGGGATGGACGATGTTCTTGAGGTAGGCTTCGAGCTGGGATTTCAGATTGGCGTCTAGCATCGGATGCTCCTCGAATTTCAGGGTAACGCGCCGCCTTCGAGCCGATCCCGGCGAGGCCTGCGCGATAAGGTCCGCGTCCCGCATTTGGGGGGCGGCCGGGTGGGTCCGACCCGAAGGCCGGACCCGATAGGCGTAGTCAGTCTTAAATCTTGCCGACGAGGTCGAGCGACGGGGCCAGGGTGGCTTCGCCTTCTTCCCACTTGGCCGGGCAGACTTCACCCGGGTGCGAGCGCACATACTGGGCGGCCTTGACCTTGCGCAGCAGTTCAGCGGCGTTGCGGCCGATGCCTTCCGACGTCGTCTCGGTGAACTGGATCACGCCGTCCGGATCGACCAGGAAGGTCGCGCGGTCGGCCAGGCCCACGCCCGGACGCATGGCGTCGAAGTTGTTGGTCACCAGACCCGACGGGTCGCCCAGCATCGTGTATTCGATCTTGCCGATCGCCGGCGACGAGTCGTGCCAGGCCTTGTGCGAGAAGTGAGTGTCGGTCGACACCGAATAGATCTCGACGCCCAGCTTCTGGAACTCGGCATAGTGGTCGGCCAGGTCTTCCAGTTCGGTCGGGCACACGAAGGTGAAGTCAGCCGGATAGAAGAAGAAGATCGCCCACTTGCCCGCGACGTCGGCGTCCGTGACCGTCAGGAATTTGCCGCCCTTATAGGCTTCGGCCGTAAAAGGTTTGATGGTCGTGTTGATGAGGGCCATGCGCAAAATCCAATGCAAGGTGGTTGGGAGGCGGTCTCCCTACCGCACCGCACCAAATAAGCCCAATCACTTATTTGCGGATGCGCAATAGATTTTGGTTATGGCGATTCAATACAGCAGGAACGGCCGCCGCGCCTCTTCCCACGCCGCCTCGTCCGGCTGCGTTGCGGCATCCAGATCGCCTGGCGTCGCCGCCGCGTCGTCCACCCATTCCCGCAGGCCCGGTCCGCCGTTGATCACGTCGATGGGCAGTTTCCCGAACGCATACTCGTACGGAAAATCCCGCCACAGATCGTAGTCGGGATACAGCCGACGGATCGCCTTGAAGCCCAAGGCCTGAACCCGCCACGGCTGGAAGGCCGCGTGGTCATAGCCGGGGTGATCGACGTGGATCTGCACCCCGCTGCACAGCTTTCCAACGTGCTTGTGGAAGGTCGGCTCGAACCACATATCGCGCAAGATGCAGCCGCCCAGCCATTGCGGCGCCAGCGCTTGCATTTCCGCGATCACCGCCCGGGCGTCGATGTCCGGCGCTCCGAACAGCTCCAGCGGCCGTGTCGTCCCCCGCCCTTCCGACAGGGTCGCGCCTTCCAGCATCACCGTGCCCGCATAGGCGCGCGCCATCGACAGGTTCGGCGCATTCGGGCTGGGATTGACCCATGACCGGTCCAGCAGCGGCCAGCCGAAGCCCGGCCCCGCCTCCGGCGCCCAGCCCTGCATCTCCACCACCCGGTAATCCACATCCAGCTTGAACTGGTCGATGAACCACAGGCCCAGTTCGCCCATCGTCATGCCATGGCGCATTGGCATCGGCCCGGCCCCGACGAAGCTTTCCCAGCCGGGCTTCAGCGTCATCCCCTCGACCGGCCGTCCCGCCGGATTGGGCCGGTCCAGCACCCAGACCGACTTGCCGTGTTTCGCCGCCGCCTGCAGCACGTATAAAAGCGTCGTCACATAGGTGTAGATGCGGCAGCCCAGGTCCTGCAGATCGACCAGAAGCACGTCGAACTCGGCCATCCATTCGTCGCGCGGGCGCCGCACCTCGCCGTACAGGCTGAAGACCGGGAAGCCGTGCACCGGATCGCGATAATCCGGGCTCTCCATCATATTGTCCTGCAGATCGCCCTTCATCCCGTGCTGCGGGCCAAAGGCGGCGGTCGGCCGGATCTCGGGACACGCGGCCAGGGCGTCGACCGCGTGGGTCAAGTCCTTCGTCACCGACGCCGGATGCGCCAGCAAGGCCAGGCGGCGCCCCTTCAGCTGCGCCCTCAGGGTGTCGTCGGACAAAAGGCGGTCGAGGCCGAAGTTCATGTCAGGTCCAGCGCGAACGAGTCGGGATGATGAAAGTCCGGCTTATCCGAAGGATGCGCCAGCGCCCAATAGCCGATCGCCCCGTCCACGCCCCGGATCACCGCCGCCAACCCCGACGACCCGACTGCATCCTCCGGCAAGGTCACGTCCGCCGTCAGCACGAACTGTGCAGGTGCCGACCGCGTAACGATGAACGGAGCGTGCATCTTCAGCTCCCGCATCCCCTCGCGATAGCCGTCGAACCGATAGGCCGCCCACGCCCCCGACGGCGACAGATTGTATTCGACATAGCCGCCCGCCGTCCGCACGAACGCCTCGAAACAGGTCGTCCGCCACAACTCGTCAGTCCGCACCCGCGCCGCCGCCTCTGGCCGCCACACCCCATTTACCGGTCCGGCCAGCACATACTCCAGGCTCAGAACCCGCCCGGCGCGCCGCGCCTCGACCTCCAGAGTCAGTCCCGCAGAGTTGGATGTCGGATGCGGGATCAGAGGCAGGCGCATGGCGCCTTCGTATCGCAGGCCGGCCAACTCGTCGATTGCATCGACCGAGCCAACGCATCTACAATCTGGAGATGAGGTTTCTCGCCCTTTTTGCGCTGACATTGGCCTACACCTTTGCGCTGTTGCTCTTGAGCGAGGCCGCGCCCCCGCCTTTGCCGCACATACTGACGGTGGCGCTTTGCGGCGCCATCGGGGCGTCTCTGGCAAACGTTACCTGGTGGCTGGTCGAGCGAAAGCTGCTTCGCAAGCCCACGCATTAGATCAAAAGCTGGCCTCCGACTTCCTCCACCTGGGCCCGATTGTGCAAATGCGTTTCGCTTTGCAAACAGCGTCGAAAACCATCGCCCGACCGACTTGCCCGACGCCTCATCAACCCTTGCTTGCTTCTGACCGGTGTGAAAGCATTGCAGCATGCCTAAGCGCTCCCCCTACGGTCCGCAGATGGTCTTCCCTGAGAAGCGCAAATTTTTAAACGATCGCCTCCACCTCTTTGTGGGTCTGCTCACGCCTTGCCTGGTCGTCAGCGGCACATCGTCCGAGCCGTCTTCCGTCTCCTGACATGGACCGTAGTCGTCGCCCTCTTTGCGCTGGTCCTCAATCGGGTGATTCCTTGAAGGCGGACAGCTCGGCGATGAGTCGTCAGCCAGCGCACCTGCGGGCAATATCGACTGCATTTACAGCGGCATGAGACGCAGCAGCGTCGTCGTACCTATCGCGGCCTGAAACGGCGCTAAAATGGGCGCGCCATGCCCAAAGCCGCTCTACCTGGAACTGCACCACTTTGCATTTTGCACGCGGTTTCGCGTTGCCGTGCAATTTCGCGCCGATTGAGATTAGACGAATTAGACACTTTAGACGGTGTTTTTCATCCGCGCCGTCTGAACAGCCGACGCCGCCTCGACTAGGGGAAGACGACCCTCGTCATCCCTGCTAACCCAGCCTCACCATGACCGAACACGCCTTCAAATCCGACTTCCTGCGCACGCTTCAGGCGCGCGGCTACATCCATCAGATCACCCACCCCGTCGAATTGGACGAGGCGGCCGCCGCGGGCGTGGTGCCGGGCTATATCGGCTTCGACGCCACTGCGCCGTCATTGCACGTCGGCAGCCTGATCCAGATCATGATGCTGCGCCGGCTTCAGCAGGCAGGTGGCAAGCCCATCGTCCTGATGGGCGGCGGCACGACCAAGGTCGGCGACCCGACCGGCAAGGACACGTCGCGTCCGCAACTGACCGAAGAGACGATCCAGTCGAACATCGACACCATCAAGACGGTCTTCGCCAAGTTCCTGACGTTCGGCGACGGACCGACAGATGCGGTCATGGTCAACAATGACGACTGGCTGTCCGGCTACGGCTACATCCAGTTCCTGAGGGATTTCGGCACCCACTTCACCGTCAACCGGATGCTGAGCTTCGACTCGGTCAAGCTGCGCCTTGAGCGCGAACAGCCGATGACCTTCCTTGAGTTCAACTACATGCTGATGCAGTCGGTGGACTTCCTGGAGCTCAACCGCAGCCATAATGTCACCCTGCAAATGGGCGGCTCGGACCAGTGGGGCAACATCACTTCGGGCGTAGATCTGGTTCGCCGCGTGGATCAGAAGGCTGCCTTCGGCCTGACCACGCCGCTGCTGACCACGGCGTCGGGCGGCAAGATGGGCAAGACCGCTCAGGGCGCCATCTGGCTGAACGCCGAACAACTCAGCCCCTACGACTACTGGCAGTTCTGGCGTAACGCCGAGGACGCCGACGTCGGCCGCTTCATGCGCCTGTTCACCGACCTGAGCCTGGAACAGATCGCGCAATACGAAGCGCTGGAAGGCGCGGCGATCAACGACGCCAAAAAGGCCCTCGCCGATGCGGCGACCACCCTGCTGCATGGCGCGGACGAGGCTGCAAAGGCGCGCGCCGCCGCCGAAAGCAACTTCGAAAAAGGCCAGCTGTCCGCCGACCTGCCGACCGTCGAACTGCCGTCGGCCGAGGTCTACGGCGCCATGATCGCCGCTGTCGTGACCAAGGCTGGCCTGACGGCCTCCAACGGCGAGGCCCGTCGCCTGGCCCAGGGCGGCGGTCTGCGCCTCAACGACGCCGCCGTGTCCGACGGCGCCCAACTGCTGACCGAAGCCGACCTCAAGGACGGCGTCATCAAGCTGGCGGCCGGCAAGAAAAAGATCGTTCTGGTGAGGCCCGTCTGATGTCCGCCGCAGAAGGCCAACCCGCGCCCGCCCTCGACCTGCCCACGGACGGCGGCGGCCGCGTCACCCTCGCCGCCCTGAAGGGCAAACTCGCCGTCGTCTATTTCTATCCCAAGGACGACACGACCGGCTGCACGCGCGAGGCGCAGGACTTCACCGCCCTGGCGCCCGACTTCGCCGCTCTGGGCGTGCCGGTCATAGGCGTGTCCAAGGACACGGTGAAGAAGCACGACAGGTTCAAGGCCAAATACGATCTCGCCGTCACCCTCGCCTCCGACGAGGACGGCGCCGCCTGCGAGGCCTGGGGCGTCTGGGTGCAGAAAAAGCTTTATGGCCGCGATTACATGGGCATCGAGCGGGCCACCTTCCTGATCGACGCCGAGGGCCGCGTCGCCAAGGCCTGGCGCATTGTGAAGGTCGCCGACCACGCCGCGGCCGTGCTGGAGGCCGCCAGGGCCCTGTAATCGGCGAGCGCCGTTCGGAAGCGATGCTTGACCTTGGCCCCTCCTCCACGGCCTAGTGGGCGTCGGGGCTAATAGGGGCTTGGCCGGCCTTGGCTGGCAGATGCGGAGCGCACCATGTTCACCAAGAGCAAATCCTACGACAGCGGATCGAACGGCCTGGGCATCCCCCCAGCGCCCGAACCGACCACGCCCACGCCGACGGCTGCGAGCACGCCGTCCCTGCCGGCGACGACGCAAGCGCCGTGCGCCCCTGAACCGGCCCGTCCGGCGGCCCGGTCCAGCAATCTGTCGACCCTGTCGGCCGGCGTGAAATACGAAGGCAACATCTCCGGCGCCGGCGAGCTTCAGGTCGATGGCTCGCTGAAGGGCGACGTCCGCGTCTCGCGCGTCGTGATCGGCGAAGGCGGCTCGGTCGAGGGCACGGTCCATGCCGACGTCCTTGATGTGCGCGGCCGCGTATCGGGCGCCATCGTCGCCAAACAGGTCAAGCTGCACGCCACCGCTCGCGTCGAGGGCGATATCACGCAAGAGCAACTCGCCATCGACCAGGGCGCCTGGTTCCAGGGCCGCTGCAACCAGGCCAAGCGCGACACCCCCGGCGCCGCCATGCTGGAAGCCCCCGCGCCAAAGGCTGACAAGGCCGACAAGACCGCCGCCTGACCGCGTCGAATGCGAACGGGCTCAAGTCGTCCGTAAGGCCGGTAGCCCAAACACAAAGGGCGGCTCATCGGAGCCGCCCTTTTCCGTCAGTCCACGCTCGATCCGCGGGTCTCGCCGACCCGCTGGGCCAGGGCCGCGCCCATGAAGGCGTCCAAGTCGCCGTCCAACACCCCCTGGGTGTCCGAGGTCTCAACCTCGGTCCGCAGGTCTTTCACCATCTGATAGGGTTGCAGGACATAGGAGCGGATCTGGTGGCCCCACCCGATGTCCGTCTTGGCGTCGGCCAGCGCCTGAGCCGCCGCCTCACGCTTTTGCAGTTCCAGCTCGTACAGGCGCGCGCGCAGCATCTTCCACGCCATCTCGCGGTTCTGGTGCTGCGACCGGCCGGCCTGGCAGGCCACGACGGTGTTGGTCGGGGTGTGCGTCAGGCGCACGGCTGAGTCGGTCTTGTTGATGTGCTGACCGCCGGCGCCCGAGGCGCGATAGGTGTCGGTGCGCACGTCCGAGGGGTTGATGTCGATCTCGATCGCGTCGTCCACGACCGGCGACACCCCGATGGAGGCGAAGCTGGTGTGGCGCTTGGCCGCCGCGTCATAGGGGCTGATGCGGACCAGGCGGTGCACGCCCGATTCCGACTTCAGCCAGCCATAGGCGTTGGGCCCTTCGATCAGGATGGTGGCCGACTTGACCCCCGCCTGCTCGCCCTCTTCGTGCGCCTCGATCGTGACCTCGTAGCCGTGCGCCTTGGCCCAGCGGGAGTACATGCGCAGCAGCATGCCGGCCCAGTCGTTCGACTCGGTGCCGCCGGCGCCGGAGTTCACTTCCAGATAGGCGTCGTTACCGTCAGCCTCGCCGGACAACAGGGCTTCCAGCTCGGCGCGGGCGGCGCGTTCCTTGATGCCGCGCAGCGACGCGCGAGCGTCTTCCAGCGCGCCCTCGTCGCCTTCCTCGTCCGCCATCTCGGCCAGCATCACCCCGTCTTCGAGGTCCTGCCCTATCGCCTTGACGGTGTTGATCTTGCCTTCCAGCTGCGAGCGTTCGCGGCTGACGGCCTGGGCCTCGTCGGGCTTGTCCCACAGCGTCGGGTCCTCGACCCGCGCATTCAGCTCATCGAGCTTTCTTAGAGCGACATCCCAGTCAAAGACGCCTCCTGAGCAGAGCGACGCTCTGCTCGATGTCGGCCTTCATGGCCTCGACATCCGGTCTCATCGCAATCTCCGCGACACAACGCCCTCAAGCAGCACGACCCGCAGGCCGCGCGACAGGGCAGGATTAATGGAAAACGGCGCGCCACGAGGACGCGCCGTTCGAAAGGCCTACCTAAAGCCTCAGTACAATCCGCTCAAGTCCTCCGCCGGCGCCTTCTTGGGGGGCGGCGGCGCGGTGGGCGCCGGCGACGAGGCGGGCGCGCCGCTGGCGGCCTCCTGCTCGCGGCGGATTACCTCATAGTAGTTCTGCGGTCCGACGGGCTGGGCCGGGCCGGTCGGGCGCGGCGGCGGGGCCTGGCGTTCGGTGCCGGGGCGGAAGGCCTCCTCGATCCCGTTGACGGTGCGGAAGATGGCGTTCTTGGGCCGCACGAACGGGCGAGCCGGCCTTTCCTTCAACGCCGTCTGCATGAACTCCGTGAAGACCGGCACGGCGGCCGAGGCGCCGGCTTCACCGGATCCCAGCGAGCGGTTGTCGTCGAAGCCGATGAAGACGCCGACCACGATGTCGGTGGTGAAGCCCACAAACCAGGCCGAGCGATATTCGTTGGTCGTGCCGGTCTTGCCCGCGACCCAGGGGCCGAGGCCGCGCGCGCTGGCGGCGGTGCCGCGCTGAACCACGCCCTCCAGCATGGAGCTCATCTGATAGGCGGTGATCGGGTCGATGACCTGGGTGCCACGTTGCTGCAGCCGCGGCGATTCCTGGCCCGAGAAGCCCCGGCCGCATTCGCGGCAGCTGCGATTGTCGGCGCGGAAGATGGTCTCGCCGTCGCGGTCCTGCACATAGTCGATCAGATAGGGCGTCACCCGCCGCCCGCCGTTGGCGAAGGCGGAATAGGCGGCCGTGATCTCAAGCGGCGTGACCTCGCCGGCGCCCAGCGACACCGACAGGTTCGGCGTCATGCCCGGCAGACCCATCTTGGCCGACTGATCCACGATCTTCTTCATGCCGACCGACTGGGCCAGCCGCACCGTCATGACGTTGCGCGACAGCTCCAGCCCGCGACGCAGCGTCTGAGGGCCGTAGTATTGGCGGCTGTAGTTCTCGGGCGTCCAGCGCGTGCCGTTGGGACCGCCGGCGAAGCTGATCGGCGCATCCAGGACGATCGAGGCGGGGGTGAAGTCACCCTCGAGCGCCGTCGCATAGACGAACGGTTTGAACGCCGAACCCGGTTGGCGGCGCGCCTGGGTCGCCCGATTGAAGCTGGACAGTGCGTAGGAATAGCCGCCGACCATCGCCAGCACGCGGCCGGACTGCGGCTCGATGGCGACCAGCGCCCCGTTGACGCGCGGCACCTGCTTCAGGGCGAACTGCCCCCCCTGCGGCTCCACGAAGATCAGTTCGCCGCGCTTCAGCTGACGATTGGCGTTGGCCCAGGCGGCGTCCGACGCCAGCAGCGTGCCGGACTTGTCGTCGCGGGCCGTGCGGATACGGACCGTGTTGCCGCTGACGCTTTCGATTGCGGCGGCCTGCCAGCTGCGGCGCTCGGGCGGCGCCTGTTCCTTCAGCGCGACCGCCTGCCACCCGTCTGCGAAGTCGGTCGTGCCCCACCCGCCGCGCCAGCCATGACGACGGTCGTAGTTTTCGAGCCCCTGCATCAGGGCCCGACGCGCCGCCGTCTGCAGCGTCGGGTCCAGGGTCGTGCGCATATAGAAGCCGCCGGCGCGCAGTTGCTCGCCGAACTGGGGGTTGGCGGCGGCCTGACGGCGCGCCTCCTCGACGAAGAAGTCGGCGTCCTTGTAATCCGACCGTTGCGGCGCATCGCGCGTCACCAAAGGCTTGGCGCGCGCCTCGACCAGTTGTTCAGGCGTCAGCCAGCCGCTCTGCTCCATCTCGCCTAGCACCCAGTCACGACGGCCCTTGGCCGCCCCGGGGTGACGCTTGGGGTGATAGTTGTTCGGCCCCTTGGGCAGGGACGCCAGGAAGGCGGCTTCGTCAGGCGTCAGCTGCGCCAGCGACTTGCCGAAATAGTTGTAGGCCGCCGACGCGATGCCGAACGAGCGATAGCCCAGGAAGATCTCGTTCAGATACAGCTCGAGGATCTGTTCCTTGGACAAGGTCGCCTCCAGGCGATTGGCCAGGATGGCTTCCTTCAGCTTGCGGTTCAGGCTGGATTCGTTGGTCAGCAGGACGTTCTTGGCCACCTGTTGGGTGATGGTCGAACCGCCTTCCAACCGGCGCCCCGACGCCAGGTTGAAGACGTTCTTCAGCGACGCGCGGCCGATGCCGCCCACATCGATGCCGCCATGCTGGAAGAAGTTGCGATCTTCGGCCGCCAGGAAGGCGTGGATTACCGGCTGGGGGATCTGGTCATAGGAGACATAGATTCGGCGCTCGTCCGAAAACTCGCCGATCAGGGTGCCGTCGCCGGCATAGACGCGCGTCGCGGTCGGCGGGCGATAGTCCGCCAGCTCCGACGCGTCGGGCAGGTCGTGGAACAGCCACGCCGCATAGACGGCGACGACCAACCCCGCCAGGGCGATGCCGCCCAGCAGAACCATGCCCGCCCACACGAACCAGCGTTCGGCAATCTTCACTGCGTACTCCGACGACGCGCCCCGAAAGGGTGCTTTAGCCCGCGTCGCCCGCCGATGGCTAGAGCCGCGATGCAACGCCCTCTTCCCGTCCGCCGTTAAGCTCCCATCTCAAGCATCCCAACCCAAGGAGCCTGCCATGGAAGTTCTGTATCGCGCCCAATCGACCGCATCGGGCGGAGGCCGTGAGGACGGTCGATCCGCCACCGACGACGGGAAGATCGACGTCAAACTGTCAACGCCGACCGAGATGGGCGGCAAGGGCGGCGACGGCACCAATCCCGAGCAGTTGTTCGCCACCGGATACGCCGCCTGCTACCTCGGCGCGCTGCGTCTGGTCAGCGGCAAGGCCGGCACGCCCGTCAGCCCCGACACAAAGGTCACCGCCGGCGTCGGCTTCGGCAAGAACACCAAGGGCGAAGGCTTCAACCTGGATGTCGATCTGACCGTGACCGACCACGGCCTGGACCAGGCCGTCATCGACGACCTGATCGAGAAGGCGCACCAGGTCTGCCCCTACTCCAACGCCACCCGCAACAACGTCGATGTTCGCCTGAGCGCGAAATAACCGACGCCAAGGGCCGCGCGCGTGTTGAGCCGCGCGCGCGGCGCCTCTAGATGAGGTCCATGACCTCCCCGCTCGACGCTTCCCCCGATCCCCTGCTGACGCTCGAACCGCATCGCCGCGTGACCCTGCGCGAAGCCTTCGGCGTGGACAGCGACATGACCGTGCCAGCCTTCGACGAGCGCGACAGCCATGTGCCCGAGATCGACGAGGCCTATCGCTTCGATCCCCAGACGACGATCGCCATCTGCGCCGGCTTCGCGTTCGACCGCCGCGTCATGGTCCAGGGCTATCACGGCACCGGCAAGTCGACCCACATCGAACAGGTCGCCGCCCGGCTGAACTGGCCGCTGGTGCGCGTGAACCTGGACAGTCACGTCAGCCGGATCGACCTGATCGGCAAGGACGCCATCGTCCTGAAGGACAGCAAGCAGATCACCGAGTTCCGCGAGGGCATCCTGCCCTGGTCGCTGCAACGCCCCATCGCCCTGGTCTTCGACGAATACGACGCCGGCCGGCCCGACGTGATGTTCGTGATCCAGCGCGTGCTGGAGGCCCAGGGTCGCCTGACCCTGCTGGATCAGAACCGCGTCATCCGCCCGAACCGCTATTTCCGCCTGTTCGCCACGACCAACACGATCGGCCTGGGCGACACCACGGGCCTGTATCACGGCGCACAGCAGATCAATCAGGCCCAGCTGGACCGCTGGAACATCGTCACCACGCTGAACTATCTGGATCACGACGTGGAAGCCGAGATCGTCGCCGCCAAGGTGCCCGAGTGGAAGGACGCCGAGGGCCGCCGCCGCATCGCCGCGATGGTCCGCGTCGCCGACATGACCCGCAACGCCTTCATGAACGGCGACATCTCGACCGTCATGTCGCCCCGCACCGTCATCACCTGGGCCCAGAACGCCCAGATTTTCAACGACGACCTGGGCCTCAGCTTCCGCCTGACTTTCCTGAACAAGTGCGACGAGCTGGAACGCCCGACCATCGCCGAGTTCTACCAGCGCGCCTTCGGCGAAGACCTGCCCGAGGCGGCGACGCGGGTGAAGGTGGGGTAAGCCTATGTTTCTGGCAGCGATGACTTTCGTGATCATGGCTGGCCAGGCTTCGGCTATGGATACCGCTCGCCCGCCGCGACCATCGGACGAGGCCATCCTTCAGACAGTCTCCGAAAAGCGACCTTCCGCAGTCATCCTTGAGCACACTGCCCGTGATGTTCGAAACGGCGGACGGGTTATTTGTGGTCTTGTGCAGCATGTGGACACGATCGAGCCATTCGCGGCCTACGCTCTCTGGGAAGAGCCCAGTTCCATCCGGATTATCGAGAACGGTCGCCCCGTGCCGGTCCCGCCAGCGCAATGGGAGTCGAATACGTTCACGCCCGTCGAAACGGCCAGTGTTACTGGGGAAGCCGACCGACAAAAGCGCAATGCAAACGCTACCAGCGGGGCCTTGCGCTGAGCGTATGCCGTGATTTGGCGGCGCCGGCCGGAGCACGCTGGGCGACGACGCAGGAGCCCCACCCCGATCCCGACCGTCAGCGACTTATCGAGCAAAGGGCCCGAGCGATGACAGATATGCTTTTCCGCAGGCGTCGGGAAGCGAGCGCAGACCGGCCGAACTAAGGTGTTGAACCTACTTGGGCTCGCATCACCTCGACGAGCTTTTGAAGAAGTTAGCCCCGCGCCTCTTCGCCGCCGCCGATGAAGGCGCCGGCGATCCAGCTGACGACGCCGGTCACGATGGCGGCGCCGATGCCGGCCCACAGGCCGTCGACCCGGAAGCCGTCCAGGAAGACTGAGGTCAGCCCGATCATGGCGGCGTTCACGACCAGCAGGAAAAGTCCAAGGGTCACGACGGTAATCGGGAAGGTCAGCACGACCAGGATCGGCCGCACAAAGGCGTTGACCAAGCCCAGGATTATGGCGGCCGCGATCAGCGAGCCAGTGCTGGTGAAATCCACGCCCGGCACGATCCGGGCGGACAACCACAGGCCCGCCATCGTGACCAGCGCCTGGATGATGAAACGGATCATGACGGCCCTCGTGACGTTCAAGCGCGACCATAATGCACGAAGTGGACGAAGGCTCCTCCTTCGCCGCCCGCTTTGCTATCGAAGGTCCGAACCGCACGGAGACCGCCCATGAGCCTGCACGGCGCCTATGACACCAACAACATCTTCGCCAAGATCCTGCGCGGCGATATTCCGTCGGTGAAGGTGTGGGAGGACGACCACGTCCTGGCCTTCATGGACGTGTTTCCCCAGTCGGAAGGCCACGTCCTGATCATCGCCAAACAGTCCCAGGCGCGTAATCTGCTGGAGATCGAGCCCGAGGTGCTGCCCCGAATGACCGCCGCCCTGCAACGCACGGCCAAGGCGGTCGAGAAAGCGCTGAAGCCCGAAGGCCTGTCGATCCTGCAGTTCAATGGCGAGGCGGGCGGCCAGACGGTCTTCCATCTGCATTTCCACATCGTGCCGCGCTGGGCCGATCGCGAGATGAAAGGTCACGGTCATGCGCCGATGGCGGATACGGCAACCTTACGGGCGCTGGCCGACCGAATCGCGGCCGAACTGGACTAGGTGACGCGGCGCTTTTCCAGCTTCCGCGCCAGGGTGCGGCGGTGCATGCCCAGGCGCCGCGCCGCCTCTGAAATGTTGAAGTCAGTCTCCACCAGCGTCTCGTGGATCCGCTCCCATTCCAGCGTCTTGATCGAAGTGGGGCGCGTGCCCAGCGGCGTCTCGGCGTCGCCGTCCGCCCGGCCGAACGCGGTTTCGATGTCATCGGTGCTGGCGGGCTTGGCCAGATAGTGCCGGGCGCCCAGCTTGATCGCCTCGACCGCCGTCGCGATGCTGGCGAAGCCGGTCAGGACGACGATGTTCATCTCGGGATCGAAGGCGTGAAGGGCCTCGACGCAGGTCAGGCCGGAATGCCCGCCCAGCTTCAGATCGACGACCGCATAGCCGGGTCGATGCGTCTTCAGAACCTCGATCATCTGGTCGGGACTGGCGGCGCTGACGACCGTATAGCCACGCCGTTCGAACGAGCGTCGCAGGGTGGTCGAGAACGATTCGTCGTCCTCGACGATCAGCAGCAATCTGGCGTCATCGGTCATGCGCGATCTCGTCCGTCGGAGCCAACGCCGAAAGCGGCAGGGTCAGACGCACTTCTGCGCCGCCCGCCGGGGGATTGGAGGCTTCTACCCGACCGCCAAGCGACCGGATCACATTCATAAGCAGAAAGAGCCCGAGACCCGCGCCGGGCCTGGGCTTGGTGGAATTGTAGGGCTTGCCCCAAGCCTGAAGGATCGCCGGCGGAAAGCCTGGTCCGTCGTCGCGGACCGCGATGCCGAAATCTTGGTCCGTGCGCGTCGTGGTCACGGTGATGCGGCTCGCTCCGGCCTCGACCGCATTGTCGAATAGCACGCCCAGCACCTGACGCAGGGCGGGGTCGGCGATGATTGACGGGTTCTGGGCCAGCTCGTCGCGGATCTGCACCGCCACGCCGTCGCCGCTCCAGCTGGCCACCACATCGGCGACGAAGGCCCGCAGGGTCGTGCGCTCGGGCGCCTGTCCCCTCGCCTCGCCGGCCGACATCAGGATGCCGGTGACGATGGCCTTGCAGCGTTCGACCTCGGCCCGCATCACCGCCATGTCCTGGGCCAGGTCGGCGTCCTGGGTCAGGGCCGGCATCCGCTTCCAGTCGCTGAGGATCACCGACAGCGAAGCCAGCGGCGTTCCCAACTCGTGCGCCGCGCCCGACGCCAACAGGCCCATCCGGACGATATGGTCGTGCTCTGCCGTCTGCTGGCGCAGGGCGGCCATGGAGGCGTCGCGCTCACGCAGGTTCTGGCTAATCCGGGTGACGAACAGCACCAGCAGCACGGCCATCAGCACGAAACAGATCAGACTGCCCTGAAGATAAAGGCTGAGCAGCGAGTCCTCGCGCGCCGGCGGCAGGTTCAGCGGGCGGGAATGCAGGCCCAGCCCGGCGAAACACAGGCTGGTGACGGCGATGAGCGCCCAGGCATAGACCGGCGCCAGCAGCACCGCCCCCAAGACGACTTGCAGCAGATACAGCGCCACGAAAGGATTGGCGGCGCCCCCGGTCAGGAACAGCAGCCAGGTCAGGGCCGCCACATCCGCCAACAGGGCGATCATCAGCGCCTGATCCTCGACCTCCTGCCGGCGTACGGTCAACGGCGCGCTGACCAGATTGACCAGCACCAGACCCGCCGGCGCCGCCAGCAGCCATAGCACCGGCAGGGGGATCCGCATCACGTACTGGACCAGCAGGATCGTCGCCACCTGCCCGGCGACCGCCAGCCAGCGCAACTGGATCAGCAGCAGCATGTTGCGGCGGTTGGCGCCGCCGTGGGTCGCGACCCCGCCTCTGAGCCCCAGGCCCAGCAGTCTTTGCAAAGTTGTCGTCGTCACGACCTGTTGCGCCTGCTGTCGCGCAGGAACAGCCAAAGACCAACCAGGGTCAGCAGCGCCATGCCGAACCAGGTCAGGGCATAGACCAGATGGCTGTTGGCGAACCGGATCACCGTCAGCCCTCCGCGCGGCCATCCGCCTGGGTTCGGGCTGGCGTCCGCGTCAATGAAATAGGGCGCGACGCTCGTCAGGTCGCGCCGCGCAGCGATCGCCGCGACGTCGCGAGACCGCCAGCGATCACCGGCGGGATCATTGGCGCGCAGGAAGCCGCCCTTTGGCTCGGTGATCCGGAGCAGGCCCGTCACCGTCTGCGGCCCCTCGACCTGACCATCGGCGCGGACGGCCGGATCGCGTCGGCCTGACGGCACGAAACCGCGATTGATCAGGACGGTGAAGCCCCGGTCGTCAACCAGTGGCGTCATGACCCAGAAGCCGCCGCCGGCGTCGGTCACCGCCTGAACCAGGGTTTCCTTGTCGTGCAGAAATCGACCGCGAACCGTGACGCGGCGGTACTGATCCTTGTCGCGCGTCACGCCGGCCCATTGGGTCGGGCCAGGCGCTGCAACGGCGGCCGCATGAACGCGAGCATCGACCTGGGCGATCAGATTGGTCTTCCAGGCCAGGCGCTGAACCTGCCACCCGCCCAGCGCTAGAAAGCCGACGAACAACGCCAGGCCCGCGACCACGACCGCCATGCGGAACGATCGCGAACGTCTGGCCTTGCCGCCGGCCGGGTCTGAGGACGGATCCGTGATCTCGACCTCAGCCGCCCATCTGCGCCATGTCGTGCGTCATGGGCATCATATTGGTGTTCAGGTGGTACATGACCCACAGCGAACCCGAAAGGGCGATGACCACCACGATGATGGTGAAGATCAGCGCAAGCATGATCCAGCCGCCCTCGGACTTGGAGTTCATGTGCAGGAAGAAGATCATGTGGACCACGATCTGCACCACGGCGAAGCCCATGACGATCAGGGCCGTCGCCTGGGTTGGCAGGACGCCGGTCATGACCAGGGCGAACGGGATGGCCGTCAAGATCACCGACAGCACGAAGCCGATCATATAGCTCTTGAAGGAGCCGTGATTGTGCCCCTCGTGACCCAGGTGGTCGGTCTCGTGAGACTCAGGGCTGTGGTCGTTCTTGTCGGCGCTCATCGCAGCATGCCCAGCAGATAGACGAAGGTGAAGACGCCGATCCAGATGACGTCCAGGAAGTGCCAGAACATCGACAGGCACATCAGGCGGCGTTTGTTGGCGGGGATCAGGCCCTTCATGCTGACCTGAACCATCAGCGTCACCAGCCAGATGATGCCGAAGGTGACGTGCAGGCCGTGGGTGCCCACTAGGGTGAAGAAGGCCGACAGGAAGGCGCTGCGTTGCGGCGTCGCGCCCTCATGGATCAGGTGCGCGAACTCGTAGAGCTCGATACCCAGGAAAGCCAGGCCGAACAGGCCGGTGATCGCCAACCAGACCAGCGTCTGACGCTGGTTGTTCCGATCCATCGCCAGCATGGCGAAGCCATAGGTGATCGACGAGAACAGCAGCATGGCGGTGTTGATCGCCACCAACTCCAGGTCGAACAGCTCCTTGGGCCCCGGCCCGGCGGCGTAGTTGCCGCCCAGCACGCCGAACACGGCGAACAGCATCGCAAAGATGAGGCAGTCGCTCATCAGATAGAGCCAGAAGCCCAGCATGGTGCTGGAGCCTTCCTCGTGGTGCGGCTCCTCTTCCAGGTGGAAGACGGTCCGGTCGATCTCGGTCGCAGTCGCGCTCATGATCAGGCCTCCGTTCCGGCCAGGGCGCGGGTGCGCGCCTCTTCTGTCGCGCGGACCTCATCCTCGGGGATGTAGTAGTCGCGCTTGTAGTTGAAGGTATGGCCGATCGAGACGGCCAACACCCCGATGAAGCTGATGGCGGCCAGCCACCAGATGTACCAGATCAAGGCCAGCCCCATCACCAGGCACAGGCCCGAGATGATGATCCCCGCCCCGGTGTTCGAGGGCATGTGGATCGCCTTGTAGCCGTTCAGCGGACGCTGATAGCCCTGCTTCTTCATGTCCCACCAGGCGTCGGCGTCATGGACGTAGGGCGTGGCGGCGAAATTGTAGGCCGGCGGCGGCGACGAGGTCGCCCACTCCAGCGTGCGGCCGCCCCACGGGTCGCCCGTGGTGTCGCGCAGCTTGTCGCGGTTGATGATCGACACGGCGAACTGGATGAACATGGCCGCGATGCCCAGGGCGATGACGCCGGCGCCGATGGCGGCGATGACGAACCATATCTGCAGCGAGGGATCGTCGAACACTCGCATCCGGCGCGTCACGCCCATCAGACCCAGCACATACAGCGGCAGGAAGGCCAGCCAGAAGCCGGGCACCCAGCACCAGAAGCTGATCAGGCCCCACTTCTTGTCCAGCTTGAAGCCGAAGGCTTTGGGCCACCAGAAGTTGATCGCCGCGAACAGGCCGAACAGCACGCCGCCGATGATGACGTTGTGGAAGTGGGCCACCAGGAACAGCGAGTTGTGTAGCACGAAGTCGGCCGGCGGCACCGCCAGCAGCACGCCCGTCATCCCGCCGATCACGAAGGTCAGCATGAAGGCGACCAGCCACATCATCGGCAGCTCGAACCGGATGCGCCCGCGGTACATCGTGAACAGCCAGTTGAAGATCTTCGCACCCGTCGGGATCGAGATGATCATCGTCGTGATGCCGAAGAAGCTGTTCACCGAGGCGCCCGAGCCCATGGTGAAGAAGTGGTGCAGCCAGACCAGGTAGGACAGGATCGTGATGACGACCGTGGCATAGACCATGGAGGTGTAGCCGAACAGCTTCTTGCCCGAGAAGGTCGAGGCGATCTCCGAGAAGACGCCGAACAGCGGCAGGATCAGGATGTAGACCTCGGGGTGACCCCAGATCCAGATCAGGTTCACGTACATCATCGGGTTGCCGCCGAAGTCGTTCGTGAAGAAGTTGGTGCCGACGTAACGGTCCAGCGTCAGCAGGGCCAGGACAGCGGTCAGAACCGGGAAGGACGCCACGATCAGCACGTTGGTGCACAGCGAGGTCCAGGTGAAGACCGGCATCTTCATCATGCCCATGCCGGGCGCGCGCATCTTCACGATCGTCGCGATCAGGTTGATGCCGGACAGCGTTGTCCCGACCCCCGCGATCTGCAAGGCCCATATGTAGTAGTCGACCCCGACGCCGGGGCTGTAGCCGATGCCCGACAGCGGCGGATAGGCCAGCCAGCCAGTGCGCGCGAACTCGCCCACGAACAGCGAGGCCATGACGATGACGGCGCCGGCCGTGGTCATCCAGAAGCTGAAGTTATTCAGGAAGGGGAAGGACACATCGCGCGCGCCGATCTGCAGCGGCACGACATAGTTCATGATGCCCGTCACCAGCGGCATGGCCACGAAGAAGATCATGATCACGCCGTGGGCGGTGAAGATCTGGTCATAGTGGTGCGCGTTCAGGTAACCCTCGGACCCGCCGAAGGCCATCGCCTGTTGCAGGCGCATCATGATGGCGTCGGCGAAGCCGCGCACGAACATGATCAGACCCAGGATCATGTACATGATCCCAATCTTCTTGTGGTCCACGGTGGTGAACCATTCCTTCCAGAGATAGCCCCACAGCTTGAAATACGTCAGGGCGCCGAACAGGGCGAGGCCGCCCAGCAGCACGACCGACATGGTCACGACCAGGATCGGCTCGTGCAACGGCAGAGCCTCAAGCGTGAGGCGCCCGAAGATTAGCGGAATGAGTTGATCAGCGTTCATCGACTGTGTTCGCTCAGGCGTTGGGGGCGGAACGGACGTCGGTCGGAACCGGCCCCGTGGCGAAGGGATTGCGGGCCAGCGTCGTCAGCGCGGCCATCGGTGTCTGACCGGGCGACAACCCCTGCCCGGTCAGGCGCTCCAGGCTGGTCGGTCCGGCGACCGTATCCAGTTCGGCGCGGCGCATGCGGTCGGCGGCCGCCGCCTCGGCCTGCAGCGGGGTGCAGATCGTCATGACGTAGCTGTCGTTGGAGCCGAAGTAGGCGGGCGATTTTCCGCGACCGGCGTATTTGTCATAGACCAGCGGCATGGTGTTGCGCACCGACGCCATGGACAGGCCGCCCTGTTTGTCGATGGCCATCATCTCGCCCATGCACATCTTGCCCGGCTCGACGCACATGTTGAGGATCGCGTCCCACAGCGCGCCGTCCACGGCGCCGAAGCGCATGACCGGCACCTTCTCGCTGGGCTTTTCCAGCTCCAGATAGCGATCGCGGTCCAGCGTCTGGGCGCCTTGGCGCACGCCGGCGATCCATTGGTCGAACCCGGACTGATCCAGGCCGTGGAAGGCGAAGCGCATGTGCGAGAAGCCGTCGCCGGAATAGTTGGCCGAGAAGCCTTCGTATTCGCCCGGACGGTTGATGACGGCGTGCAGCTTCGTTTCCATGCCCGGCATGGCGTAGATCTGACCGGCCAGGGCGGGAATGTAGAAGCTGTTCATCACCGAGGACGAGGTGATGTGGAAACGGATCGGACGGTCAACCGGCGCGGCCAGTTCATTGACGGTGGCGACGCCGTACTGCGGGTAGATGAACATCCACTTCCAGTCGAGCGCGACGACATTGACCTGCAACGGCTCGACGCTTTCCTCGACGGCCTGGCCCGGCTTGATCCGGTCGATCGGACGATAGGGGTCCAGCAGGTGCGTGCCAGCCCAGGTCAGGGCGCCCAGGCAGATGATGATCATCAGCGGCGCGGCCCAGATGACCAGTTCCAGCGAGGTGGAGTGGTCCCAGTCAGGACGGTAGTCAGCCTCGGCCTCCTTGTTCGACGCCCGATACTTCCAGGCGAAGAAGACGATCAGACCCATCACTGGCACGATGATGATCAGCATCAGCAGGGTCGAGATCATCAGCAAATCGCCCTGCTGGGACGCGACGTCGCCGGCAGGGTTGAGTACGACCAGGTTGCAGGCCGACAGCAGGGCCACGATGGGCGCGAGCAAAAGAAGGCGCAGACGGCGCAAGGCGGATCCAATCGAAAAGCGTCGGGCGAGGGGGAGGCGCCGCGACGGTTGGCGTTCGTAGGCGGCGGGATACTCAGCTTCAATCAGGAACGACATTGGGCAATATGTCCTATCCTCACGAGGCCGCTTTCATCGCAAAGGGCGCCCGGTCATAATGCGGCGACCTGCCGTACGGCCGATAATTCAGTCTCACACGGAGCGACCAAGCCCATGTCCGCCTCGACGACCCCTTCGTCAGAGTCGCTGGAACGCGACGCCGCCGCCCTTCACACGGGCCATGGCAAGGTTGACGCCGGCGAGATCGCCATCGGCGTCATTATCGGCCGAACTTCCGAGTTTTTCGACTTCTTTGTTTACGCCATCGCTTCGGTGGTCGTTTTCCCGCAGTTGATCTTCCCCTATGCCGGAGCGGTGGGCGGCACCCTGCTCTCCTTCGCCGTCTTCGCCCTGGCTTTCCTGGCTCGGCCGCTGGGGACCGTCCTGTTCATCGCCATCGACCGCAAGTTCGGGCGCGGCGCCAAGCTGACGACCGCCCTGCTGCTGCTGGGCACCTCGACAGTGTCGGTCGCCTTCATCCCCGGATACGAGAGCATCGGCATGTGGGCGCCGGTGCTGCTAGCCCTGACCCGCATCGGTCAGGGCGTGGCCCTGGGCGGCACCTGGGACGGTCTGGCCTCGCTGCTGGCGCTGAACGCGCCAGAGAAGAAGCGCGGCTGGTACGCCATGATCCCGCAACTCGGCGCGCCCATCGGCCTGCTGGTGGCCTCGGCCCTGTTCGCCTTCTTCCTGAACACGCTGTCGGCCCCTGACTTCCTGGATTGGGGCTGGCGCTATCCGTTCTTCGTCGCCTTCGCCATCAACGTGGTGGCCCTGTTCGCGCGCCTGCGCATCGTAGTGACGCCGGCTTTCCAGAAGCTGTTCGAAACGCGCGAACTGCAGCCCACGCCGATCAGCCAGGCCCTGCGCGACGAAGGCCCGAAGATCGCCATCGGCGCTTTCGCTCCGCTGGCCAGCTTCGCCATGTTCCACATGGTCACCGTCTTCCCGCTGTCGTGGGTGTTCCTGTTCACCAAGGAAACGCCGGTCCGCTTCCTGCTGATCGAGATGGTGGGCGCGGTCTTCGGCCTTTTGGCCATCCTGGCCTCGGGCATTCTGGCCGACCGCTACGGCCGCCGCACCTTGCTGGCGATCACCGCCGCCGGTATCGCCGCCTTCTCCGGCTTTGCGCCGCAACTGCTGAACGGCGGCCCGGTCGGCGAGCTGACCTTCATGATCTCCGGCTTCATCCTGCTGGGCCTGTCGTTCGGGCAAGCCTCTGGCCCCGTGGCGTCCAGCTTCAGCCTGACCAACCGCTATACCTCGTCGGCCCTGACTTCGGACTTGGCCTGGCTGTTCGGCGCGGGCTTTGCGCCCCTCGCGGCCCTGTGGATCTCCAGCCAATTCGGCCTGATCGCCGCCGGCGCCTATCTGCTGTCGGGCGCCATCTGCACACTGCTGGCACTCTGGCTGAACCGCGAACTGGCCCGCAGCTCCTCCGACAAGGACCGCGCCAAGACGGCCTGATCTTTCAGATCACACACAAACAGACCCGGCCCGCAGTCGCCTGCGGGCCGTTTTGCGTTTGGAACAGATAGCAGTGAAGCGCAGCGGCAGCTTCAATTGGCGCGGCTGTCCGTCGACGGCTTGAAGGCGGTGTCGAAATGACAGCCGCTCCCGTAGCGCGGAGCCGCCACCTGACACAGCGTGGCAACGTCAGCGGGCGTCGGCTTCACGCCCTCGTCCAGCCAGCGCATCATCGCCTGAAAAAGACCGACGTACTCTGGCGGCGATAGGCGGCTATGTTCGGACTCGTCTGTGAACGTCTGGACCAATAGGTCCGATCGTCCCGCCGCGGCGACCGTCTCCCTGTAAAGCGCGTCGTTGGAGACGAAGGCTGTCGCATCGTTCTTGGCGTGGATCGTCAGCGTCGGCGCCACGATCAGACCGCTGAGGTCGGCGTCGTAGGCTAAGCGCGCCACACCCATCGGATCAGCCGCGAAACGCTGAACGCCAGCGTTCAACGCCTCGTCGTCGTGCGAACCCTGATAGACCGTATAGCTGTTGTCGAAGGGGTTCAGCCCGTCAAGACGGCGCAAAACCATGTCGCGGAACAGGAAGGTCGCCCAGGCGAGATGCGGAACCAACTGTTCCTCGTTCACGCCCGTCACGGCCAGGATATCCGCCAGATTGCGCTTCTGCTCAGCCGACCTCTCAGCAAGCGGCAGGCCCACGCCCGTGCAGATTTTGACCCGCTCCGCCAACTGCGCCCGGTTCAGATCGCTGTCTAGCGGCAGCCCCTGCCAAAGCGGATACTGGGGCTCGTTGGGAAGCGGATGGTTGTTGCAGTAGAACTGATACACCGCTCTCAGATCGGCGCGAAAGCGGTAGGTGCGGGTCCCGCCGCCGATTACGCCGTTGGTCAGGACGACGCCGTCCCACATGACCTGCCCCTCGGCATCGCGGGCGTAGAGCTCAGCCGTCTTGGCCGCGACATTTCCGCCCCAGGACTGGCCATGCAACAGAGTTCGACGTGGCTTGCCGAAGGCATTCCAGAAAATCTGGCGCAGATCGTCCGTATCTTCCGCCGCCATCCGTACGCCATAGCCGCCACGGCGATAGGTCGAGCCCGCCCAGGCGAAGCCTTCTTTCACCGTCATGGAGAACCGCTCCATGTCCTCCAGCGGATCGTTTGGTTCTGGTGTGCTGGTGCGGGGTCCGCCATGTGCGTGAACGATCAGGGCGCCATTCCAGACCTGAGGCACGGCGATCCAATAATAGCCGCCTTTAACCGCCCTGCCCGACCAGCACCGCGTCTGCTGCGGCACGAAGTCCGGGCAATCGGCTGGCGCGGGTGCAGGATCGACAGCCGCCGCGACGGCAGTGTCCGTTTCCTGCGCCTGCGCCATCGGCGCGATGCCGGCCCAAGCTGCGACCAGCGCCCCCAGAGATCGAACGAGACGGTCGGTCATCGCGCCTCTCCCTCTTAGAACGTCTTGGAGATGTTGGCGTACCAGTAGCGGCCGTAGGGATTGTAGAGCGCACCCAGATAGCCAGACGAAGTCAACGGCGGCTGCTCGTCAGTGATGTTGCGAGCCCCCAGGCGAACCGTTGTGCCGGACGCAAAGCCGGCGTTGTCGCCGAACTCATACTGACCATACAGATTGCCAGTGATCTGGCTATCGACCTGCCAGGAGTCGCCTTGGGCGCTGAGGAAGCCGGTTTCGGTGACGGCGCTGTTGTACTGGGTGAATGCGCCCACCTGCCATGGCCCTTGCGACCAGGTGAACGAGCCCGTCACCCGCCATTCCGGCCGGCCGTTGCGAGCCAACAGGGTCTGAGAGATCGGCAGCGGCGTGTTCGCATTGATCTGGCCGGCTTCACGCGCTGCGAAGAGCGACTCGACCAAGGGGCCGGGAGAACGGTCGAACTTCGTCAGATGAGCCGCATTCACGCTGGCGCGGAAGTTGCCCCAGGGCGTGCCGCGCAGTCGCCACTGAAGACCGATGTCGAGCCCCTCTACCGTCTGCGGCAGCAGGTTTATGAACTGGTCTTCGACCGAGACGATCTGTCCGACAGGAGTGATTCCGCTGCCCTGGAAGAAGGCGATGTCGTCGGCCGTCACCGCAGCCCGGTTGACGTTGTCGTTCCGCGTGCCGTTCAGGATGTTCAGGTAGTCCAGCACGACGTTCGACTGCGCGCCCAGCAGACCAACGATCTTCTCTTGCTCGATCTTCCAGCGGTCCAGCGTGAAGGTGAAGCGGCCGAACTGCTCGGGAATGAACCAGGGCTGCAACACCAGGCCGATGGACTGGTTGGTGCTTTCCTCGGGCTGAAGCTCGGGATTGCCCGACACCAGCAGCGAAGCGCTGGCGGGTTGCGAACATTGGTTGAAGTTGGTGATCCGACCCAGGCGCAGATCGGCCTCGCAGCGGATGTAATCGTTATTGGTCGATAGACGCCCGTATTGCGCCGCGTTGGTCTGTTCCAGGTTTGGGGCGCGGAAGCCCTCGGAATACGAGCCCCGGACGCGCACGCCTTCGACCAGGTCCCAAGCCATGGCGATCTTGGGCTTGGCCACATCGCCGAAGTCGGAATAGTGCTCGTATCGACCGGCCAGTTGGAAATCGAGACTGCGAACCAGCGGGATGTTCATCTCGGGCGAAACGACAGGCACAGCGAACTCGACATAGGCCGAGTAGACCTCGCGCTTGCCGTAGGTATCGGGGTTTGAGCTGACCGCAGCGATATTGGACTGGCTGATCTCGCCCGACACGCTGTCGCGGAAGACGTTGGTGCCGTCCAGATCGGCATCGCGGTCGTCACGCTGAGTTTCCCGACGCGCCTCGACGCCCAGTGCCATACCGACAGGCCCGGCCGGTAACGCGAAGACATCCGCACGACTGAGCTTGAAGTCCCACAGCGCCAGCGTTGTCTTGGAGACCCGCGTCAGGTCGGTCGTAATGGCGTCGATCGCGGCCTGAGAACTGGGCGTGCAATCGCCGAAGCTGGTATCGTTCACACAGCCGCCGCTGAACGGATTGTAGGCGTCGGGCGTCGAGAGGGCGAGATTGGCCTGAAGCGCGGTCAGATTGACGGCGTTCGAGCTGTCGGTGGCCTCGGCTTCCGAATACAGCAGCGCGCTTTCCCAATCGAAGCCGCGCCATTCGCCCCGCAGGCCGCCCAGGAAGCGGGACTGCCAGTTGTCGACATCCACCACCTGGGCGCCCAGATCGTTGAAGCGATACCGAACCAGCTTAACAGCCGTTCCGGCTGTCGGGACGTTTGTCAGGCCAGCGAGACGATTGGGATTGCGCGTGCCGTCGGCAAAGGTGACGGGACCGAACGGATTCCAGTAGTTGCTGGCTGGAATCCAGAGCGGGTTCAGCAGGATGGTGGGCGGCTGAATATTCTGGGTCGACGCCGTGTAATAGCCGAGTTCGCCAAAGGCCGTGACGCCGTTGTCGAGATCGTAGTGACCCGACACGAACAGGTTCAACCGTTCGATATCCGGCGATTGGGTGGTGCCCCGCGCCCCGTCATAGCGCAACTCGCGGCCGGCGCCGCTGTAGCTGATATTGCCGCTGGCCAGGCAAACATCACCCCCAACCGGCGCGGTGCAGCCGAAGCTGGAAGGCTGATTGTGGAAGGCGCCGGCGCCGGTCGTCAGGGCAGTCGTGCCCCGACGGACTTGGAACGGCGTCTGGAAGTTGGCCCAGGCTGTATAGGAAGAGCGCCCGTCGGTGTCGGTCGAATTCTCATAGCCCGGCACGTTGGCGAACAGGCTGCGGCGGTCGTCCGAGGCGGTATAGGGCTCGTCGCTGGCCTGCTGGGCGGTGCGGTTGGTGTAGTCGAGGAAGCCAGACAGATTGCCCCGCTCGAAATCCTTGCCGGCAAACATCCCGAAGGTGAACTCTCGGCGATGCGTGCCCTCCGCGCCGCCGTACTGGGCCTTCATCTCCAAGCCATCGAAATCCTGCTGAAGCACCGTGTTCACGACGCCCGCGACCGCATCCGCGCCATAGATGGCGGCAGCGCCGTCCAGCAGAACCTCCAACCGCTCCAACCCAGAGACCGGAATGGCGTTGGAGTTGTAGCTGAGCACGGGCACCGTGCCGGTGTCTGACGTCCCTTGGCTGGTGGGGTGCTGAACGATCCGACGTCCGTTCAAGAGCACCAGGGTGTTGCCCACCCCGAGCGAGCGCAGATTGACCGAGTTGACGTCGCCTCGCGCTGCGTTCGAGGTTTGAGGATTGTTGGCGCTGGAGAACAGCACATCGCCCATCTGGGGAATGGACCGCAGCAGATCATCGCCGCTGACGGCGCCGGTCGCGATGATTTCTTCCTGCGTGACGACGGTCACCGGTAGAGCCGCCGTGGTGGAGGCGCCGCGGATTTGAGAGCCGACGACGACGATGTCCTCGACCTGAGCCGCCTCGCCCTCCTGCGCTGGCGTGGACTGAGGCGCGGCGTCCTGAGCCAGAGCCGCTCCCGCCGAGACCAGCAGGACAGCCGAGGCCGCGCCCGCCATCAGTGCGAACTTGGATTGCATCTTCATGTTTCCTCCTCCCGGGCCGTCGTTATGTCGGCGGTCCCGTCCTTCAAAAGTCGTTCTCGCCGTCAGTCCTTGGCGAGAACCAGATCGTCTCCAGGCCCCGCCGCAGGGTCAGGCAGCGCCGCCACCGGCAAGGGATGTCCGTCCAGCGCGGCCTTAAGGGCGTCGCGATCCAGCGCGTTCTCCCAGCGGGCCACGACGATGGTGGCCACGGCGTTGCCGATGAAGTTGGTCAGGGCCCGGCATTCGCTCATGAAGCGGTCGATGCCCAGGATCAGCGCCATGCCTGCGACTGGCACATCCGGCACGACCGACAGGGTCGCCGCCAAGGTGATGAAGCCCGCGCCCGTGATGCCCGCTGCGCCTTTCGAGCTGAGCATGGCGACCAGCAGAAGCGTGATCTGCTGCCAGATGGTGAGTTCGATGTTCAGCGCCTGAGCAATGAACAGAGCCGCCATCGTCATATAGATGTTGGTGCCGTCCAGATTGAACGAATAGCCGGTCGGCACGACCAGGCCGACGACCGACTTGGCGGCGCCCGCGCGTTCCATCTTGGAGATCAGGCTGGGCAGAGCCGCCTCTGAACTGGAAGTGCCCAGCACCAGCAGAAGCTCTTCCTTGAGGTAACGGATCAGCTTGAGAATGTTGAAGCCGTTGGCGACGCCCACCAGACCCAGCACGCCCAAGACGAAGATGATCGCGGTGACGTAGAAGGTCACGATCAAGGCGGCCAGATTGGCGATCGATGCGATGCCATAGGCGCCGATCGTAAAAGCGAAGGCCCCGAAGGCGCCGATGGGCGCAGCCTTCATCACGATGGCGACCAACTTGAACACGGCAAGGCTGAGGGTCTCGAACAGATCGACCACCGGCTGGGCCCGTTCGCCCACCAACGCCAGGGCGAGGCCAAACAGGATCGACACGAACAGAACCTGCAGGATGTTGCCGGTCGAGAAGGCGCTGACCAGCGTGTCGGGAATGACGCCCATCAGGAAGCCGACGATCGTGCTCTCGTGCGCGGCCGCCGCATACTGCTCGACGGCGCCGGCGTTCAATGTCGCCGGGTCGATGTTCAGACCATGGCCCGGACGCACCAGATTGGCGATGATCAAACCGACGATCAGAGCCAGGGTCGAGAAGACCAGGAAGTAGGCGAAAGCCTTGGCGGCGACGCGACCGACGCTTCCAAGATCACGCATGCCGGCGATGCCGGTCACGATGGTCAGGAAGATCACCGGCGCGATCACCATCTTCACCAGTTTGATAAATCCGTCGCCCAGCGGCTTCAAGCTTTCGCCGATTGTCGGCCAGAAGTGACCGATCAGGGCGCCGAGCGCGATGGCGATCAGCACCTGGAAATACAGGTGGCGATAGAACGGCCGGCGAACGACCGGCGCGGCCTCTGACGGGACTGAGATCACGAAGGGCTCCTGATGTGCGGGGGGTGATCCCGCAGTCTCCTCGATGGGCGCGATCTTCGCCACGCTCCGTTGGATAGAGCTTCCAACGAGAACCATCATCGCGAAAGTGATTGATCGAACGTCTCCATCTTTATGATAACCAAGCACTTTCTATGAAAGCGGGAGCGTTTATCGAGATATCTGTGCGGTTTTTCACCCAGGCGACTGGTCCTTACGTGCGATTATCCGCACACTAGGAACGTGCAGCATTCACCTGTCATGGGCTCGGCTCGAAAACCTTGGCGCTCCCGTTGGCCGATAACGGCGGGGGCTTGGTTCACGATCGCCGTCCTGGCGGCTTTCGGGGCGGGCGAGGTCGCTCGGCGTGATGCTCAGATCGAACTGGCTCGACAGACAGAGGCGGCCGCCGCCTTGCACGCGGCCGTGCTACGCAGCGAACTGGAAAAGCACCGCTCCCTGCCCCTAGCGTTGGCGAGCGATCCCGACATCGCCGCCCTGCTGAGCGCCCCGCAGACTGCCAAGGGCGATCCTGTCAGCCTTAAACTGGAGACTTTGGCGCGTCAGACACGGGCCGCCGCCATCTATATCATCGACGCCAACGGCCGGACCCGCGCCGCCAGCAACTGGCGCCTGCCGACCAGTTTCGTCGGCGCCGACTATGGGTTTCGCCCTTATTTCATCAACGCCATGCGCCAGGGCCAGGCAGAGTTCTTCGCCTTGGGCACCGTGTCCGGCCGACCCGGGCTCTATCTGGCGCGGCGGGTTGATGGGTCGAGCGGCTCCGCCGTGGGCGTCGTCGTGGTCAAGGTCGAATTCGCCACTCTCGAGGCCGAATGGCGCGCGTCAGGTGAGCCGGCCTATGTTGTCGATCCCGGCGGCGTCGTGCTGATCACCAGCGTGCCGGCATGGCGTTTCCGCACCACAGAAGCGCTGGACGAACGTCGACGGCGGCTGACATTGACCGATCAGACGCTTCAACCCGAGGCGTTGCGCCCCCTCCCCTTCGTAACGCCCCCCAATGATCGACCGCGTCTGATCCAGGCTCCAGTCGATGGCCGCGAGCAGCGCTGGATGCATGCGGCGATCCCGACGGAGACGCCCGGCTGGACTCTGCACCTGCTGTCGCCGGATCGCGGATCCATTGGGACGGCCGTCGCAACCGCGCGGGCGCTTGCGGCCCTGATCGTCACCCTGCTGGCAGGCGTCATCGTCGTGCTCCTGCGTCGTCGGCATCAGGCCCTTGTCCGCGCTCGTGCCGAGGAAGAGGCGCGGCTGGAACTGGAGAGGCTGATTGACGAACGCACCCACGAGCTTCGTGACGCCAATGCCGCCCTCAATCGTCAGATCGAGGAACGCCGCCGAGCCGAGACCGCACGCGAACTGCTGCGTGACGAGCTGGTTCAAGCCAGCAAACTCGCCGCCCTGGGGCAGATCGTCGCCAGCGTGGCGCACGAGATCAATCAACCCGTCGCCGCCATCCAGACCCAGGCAGAGACCGCCGGTGTCCTGCTCGACCGCGACGACCCCGCCAAGGCGCGTGGCGCGTTGGCGCGGATCAGCGATCTGACCCAGCGAATCGGCGCCATCACTGAAGGCCTGAGGGTCTTTTCCAGAAAGTCAGATCCCAAAATCGGCATCGTCCGTCTGGAGGACGCGATCCACGGCGCCTTGCTGCTGACGCGCGGCCGATTGGACGAGGGCGGCGTCGAATTGATCCGCGAAGGCGACGCAGACGTCACAGTGCGCGCCGACCGCTTTCGCCTGGAACAGGTGATCGTCAATCTGGTCAAGAACGCCTCAGAAGCGCTGGAAGGCTGCGACCGGCCGCGACTAACGCTGAGGGTCTCGCGCGCCAAGGACCGTGTTCGATTGAGCATTTCCGACAATGGTCCCGGCGTCCCGCCCGCTGTGCGCGCCCAACTGTTCACGCCCTTTGTCACTACACGCGCAAATGGCCTCGGCTTGGGCCTGGTCATCTGTCGAGATCTGATCGCCGGTTTCGGCGGCGAGCTTGACTTGGTCGACGAGGACATCGGAGCGACGTTTGTCGCCACGCTGAGGATCGCGTGATGGAATTTGCTCGCCCCACTGCCGTCGCTCTGATCGAGGACGACGCCGATTTTCGCCATGCCTTGGTCGAGCGCCTGACCTTGGAAGGTTACGACGTCCGCCCTTTTCCGGGGGCCGAAACTGCATTGAGAGCGATTGACGCCGATTTCCCGGGCGTTGTCATCACCGACCTGCGGATGCCCGGCCTTGATGGCCGCCAGTTGCTCAGCCGCCTCCAGGCTTTGGACGCGGCCCTGCCGATCATCATGATCACTGGCCATGGCGATATCACCGACGCCGTCGCAGCGATGAAGGACGGTGCCTACGACTTTGTCGCCAAGCCTTTTCCGTTTGAGCGCCTTCAGGACAGCTTGAGCCGCGCGCTGGAAAAACGCGGCCTGGTGCTGGAAAACCGTCGCCTGCTGGCGATGGCTTCGGAGAGCGGACAGGAACTGCCCCTGGCGGGATCGTCGCGCGCCATCACCGCCCTCCGCGCCACCATCGCTCAGATCGCCGACGCCCGGATGGACGTGCTGATCGAAGGCGAAACCGGGACAGGAAAGGAGGCCGTTGCGCGCGCCCTGCACAACGGCGGCCGGCGGCGATTGGCGCCTTTCGTCGCCGTCAACTGCGGCGCCCTGCCTGATGGGCTGATCGAGAGCGAACTGTTTGGACACGAACTCGGCGCCTTCGCCGGAGCTTTGCGCCGCAGGGTCGGGCACGTCGAACGGGCGCACAACGGCTCACTGTTTCTGGACGAGGTCGAGAGCATGCCTCTGGCCGTTCAAGTCAAGATTCTGCGTGTCCTGGAAGAACGCGAAGTCCATCCGATCGGAGCCAACGAGCCCCGCGCCTTAGATTTGCGTGTCCTGGCGTCGTCAAAGATCGATCTGGGCGAAGCCGCGCGCGCGGGCGCTTTTCGCGAAGACCTCTATTACCGTCTGAACGTGGTGAGGCTCCGCGTACCGCCTCTGCGCGAACGGCGAGAAGATATTCCCCTGCTGTTCGCCCACTTCCTGCGTCGCGCGGCGGACCGCCACGGCGTCGATATTCCCTCTATAAGCGACAGCGTAAGACGCCTGCTGGTCGAGGCCGACTGGCCCGGCAATATCCGCGAACTGGCGCATTTCGCCGAACGCGTCGCCTTATCACTCGATGACAATACCCGCGCGCCCGATGACGGCCTGAGTCTTCCCGACCGCGTCAACAGGTTCGAAGGCGAATTGCTGCGCGACGCGCTACAGTCCCATCGAGGGGACATATCCGCAGTGCTCGCCGAAATGCAGGTTCCGAGGAAGACGCTGTACGACAAGCTGCAGCGGCACGGGCTGAAGCCGGCGGCGTTCAGGTCCGACAAGGCGACTTAAAGAATGGCGGAGACGGAGGGATTCGAACCCTCGGTACCCCTTACGGGGTACGACGATTTAGCAAACCGTTGCCTTCAGCCACTCGGCCACGTCTCCTGCGAGGGCGTCGATAGCGGAGGCTGATGCGTCGCGCAATCCGGTTCGAGAGAAAGCGTCCACGTTAACGCGACATAGAGGCCAAAGCGGCAGTATCGCGTCCATCATTCGCCCTCCGGATCGCTGCTGGATCGCCTTTTGCTCGACCGTCCCGCCAATCTCGCCACCGACACGCCGCTGAAGAGCCGGCCGTCGCGCGGGCCGTTCCGCCCGGAGATTTGGCTGAATGCGCGCGAGCGATCTTCCGTGCGGCTGTCGGCGCACTATTTTCGGCTGATCGACGTGCTGATGGTCTGCGGATTGGCGTTCAGCGCGGTCCTGGCGATCCAGCCGACGGGCTTGGCCTCGATTACGGTCGGCGACGCCGCGCCCGTGGTCGTGGGCGCCGTTTTGGTGCTCGTGCTGATGCGCGCGCTTCAGCTTTATCGATTCGGACGCGACACGCCCTGGCCTCTGCACATGACGGGCGTTGTGGGCGTGGGAGTCGTCTCGGCCGGCGTGGCGCTGTTGCTGGGTTGGCTGCTGGACCGCCCGGCGCTGGACGTCATTGCGCCCTGGGCGCTGACGACGACGGCCGCCGTGGCGCTGTTGCACGGCCTGTGGCTGGCCGTCATTGCGCGCTGGCGTCGGCTAGGCGTGCTGTCGCCCAACATTGTCATCGTCGGCGCGACCCGACACGCGCGACGTCTGATCGAACAGGCGCTGGAGCGGCGTGACATGAATGTGCTGGGCGTGTTCGACGACCGGCTGGCCCGATCGCCCGACAGCGTCGCCGGCGTGCCGGTGCTGGGGACCGCCAAGGCCCTGTTGACCCACCGGCTGACGCCCTATGTCGACCGGATCGTCCTGGCCATCGATCCGGAGGCGGGCCAGCGCGTGCGCGACCTGACGCAGACCTTGAACGCCCTGCCCAATCCGCTGACGGTCTTGGTCGGTTCGGAACTGGGTCGCAACGGGCTGCTGAACAGGCTGGCGAATGCGCCGCTTGCGTCTCTGGATGGTCCTGCGGACCCGGACCGCCGCGCCTTCAACAAGCGAATCCAGGATCTGGTGCTCGGCGCCGTCGCCCTGGTCGTCGCTGCACCCATCATGGCCCTGGTCGCCCTGGCGGTAAAGCTGGACAGCCCTGGCCCTGTCTTCTTCCGCCAGCGCCGTCACGGCTTCAATCACGAGACTATTGTCGTGTGGAAGTTCCGCTCCATGCGCCACGCCGCCGCCGATGCGACCGCCAGCCGCCAGGTCTGCGCCGACGACGACCGCGTGACCCGTGTCGGCCGCTTCATCCGCGCCACCAGCCTGGATGAACTACCTCAGATCTTCAACGTCCTGTCGGGCGAGATGTCTCTGGTCGGCCCCCGCCCCCACGCCATCGGCATGAAGACCGGCGAGACCGAATCCGCCCTGCTGGTGGCCGAATACGCCCATCGCCACCGCATCAAGCCCGGCATGACCGGCTGGGCCGCCATCAAGGGCTCGCGCGGACCGGTGGACACCGAGGCCCAGGTGCGCGAGCGCGTCCAGCTGGACATCGAATATATCGAGCGCCAGTCCTTCTGGCTGGACCTGTGGGTCATCGCCGTCACAATCCCCGTCCTGCTGGGCGACCGGGCGGCCGTACGTTGAGCGAGAAGCGCATGTTCTGGCGCGGCGTCTGGGGCTATCTGCCGGCCCAGATCGTCCAGGGGGTCGTCGGTTTTCTGACGATCTTCGTCTTTACGCGCCTGCTCAGCGCCGACGACTTCGGCCATTACGCCCTGGCGTTTTCGGTCACGACCCTGGCCCACACCGTCACCTTCACCTGGCTGGAGGCGTCGATGGCGCGCTTCTGGGCGGCCGAGCGCACGCCCGAGGGATTGGCGACCCATTTCGCCAGTCTGTACCGCACTTCGTTCACGATCATCGCCGTCTTCACCCCGATCGCGGCCCTGATCGTGTGGCTGGCGCCGCTGACGACGGCGTTCAAGATCGCCGTCGCCTTCGGCCTGGCCGGCGCGCCCGTACGCAATCTCGCCAAGCTGGCGCAGGAGCGGTATCGCGCGGCGGGCGAGGTGTCGAAATCCGCCGCCGTGGACATCGGGGTCGCCGTCTTGGGGTTCCTGGTCGGGGCCGGGTTCGCCCTGGCCGGCGCCGGCGCCGCATCGCCTCTGTTGGGACTGGCCATCGCGCCCCTGTTCGCCCTGCCCTTCATCCTGCCGGGCGAGTTGCGTCAGTCGACGGGCGGGACCGTGGATCGCACGCGGCTGAAGGCCTATGCCCTCTACGGCTATCCGATCGCGGCATCGCTGACGCTGGCGCTGGTGCTGGCCTCGACGGATCGGTTTCTGCTGGCCGCCTTCATGGATGCGGCGGCGGTCGGCGCCTATCACGCCAGCTACAGCCTGGCGAACCGGACGCTGGACGTCATCTTCATCTGGCTGGGGGCGGCCGGAGCGCCGGCCATGGTCATGGCGCTGGAGCGCGGCGGGCGCGAGGCGCTGCGTCAGACGGCCATCGAGCAGGGTTCGACCCTGATCCTGATCGGCCTGCCTGCCGCCGTGGGCCTGTCGCTGGTCGCGCGACCGCTGGCGGAGTTGATGATCGGCCAGGATCTGCGCGCCGCCGCTGCGCTGGTGACGCCGTGGATCGCGGCCTCGTCCTTCCTGTCAGGCATGATCGCCTATTACTTCGGCTTCGGCTTCACGCTGGGCAAGAAGACCGGGCTGCTGCTGGTGACGATGGCGATCCCGGCGCTTTGCAATGTGGCGCTGAACCTGGTGCTGATCCCCCGCATGGGCGTGACCGGCGCGGCCGTTTCGACCGCCGCCAGCTTCGCCATCGGCCTTCTGTCCTGCATCCTGCTCAGCCGCCGCGCCATCGCCCTGCCGATGCCGTGGGAGGCGCTGATCCGTTGCGGGATCGCCTCCGCCGTCATGGCCGGGGTCGTCGGGTTGCTGCCGCCGCTGGGCGGTTTCTTGGAGCTTATGCTGGACGCGAGCGTGGGCGGCGTTGTCTATGCCGTTGTGGCCTTGACGCTGAACGCCGCCGGGGTGCGTGACGTGTTGCTGCGCCTGATCCGCGCGCGCCGGAGCGTGACGGCATGAGCGCTCAGATTCACGACAACGCCGCCTGGGCTCAGGCGACGCCGACGATCTCGGTCCTGATCCCCTTCCTGCGCGACGATCCGCAAGAACTGCTGCGTCAGTTGAACACCGAGGCCCCGGCCCT
Source organism: Brevundimonas sp. 1080 (assembly GCF_040545985.1). NCBI lineage: Bacteria > Pseudomonadati > Pseudomonadota > Alphaproteobacteria > Caulobacterales > Caulobacteraceae > Brevundimonas > Brevundimonas sp. 1080. The sequence continues at coordinate 82,572 of NZ_JBEPMW010000003.1, read as the reverse complement.
GTCCGGCGCGGTCGAGCTGATCCTACTGGACGACGGCACCGTCGACGCTGATCTGACGACCCGGCTTCAGGCGACCAACGACGCTCTGCATCTGCCCGTCCGCCTCATCACCCTGGCCGCCAACGAGGGCCGCGCCACGGGCCGCAACCGGCTGACAACCGCCGCGCGCGGCGAGGCCTATCTGTTCCTCGACAGCGACATGCGGCCCGACACGTCGGTCTTTCTGCAAAGCTGGCTGCGACTGGTAAGCGACAGCGGGCCCGCCGTGGCCTTCGGCGGCTTCTCGCTGGATCAGGCGCCGACCGACGCGCGGTTCGCCGTCCACCGCGCCCTGTCCGGCGCCTCGGAATGCCTGCCCGCGTCACAGCGCGCCCTAACGCCCGAGAAATACGTCTATACCTCCAACCTGCTGGTACGCCGCGACGTGTTCGCCGCCGAGTCCTTCGACCCCGGCTTCAGCGGTTGGGGCTGGGAAGACGTGGAATGGGCCATGCGCGTCTCGCGCCGATTTCCCGTCGTCCACATCGATAATCCCGCCACCCATATGGGCCTGGACACGGTCGAGGATCTGGCGCGCAAATTCGACCAGGGCGCCGGCAACTTCGCCCGCGTCGTCGCCCTGCACCCCGCCATCGTCCAGACCTATCCCAGCTACAAGGCCGCGCGCGCCCTGAAACGCCTGCCTGCCCTGCCCCTGGCGCGCCGTCTGATGAAACAGGCCGCCCTGACGGTGGCCCTGCCGGTCAAGGCCCGCGCCTTCGCGCTCAGGCTCTACCGCGCCGCCGTCTATGCGGACGCCGTCTGATCATGCGCAACGTGGCCGTCATCATCCCGACCCTGCGCCGCCCCGACAGCCTGAAGCGTGCCATGCGCTCGGTCTTCACACAGAGCGGATCGCTGCACCGCGTGGCCGCCATCGTCGTCGCCGACAACGACGCCGACGGATCGGCCGCCCCCCTGATCGAACGGCTGCGCGCCGAGGCGCCCGTGCCCCTGACCTACACCCACGCCCCCGTCCCCGGCGTGGCGACGGCGCGGAACGTGGGCCTTGCCGCCACCGACGCGCCCCTGATCGCCTTCTTGGACGACGACGAAGCCGCCTCTCCCGGCTGGCTCGCCGCCCTGCTGAACGCCCAAGTCCAGACCGGCGCCGATGTCGTCTTCGGCCCCATTCGCGGGCGGGTACCGGAAAACACCGGCTGGACGACCGCGTATCTGGAGCGCTTCTTTGGTCGCGACGGCCCGCACGACACGGGTCTGACCGACGACATCCACGGCTGCGGCAACAGTCTTATGGTGCGCGCGACCGCCCTGCCCGGCGAGGCCCCGTTCGACGTCGCCATGAACGAGACGGGCGGAGAGGACGATCGGCTGTTCACCGCCCTGTCGGCGCGCGGCGGCCGCTTCGGCTGGGCCGCCGAGGCTTGGGTGGATGAGTTCGCCCCGCCCCACCGCGCCACGCTGACCTACGCCCTGACCCGCGCCTTCGCCTATGGCCAGAGCCCGACCCAAATGGCCGCAGACCGCGGCGATTGGCCCGGCGTTGTCAAATGGATGGTGGTCGGGCTGGCCCAGACCGGGATTTGGGGCGCCGCATCGCTGCTGGCCGCCCTCTTTCGCCGCTCGAACCGCGCCCACACCTACGACCGCTGCGCGCGTGGCCTCGGCAAAGTCTTCTGGACCAAGGGCTTCGAGCCGAAACTCTATGGCGCGGCGATGCTGAAGCGCCCCACGGCCTGATCAGCGGATCGGCATGTAGCGGCAGGTGAAGTCTGGATCGCCGCTCATCAGGCTGGGCTTGAGGTGGATGTACAGACGTTCAGCGCCTGCAACGTCGTCCAGCGCAAACGCCTGTTCGGCCTCATACATCTCGTCGCGATGCGCGTCCGTCCAACCCTTTGCCAGTTTGATGGCGCGCGCTTTGGCCGCCGGCAGGCTATCGGCGACGACGAAAACATTGCGGTGCTGCTCGGCGAACGCCACCCCATCATAGCCGCCCAGGTTCACGTAATAGAGCTTTTCCTTCCCCTCGAACGGTGTGGGAAGCAGGCTGATGTCGTAGCCGTCCGCCTGCGAAATCTCCGACCAGCAATCGATGTGCAACGTCCCTTCGCGTCCCCACCACTGCGCCAGCAAGGCGTCTTTCGTCGCTTCGATCGTGGGGGCGACGAGGAAGCGCATATCGTGGACCTCGATATTCGCGCCGGGGTGTTCCCCGCCGATGTAGATCGCAAACAGCTTCATTCGTCCTCGCGTCAGGCCGCCGTATCGGCGTGATCGACCGCAGGCTTTGCGGTATTCAGGATCAACGCCAGTCGCCGACCGACGATCCCGCCCATTTCGTGCGAACTGGTGATCCCTTGCGCAAAGGGATGCCGCCCCATGATGAACGGCAGGCTGAGGCAGAACAGCCGATCCATCGGCAGGGGCGCATCGACCGGCCGGAAGAGGTCATCGACCGCAATCCCCCGGACCACGTCGGGCGCATCGTTGGCGACCTGATCTCGAACGATCCCCTGCTCCAGCAGCGACAGGAACGGAAACTGGATGCCGCTCAGGGCCGCCTGACCCGTCGCCTCGATGAAGATCGGATAATGACGCGTTTCACCGTTGATCGTGACGCGAGCCCCGCCTTCGGGACAACGCGTATCGACGTCGTGATCATCGCCCAAGGCGATGACGTTCAGCCGTCCGGCGGCGTGCAGCGCCAGCATCCGCTCGATCGATTCGTGCGGCACGCCGGCGTAGATATCGACGAAGATCGGCTTGAAGGCGCGGCTGAACCGCTCGAACTCGGCGCTGCCCAGATGCGGCACGATGACGGCGACGATCTCGTGCATGCGAAGGATGCCGTCGCGCCAGGCCACGGTCACCTGTGCGGCATGGTTCGCCTGCGCCTCCTTCAGGTTCGCGGCGGCCCAGACAAACGGATCGACCGCCGCGCGGCGAGCGAAATAGGCCTCGGCGAAGGTTTCCAGCGTCGCGTCATGCAGTCCCGTCTCCGCGGCATAGTCAGGGTCCAGATGGATCAGCTCGGTTCGAAACAGGTCGAACACGGCGTCCAACAGCCCGTCAGGGCCGCGCGCCACAGCCGCAGCGACAGCCTCGGGCGTGCAATAGGTCAGCGGGCCATGCGGCAGCGGAAAATAGAAGTCCGCCTCGGGCAGCAGCCCCTTTCGCGACATCATGCCGACGTGAAAATCTTCGGTATCCGGCGCCGGCTGATAGATCAGCCGATCGTCCCGCCGAACGAAGTCGCCATGGGACGTGGCCAAGGCCACGGCCGCATCGATGGCCGTCAACGATGATCCCCGAACGCCGATGCGTGTCGCCGGAACATCCGCGAGGTCGGATGCAGGCCATGGGCTGAGGAAATATCCGGGCTGCGCGTCCGGCCGCGACGGCCACTGGTGACCCGTCGCCAGAACCACATGGTCGAACACAGCCCTGGCGACCTTTTGCGACGGCGGCGATGTGAAGGTCAGTTCGATCCCATCCCTGCGGTTCGCCGCGTCGATGACCCGACATCCCGTCCGCACATCGATGAGAACGCCCTTGGCGCGGGCCTGCTGAACCAAGGTGGCGAACTGACTTTCGAAATACCGCCCCAAGGCGACACGCGGGACAAAGGTGCGCTCATCGAGAGACGCCCCATCCACGTCCAGCTCTGCCAGTTCGGTGGGCGTTCGTGTCGACAGCCAGTCGGCCAGCGTGTCCTGCAATGGCGGGATTTCGATGCTGGCGATGTTGGACAGCATCGCCGGGTCGTTCCAGTCCGGGCTGTAGGGGCTGCCGCAGCCAGCCGTCTCGCGCGCCTCGAACACCGTGACCCGCGCCGAGACGACGCCTTGGGACAGAAGGGCATGAAGGGCGTAAAGCGTCGTCGGCCCCGCGCCGACGAATGCGACGGACTTTGTCATGGCCACACAATGCGCGACGCACGCAAAGGCGCCGCCTCCGCGCTCGATTTCAGCGCAACCGCTTCCTTTTCCAGCCGAATGTGCGGAATCGGACGCCGGAAACGTCACCTCAGAAGCGGCTTCAGCCCATCAGCCGCTGCAGGAAACCCGGCGCCTTGTAGGTCGAGCGGTTCATGACCACGCCGGCGATCTTGCCGCCGACGGCTTCGATCTCGTCACGCAGGATGACCGGCGCGTGGGCGGCGGTGCTTTCGGCCGCGATCACCAAGACCGTCATGTCCACGAAGGGCGCCAAGATGATCGCCATGTCGTTGCGGTCGGCGGCGGGCGCGTCGATGACGATGGTGTCGGCGTGGGGCCGCAGGGCCTCCCAGTAACGGGGCTCTCCGACCGCCTCGACCCGGTGACCGGATCGCAGCGCCTCCATGTGGAAATGCGTCACCCACAGGCGGCCGCCCAGGCAGGACCGCGCCGTCAGCAGCCGCGAATGCGGCACAGGCTTGCCGTCGCGCCCGGTCACGCGCGGCGTCACGGCGTAGAAGCTTGAGCCGTCGGGCGATCCTTGCGCGGCCTTGCCGACTTGACCGAACCGATCCGGCTCGGCCGACACCGTTTCCAACTGCCCCTGTTGCGCCAGATCGCCGTCGATAAGCCAGACGGGCTTGCGCGCCCGCACCGCCGCCAGCCGGGCGAATTCGCGCGCCACAGTCGAGACGCCCTCGCCGGTCGCAGCGGAGGCGAACTGGATCACGCGCGCGCGGTGCGCCGGCGCCGGTCCCAGCGCCGCCCAAAGGCCCGCCATTTCTGAAGTCAGGTCGACCATCGAATCGCCAAGGCGCTCCCTAAGCCCTCAGCCTAGCACGAGTTTCGCTAGGCCGCCTTGGCCGGCGCGACGGCCAGGACCGGCATATCCAGCGTGCGGCTGACCGAGGCCGGGGTCGTGAAGCCGCGACGCGTGAACACGCGCAACAGCCCGACGCACAGGGCGGTGAAACCCGCGAACAGGAAGGCCGCCGCCAGCAGTGGGATTTTCAGGCTCTTGCCCGTCGCCGGCGGCTGGGCGCGTTCAATGACGGTGACGTTGTCGGCGCCGGCGGCGACCAGGGCGTTATCGGCGCGGCTCTGCGTCTCTCTTTGCTGGAACTCTCGGATGGAGGCGCTCAGCACCTCGCGATTGCCGGCCAGGGTCGTGTTCTCGGATTCCAGTGCCGTCAGCCGCGCCTGCCGCGAACGGATGTCGGCCAGTTGCCGATCCAGAACCGCCAGACGCGCCGCCAGCGAGTCGCGCTCAGCCCGGGTGTTGATCCGCGTGGTTTCCAGCTCGGTCCAGACGGGGTTCGGTCCGGTGCGGACCTCCTTGGCCCCGACGGCCGTGCCGGTCGCGACATAGGCTTGCAGTTGATTGATCCGCGCCTCGATGTCCTTCACCGGCTGGGCGTCGGGCTGATAACGCGACAACAGCTGCTCGCGTTCGGTGCGCAGTTGCAGCACCTGGTCCTGGGCCGAGATGTTCAGATCCTGCTGCAGCGCCACCTCCGCCGGCGTTCCCGCCTGCTGCGCCACTAGGGTGTTCAGCCGCTGGGCGGTCTGGTCCAACTGGCTTTGTGTCGACATCCGGTCGGTGAAGACCGTCTGATAGGTCGCCGCCAGCGTCGCCTTGGCCGCCGTAAAGTCGCCGATGTCATTGGAGGCCAGGAAGGCCTCATAAGCCCTATCCGCATTACCGAGTTCATCCTCGAAGGCGATGCGTTGGCTGGCGATGGCCGGCGTCTTGTCCTGGAAGACCTCGCGGCGATAGATCAGATATTGCTCGATGATCGTGTTTAGGATCCGGGCCGCCCGTTCGGGATCGTCGGCCTTGTAGGTCAAATGGATGACCGCGCTGCCCGGCGCCGTGGCGACGCCCAAGCCGCCGCCGACGGCCTTCAGCGCGGCGGATCGCGCGGCCTGCGGACTGCCCTTGGGCTGCTCGCCCAGTATGGCGGCGGGGCCCAGAGCCTCGACCACCTTCTGACGCACCGCGCTGGAGCCCAGGATGGCGGCTTCGGAGTTGGCGACCTCGTCGCCCTGTGGCGCTTGGCCCCGCTCGGCCGTGCCGACGCGCGGCTGATAGACGTATTCCTGACCCACACCCGCGAACACCGAGCCGGTAGCGGTGTAGCTCTTCTTCAGCGTCATGGCGGCGGCGAACCCCAGCCCCAGGATCACCACGAAGACGACGATCATCAGCAGCAGTTCGCGGAACAACAGGCCGATCACGTCCAGAACGCCGTAGCGCGGCCTTGTGGTGACGTGTGCGGTGGAGCGCATCGGGCGGGCCGAATCCCTTGAAAGGCGTGTAGTCCTAACCCTTCGCCCACCGGCGTTAACCGATGATTACCCATAACCGGCGACGTTGCCTGATATCCCTCGTCGAGGCCGACCGATTCCCATGCTGACCGATCGCCGCCTGTTTCTGCTGACCCTCGGTTCAGCCTCCATCGCCGCCTCGCTGGCGGCCTGCGGCGGGGCCGGCGGCGTTCCCGATCCCCGGCGCGCCGACCGGTCGCCCTACGACGCGCTCGCCGGCCTGCCCTTCGCCCTCTGGACGGACCAAGAGCCGGAATATTTGCTGTATCCCGGCGACGAGATCGAGGTGGCGACGCCGACCGCCTCGGAGCTGACGCGCACGCTCAAGGTCGGTCCCGACGGCCGTATCGCCCTGCCCCTGATCGGATCGGTCATGGCGGCGGATCGCACCCTGCCCCAGCTTCAGCAGGTCGTCTCTGCGGCCTATGCGACCCAGCTGGTGCGCCCTGTCGTCGAGGTCACCCTACGCCAGGCCGGCCCGATCCGCGTTTGGGTCGATGGCGAGGTGCGCAACCCTGGCGTCTTCGAAATGATCGGCGATCTGGACGCCTATCAGGCAGTAATCCAGGCTGGCGGGTTCGCCCCGACGTCGCGTCAGGACAGCGTGGCCCTGATCCGTCGCGGTCCCGGCGGATCACGCATGATGCGTGTGGTGGACCTGCGTCCGCGTCGCGGCGAGGTCGTGCCCTTGCGGCGTGGCGACATCGTCTTCGTGCCGCGTTCGACGCTGGGCGAACTGGCGGCCTTCTTCACCCAGGTGCGCGCCGCCCTGCCCATCGGCTTCAGCTATTCGATCAACGGATCGAACGGCAACGGCTACGCCCAGTTCTAGATGGTCGTTTAGGCGACCAGCTGAACGACGCCCTGGTCGATGTAGCGACGCGCGGCCTTCTGGGCCTCGGCGATCTCGTCGCGTTCCATCTCCAGGCTCATCTCGCGGCGATAGACGCGCGCCTCGATCGAACCCTTCATGGCCGCCAGGTTGAAGATCATGTGGGCCGACACCCGGTCCATCGGGCAACCGCCCGATCCGGCCGAATACATCATGCCCAGTTTGAACAGGTCGTCGCCGGACATGTCCGGGGTCGGCAGCGGCAGACCGTCGTCGCTGGCCTGCAGGTCGTGCGCCATTTCTTGCGCGTTCATCACCGTATCTCCTCAACGGGCGCCATTCTGGGCCCGCCTCTGAGACGCCATCAAATACCGGTGGTTTGAAGTTAAAGTTAACGGCGAAAGGCCTTGCCCGGACTTTTCAGTAAAGCAGAAATGAATACTTCCAACGGGATTCAGACCTCGGAAATCTCTGATAAATCTCTCGTATACGCCTCGCCGGCGCGGCCCACGCGCGCTACGCAAACCTGACGCGATCGTTCAGCGGGCATTCAGGCGCGAAATCCGACCTTGCTCATCATCAACGGGTCGGATCGGCACATCCGTCGGCGGCCCAGAATGGAGCACGAAGATGAACCGCCTCACCAAGGCCGCCGTCGTCGCCCTCGCCCTGTCGACCACGGCCGTGCCGATGCTCGTTCAGGCCCAGGACCGCGACCGCCGCGAGTATCGTCAGGATCGCCGTGACGACCGCCGCGACTTCCGCCAGGAACGCCGTGAAGATCGCCGCGATTGGCGCGACGGTCGCTATGACAGCCGCCAGGACTATCGTCGTGACCGCCGCGACGACCGCCGCGACTACTGGGCGGAACGCCGGGACGACCGTCGCGATTGGCGCAACGACCGCTGGGACCGCAACAACAGCAACTGGTGGCGCGGCCGCTCGGACTTCCGTGGCTACAACGGTCCGCGCTCGGGCTACTGGTATGCGCCCAGCTACGGCTACTACCGGGTCGAGCCGCGCTACAACGGCTATCGCTGGCGCACCGGCGGCTATCTGCCGGCGCAGTATCGCAGCTACTACGTCCGTGACCCCTATGTTTACGGCCTTCGCGAAGCCCCGCGCGGCTATCGTTACGTCCACGCCGGCAACGACATCCTGTTGATCGCTGTGGCCAGCGGTCTGATCGCCAGCGTCCTCTCGGGCGTCTATTAAGCCCCGTCATAACCGGACGATCGAACCCCGCAGGTCTTGCCTGCGGGGTTCTGCTTTTTCCGACAGCCCCTTGATTGCGAACAGTGTTCAGCCTGGGTTCATCGCCACGGATCGATGATCGCCTCAAGCCGCCGGAGACCCGGCGTGCAGGAACCAAAGACCATGAAACGCCTCCTGATGGCTTTCACCGCCATCGCCGCCGTCGCCGGCCCGCTTGCAGCTCCGATGCAAGCCCTCGCCCAGGAACAGGATCAGGCTCAGCAGGAACGGCCGCAGCGCGAAGGGCGCGCCCGCGGCATGAACCGGCCCGAGCGCCCGCAGATGGGTCGTGAGGACGGACCGCGCGAGCCTCGCTCAGAACGTCCCAGCCGACCCGCAAACGATACGCCCCGTGCCGAGCGCCCGTCGGGTGGCGAACGTCCCAATGCTGGCGGCCAACGTCCGGATCGTCCCGAAGGCGGATGGTCTCGGCCTGACCGCCCCAACACGGCCGGCCAGCGTCCCGACCGACCGGAAGGCGGCTGGAACCGCCCTGATCGCCCGAACACCGGCAGCCAGCGTCCGGATCGTCCCGAAGGCGGCTGGAACCGTCCCGATCGCCCAAACATCGGCGGCCAGCGTCCCGAGCGGCCCGAAGGAGGCTGGAACCGTCCCGATCGCCCAAACACCAGCGGCCAGCGTCCCGATCGCCCCGAAGGCGGCTGGAACCGACCTGATCGTCCGAACACTGGCGGCCAGCGTCCCGACCGCCCCGAAGGCGGCTGGAACCGACCCGATCGGCCCGACCGCCCAAATGCTGGCGGTCAACGCCCCGACCGTCCCGGAAACGGCTGGAACCGTCCCGACCGTCCGGGCTCGGGCTGGAACAACGGTCGTGACCGCGACCGTCAGCACCGCGAGTTCCGCCAGCGCTTCAACGGCGATCAATGGCGGCGGGATTTCTATCGCAACCACCGCTCGGACTGGTGGCGCAATGATCGGCGCTTCAGGGGTTACAACGGCGTGCGCGTCGGCTTCTACTTCGCGCCGGGCTGGGGCTACTACAGCGTGCCGCGCTCCTACTGGGGTCGGTCGTGGTCGGTCGGCCAGTATCTGCCGGATGCCTTCTGGCGCTATCAGCTGAACGACTGGCGCACCTATGGCCTGGGCTATCCGCCCGAGGGCACGCGCTGGGTCTCCGTCGACAACACCCTGTACCTGATCGACGAATACGACGGCTATATTATCGACGTCATCCGCGACGCCTGGCGCTGGTAGCGGCCTGACGTTTTTGAACTTCCGCCCGACGGCCCCGCGCCGTCGGGCTTTTTATTGCCCCGCTTCTCTGAAGGATTACAATCGTGACCCTCACGTGACCTTGGCCTGATGCGACATCTTGTAGGGCGTCACTCGATCGCAAGGTATTCGAAGCCCTGCGCTATGCCACAAACGCCGCTTGGCCGAGATCAACTTCAGCAATCATCGCTTGAAACGACTTGAGACCCGCCGGACGAAAATCGGCCGCGATGGGCTCCGACGCTGCCCTTCGTCGCCACTCACGATGACGTCCGGACGCGTTTCCGGATGCCGTTTCAATCGAAGGACATGTCCTGATGAAGATCGCACTGACCGCCTTGGCCGCCTCGATGCTGCTGGCCGGCGCCGCAACCGCCCAGCAAGCGCCCAGCGCGCCGCCGCCTCCGCCGCCCCCGCCGGTCGATCATCAGATTCCGCATCACCCGGCCCCGCCGCCGATCGATCCCGCCGTGCCTGCGCCGCCCGCGCCCCCGGCGCCGCCTCCTGTCGATGACTCTGCGCCGCCCCCGCCGCCTGCACCGCCCGTTCCGCCAGCGCCAACCGACCCGGACGCCCCCGTCCCGCCTGCGCCGCCGGCTCCCCCCGCACCGCCGGCGCCGCCCGTCCCGCCGTCGGCCTGAGCCCGGAAATGAAAAAGGCCCTGCGGATCGCTCCGCAGGGCCTTTGCTTTTCGTTCGACGCCTCGCCTTACAAACCCAGCTTGGCCTTCAGGATGTCGTTGACCGCCGCCGGATTGGCCTTGCCGCCCGTGGCCTTCATGACCTGACCGACGAACCAGCCGATGGCCTGGGGCTTTTCAGCCACGGCCGCCGCCTTGTCCGGATTGGCGGCTATGATCTCGTCCACGGCCTTTTCAATGGCGCCGGTGTCGGTGACCTGTTTCAGGCCGTGCTTCTCGACCACCTCGGCCGGCGAACCTTCGCCGTTCCAGACGTGATCGAACACTTCCTTTGCGATCTTGGACGAGATGACGTTCGTCTCGATCAACTCCACCAGCTGCGCAACGTGCGCCGCCGGCAGCGGGTTCTGGCTGAAGTCCTTGCCCTCGGCCGCCAGGCGCGCCGAAACCTCGTTGGTGACCCAGTTCGACACCAGCTTGGCGTCGCGACCCTTGGCGGCGGCTTCGAAATAGTCAGCCTTCGCCTGTTCCGAGATCAGTACGATGGCGTCGTATTGCGACAGGCCATAGTCCGCCATCAGACGCTTGCGCTTGTCGTCCGGCAGCTCGGGCAGCGACGCCTTGATCTCTGCGATCCAGGCCTCTTCCAGATCCAGCGGCAGCAGGTCGGGATCGGGGAAGTAGCGATAGTCCTGCGCCTCTTCCTTGGACCGCATCGAACGCGTCTCGCCGGCCGTCGGGTCGTACAGGCGCGTCTCCTGAATGATCGAACCGCCGTCCTCCAGGATCTCGATCTGGCGGCGCGCTTCATACTGGATCGCCTGAGAAATGAAGCGGAAGCTGTTGACGTTCTTGATCTCGCAGCGCGTCCCCAGATAGCTGAAGTCGCCCGTCTCCTTGAACTTGTCGTAGTTGCCGGCCCGGCAAACCGACACGTTCACGTCGGCCCGCAGATTGCCCTTCTCCATGTCGCCGTCGCAGGTGCCCAGATAGATCAGGATGGTCCGGATCTTCTTCACATAGGCCACCGCCTCGTCCGGCGTGCGCAGGTCGGGACGCGATACGATCTCCATCAGCGCCGTGCCGGCCCGGTTCAGGTCGACATAGCTTTCGGTCGGCGACAGGTCGTGGATCAGCTTGCCCGCATCCTGCTCCAGGTGCAGCCGCTCGATGCCGACGTTGAAGAAGCTGCCGTTCTCGGCCTCCACCTCGACCACGCCTTCACCCACGATGGGGTAATAGAGCTGGCTGATCTGATAGCCGGTCGGCAGGTCGGGATAGAAGTAGTTCTTGCGGTCGAACTGGCTGCGGCGGTTGATCTGCGCGCGCAGGCCCAGGCCCGTCTTCACCGCCTGTTCGACGCAGTGTTTGTTCAGCGTCGGCAACATGCCGGGAAAGCCCGCATCGACCAGCGACACCTGCTCGTTCGGTCCCGCGCCGAAGCCGACGGCGGCGCCGGAGAACAGCTTGGCCTTCGACGCCACCTGGGCGTGGATTTCCAGGCCCATGACGATTTCCCAATCGCCGGTGCGGCCTTTGATGGTCTTGGTATTGTCGCTCATGCTCACCACCACTTGCCCGGCTTGGCCGTGAAGCCCGCCGCCCGTTCCAGCGCGGCGCCGACCTGGAAGACCGTCGCCTCGTCCAGCGCCTTGCCGATGACCTGAAGCCCCAGCGGCAGGCCGCCGGCGTCCACGCCTGCCGGCACCGAAATGCCCGGCAGGCCGGCCAGGTTGGTCGTCACCGTGAAGACGTCGTTCAGATACATGGTCAGCGGGTCGATCTGCTTGTCGCCCAGCGCGAACGCAGCCGACGGCGTCGATGGCGTCAGGATGGCATCCACCTGGCCCCAGACGTTGTCGAAGTCCTCGGCGATGCGGCGACGCACCTTCAGCGCCTTGACGTAGTAGGCGTCGTAGAAGCCGGCCGACAGCACATAGGCGCCGATGGTCAGGCGACGCTGGACCTCCTTGCCGAAGCCCTCGGCGCGCGAGGTGGCGTACAGGTCGTCCAGCGACTTGAAGTCCTCCGCCCGATGCCCGAACCGCATCCCGTCGTAGCGAGCCAGGTTCGACGAGGCCTCGGCCGGCGCCACGATATAGTAGGTCGGCAGGGCGTATTTGGTGTGCGGCAGGCTGATCTCCACGATCTCGCAGCCGGCGTCCTTCAGCCAGGCCACGCCTTGGTCCCACAGGGTCTGGATCTCGGCCGGCATCCCGTCCACGACATATTCGCGCGGCACGCCGATACGCAGCCCCTTGACCGACTTGCTGACCGATTGCGTCCAGTCGGGCGTGGCGATGTCCAGGCTGGTCGAATCCTTGGCGTCGAACGAGCACATGGATTGCAGCAGCAGGGCCGCGTCCTCGACCGTCTTGGTGATCGGACCGGCCTGGTCGAGCGACGAGGCGAAGGCCACCATGCCGAAGCGGCTGGCGCGGCCATAGGTGGGCTTGATCCCAACCGTGCCGGTAAAGGCGGCGGGCTGGCGGATCGAGCCGCCGGTGTCCGATGCGGTGGCGGCCAGGCACAGATCGGCCGCGACGGCCGAGGCCGAACCGCCCGACGAACCGCCCGGCGTCAGATCGGCGTTGGAGCCGGTCGACTTCCAGGGGTTCTTGACCGGCCCGAAGGCCGAGGTCTCGTTGGACGAGCCCATGGCGAATTCGTCCATGTTCAGCTTGCCCAGCATGACCGCCCCGTCGCGCCACAGATTTGCGGTGACGGTCGATTCATACGGCGGCACGAAGCCGCGCAGCATGTTGGAGCCGGCCGTCGTCTGTACGCCCTCGGTGCAGAACAGGTCCTTGATCCCCAGCGGCGCGCCTTCCAGCGCCCCGCCCTGGCCGGCGGCGATGCGGGCGTCGGACGCGCGCGCCATGTCCATGGCCTTGTCCGCCGTCACCGCGACATAGGCGTTCAGCGTCGGGTTCGAGGCCTCGATACTGGTCAGGAAGGCCTGGGTGATTTCGGCCGAGGTGAAGTCCTTGGCCTTCAGCCCGTCGACGGCGCCCTTCAGGGTCAGTTTCGTCAGGTCGCTCATGACTATTCGACCACCTTGGGCACGACGAAGAAGCCGTCCGCCGACTTGGGCGCATTCGACAAGACCGCATCGACCTTGGCGCCGTCGGTGACGACGTCGTCGCGCAGGCGCAGCGGCTGGGCGACGTTCGAGGTCATCGGCTCCACGCCTTCGACATCCACCTGATCCAACTGCTCGATCCAGGCCAGGATGCCGTTCAGCTCCTGCGCCAGCGGCTCCAGCCGGTCCTCGGGGGTCTTGATGCGGGCGAGATGCGCAACCTTGCGCACCGTCGCAGCGTCGATGGCCATGCGGCCCTCCAACACACAAAATGAAAACGAAGCGGTCGGATTAGCCGCCCGCACTGGGATTCACAAGGATCAGCCGCCCGTCGTCAGGCGTGATCTCACTGCGACGTGCTTACGGACACGGCATCCGGCGGCGTCCCGCCGCTCGGCGGGAAGTCGATCTGCACGGTGCGCTCCACTTTCAGGATGTCGCCGTTCGGCCCCGCCGTGTCCTGACGCACCGCCAGGACCACGCGACCGGCCTTCGCCTCCACGACCTTCCATTCGGCATAGTCGCCCAGAGCATAGGCGCGCCAGCCCTCGGCCGAACCGCCGAACAGGGCGAAATAGGTCACCAGACCATTCACCGCCGGATCGCCGCCCGACAGGCTGAAGACCTTGGCGTTCTGATCCGGCAGGGCCTGCAACTGCGAGACGTCGGCCGCCGTGCCGATCTCTTCGCGTGCAGCGGCCGTGCGCCGTTCGGCAGGCCCGACCGGCTTGGCGGTCGGGGGCGGAGACGCACGCGTGATCGCACTCGGCGTCGGCGCGGCTGCCGCGATCTGAGTATCCTGTGCGGCCGGGGTCTCGGCCGGCGCGTCGGACTGTCCGCACCCACTGAGCACCAGCCCGAAAGCCGTCATCGCCGCTGTCGCCATGCGCATGTCATCGTCCTTCCTGTCGATCGTCTTCACCATCGCCTTTGACTTCGGCCCGCGCCAGTCCTAACCGCAGGCCGTGCCCGTCCTCGACCTCCTCGACCTGCCCGCCGCTTGCCCGCCCGACACGCCGTGGATGGGGCTGGATCTGGGCGAGAAGACCATCGGCGTCGCCGTGTCGGATTCCACGCGCCTGATCGCCTCGCCGCTGGAGTTGGTCCGCAAGTCCAAGTTCACGCAGGAAGCGGAACACCTGTTCAAGCTGATGGCGCATCGCAAGGTTTCGGCCCTGGTCATCGGCCTGCCCGCCAACATGGACGGCACGGAAGGCCCGCGCGCCCAGTCGTGCCGCGCCTTCGCCCGCAATCTGGAGCGGCTGCGGCCCGTCAACATCGCCTTCTGGGACGAGCGGCTGTCCACCAGCGCGGTCGAGCGCTTCCTGATCGAGGATCTGGACCTGAACCGCAAACGCCGCGCCCAGGTCGTGGACCGCACCGCCGCCGCCTGGATCCTGCAAGGGGCGCTGGATCGGGTTCGGGACCAGGCGACCTGGGTTTGACGGCCCTGATCGCCGGCGTCCTGCCGGTCTTTCTGATGATCGCCCTGGGCTACGGCCTCAGAAAGTCCGGTTTCCTGCCTGACGAGGCTTGGCGGCCGATCGAGAAGCTGTCGATCAACATCTTCTATCCCAGCTTCCTGATCCCCGCGATCTGGCACGCCGACCTCGCCGGCGGCGGGGCGACCGTAGCAGGCGCAGCGGCGGTGGGCGCGACCCTAATCGTGGCGGCGGCAACCCTGGCGTCCAAGCCCCTGATCACCCTGGACGGCCCGGCCTACACCAGCGTCTTTCAGGGCGTGATCCGCTGGAACAGCTTCGTCTTCGTGCCGGTGATCCAGTCGGTCTATGGCTCGGAAGGCACGGCGCTGGCCGCCGTCGCCATCGCCTTCATCATTCCCGTCACCAACATCGCCTGCGTCGCCGTGCTGGCGAAATGGGGTTCGCTGCGCCGCGAGCCGTCGGTCGTCGGCCTGACCAAGTCGATGCTGGCCAATCCGATCCTGCTGGCCTGCCTGATCGGCCTGGCGCTGAATCTGTTGCGCGTGCCGTTGATCCCTGGCCTGTCGGATGCGATGGACCTGCTGGGCGCCGCCGCCCTGCCCTTGGGCCTGATCGTCGCCGGGGCGGGTCTGTCCTTCGCCGAAGTCAAACGCCGCCGCACCACCATCGCCGCTGTCAGCCTGGTCAAACTCGGGATCATGCCGCCGCTGATGTGGTTCATCGCCTGGGCCCTGGGCGGCGACAGCCTGGCGCAGGGCATCGCCCTGATCTGCGGCGCCGCGCCCGGCTCGGCCGCCTCCTACATCCTGGCGCGCCAGATGGGCGGCGACGCCCCCCTGATCGCCGGCGTCATCGCCCTGACCACCGTAGGCAGCGCCGTGGTCATTCCCATCCTGCTGGCCCTGTTCCACTTCACCTGACTGGCGCCGCATACTGGCAATGGGAGCGACTCCCGCATATAGCCGCGTCTCGATGACCCAGCCCGCTCAAGTCACCGATCAGACCATCCGCGACCGGCTGGTTCCGTTCCCCAAACCGCACTTCCTGGCCGCATCGGACCTCGATCCGTATGTGACGCCGCAGTTGCTGGACCTGGGCGACGCCTTCGTCGACTTCAATCGCCAGTCGTCCAAAGCCTTGGACCTGCTGCACGGCCGCACGGTCGTGAACCTGTTCTTCGAAAACTCGACCCGCACCAGCTCGTCTTTCGAGATCGCCGCCAAGCGGCTGGGCGCGGACGTCGTCACCATGCCGGTCGCCTCATCCTCGGTGAAGAAGGGCGAAACCCTGATCGACACGGCGGTCACCCTGAACGCCATGAAGCCCGACATCCTCGTCATCCGTCACTCGGCCTCGGGCGCGGCGGAGCTGCTGAGCCAGAAGGTCGGCTGCGCCGTCGTCAACGCCGGTGACGGCCGCCACGAACACCCGACCCAGGCCCTGCTGGATCTGCTGTCCATGCGCCGCGCCTTTGGCGATGTGACCAGCCTGACCGTGGCCATCTGCGGCGACATCACCCACAGCCGCGTGGCCCGCTCGAACGTCGCCATGCTGCAGATGATGGGGGCGCGCGTCCGCCTGATCGGCCCGCCGACCCTGGTGCCCGGCGACGCCGACCGCTGGGGGTGCGAGGTCTTCCATGACATGCGCGAAGGTCTGAAAGGCTGCGACGTGGTCATGATGCTGCGGCTTCAGCTGGAGCGGATGGCCGGCGCCCTGGTCCCCTCGACCCGCGAATATTTCCGCTTCTGGGGCCTGGATCGCGAAAAGCTGGCCTGGGCCAATCCGGGCGCCCGGGTCATGCACCCGGGCCCGATGAACCGCGGCGTCGAGATCGACTCCGACGTGGCCGACGACCTGGACGTTTCCCTGATCCAGGACCAGGTCGAGATGGGCGTCGCCGCCCGCATGGCCGTGCTGGCCTCCCTCTCCGCCCGTTGGGGAGACGCCCGATGACCACCGTCGCCATCATCAACGCCCGTCTGCTGGACCCCGCGTCCGACTACGACGGCCCCGGCGGCCTGCTTATGCAAGACGGTCGCATCAGGCGCGTGATCCACGGCCCGACGCCGGATCTGGCGGCGGACCAGATCATCGACGCCGACGGTCTGTGCCTCGCGCCCGGCCTGATTGACATTCGGGTCAAGACCGGCGAACCCGGCGCCGAGCCGAAGGAGACGCTGAAGTCCGCCAGCCTGGCCGCCGCCGCCGGGGGCGTGACGACCATCGTGGTCCAACCCGACAGCGATCCCGCCGTCGACGACCCGGCCATGATCGACTTCATCCAGCGGCGCGGCGCGGCGCTGAACCTCGTCAACGTCCGCGCCGCAGGCGCCGCGACCAAGGCCCTCGACGGTCAGCGCATGGCCGAGATCGGCCTGATGGACGAGGCCGGCGCCCTGTATTTCACCGACGGCGACAAGGTCATCGTCAACAGCCGCACCCTGCAACGGGTGATGAGCTACGCCGCCGCCTTCAACGCCCTGATCGCCTGCCGTCCGGCCGATCCCTGGCTGACGGAAGGCGCGGTCGCCGCCTCTGGTGAACTGGCCACCCGTCTCGGCCTGTCCGGCAGCCCCGCCATCGCCGAACGCATCGGCCTGGAGCGCGACCTGGCCCTGGTCGAACAGACCGGCGCGCGGTTCCTCGTCGATCAGATTTCGACCGAGGGCGCCTTGGACACCCTGGCCCGCGCCCGCGCCAAGGGGCTGGAGGTCGCTGTCAGCGTCTCGATCAACCACCTGTGCTTCAACGAGATCGACATCGGCGATTATCGCACCTTCTACCGGCTGGACCCGCCGCTGCGCTCCGAAGCCGACCGCCAGGCCCTGATCGAAGCCGTTCGCGAAGGCCTGATCGACGTCATCACCTCCGCCCACGCCCCCGCCCCGGCCGAGGACAAGCGCCGCCCGTTCGCCGAGGCCGCTCCCGGCGCGATCGGCCTGGAAACCCTGCTGCCCGCCGCCCTGACCCTGCATCACGAAGATGGTCTGGACCTGCTCGACGTGCTGCGCCCCCTGACTCAGGGCCCCGCAGCCCTGCTGGGCCTCGACGCCGGCGTGCTGGCCGAGGGCGCGCCCGCCGACCTGATCCTGTTCGACGCCGGTGCCCCCGTCATCATCGACGCCGACGCCCTGCACTCCAAGTCCAAGAACTCCCCGTTCGACGGCCGCCGACTTCAGGGCAAGCTGATCGGAACTTGGGTGGGCGGCCGAAAGGTCTTCTAAGGATCAACTCAGCGCGGCCGCGCGCACGTCGCGGCCTTGGCTACCTCGGCGCGCAGCACCGACTTGACGGCCAGCGGCGTGTCGGTGGCGATCACCGTGACGCCCTGGCGCACCAGATCGCGGTATTCCGAAACGTCCCCGTCGGCGGCGTAGCGGTCGTCACGGCGCACGCCCTCGGCGCCCAGGGTGCCGAACTGAACCTCGACGCCGGCCTCGCGCAGGGCGCGCCACAGCGCCGGACGCTCCTCGCGCGTGCCGGTCCAGGCCAGGATCTGCGCCGGGTTCAGCCCGCTCAGATCCTCCACACCGCTTAGCCCGGCTGAGATCATCATCTCCGGCGCCATGGCCGCCACCGACCGCGCATCGGCGTCATTATAGGTGATCAGGATCACCCGGTTACCGGCCCGCGACTTGCGCACCTGATCGATCACCGCCCGCGCCAGATCGACCGTGGTCTCGCCGTCCGAGGGTTTCAGGTCGATGCTGGCGATGGCCCCCACGCGTCCGGCGGCGTCCAACGCCTCGCCCAGCGTCGGCGGCGCGGCGCGCGTCAGGGCGCCGTTCGACGCCTTCAGCCGCGCCTGTTTCACCTGGGCCAACGTCAGGTCCGCGACCCGGCCGCGCCCCGTGGTCGTCCGGTCCATGGTGTCGTCGTGCATCAGAACCAAATGCCGGTCCTTGGTCAGGACGGCGTCCAGCTCCAGGATCGCATTGGGGATCGAACGGCCTGTCGCCTCGATGGCGGCGATGGAGTTCTCGGGCTGGTCCAGCGCCGAGACCGCCCTGTGCGCCGAGATCGCCACGCCGCCGTCCCGCACGCAGTCAAAATAGGCCGCCATGGCCGGACCCGACGACGGCGCTGGCGCCACCGGCGGCGCCCCGACGCAACCTGTCGTCGAAACCAACAGCAGGCTGGCGGCGGCGGCGGAAATACGGGTCATGGATCGGCTCCGGAAAGACTCGCCGACCAAACGCTGCGCCGATCATCGGGTCAAGAGGTCGGATCGCCCTTGCTCCCGGCCGCCCCGCGACGCATTTTGCCGCAACGACACGCGGGGAGCGAATCAACGTGCAGGATCTAGTGGCCCCGGCTCTCGGGACCTTGGCGCTGGTGGCGCTGGGCGGCTATCTGCTCGGCTCGATTCCGTTCGGCGTGGTGCTCACGCGTGCAGCCGGCGCCGGCGACGTGCGCAACATCGGCTCGGGCAATATCGGCGCGACAAATGTCCTTCGCACCGGCCGCAAGGATTTGGCCCTGGCCACCTTGCTGCTGGACGCCGGCAAGGGCGCGGTCGCCCTGCTGATCGCCCGTCATCTGTTAGGCAGCGAACTGGCCGGCGCCATCGCCGGCGGCGCGGCCTTCCTGGGCCACCTCTTTCCCGTCTGGCTGGGCTTCAAGGGCGGCAAGGGCGTCGCCACCTTTTATGGCCTGTTGCTGGCCGCCGCCTGGCCGCTTGGCCTGATGGCGGGGGCGGTCTGGCTGCTCTGCGCCTTCCTGTTCCGCTATTCGTCACTGGCGGCGCTCATTTCATCGGCGACCGCGCCGCTGCTGGCGCTTCTGCCGCTCGCCGTCGTCGGCCTGCCGGTCAGCCTTCCAATCCTCGCCCTGACCGTCTTCGCCGCCGTTCTGATCTGGGTTCGACATCACCAGAACATCGCCCGGCTGCTGAAGGGCGAGGAACCGCGCATCGGGGCCAAGAAGGCGTGAGCCTGGACCCGGCCGAACGCTTCGCCCGGCTGCGGCTCGCCCGCACCGACCGCATCGGCCCCGTCGCCTTCAGCCAACTGATCAGCCGCTACGGCTCGGCCCTCAGTGCGCTGGACGCATTGCCCGATCTGGTGCGCAAATCCGGCGCAGCCTCCATTCCACCCCCCGTCGAGGCGGTCGAACGCGAGATCGCCGCAGGCGAGGCCATCGGCGCACGCCTGCTGGTGCTGGGCGATCTCGACTATCCCGAAATGCTCGCCGCGCTGGACCCGCCGCCGCCGATCCTGTGGACGCGGGGTCGCGTCGATCTGCTGAACCAGCCCTCGGTCGCCATCGTCGGCGCCCGCATCGCCTCGGCGGGCGGTCAGCGAATCGCACGCGGCCTGGCGCAGCAACTCGGTCAGGCCGGTCATGTCGTCGTCTCAGGCATGGCGCGCGGCATCGACGCCGCCGCCCACGAAGGCGCCTTGGCGACCGGGACTGTCGCGGTCCTGGGCGGCGGGGTGAACGACATCTATCCGTCCGAACACGCCGACCTCTACGCCCGCCTGACGGAACAAGGCTGCGTCGTCTCCGAGAGCCCGGTCGGCGCCCGCGCTCAGGCCCGAGATTTCCCGCGCCGCAACCGCATCATCTCCGGCCTGTCGCGGGGCGTCGTGGTGGTCGAGGCGGAAGTCCGGTCCGGATCCCTGATCACCGCCCGCCTCGCCGCCGAACAGGGCCGCGATGTCTTCGCCGTGCCCGGATCGCCCCTGGATCCCCGCGCGCGCGGGCCCAATGAACTGCTGCGTCAGGGCGCCATCCTGTGCGAGGGGGTCGAGGACATCGACCGCGCCTTCAATACCCTGCGCACCCTGCGCGAGCCGCCTGCCGATCCGATGCGATTCGACGGCGACATCGACGACGCCTTCCTCGACCGCGTCGCCGCCCTGCTGTCGCCGACACCCACCCCGCGCGACGAGATCGCCCGCGCCCTAAACGCCCCGGTGTCTCAGGTCGCCGCGGCCCTGCTGGAACTCAGCCTGACCTGCCGCGCCGATCTGCTGCCCGGCGGTCTGGCTTCTCTTTAGATCGGCGGATGACCCGCCACGCCAGCCGCCTGTTCCAGCAAGCTGGCCAGCCGCACGTCGCCCTCGTCCCGCGCCAGCCGCGCCATTTCCAGCGCCATGGCGCCGATATACTCCCGCGTCGGAAAGGCCGCCGCTTCGATATTCGCCTGGCGATCCGTTTCGCAGGCCGATTGAGGTTGCGCCGTCGCCATGATCGTCTCCGTTGCTAGGACCACAATCTAGCCGGGCCACGCTAAAAAACAACTACCCTAGGGTGTAAGACGTCAGGTGCGATTGACTCACGGCTCCGCTCCAACCACGTTCGCGCCCCTTCCCGAGACCGGACCGTTATGAACCTCGTCATCGTCGAGAGCCCCGCAAAGGCCAAGACCATCAATAAGTATCTGGGCTCGGACTATGAGGTCCTGGCCTCGTACGGCCACGTCCGCGATCTGCCGTCCAAGGATGGCTCGGTCCTGCCCGACGACGACTTCTCCATGCATTGGGAGGCCGACGCCAAGGGCGCCAAACGCCTGTCCGAGATCGCCGAGGCCGCCAAGCGCGCCGATCGCGTCATCCTGGCGACCGACCCCGACCGCGAAGGGGAAGCCATCAGCTGGCATGTGCTGGAGGTGCTGAACAAGAAGAAGGCGCTGAAGGACACAGAGGTCCAGCGCGTCACCTTCAACGCCATCACCAAGTCCGCCGTGCTCGACGCCATGGCCAATCCGCGTCAGATCGACATGGAGCTGGTCGAGGCCTATCTGGCCCGCCGCGCGCTGGACTACCTCGTCGGCTTCACCCTCTCGCCGGTCCTGTGGCGCAAGCTGCCGGGCGCCCGCTCGGCCGGCCGCGTCCAATCCGTGGCGCTGCGCATCGTCGTCGATCGCGAGATGGAGATCGAGAAGTTCAAGGCTCAGGAATACTGGTCCATCGAGGCCGACCTGAACGCCGACAGCCCGCCCTTCACCGCCCGCCTGGTCAAGCACGCCGGCAAGCGCATCCAGCGTCTGGACATCAAGGACGAGGCCACGGCTTCCGCCGCCCGCGCGGCCATCGCCGCTGGCGATTTCACAATCAATGCGGTGGAGAAGAAGCCAGTCCGCCGCAATCCGGCCCCGCCCTTCACCACCTCGACCTTGCAACAGGAGGCGGCGCGCAAGCTCGGCTTCTCGGCCCAGCGCACCATGCAGGCGGCGCAGAAACTGTATGAGGGCGTCGACGAGACCGGCGGCCTGATCACCTATATGCGGACCGACGGCGTCCAGACCACGCCCGAGGGCATCGCCCAGGCGCGCGAGGTCATCAGCCAGGCGTTCGGCCCGGCCTTCGTCCCGCAAGAACCGCGCTATTACAAGACCAAGGCCAAGAATGCTCAGGAAGCGCACGAAGCGATCCGGCCGACCAACATCGCCCGCCATCCCGACAGCCTGCGCCTCGAATCCGATCTTCAGCGCCTTTATGAGCTGATCTGGAAGCGGATGGTCGCCTCGCAGATGGAGGCGGCCCGGATGGACCGCACCACCGTCGACATCGAGACCGCCGACGGCCAGACGGGTCTGCGCGCCACCGGCCAGGTCGTCACCTTCGACGGCTTCCTCGCCGTCTATGAGGAAGGCCGCGACGAAAAGCAGAAGGGCGCCGAAGACGACGAGAGCGACGACACCAGCCGCCTGCCCGCCCTGAAGGAAGGCGCCAAGGCCAAGGTCGACGCCATCCGCACCGATCAGCATTTCACCGAACCGCCCCCGCGCTATTCGGAAGCCACCCTGGTCAAGAAGCTGGAAGAGCTGGGCATCGGCCGCCCCTCGACCTACGCCTCGACCCTGTCGACCCTGCGCGACCGCGAATACGTCCGCGTCGACAAGAACCGCTTCTATCCCGAGGACAAGGGACGGCTGGTCACGGCCTTCCTGGAGCAGTTCTTCAGGAAGTGGGTCGAATACGACTTCACCGCCGCGCTGGAGACCCAGCTCGATGAGGTCTCGGCCGGTCAACTGGACTGGAAGGTGTTGCTGCGCAACTTCTGGCAGGACTTCCACGCCGCGACGCAAGCCGCCGGCGAACTGCGCACCACCGCCATTTTGGACGCCCTGAACGAAAGCCTGGGCGCCCACATCTTCCCGGACAAGGGCGACGGGACCGATCCGCGCGAGTGCCCCCTGTGCCACCAGGGCCAGCTCAGCCTGAAGACCAGCCGCTTCGGCGCCTTCATCGGCTGCGACCGCTATCCCGAGTGCAAATACACTCGCCCCGTCGCCAGCCCGTCGGCTGAGGACGGCTCGGCCGAGAGCGGCGACCGCGAACTGGGCGTCGATCCGGAGACGGGCCAGCCGGTCCAGCTGAAGATCGGCCGTTTCGGCCCCTACGTCGAAATCACGCCGCCCGAGGGCGACAAGCCCAAACGCTCATCCGTGCCCAAGGGCTGGTCGCCGGCCTCGCTGACGCTGGACCAGGCGCTGCGCCTGCTAGCCTTGCCGCGCGAGGTCGGGGTGCACCCCGAGGACGGCAAGATGATCACGGCGGGCCTGGGCCGTTACGGCCCCTTCGTCCTGCACGCCGGCACCTACGCCAATGTGTCGGACATCGACGAGGTGTTCGAGGTCGGCCTGAACCGCGCCGTGGCCCTGCTGGCCGAGAAGCGCGCCGGTCGTCCCGGTCGCGGCGCGGCGACAGCCCCGCTCAAGGACCTGGGCGCCCACCCGGAAACGGGCGAGCCGATCCACGTCATGGCCGGCCGCTTCGGGCCCTACGTCAAGTCCGGTAAGATCAACGCCACCCTGCCGAAGGGCACGGCGCCCGAAGACCTGACCCTGGAAGACGCCCTGCCACTGCTGGCCGCCAAGGCCGGCGCCGCGCCCAAGAAGAAGGCGCCCGCCAAGAAGGCCGCCGCTCCGAAAAAGGCCGCCGCCAAGAAACCGGCCGCCAAGAAGGCTCCGGCGAAGAAGGCCGCGAAGTCCAAGACCGAAGACTGACGCTCGACGTCTCCTCCCCGCAGCGTCGGGAGGAGACGAAGCCTCATGGCGCGAATCCCCGCCGCGCCCTATCTTCGCCTGCTCATGCCCATCCGCCGCCTTTCCCCCGAAACCGTCAATCGCATCGCCGCCGGCGAGGTGGTCGAGCGGCCGGCCAGCGCCATCAAGGAACTGGTCGAGAACGCCCTGGACGCCGGCGGGCGCAATATCGAGATCCAAGCCGACGGCGGCGGCCTGTCGCGCATCCTGATCGCCGACGACGGCAAGGGCATTCCGCGCGAAGAACTGCCCCTGGCCATCGAACGCCACGCCACCTCCAAGCTGGAGCCCGACGACGCCGGCGACGTGGACCTGCTGCGTATCCACACCCTGGGCTTCCGGGGCGAGGCCCTGCCCTCCATCGGCTCGGTCGCCCGCCTGTCCATCACCACCCGCTCGCGTGACGCGACCGACGCCTGGGCCATCACGGTCGAGGGCGGCGAGACCCGTCCCCTGGCCCCCGCCCCCTTCCCCGGGCCGCATGGCGCGCGGGTCGAGGTGCGCGACCTCTTCTACGCCACCCCTGCCCGGCTAAAATTCATGAAGTCCGAGCGGTCCGAGGCCATGGCCATCTCCGAGGAGATCAAGCGCCAAGCCATGGCGCACGAGGCCGTCGCCTTCACCCTGTCGCTGGACGGCAAGGTCACGCTGCGCCTACCCGCCGAACATCCGGGCGACGAAGGCCGTCTGAAGCGGCTGTCCGCCCTGCTCGGCCGCGACTTCGAGGCCAACGCCCTCTTGATCGATCAAGAGCGCGACGGCGTGCGCCTGTCCGGCTATGCCGGGCTGCCCACCTATTCGCGCGGCAATGCGGCGCATCAGTATCTGTTCGTCAACGGCCGCCCGGTGAAGGACCGGCTGCTGCAAGGGGCCCTGCGCGGCGCCTACGCCGACTTCCTGGCGCGCGACCGGCACCCGGCCGCCGTCCTCTTCCTCGACATCGATCCGCTCTATGTCGACGTCAACGTCCACCCGGCCAAGGCCGAGGTCCGGTTCCGCGATCCGGCCCTGGTGCGCGGCCTGATCGTCGGCGCCCTGCGCCACGCGCTCCACGCCGCCGGCCACCGCGCCTCAACAACCGTCGCCGCCGACGCCCTGTCCAGTTTTCAGGCGGGTTTCCAGCCCCACACCGGCGTCGCATCCGGCCCGGCCTACAGCCCGAGCGCCCCGTCGGCGCAAGGGTTCAGCGGCTGGACCGGCTGGTCCCAGCCCGCTGCGGCCGCGCAGGTTCTGCCCGGCCTCAACGAACGCAGCGCCCGCGTCGAATCCGGCTGGGACGGCCCGTCATGGCCCCAGCAGCCGACCGCGAGCGATCCATCCGCTCACGACTCACGACTCACTCTTCACCCCGCCCCCGCCGACCCCCTCGACTACCCCCTGGGCGCCGCGCGGGGGCAGCTCCACGCCAACTATATCGTCGCCCAGACCCGAGATGGTCTGGTCATCGTCGATCAGCACGCGGCGCACGAGCGGCTAATCTATGAGCGGATGAAGGCCCAGATGGCCGAGGGGGCCGTGACCCGCCAGGCCCTGCTGACGCCCGAGGTGGTCGATCTGGACCCCGCCGAGGCCGAACGCGTCGCCGGGCGGGCCGAGGAACTGGCCGAGATGGGCCTGATCGTCGAGGCCTTCGGCGCCGGCGCCGTCCTGGTGCGCGAGACCCCCGCCATGCTGGGCGACACCGATGTTCAGGGCCTGATCCGCGACATCGCCGATGATCTGTCCGAACATGGCCAGGCCCTGTCGCTCAAGGAACGCCTCGCCGCCATCTGCGGCACCATGGCCTGCCACGGCAGCGTCCGCTCCGGCCGCGTCCTCTCGGCGCCGGAGATGAACGCCCTTCTCCGCCAGATGGAAGCCACCCCCCACTCCGGCCAATGCAACCACGGCCGCCCCACCTATGTGGAGCTGAAGCTGCACGATCTGGAGAAGCTGTTCGGGAGGCGGTAGACGCAAAGTGGGCACAGCTCAAGCTGCGGCAGGCTGGACACTTTCTATCTTGAGCTTGGTTACTTTGAAGCCAAATCCCATTTCAAGGCGGCGACGCGCGTTGCGGAGGCTAACTTTACTGAAGAACGGGATTTCTAGCGGTCGTCCCGGTGGCATTATTATAGCAAAAACAACCTCATGATCGCTCGCTGACGGCCGTGCATTCGTGTCAGCTAGCTTGCGATTATGCGGCAACTTCTCGTTGAGTTTATCTCGGAAATCTGGAGCAGACACAAACAGCTCACCGGATACCAAGCCTTGGTTGAAGAGGTGGCTGAGTTGGGCCGAACCGCTGTATTTCTTGACGTGAACGAGCCGGTTGTCCGCCGTGAAAATATCGCAGAACTCAATACTGCTGTGCCCCCCGCCATGGGAAATCATATTGGCATCCAGGCAACAGGCTCCATCGAGCGTGAGAGTAGCGGCCTCATTGTATGCCCCTTCACGCCCGCTCTCGAACGCTGGCAAAATCAAATCGCTCTCCGCCATGCCGTCAAAGTCAGCCAACACTCCTTCAGTGAAATCGGCGGCAATTTCATACCATTTCCCGTTGTTCAGGATGAACATGCCGTCTGGCAGTTGCGCTTCTGCGTAGAGGCACCGGTATGCGTTCCAAGATTCCGTCGGCTTATCGTCTTTTGCCGAAATTGCGTGCACCCGCTTGGCTTTAATGTCTGCCAGCGAAGGTGCCTCGTCGAATATTTCCAAGAATTCGGACGTTTCGAGATCCGCCTTTAGAGCAGGTCGCTTTGCACCCCCATATCGAAACCCAGCAACATCGGCCCAATCAATGATGCTTGGGGGTGCCATCCATATCTTTTCGATGTCGTCAGCAGCGATCCGACCGACAAGCCAATCATCCAGTTCAGCTATCTTGCCACTATCTCGAACATCTTTGATTTGGTCGATCCACTCAAAGCCTGACGCGCGGTAGGCATCGCTCTCATACAGGTCGAGAAGGACAGGGAGGTATTGCTTTACATCAGTCAGATCGACCTTAACAGAAAGCGCCAGAGCATCACGACCAGTGATCGTTTTGCCTAGACGTGGATCGCTGGACCGTCCTGTAACGGAGTTCAGTAGGTCCTGCTCTATGTCAATCCCGAAGCTCGATGCATCAACCTCTCGGCTCATCTGCTCGCGCGACTGTTTGGGAACGGCTCCCAGCGCCGTTTTGTCGATACTTCTTAAGTTATTACGTTCAACGCTGTTCAGAACAACCTTCAGGCCAAATCGCTCTTCAACTGCACCGTCTGCAATCAGATGACGGCCGTGACCAAAAACGAGCGCAAAAATACGAGGTTCGACTTCGCGCTCGACCTCTACCAGCAGAACGCCTTTCGAACTCGCGGTACGAAAGTTAAAGTGGTCGTCCAAAGATCCGCCAAAAAAGTCTGCGGTCCAGTCTGGTGAACGGTCAAAGGAATTTTGACCGTAGAAGGTGCCTACACCATCAATGACGTGTCCAGCCATGTCAGGCACGATGTCTTCGAGTGCTTTGAAGCTGTCTTTGATTAGACAGATCGACAGCCGATTTGTTTTTTCTGCCATAGCGTCAACCCTCCCACGCGGGACGCTACGTCACAGCAACCACAGATAGCAATACCCAAGCTTTGATAGGGAGAAGTAGCCCGATGCCCTCAATCCTTTTCGTCTGCCTCGGCAACATCTGTCGCTCCCCCCTCGCCGAGGCCGCCCTGCGCGCCGAGGCTGAGCGGCTCCGCCTCGATCTGATCGTCGATTCCGCCGGGACCGGGGACTGGCATGCGGGCGAGGCGCCGGACCCGAGGGCGCAGGCGACGGCGCGGCGGCATGGGGTCGAGATTTCGGGGTTGAAGGCGCGGCAGGTGACGCAGGCGGACTTTCGCCGCTTCACCCATGTGATCGCCCTGGACCATGAGAACCTGAAAAGCCTGCGTCGCCTGCGGCCCGACGATGCGACCGCTGAGCTCAGCCTGCTGCTCGACCACGTCGCCGGCCGCGAGGGTCAGGCCGTCGCCGACCCCTATTTCGGCGACGACGACGGGTTCGAAATCACCTGGGCCGAGGTGACGGCCGCGGCGCGCGGCCTGGTCGCCAAACTGTAACCCTCCCCTCTCCCGTTGGGAAACGGGCAGCGTCGCCTCACTCTGCTGTCGGCGAAACCTTCAGGAACAGCACCCTGGCTGCGCCATAGTCGCGCGCGTCCAGCCGCTGATAGCCGGGGGTGTCGATCTCCGGCTCGTCCGACCCGCGCTCGAACACCACAAGGGCGCCGGGCTTGAGCCAGTTTCCCTCGATCAGCCGCGCCAGCGTCTGCTCCCCCAGCCCCTTGCCATAGGGCGGGTCCAGAAACGCCAGGTCGAACGCCTCGGCGATCGGGCCGGGCCGCACGCCCAGGTCCGTCGCGCTCCTGCGGTGCACCCGCGTGCGTCCCATCAGCCCATAGGCGTCGGCGTTCTCGCGGATCGCGCCGCGCGCCCCGTCGTCCGTCTCGACGAACAGGCAGAAGCCCGCGCCCCGGCTGACAGCCTCGAACCCCAGGGCGCCCGACCCGGCGTACAGGTCGATGACCCGCAAGGCTTGAAGGCTCTCGCCCCAGGCGGCGTGTTCCAGCACGTTGAATACGGCCTGGCGCGCGCGGTCCGAGGTCGGGCGTGTGCCCTGCCCCTCCGGCGCGACGATGGCCCGGCCCTTCAGGCTTCCGGCGACGATCCGCATCAGGCGGCTCCGCCAAAGCGCCGTCCGACCCACACCCGTCCGGCGATCAGCAGCCCCAGCGCCAGCGCCGTCGCGGCCGCCAGCAGCCCCACGCCCCGCGCCATCAGAAAGAAGCTCAGCGCGCAGGCGAGCCCTGGCATCAGGGCATGGGTCACGACCACCGTGGCGCGCACCGCCCAATGCGGTCGCGGCCGGATCGCATCGGTCACGAAGGCGGCCCAGCCATAGGCGCCGGCGTGCATCACGCCGACCAGGGCCACCAGGCTCAGATAGATCCAGGCCCCCTCGCCGTTACGCGGCTGTTCGTAGAGCAGGGTCGTGGCGAACGGCATCAACACCACCCCGGCCAGGGCCAGCATATTGAAGATCATGACCCCGTTGCTGAAGCCGATCATGCGCGCGAACACCCGCCGGTGCGTGTTCCAGAAGACGCCGATGATGGCGAAGCTCAGCGCAAAGGCGGTGAACATCGGCCACCGCTCGGCCCACAGGCTGGCCCACTGTCCGTTCCAGCCTTCGGGCACATGCAGTTCGATGGCCAGCAGGGTGATGGCGATGGCGAACACCCCGTCCGAGAACAGCAGCAGCCGTTCCAGGCTGTGATCGCCCTTCGCCGGGCTCAGGTCCGCTGTCGTCGTCATCGCCATTCCCCCTGTCGCAACCCTTCTCGTCAATCCTGCGGCGACGCGAACTGCGCCCACAGCTCGTCCGTCGTCAGGCGCGGCCGCTCGCCCGCCAGCGCATAGGTCGCCGGTTTGCTCTCGATGCAGAACTCATCCTCAAGGGCGAAGACCGACGGATCGTCGAACGCCTGGGCCGAGACCATGGTGATGGCCCCGTCGTTCGAGCGCCAGAACAGGCCGGTCCCGCAGGCGGGGCAGAACTGCCGCGTCGCCCAGTCGGACGACACATAGGTCGCCACCTCGCCCGTGACCTCCACGCTGTCGCCGCAGTCCACGCTGAACAGGATGCCGCCCGACTGCCGCCGGCAGGTCGGGCAGTGGCAGGCGTGCATCCCGCCGTTCGGCGTCGCGGTGAAGGTGACGGCGCCGCACAGGCACCGCCCGGTCGAGATCGTCATCGCTCAGTCCTCGGCGGCGATCCTCAGCGGGGCGTGCGCGGCTTGCCGCCTGGCCCGCGTCCGCTCGTTCCAGACGGACCGGCCGGCTTGCCGGCGCCGCCCGTGCGAGGCTTGAAGTCGCGGCCGCCGCTCGGCTTTCCGCCGGGACCGCCTGCGCGGGGGCCGGAGCCGGCGCGTCCCGCCGGTTTGGCGCCGGGCTTGCCGCGCCGATCGTCGATGAACTGGTCGTCGCGCGGCTTGAAGGCGCGCTTGGGCCGGTCGCCATCCTCACGCGCCGGGCGGTCGCTGGCGGGCGCGGTGCGTTCGCGCGGCTTGAAGCTCTTGGAATGCTCGAACCTAGGCGCGGCCTTGGCCCAGCCTTCCTTCTTGGGCGGACGCTCGCGGCGCTCGACCGCATCGGCCTGGGCCGTCTCGGCGGCGCGGACGCGGCTGGGCTTGCGCGACGGGTCCGACATGGCCGAACCCGACCGGCCCTTGACGATGGGCGTCGAGACCCGACGGCCGGGGATGGGCGCGGGCGTTTCGACCGTATTGCCGGTCGGCAGGTTCTCGGGCCGGATGTAGTCGGCCAGCAGCTCGCGGATCACGCGCGGCCCGACCTCTTCCACCGATCCGACCGGCAGCACGTCCAGGCGGAACGGGCCGTAGGCCAGGCGGATCAGCCGGTTGACCGTCAGGCCGACGGACTCCAGCACCTTCCTGACTTCGCGGTTCTTGCCCTCGGTGATCGACACCGAGATCCACAGGTTCGCCGGCGCCTTGCCGTCCTCGGACTTGGACTCCTTGGCCTTGTCCAGCTTGGCCTCGATGGGACCATAAGAGACGCCGTCCACGACCACGCCGTCCTTTAGCGCGTCTAACTGCTCCTGGGTGATCTTGCCCCGCGCCCGCGCCCGGTACTGACGCACAAGCGAGGTCGATGGCAGCTCCAGCGCCCGGCTCAGTTCGCCGTCGTTGGTCAGCAGCAGCAGGCCTTCGGTCGCCAGGTCCAGCCGCCCGACCGAAATCACGCGCGGCAGACCGGCCGGCAGGGCGTCGAACACCGTCGGTCGTCCCGTCGGATCGCTGTGGCTGGTCAACAGGCCCGCCGGCTTGTGATAGCGCCAGACCCGCGTGGCCTGGGTCGAGCCGATGGGCTTGCCGTCCACGGTGATCACGTCGTCGCGCGTCACCAGGGTCGCGGGCGTGTCCAGGATGCGGCCGTTGACCGCCACCTTGCCCAGACCGATCAGCCGCTCGACCTCACGGCGCGAGGCGATGCCGGCGCGGGCCATGGTCTTGGCGATTCGCTCGGCGCGCAGAGGCGTGTCCGTCGTCTTGGACTTGCCGTCCTTGCCGCCCCCATCGCTGCGCGGCTTGTCGGTGCGGGGCCGGTCGCTGCGGGGCTTGTCGCTGCGGTGGCGGTCGGCCTTGTCGCCGAACCGCTTGGCGCCGTCTTCGCGAGGGCCGCGCGGCTTGTCGCCGAATGATCTCGTCCCGTCGCCGCTCTTGCGGGGACCGGAGGATTTAAAGGGCCGGGGCGACCGTTCGTCTTGACGGGCGCGGGGCTTCTTGTCGTTGTCGTCTGTATGGCGGACCATGATGAGCGGTTCATGCGCATGGCGCTGGACCAAGCGCAAGCGGCGGCGGACGCAGGAGAGGTGCCCGTGGGCGCAATTCTTGTCGATCCTGCCTCAGGTGAGGTAATTTCGACCGGCGCCAATGGTCCGATTGCGGCTCGCGACCCCACCGCCCATGCCGAGATCGTCGCCATGCGGCGCGCGGCGACGGCGCTGGACAACTATCGCCTGACCGGCCTGACCCTCTATGTGACGCTGGAGCCCTGCGCCATGTGCGCCGGGGCCATCAGCCACGCCCGCATCGGCCGCGTGGTCTGGGCCGCCGACGATCCCAAGGGCGGCGCCGTCATCCACGGCCCCCGTCTGTTCGAACAGCCGACCTGCCACTGGCGCCCGACCACGGACTCAGGCCTTCTGGCGGGCGAGGCTTCGTCGCTGCTCAAGTCGTTCTTCCGCCTGCGACGGGGAACGGCGACAGGCGGCGCACGTTAGAACGCCGCGAAAGCGGCGCCGTTGGGCGGGGCCGTGGAGGGAAAAGACCTTGTTCAAGCCGGATCTGCCGCAGTCGATCGTCTTCAGCGGCTTGGCCGCCCTGGCCCTTCTCACCGCCTGCGGCGCCGATCCCGACAAGGCTCCGCGCACCGGCGACGAGGTCAAGGAACGCGCCATCCAGGCCCAGACCGCCCGCCAGCGCACCGGCGCCGAAATCCAGGACCGCACCCTGAACCGCGTCGTCCACACCGTTTATCTTTGCGACAATGGCGAGCGTCTGTCGGTCGATTTCGACAACCCGCGCCAGATGGCCACCATCCGCAATTCGTCCGGCGAGGCCATCGATCTGTATCAGGAGCGCGCCGCCGACGGCATCTGGTACCGCGCTTCCAACGTCGAACTGCGCGGCAAGGGCGTCCTCGCCACCTGGTCCGTCGAAGGCCGCCAGCCGACGGAATGCCGCGCGGTCGACTAAACGAACGCCGCCAGTCGCTGGTCCAGTCTCGCGCGCACCTCGGCCCAGCCGTCGTCGATGACGGCGAACATGGCGGTGTCGCGCGCCCGGCCGGTCCAGGTGATCTTGTGCTTGCGCAGCAAGCCTTCGGCCTTGGCGCCTAGTTTCAGGATGGCGGCCTGGCTCTGGGCGTTGACGGCGTCTGTGATGATCTCGACCCGCACTGCGCCGGCGTCGAAGGCGTGGCCCAGCAACAGCCGTTTGCAGGCCGGATTGATCGCCCCGCCCCGCGCCTCCGGCCGATAGAAGGTCGAGCCGATCTCGCAGCGGCGATAGGCGGGGTTGATCTCATACAAGCTGGTCGTCCCGACCACCGCCCCGTCCGAGCGCCGCCGCACCGCATAAGCGATCCGCGTCTGCGCCTGCATCGCCGCCAGCGCAGCCTTCCACCAGGCGTCGAAATGATCGCCATAGGCGGGCGCGACCATGATGCCCCAGGCCTCGGGATCGCAATCCAGCGCGGCCTTGACCTCGGCTTCCAGTCCTTCCTCGAACGGCTCCAGCCGCACGAAGCGATCCTCCAGAGGGACCGAGGCGATCTGCATCACGCGATCGCGCCTTCCTCGACCAGGAAGGCCCGCACCTTGGCCGCATCCATGCCCTTGGCGACGAAGGCCTGGCCGACGCCGCGCGCCAGGATCAGGGTCAGCGCCCCGCCCTCGGCCTTCTTGTCTCCCGCCATCAAGGCCAGCAGACGGTCGGCCGCGAACGATCCCGCCTGATCCAGCCGCGTCGGCAGACCCGCCCCCGCGACCACCGCCTCGACCCGCGCCACGTCGTCCGCAGAGCACAAGCCCTCACGCGCCGAATATCGGAAGGCCATGCAGCAGCCGAGCGCCACCGCCTCGCCGTGCGCCAGCGCGCCTTCGTCGAAGCCGACCTCGGTCTCGATCGCATGGCCGAAGGTGTGACCCAGGTTCAGCAGGGCGCGTCGCCCCGCCTCCTTCTCGTCCTCGCCGACCACCGCGCTCTTGATCTCCACCGAGCGGATCACCGCCCGTTCCAGCGCCGCCGAATCGCCCTTGGCGCCCGCAGCCCCCTCGCCTGACAGCCAGTCGAAGAAGGCCGCGTCGCAGATCAGCCCGTGCTTCAGCACCTCGGCCCAGCCGGACCTCACCTGGCGTTCCGGCAGCGTGGCCAGCACGTCGATATCCGCCAGCACCAAACGCGGCTGATGGAAGGCGCCGACCAAGTTCTTCCCGCGCGGCGTATCGATGGCCGTCTTGCCGCCGACGGAAGAGTCGACCTGGGCCAGCAAAGTCGTCGGAATCTGCACGAAATCGATGCCGCGCATGAACAGGGCCGCCGCCAAACCGGCCAGATCGCCGACGACCCCGCCGCCCAAAGCGATCACCACATCCTTGCGATCCAGACCTATCTCCAGCAGCCGGTCCAAGACGCGCTCCAGCTCGGCGAAGGACTTGGAACCCTCGCCTGCCGGCACGGCCACGATCTCGCTGGTCACGCCCGCCGCCGTCAGCGACGCGATCAGGGTCTGGGCATGGAGACCCGCAACCGTCTCGTCGGTGACGATGACCGTCCGCCCCTTGGCCAGCGGCGCGATGTGTGCGCCGGCCTGCGCCAGCAGCCCGCGTCCCACCACGACGTCATAGGCGGCAAAGGCCCCGCCGCTGACCGGAATGATCGTCATTGCGGGGTCTCCGTGCGTCGTCTCTGGCGCCAGTGTCGGCGCAGGTTCTTGTGAATGGCGTCCACCGCTTGGCCGTGCGAGCCCTGCCCGACGTCCACGGTCACATCGGCCTCGCCGTAAATGGGATAGCGCGCCTCGGCCAGGCCCGTCAGAACCTCCAGCGGATCCTTGCCCCGCAGCAGGGGCCGCGTGTCGCGCCGCGCCACCCGTTCCGCGATGACCGCCAGATCGGCCCTCAACCAGACCGTGTCGGCCTTGGCTTTCAGCAATGCCCGCGTCTCCGGGTTCATCATCGCCCCGCCGCCGGTCGCCAGCACGATGGGCGGGCCCTCCAGCAGGCGGCGGATCACCCGCGCCTCGCCCGCGCGGAACTCGGCCTCGCCCAGCGCGGCGAAGATTTCCGACACCGTCATCCCGGCCGCCGCCTCAATCTCCACATCCCCGTCCGCAAACGGCAATCGCAGCCGATTGGCCAGCCGACGACCGACCGACGATTTGCCCACCCCCATCAGGCCGACCAGGGCTATGGTGCGGGTCGGACCCGGATTCGCGCGCCGCCTCATCCGGCGGCTCCGGCGGAACGGTCGGTCGAGAGGAAGGCGAAGGCGGCGGCGCGGGCAGGCATGATCCAGAAAACCTCTACACCAAGCCTGACCTTGCGCCAGTCGTTCGGGCTGCGGATCGGCGCATGACGCCCCAGATCGAGGCCTTTCTGGAGATGATGGCGGTCGAACGCGACGCCTCGCCCCATACGCTGTCCGCCTATGGCCGCGATCTGGCGGACGCGGAGATGGCGCTCTCGGACGCCGGCGGATTGATGAAGGCCGACGCCGAGGCAGTCGAGGCCTGGTTCGCGGATCTGTCGCGGCGCGGTCTGTCCGCAGCCACCGCCGCCCGTCGCCGCTCCTCCGCGCGGCAGTTCTACCGCTTCGCCCTGGCCGAAGGATGGCGCACCGACGACCCCTCGCGCCGCCTTGACGCCCCCCAACAGGGCCGGTCCCTGCCCAAGGTGTTGAGTCGCACCGAGATCGACGCCCTGCTGGCCGCCTCGGCCGCCCGTGACGCGGCGGCGGGCCTGCGCCTGGTCGCCCTGGTCGAGATGGCATACGCCTCCGGCCTGCGCGTGTCCGAACTGCTGGGGCTCAAAGTCGAGGCCGTTCGGCGCGACCCCGCCTATCTGATAGTGCGCGGCAAGGGCGGCAAGGAACGGCTCGCCCCCCTCAACGCCGCCGCCCGCCAAGCGATCAAGGCCTGGCTCGTCGCGCGCGACGCGAAACGCAAGCCTGAGGCACCCGACAGTCCCTGGCTCTTCCCCTCCTCCGGCCGCACCGGCCATCTGACCCCGCGCCGTTTCGCCCAACTGCTGGATGAGGCGGCGATCACGGCCGGCATCGACCCCGCCCGCGTCAGCCCCCACGTCCTGCGCCACGCCTTCGCCACCCATCTGCTGGAAGGCGGCGCGGACCTGCGCGTCGTCCAGACCCTGCTGGGCCACGTCGATATCGCCACGACCCAGATCTACACCCACGTCGCCACCGATCGCCTGGCCCAGGTCGTCCAACAAAACCACCCCCTGGCGCGCGACGACTGAACCCCCGCTTGCCCGGCGGCGTTGACCTCTCTAGGTTCGCGCGCCTTCCCCAAGGGCGCTTTCGCCCGTTTGCAGTTCCCGGACGCCTTGATGGCCACGCACTATCTCGACTTCGAAAAGCCGATCGCCGATCTGGAAGCCAAGATCGAGGAGCTGTCGCTGCTGGCCGACACCTCGGGCGACATCGACCATGAGATCGAGGGCCTGCGCAAAAAGGCCGACCAGCTGCGCAAGAAGACCTACGCCGGCCTCGACCCCTGGATGAAGACCCAGGTCGCGCGCCATCCGCAGCGTCCGCACTTCATCGATTACGTCCAGAGCCTGTTCACCGACTGGAACGAGTTGCACGGCGACCGTCAGTTCGGCGACGATCAGGCCATCCTGGGCGGCCTGGCCCGGTTCCGCGGCCGGCCCGTCGTCATCATGGGCCACGAAAAGGGTCACGACACTGCGACCCGCATCACCCACAACTTCGGCATGGCCCGGCCCGAGGGCTATCGCAAGGCGGTGCGCCTGATGGACATGGCCGAACAGTTCGGCCTGCCGGTCCTCAGCTTCATCGACACCGCCGGCGCCTATCCGGGCCTGGGCGCCGAGGAGCGCGGCCAGGCCGAGGCCATCGCCCGCTCGACCGAGCGCTGCCTGACCCTGGGCGTCCCCTCCATCGCCACCATCACGGGCGAAGGCGGCTCGGGCGGCGCCATCGCCATCGCAGCGGCCAGCCGCGTGCTGATGCTGGAGCACTCGATCTATTCGGTCATCTCGCCCGAGGGCGCAGCCGGCATCCTGTGGCGCGACGGCGCGCGGGCCAAGGATGCGGCCATGGCGATGAAGATCACCGGCCCGGACCTGATGCAGCTGAAGATCGTGGACCGCCTGATCCAAGAGCCTGTCGGCGGCGCCCATACCGATCGCAACGCGGCCATGGCCAATGTCGGCGACGTTCTGGCCGAAGAGCTAAAGGGCTTCGACGGCCTGACGCCCCAGCAGATCAAGAAGCGCCGCGCAGATCGCTTCTACGCCATCGGCGCCCTCTGACGCTTGGTCGCTTTGGCCGACCAACGTTAACGCAGCATCCATCCTCGTCTGCCAAGCTCGGCGCTTCGTTTAGAGGCATCGGGGTTTGCGACCGGCCATGAGTTCAGCGGCGGCACAGACTGGGGCCTTTGCGCCATGAGCGGCGGCGAGTCCCTGCGTGAAAGCGCCGTCTTCAACCTGGCCGGCGCGATCACGATGATCGTCGACGATTCGCCGTTCTCGCTGACCCTGACGTCCAACGCCCTGACCGGTTTCGGCATCCGCCCGACCTACGCGTGCGGCACGGGTATGGAAGCCAAGAAGCTGCTGACCGATAAACCCGTCGATCTGCTGGTCGTCGACACCGACATGCCCGACATCGACGGGTTCGAACTGGTGCGCTGGCTGCGC
Source organism: Brevundimonas sp. 1080 (assembly GCF_040545985.1). Taxonomy (NCBI): domain Bacteria; kingdom Pseudomonadati; phylum Pseudomonadota; class Alphaproteobacteria; order Caulobacterales; family Caulobacteraceae; genus Brevundimonas; species Brevundimonas sp. 1080. The sequence continues at coordinate 45,811 of NZ_JBEPMW010000003.1, read as the reverse complement.
CGCTCCGGCCCCAATCCGAACGCCTTCACCCCCGTCATCATGACCGCCAGCCACATTCGTCGCGGGCGCGTCGCCGAGGCGCGGGACTGCGGCGCCAACTTCGTCGTCACCAAGCCCTTCAGCCCCGCCCTTCTGCTTGAGCGCATCCTGTGGGTCGCGCGCGACAGCCGGCCCTTCTTGGAGGTCGGCGACTATCTGGGCCCGGATCGCCGGTTCCGACACACCGGCTATGAAGGCGTGGAACGCCGCGCCGACATGATTCGCAAGGCGAAGGGGATGGAGAGTCTGGCCCTATGACCGTCATCACCCACACTCAGCGCAAGTCGCGTCTGGCAGAGATGCTGGATCGCCCCGGCGGCGTCAGCGTCGGTGTCGCCCTAGCCCAGGCCCGCGCCAATCTGGACGGACTTCAGGAACAGGCCCGCGCCATCATCGGCGATAATATCGCGGCTCTGCTGGCCAAGCCCGATCCGAACCTGATCGAGCCGATGCGGCTGGATCTGGCCTATTCCGCCTCCAGCCAGATCATCGATGCGGCCAGCCCCTTCGAGATGGACGACCTTTGCACGGCGGCCAAGGGCCTGTGCGACCTGCTGGACGCCGCACCGCGCCAGGGCGGGTTCGACTGGCGCATCGCCACGGTCCATGCCCAGGCGATGAAGCTGTTGCTGGCGCTGCCGCCGCAAGAGCAGGCCGCGCGGACTGCCATCCTGACGAACCTGCATGAGGTTCTGAGAAAGAAGCTGCCGACCGCCGATCAGTCGACCATCTGAGGCGTCTTGCCGCCGCGCGTCTGTTTGCGCCACAGCGCTGCATATTCCCCGCCTTGTCGGGCCACGAGTTCGTGGTGACCGCCGCGTTCGACGATCCGCCCGGCCTTCAGCACCAGAATCTGATCCGCGTCCGCCACGGTCGACAGCCGGTGTGCGACCACCAAGGTCGTGCGGCCGTTCCTGGCCTTGCGCAGGGTTTTCTGGATCGCGGCCTCGGTGCGGCTGTCCAGGGCGCTGGTGGCCTCGTCCAGGATCAGGATGCACGGATCGGCCAGCAGAGCGCGGGCGATGCCCACCCGCTGACGTTCGCCGCCCGACAGCTTCAGCCCCCGTTCGCCGACCTTGGTCTGCATGCCGTCCGGCAAGCCCCGAATGAAGTCGGCCAGTTCCGCCGCCTCGGCCGCCGCCCACACCTGCGCCTCATCCGCCTCGGGCCGGGCGAAGGCGATGTTGGCGGCCAGGGTGTCGTTGAACAGCGCCACATCCTGAGGCACCAGCGCCACCGCCGACCGCAGCGAAGCCTGGGTCACCTCACGCGCATCATGGCCCTCGATCAGCACGCGCCCCTCCTGTGGATCGAGCAGACGCAGCGCCAGTTTGACGATGGTAGACTTGCCCGCGCCGGAGGGGCCGACCAGCGCCGTCGTGGTGCCCGGCGCGGCGTAGAAGCTGACGTCCTCCAGCCCATTGGCCCGCGCGTCGTGGCGGAAGCCGACGCCCTCGAACGCCACCGACGCCCCGCGCGCATCGACCGGCCGCGGCAGGGCGACGGCGTTCGGCGCATCGGCGACCTGCGGCGTCTGTCGCGTCACCTTCAGCATCTCCTCCATGTCGATGAAGGACTGACGGATTTCCCGATAGGCGAAGCCCAGGATGTTCAGCGGCGCGTAAAGCGAGATCATGATCAGCACCGCGGCCGTCACGTCGCCCGGCCCCATCCTTCCGGCCGCGGCCTCGAACCCGGCCATCACCGCCATCACGCCCAGGCCCAGGTTCATCACCAGGGCCTGCATCCCGTTCAGCATGTTCAGCGAACTGTTGGCCTTCAGCGACGCCTCGGCATATTCACCCAGCGCCCGGTCATAGGTCTGGGCCGCGCGCGTTTCGGCCCCGAACGACTTGACCGTCTCATAGTTCAGCAGGGCGTCGACCGAGACGCCGGCGGCCTCGGAATCGGCCGCATTCATGATCCGGCGATGCTCCAGCCGCCAGTTGGACATGGCGAAGGTGGCGGCGGTGTAGATGACGACCACGACCACCGCGACGGCGGCGAAACGCCAGTCGTATTTGGCGCCCAGCACCCCGGCCGCCAGCACCAGCTCCACCCCGGTCGGGACCAGGTTGAAGGCTAAGATGCGCAGCAGGAAGTCCACCGCGCGCGATCCCCGATCCATCGTTCGCGACAGGGCGCCGGAGCGTTTGGTCTGGTGGAAGTCCAGCGACAGGCTCAGCGCATGGGCGAAGGCCTCGGCCGCCGTCGCGCGCTGAGCGGCGGCGCGCACCGGCGCGAACACCACGTCCGACACCAGGGGCGAGGCCGCCGATAGAAACCGCACGAGGGCCCAGCCGATGGCGAAGGCCGCAAAGCCCAGGCCGACGGCGGTCACCGCACCCTGCCCGGCCGCTAAACGGTTGACCGCCGCGCCCAGCACCAGCGGCGCCAGAACGCCCAGCCCCTTGCCCGCCAGCGTCAGCAGGATGGCCGAGATCAGCCGCAGTTTCAGGTGCGGCGCGCCCGATCGGGCCACCAGCCGCGCAAGGTCCCCCAGCGCCGTCAGCGTCGGGGGTCCGTCCGTCTTGTCCTGTGGGCTCCCTGCCTGCTGCGCCTTGACCATCGGGTCACGCCTGCCGCCGGAGCGTTCGCCTCGCATCGCCATGATGCGCATATGGAAAGCCAATGCGACCGGGGAAAGGCCACGCTGGCGCGCGAGCGGGGATTCGTCGCTCAGCCCAGACCGGCGACCGCCTCGATCAACTCGTCCACGGCCGCTTCCTGCGTCGCCCACGAACAGACAAAGCGTACCGAACCGTCATCGAAGGCGTAGCAGGCCCAGCCCATTTCGTTCAGGCGGGCGTGCGCCTCTGGCGGCATCCGCACGAAGACGGCGCTCGCCTCCACCGGATGGGCCAGGACGAAGGGCGACCGCCCCGCGATGCCGGCCGCCAAGCGCTGCGCCATCAGATTGGCGTGGGCGCCGCCCGACTCCCAATCGCCGCTTTCCAGCAGTCCCAGCATCGGACCCGACAGTAGCCGCGTCTTGGACGATGTCTGGCCCGCCTGTTTCAGACGGTTGTCCAGTCGCCGCGCCAGGCTCTTATCGAACAGCACGATCGCCTCGGCGCAGTTGGCGCCTGCCTTGGCCCCGCCGAACACCAGCACGTCCACGCCCAGACGCGGAATGTCCTTCAGGTCGAAACCGGCGGCGACCGCATTGGTCAGGCGCGCGCCGTCCATGTGAACGCCGTAGCCCAGCGCCTTGGCCGGTTCGATCAGATGACGCAGTTCTTCCTCGGTATAGACCGAGCCATATTCGGTGGCCTGTGTCAGCGAGAGGGCGGCGGGCGGCTGACGATGCCCGACTTCGGGTTCGCCCAACTGCGCCTGCAGCGCCAATGGATCGATCTTGCCCGAGAACCCCGGCAGCCCGATCAGGCCGACGCCGTGACCGAAGAAGCCCGGCGCGCCCGTCTCGTCGGTGCAGATATGCGCCGCATGGTGAGCCAGCACCGCCTCATAGGGTTGGGCCAACATCGACAGGGCAATGGCGTTGGCCGCCGTCCCACTGAATACAAAACGCACGTCGGCGTCCGCATCCAGACGCTGGCGAATCTGGTCGGCGGCGCGGGCGGTGACCTCGTCTGCGCCATAGGCGCGGGCGAATCCCTTGTTGGCGCGCACCAGGCCTTCGAGGGCGCTCAGCGCCATGCCGGCGGTGTTGTCGGAGCCGAAATCGTAACGCATCAACGGTTCGTCGCCTTCAGATCGGCCGTATCGTCTTCGACCGTGCGGACGCGCACGACCGGCACCACATCCTCATCGCCATAGGGCACGGCGACCTGATGCGGGAACGGAATCTCGATCCCGGCGGCGTCCAGCGCCTCCTTGCCGCCCTGCATCAGATCGGCCTGGGTCTGCCACCAGTCGCCGACCTTGACCCAGGCGTGCAGCGTCACCTGAACCGAGCTATCCAGCAGGCCCGTCACGCCGGTCCAGGGATGGGGATCGTGCAGCACCTTGTCGTGCGCGGCGGCCATATCCGCCAGCACGCAACGCGCCTGGTTCAGATCGTCGCCATAGCCGACCGTGAAGTTGATCTCGATCCGGCGCGTCTGCTGGCCGGTCAGATTGGTCAGCGGGTCGCTCAGGACCTTTGAGTTCGGAATGACGATCTTGTGGTTGTTGGCGTTGGAAAGTTGGGTCGTGAACAGGTCCAGTCGCTGCACCGTGCCGCTCATCCCGCCGACATCGACGACGTCGCCGACCCGGTAGGGCCGCAGCACCAGCAGCATGATCCCCGACGCCACGTTCGACAGTGTGCCCTGCAACGCCAGGCCCACCGCCAAGGACGCGGCGCCCAGCACCGCGATTATCGAGGTCGTTTGAACGCCCAGCCGCTGCAGCACGGCGATCATGCCGATGATGATCACCACAACACGCACCACCTGCACCGCGAAACTCAGGACGGTCGGGTCATGTCGGAAGCCGCGCACCCGCGACAGGGTTCTGCGCGCTGCGCCCGCCGCCCACTTCGCCATAAACACGGTGGCGACGAAGATCAGGATAGCGATGGTCAGGTTGATCGCGAAATCGCCCGCCATGTCGGTCAGCTTGGCGATCATGGCGGCGTCAATCGAAACGGCCTTACGGCTCGCGGCCACCGCGTCGGCGACTTCGTTGGAAAGAGGCAGAGACATGAGGTCGGGTCTAACGCCTGACGCGACGATTGGAACCCCCGAAAGCCCGATTCAGGCCTTTGCGATCCGCCCGCCGCCGCTTTCGATGGCGTCCAGCAGGTCCATCACATCGTCGATGGTGTTGGCCTCTCGCGCCGGCTTGTCCCAGCGAATGCGGCTGACGCGCGGGAAGCGCATGGCTACGCCGGACTTGTGCCGGGTCGAACGATTCAGCCCCTCGAAGGCGATCTCCAGCACCAAGCCGAAATCCCGCTCGGCCCGCACCGACCGCACGGGCCCGAACCGGTCGATGGTGTGATCGCGCACGAACTTGTCGAGCTGCTTCAACTCTTCGTCGGTGAAGCCGAAATAGGCCTTGCCGACCGGCGTCAGCGCGCCTTCCGGCGTCCAGACGCCGAAGGTGTAATCGGAATAGAAGCTCGAGCGTTTGCCGTGCCCGCGCTGAGCGTACATCAGGACGGCGTCGATGACGTGCGGGTCACGCTTCCATTTGAACCACGGCCCCTTGGGTCGCCCCGCCAGATAGGGGCTGTCCCAGCGTTTCAGCATCAGCCCCTCTGCCGCCGCCCCGACCGGTGGATCGGCTCGCAACCGCGCCAACTGATCCCAATCCGCATAATCGACCACCGGCGACAGATGCAGTCGCTCGCCGGTATGACCATTGACCAGGGCCTCCAGGCGCGCCCGACGCTCGCGCAGCGGCAGGCTGCGCAGGTCCTCGCCGTCCTGGGCCAGCAGGTCATAGGCGACCACGGCCGCCGGAAAGGCCTGCATCGCTTTGGCGTCCACCGACTTGCGATTCAGCCGCTGCTGAAGGTCCCCGAACGGCGCGACCGCCCCGTCGCGCCACACGATCAGCTCGCCATCGATCGCGCCTTCGAACGCCAGGGCGTCCATCACATCGGGAAAGGAGCCCGAAATCTCGTCGCCGGTGCGGGAATAGAGTTTGCGGACCTCGCCCTCCAGCACCGCCTGAACCCGGATGCCGTCCCACTTCCATTCAGCCGCATAGTCGGCCGGCGACAGTTTGGGCAGATCGACCGCTTCATCGATGGCGACGGCCAGCATGACGGGTCGGAACCGGCCGGGCGCATCCGGGCTGGGCCGCTCCGCCCTGCCCTCTAGCCAGGCGAACAGGTCGGCGTAGGGCGGCTCGACCGCGTGCCAGACCTCCTCGATGGCAGCGGCATCCAACGCCTCCAGCGTCGTCTGCGCCTCGTCGCCGTCCGGCGAAGGCGGCGCCATCACCGCATCCGGGCGCATCATCGCCGCCGCCGTCTTGGCCAGCCTCGCCGACAGGCCCACGCGCAAGGCCCCGGTCATCAGCTTCAGCAGCGCCCAGCGCCCTTTCGGCTCCAACGCATCCAGCCAGCCTTCCAGAAGGCCGCGCACCTCGGTCCGCGTCGCCGTCCGCAGCGTCTCCACGACCTCGGCCAACTCGGGCTCGCGGTTCGGCCGATGGTCCGGCGTCACGGGCCAGATCAGGGCCACCGTCTCCGCCAGATCGCCCACATAGTCGTAGGACCAGCCGAACAGCACGCTGTCGACCCGGCCCTCGACCGCCTTTCGGATCATGGCCGGCTTGGCCGCGTCGAACGTCAGATCGCCGGTCAGGGCCGCCAGCGCCCATCCCCTGTCGGGATCAGGCGTCGCCCTCAGATAGTCGCGCACCAGCACCAGCTTCGCATTGCGCGAAGCCGTCAGGGACAGGCGGTCCAGTAGCTCGGCGAAGGCGCGCATCGTCATCCATCTTGGGCGCCGGAAGCGTCGCCGTCCTCTTCAGAACGAAAAACGCCCCGGAGGTTTCCCTCCGGGGCGCATCTCAAATCCTTGAAGGATCAGTTGAACAGTCCTGCGATCACGGCGGTGATCAGGCCGCCGGCGACGGCGGCGAGCACCACGTCATTGCCGCTGCGGACATATTGGTAGCCACGGGGCGGCGCGCGCAGGCCATAGCGGTTATAGTCGTTCACCACATAGGCGTTGGTGCGGTAGTAGGACGGCATCCGCTGGCCATAGCTCCAAGTCCGGACCGCGTAGCCGCGCGGCGGGACATAGCGCGGGGCGTTGTAACGACGTTCCGCACGCTGCCAGCGTTCATAGGCGCGTTGCTGCTGGCGATAGTCGCGACGATCCTCGCGCAGCTCGCGGCGATAGTCGCGGCGATCCTGGCGATAGTCCCGACGATCGTAGTGGTCAGGACCCGGACCGTGGCGTGCAGCTGGACCATGCGGACCATGGGGCGGTACGGGCTGAGCCGAGGCTGCGCCCGCAGCGCCCAGCGCGCCGGCGGCCATGACCGAAGCGATTGCGGTGGTCAGGATCTTTTTCATGATCGTGTCTCCATCTGCGCCGAAGACTATCGGCTTGGGTGCAGTTATGGAGCACGGCGACTGAGGCGCGCCTGAACCGACGTCCTCGGGCTAGGTTCATGTCGGGAACACAGGATTGCCGCAATCAGGCGGCGACGGAGGTCTCAGACGACGGCAGCGCCATCTGCGCGACCGCGTCGCGACCGCCGCTCACGCGACCCATCAGGGCGGCCAAGGCGCCGAAATCGATCGGCTTGTTCAGATAGGCGTCGGCGCCCGCCTGAAGACCGGCTTCGTGATCCTCATGACGCGCCGAGGCCGACAGGACCACGATCGGAGTGCCGGCGTTCTGGTCGCCCTGGCGGATCATGCGGGTCGCGGTCAGTCCGTCCATGACCGGCATGTTCACATCCATGATGATCAGGTCGAACGGCTGATCCTTGGCGATATCGACCGCGACCTGACCGTTCTCGGCCGTCGAGGTGACGTGGCTGGCCGAGCTCATCCAGGCCTCCAGGATCATGCGGTTCACCGGGTGGTCCTCGACCACAAGGACACGCAGCGATTCGCCACCTTCGATCTCGGCATGAACCTCGGCCGCCGCAACGGGCTTGGCCCATTCCACGACCTCGGCCTCGATTTCCAGGGTGAAGCACGAGCCCTCGGCGAGCTTGGACGTCACGGTGATGTCGCCGCCCATGATGTTGGCCATGCGCCGCGCGATGGTCAGGCCGAGACCCGTCCCGCCAAAGCGCCGCGTCGACGAGGTGTCGACCTGGGTGAAGGGCATGAACAACCGCTCCAGATCGGCCGCCGCAATCCCTGCGCCGCTGTCCTGGACGACGAATTCGAACCGTACGCGCTGATCCGATACACGGTGTCCGCGCACGAGATAGTGGATCTCGCCGGCCTCGGTGAACTTGACCGCATTGGACAGTAGGTTCTGCACCACCTGGCAGACGCGCAGCGGATCGCCGCGCACCACCGTCGGAATCTCGCCCTCCACGGTCGTGACGAACGTCAGGCCCTTGGCTTCGGCCTGGGCCTCGAACGGGCCGGTGATGCGCTTGTTCAAACCGTCGATGACGATATCGACGACCTCGAAGTTCATCTTGCCCGCCTCGATCTTGGTCATGTCGAGGATGTCGTTCAGTAGCGACAACAGATTGTCGCCGGAGTTGCGGATGATCGACAGATATTCGCGCTGCGTCGTCTCCAGTCGCGTCGCGCTGAGCAGTTGGGCCGCGCCCAGCACGCCGTTCATCGGGGTGCGCAGCTCGTGCGAGATCACGCCCAGGAAGTTCGACTTGGCGTCATTGGCGGCATTGGCCTTGTCGCGGGCCGCTTCCAGTTCCTCGATCAGATGCGCTTGGTGCGACTGGAAGGCCCGGATGCGGTCTTCGCGCAGCAAGGTCATGGTCACCAGCACGAATAGACCCGCCGCCGTGAACGGCAGGACAGCCAGCATCGACCAGAAGGCGTTGGTGCCCCACAGGCTGAACAGAATGATCGTCGCGGCCGCACCGTAGGGCGAAGAGATGATCAGGGCCTGACGCGGCGAGCTGCGAAGCTGGGCGAAGACCAGCACATAGCCGGAAATCAGCAGGGCGAGGGCCAGGGGCCGTCCGAACTCGGTGGGCGAGAACCAGGCCATCAGAGGCGCAATGGCCCAGGCGCCGGTCGTCACCGTGGCCACGATCGGGAAGATCACGCCCCAGTTGGTGCCGACGCGATGGCTCAGACGATGTTCGACAAGTCCCCGCAGCGACCCGGCCGCCAGCGTGCCGCCGAACCACAGAAGCGCCGGCCACAAGCCCACCGTGCCCAGCAGACCCACGGCCCACGAGGCGATGATCATGTAGCGGAGATACTGCGTCTGCAGGATGGCGGTCAGCGCTTGGGCCGCGTCTCCGGCGCGTTGTTCGCCTTCGAGCGCCTTCACGACGCCGTCTGATTCCACCATAAGCCCAGATCCCCACGTTCTGTTTGGTCGGATGACGCTAAGACGAAGGTTCTAAGACGATGTGAACGCAGTTCTTTCGCTCAGCCTGCCTCCTCCGGCGTCAACGCCTTGATCGAAAGGGCGTGGACCGGTCCGGCCATCTCGTCCTTCAACAGCGCGTTGACCGCGCGCTGTCGCGCCAGCCGCGATTGCCCCTGGAAAGCGGCGGACACGATCACCAGATTGAAGTGGCTTTCTCCGCCAGGCTCGGCATCCATTCCGCCTTCATGATGATGTCCGGCGTGGCGCCAGCTGTCGTCCTCGACCTCCAGACGCTCGGGCGACAGCCCTGCCGTCAGTTTTGCACGAATAATCGTCGCCACCGGGCCTTCAGACATGATCGATTCCTTGATGCTGTCCCAATCGGGCTTACACTTCGGCTGATGTCCGCCTCCTTTCAATACAAGCCGCGCTTCACCGACATTCGGGTGAAGCCGCCCAAGCCAGAGGAAGAGGCGGCGAAAGCCGACGTCCTTCACCTCAAGCCCGGCGAAAAGCCGTGCCAGTGGCCCGACTGTCGCCGGGCTGCTGCGGCCAAGGCGCCCAAGTCGCGCGAGCGGCTGAACGACTTCTACGAATTCTGCCAGCCGCACGCCGGCGAGTACAACAAAGGCTGGAACTTCTACGCCGGCATGAGCGAAGGCCAGATCCGCGCCGCCCAGGAAAACGAGGCCATGACTGGCGGGCGCCCGACCTGGGAGATGCAGGCCGGCAAGTTCACGCGCGAGGCCGCCGCCTTCGCCGCCAAGATGGGCACCTCGAACACCACCGGCGCCGGCTCATGGCGCGACAGCTTCGGCCTTTTCGGTCGCAAGGGCGATCAGGCACCGCAGTCCGCGACCGAGGACCGCCGCATCGGCAAGCTGGAACGCGCCGCCTTGGCCGACCTCGATCTGGATCCGGGCGCCGACAAGGCGAAGATCAAGGCTCAGTATCACGAGCTGCTGAAGCGGTTTCACCCCGACACCAACAGCGGCGACCGCAGCGCCGAGGCCAAGCTGCAACGCGTGATCAAGGCGTGGAAGACGCTGAAAAAGGCCGGTCTGGCCTGACGGCCTAGTCGGCGTAGATCATCTTGCGTGTCAGGCCGCCGTCCACGGTCAGCACCTGGCCCGTCACGAAACTCGCTTCGGCGAGATAGAGCACAGCACCGGCGATATCCTCGGCGCGGCCGACGCGGCCGACCGGGTGCTGTTCGTGATCGACAGAACGCAGATCCTCGCCATCCGAAATCCAGCCGGGCGCAATGGCATTCACGCGGATTCGAGGGCCTTCGCTAATCGCCAGGGCGTGTGTCAGGGCGAACAGCGCACCCTTGGACGCCGCATAGGCCTCGGTGTGCGGCTCGGACATGAAGGCGCGCGTCGAGATCATGTTCACGATGGCGCCGCCCTCGTTCAGCATCGGAATGGCGGCGCGGCTCATCAAAAAGGCGCCGGTCAGATGGCTGTCGATGGTCTTGCGCCAGTCCGCTAGCGACAGCTTAGCCAGCGGGCCGTTCACCGGGTCGGCGATGCCCCCGTTGTTGACCAGCAGCTCCAGCGACGACCAGCCCAGCGTCTCAAACGCTTGTTTGACCGAGTCCTCATCACCCAAATCGCAGTCGATATGACGCGCTTCGCCCTCTCCCGACTTCAGGTCGAAGGAGGCGACTTCCCATCCGTTGGCCAGCAAGGCCTTACAGACGCCCGTTCCGATCAGGCCTGATCCGCCCGTGACAATCGCTTTTTTCATGGTCGGGAAACCGGCGACGGCCGGCTTGGTTGCGCCGGATCAGGACTGACCAGCGGCCTGGCTGTTCGTGGCGGCCATCATCGGGCTCGACGGTTCGCGGAAATAGCGATCAATCCCGTCCGCCACCGACTTCATCAGGCGACGGCGCGCGCGCTCGTCGGTCAGAAGCCGCTCGTCCTCGGGATTGGTGATGAAGCCCATTTCCAGCAGCACGGCCGGCACGTCGGGCGCCAACAGGACAGCCAGGCCCGCATCGCGATGGCTGCGGCGAAGCAGAGGATGGTCCGACCCCTCCAAATGGGTCAGCAAGACCCGCGCGAACTGGGCCGAGCGGTTCTGGGTCGCGCGCTGGGTCATGTCGAGCAGGATGCGATCAACCGACGGATCGCGCCCCGGCAGATGCAGCTCGCGGTGCCAGTTGTCGCCACGTGTGAACTCGCGCACGGCCCGTCCGGCGCCCTGCTCCGACAAGGTATAGACGCTGGCCCCGCGCAGCGCCGGATCGGCGCCGGCGTCGGCATGCAAGGAAATGAACAGATCGGCGTCGGCCTGACGCGCGATGGAGACACGGCGATAAAGGTCGACATAGCGGTCGTCGGTCCGTGTCAGGCGCACGCGATAACGACCGTTCTTCTCGAGCTCGGCCTTCAACGCCAGGGCGGCGGCCAACGTGACCTGCTTTTCCTGGGCGCTTGCGCCGCTGGCGCCCGGATCATTGCCGCCATGGCCGGCGTCGATGACAATCAGGGGGCGTTCAGCGCGGCGCGGCGGCGCGCTGACGCGCGGCGCCGGCGTGGTCGAGGCCCGCACGGCGGCTCCCGTCGCCTTCAGGTCCACGACATAACGATAATGGCTGACGCCGTCGCCGGGCGGCAGAAGGAAGCGCCGTTCGATCTCGCTGCCGCGCGCCAGTTCCAGCTGAACACGTGACGAACCGCCGGACGACGTGACCTCATAAGAGCGCACCAAACCCGAACCGCCGCCGTTCAGCCCGCGTCCTGGCGCAACACCGCTGAGGGCCAGCACCACCCGGCCTTCGCCGCCCGCGTCGATGACGCGACCCTGCGCCGTCTTGTCCAGATCGATGACGACTCGGGTCCGATCGCCGTCGGCACCGAAGCGCACCGCCAGCACATCGCCCTGCGCGCCCCAGGCGAAACCGCGCGTTGCGGACAGACCGACCATGCAGATGACCACGAAGGCCAGGGCGGTCATCGCCCACTCCTTCGCGCCCCAGCGCATCAGACCTGTCAAAACGCGACCGCTCATCTGCGTCGGCGAACCCGGTTTAAGCCTACTTGAACCCCATCATGACAGAGGCTCGTATTCAGGGGGTTAAGGCGAGCGCCTTTTAATTCTCCCGTTGCATGACTATGCTGTGACCGCTCGCGAACCGATCGCGCCGATTTCGCCTCTGCGAATCTTGGCGCGCCCTCCTCGCGGCGTTGACTTTCACCAATCCTAGAACCGCCCCGGCCTGGCCGATGGTTCGAAGAGCGGACCAGGGACGCGGCCTTCCCAAGGGATTGGCGCGCCCGGTTCAGGACCGACGACTTAATGGGCCTTTCCGCCTGCGTTCCCCAACGGCTTGATCAAGCCTTCTTCGCCGTTCTCGGCGAGGGGATGTCGCGCGCGCCGGCCCTCACCTTCATTCGGCGAGCCGCCATGACCCTGTCCGGAGATCCGGGACGGTCGGCCTGCGCGCGCCAGAGAGAGACTTTCCATGTCAAAGACAATGCTGATCGATGCGGCGCATCCCGAGGAGACCCGGGTCGCCATCGTGGACGGGCGCAAGATTGAGGAATTCGATTTCGAATCCCGTGCGAAGCGCCAGCTTCGCGGCAACATCTACCTCGCCAAGGTCACCCGCGTAGAGCCCAGCCTGCAGGCCGCCTTCATTGAATACGGCGGCAATCGCCACGGCTTCCTCGCCTTCAACGAAATCCACCCCGACTACTACCAGATCCCCGTCGCCGACCGCGAAGCCATCATGGCCGAGGCGCACGACGACGAGGACGAGGACGATCTCGACCGCGAATCGACCGGCGATGACGTCGACCCCGAATCGGCGTTGGCCGACGAAGAGCGGCTGAAGCGCCGCCTGATGCGTCGCTACAAGATCCAGGACGTCATCAAGCGCCGCCAGATCCTGCTGGTCCAGGTCGTCAAGGACGAGCGCGGCGCCAAGGGCGCGGCCCTGACCACCTGGCTGTCGCTGGCCGGCCGCTACTGCGTGCTGATGCCCAACACCGGCAAGGGCGGCGGCATTTCGCGCAAGATCACCAACACTTCGGACCGTCGTCGCCTGAAGAGCGCTGTCTCGGCCCTGGAAGTGCCCAAGGGTATGGGCCTGATCATCCGCACGGCGGGCGCCAAGCGCACCAAGGCCGAGATCAAGCGCGACTATCAATATCTGATGCGCCTGTGGGAGACGATCCGCGAGACCACGCTCTCGTCTCACGCCCCCTCGGTGATCTACGAGGAAGAGAACCTGGTCCGCCGCGCCGTGCGCGACATGTTCGACAAGGATTTCGACGGCATCCAGGTCGAGGGCGTCGACGGCTTCAAGGAAGCGCGCGACTTCATGCGCGTGCTGATGCCGGCCCAGGCCAAGAAGGTTCACCTGTATCGCGGCTCGCGCCCCCTGTTCGCGGCCAACGGCATTGAGGAACTGCTGACGCAGATCCATCAGCCGGTCGTGCCGCTGAAGTCCGGCGGCTATCTGGTGATCAACCAGACCGAGGCCCTGGTGGCCATCGACGTCAACTCGGGCCGCGCCACCAAGGAACGCAACGTCGAGCAGACGGCGTTCAAGACCAATATGGAAGCGGCCGAGGAAGCCGCCCGCCAGCTGCGCCTGCGCGATCTCGCCGGCCTGGTCGTCATTGACTTCATCGACATGGATGAGGGCAAGAACAACCGCGCCGTCGAGCGCGTGCTGAAGGAGGCCCTGTCCTCCGACCGCGCCCGCATCCAGATGGGCCGTATCTCGCCCTTCGGCCTGATGGAGATCAGCCGTCAGCGTCGCCGCCTGGGCGTGATCGAGGGCGCCACCGAAGCCTGCCCGCACTGCCAGGGCACGGGCCGCATCCGCTCGGCCGAATCCGCCGCCCTGATGACCCTGCGCGCGGTCGACATCGAGGCCGGCAAGAACGGCGCGGGCGTCGTGGTGCTGAAGGTTTGCACCGCCGTCGGCCTGTACATCCTGAACCACAAGCGCGCCTATCTGCAGTCGCTCTTGGAACGTCGCGGCCTGAACGTCATCGTCCAGATCGACGACAGCCTGGGTCAGGGCGAACACAATATCGAGCGCACCGAGACGAACGAGGACTTCGTCGCGCCTGAGATCGAGATGCCCAACCTCGACGACGACTTCGACGCCTCGCTGTACGAAGACGAAGATGAGGACGACGACGAGGAGATCATCGCCGACGACGATGACGACACCGTCGAATCCCTGGACCGCGAAGACAGCGACGACGACGAACCGCGCGAACGTTCGGAACGTCATGAAGGCGGTCGCGATCGCGGTCGTGGGCGCAACCGTCGCCGTCGCGGCGGTCGTCGCGACGAGGAAACCTCCGACGTCGAGACCGTCGATACGGTCAGCGCCGACGACGCCTCGGACGATGAGGAAGACGAAAACGGCCGCCGCCGTCGCCGTGGCCGCCGTGGCGGTCGCCGCGTCCGCGAGGATGGCGAGCGCGACGTCTACACCTGGGTTCGCGGCCGCACGCCGTCGCTGGACGACCCCTATGTCTGGTTCGACCCGCTGAACCCCGGCCGCTCGGAAGGTCGTCCGGAACGCGGCGAGCGCCCCGAGCGAGCTGAACGCCCCGCCGTTGCTCAGTCCGAAGTCGAAGGCCTGGATGTCGTCGCCAATAACGGGGCTGGCGAAGGCTCCGGCGAGGAAGGCGGCCGTTCGCGTCGTCGCCGTCGTCGGGGTCGCGGTCGTGGCGACGGTCCCGTCAGCCACGAGATCAAGGTCGAGAACCGCGCCACCAACGAAGGCATGCCGCCCGACGGCTCGCCCGAGACGCCGATGGCCGTCATGGTCGAGCCGACCGAGGCCGTCGAGCCAGCCGCGCCGGCCATCGCGTCCGAGCCTCAGCGTCGTCGCGTGCGCCGCAAGTCGGCCAGCGCCAATGTCGAGATCGCGACCGAACCGCATCCCGACACCGCCATCGAGCCGAACGAGGCTACGGTCCAAGGCGCACCGGCCGAGCTGGACGTGACCCCGCACGAGGCGCTGGCCGCCGAACCGGCCGAGGTCGCCCCAGTCGCCGCGCCGACGGCGGTTCCAGTGACCGAGGCCGTCCTGGCCGAGCCGTTCGTCGCTCCCACGCCGGAGATCGACGTTCAGGCCATCATCGCCGAAGACCCGAACCAGATCGTCGCACCGCCCGAAAAGCCCAAGCGCGGGTGGTGGCGCCGCTGATCGGTCACGATTAGACTGTCTGGATACAGGCGGGGGCCGGTCGTTGTTGGAGTAGAGCCATGAGATGGCTTCCCCGATCTGCATCCCGCGTTCTGGCGGCGGCGGCGACGGCCTTGATGGCTGTTTCCGTCGCCGGCCAGGCCTCCGCGCAAAGCCTGATCCGCGACACCGAGGTCGAGGGCATCGTGCGCGAATGGGCCGACCCGGTCTTCGTGGCCATGGGGCTGAACCCGAACGACATCGAAGTCCTGCTGGTCAACGACAACGACCTGAACGCCTTTGCGACCCGTGGGCGGATCATGGGCGTCAACACCGGCCTGATCTTGCGCACCAAGACGCCCGGCGAACTGCTGGGCGTGATGGCGCACGAGGCGGGCCACATTAAAAACCGCCACACCCTGCGCGACGGGGCCGAGAACGCCGGCAAACAGCCGATGTTCATGACCATGGCGCTGGGCGCCCTGGCCATCGCCGCCGGTGCGCCGGACGCAGGCGTGGCCCTGCTCGGCTCCAGCCAGTATTTCGGCGCTCTGGGCGCGCTGCATTACATGCAGAGCCAGGAAGGCGAGGCCGACATCTCGGGGGCGCGGGCGCTGGAGGCCGCCGGCGAATCGGGCGCCGGGCTGGTGTCCTTCTTCGAGAACTTCCGCTCGCAGGAGGTCTTCTCCGACGCCCGCCGCTATCCCTATTTCCGCAGCCACCCCCTGTCATCGAACCGGATCGAAAGCCTGCGCCGCTATGTGCAGGAACAGCCGCACTACGACCATCGCGACAGTCCCGAACGTATGGCGCAGCACGCGCTGATCCTGGCCAAGATTCACGCCTTCATGGATCCGCCGAACGCCACCCTGCGCGACTATCCGTCGACGGATGCGTCCCTGCCCGGCCGCTATGCGCGGGCCATCGCCTGGTATCGCGACGGCCAGACGGACAAGGCGCTGACGGCGGTAGACGCACTGATCGCCGGCGACGTGAACAACCCGTATTTCCAGGAACTGAAGGGCCAGATCCTGTTCGAGGAAGGCCGCCCGTCCGAGGCCGTCGCCGCCCACCGCGAGGCGGTCCGCCTGAAGCCCGACGCCCCCCTGCTCCGCGTCAACCTGGCCCACGCCCTGATTGAGACCAACGACAAGGCCAATCTGGACGAGGCCATCGATCAGCTGAAACACGCCGTCGTCGCCGAGAAGGACAACACCATGGCCTGGCGACTGCTGGCCCAGGCCTATGCCTCCCAGGGCAAGGAGGGCGAGGCGCGACTGGCCTCGGCGGAATACTATTTCGCCGGCGGGGATGAGAAGCAGGCCACCCAGTTCGCCCTGCGCGCCCGCTCCATGCTGAATCCCGGTTCGATCGAATGGCGCCGCGCCGTCGATATCGTCCTGGCCTCGGGCGCCACGCCCGACGATCTCAACGACCTGGACCGCCGTGACGCCGCGCGCCGGCCCGCGACCCTCAACTGACCCCTTACGCCGACTGCGAGCCTAAATGACCGACGCCCCCCCCACGCCTGCGCCCGAACCCAAGACCGCCAAGCCAGGATGGCTCAGCGGCGGCCGCGCCGGCTATCTGGCCCTGGGCCTATCGGTCATCGCGCTGGGCTTTTCAGCGGCGCCCTATCTGACCGGCGGATCGAACGTGCGTGCGTATCTGCTGGAGCATCCCGAGGTCTTGCAGGAGGCGCAGATGGCGCTTCAGACCAAGGACGCCGAGGCCGCCGTCGAGGAGACGAACCAGGCCGCCGCCGCCAACGCTGGCCTCCTGGCGCCCGACGCCCGCGATCCAGCCTTCGGTCCAGCGAACGCCAAGGTCACGGTGATCGAATTCTTTGACTTCCGCTGCCCGGGCTGCAAGGCCGTGGCCCACGACTATCGCGCCCTGATGGCTGCCCATCCGGAGGTCCGCTTCGTCTTCAAGGACTGGCCCATCCTGGACCGCGGCGACGACATCACCTCGCAATACGCCGCCCGCGCCGCCCTGGCCGCGCACCAGCAGGGCAAATATCTGGAGGTCTACGACGCCCTGATGACCGAGCGGGCGCTTTCGATCGAAGCGGTCGACGCCATCCTGGCGGCGCATGGCGTGGACATGGCCCGCGCCAAGGCCGCGATCGCCGCGCCCGACACCACCCGCCACATCGCCGACATTCACACCACGGCCGCCGCCCTGCGCCTGCGCGGCACGCCGACCTTCTTCGTCAACGGCAAGGCCAGCCCCGGCATCGACCCGGCCGAGATCGGCAAACTGATCGAAGCGGCGAAGCGCTGACCAACCTGCGGCCGAGGCGTCAGGCCTCGGCCAAACTCATCTGTCCGCCGATCCATTCGACGCCGGCGTGGCGCAGGGCGTCATTGGCCGCGGTCTCGTCGCCCAGCGCCTGTTCGGCGCGGTAGAGGACGTAGTAGCTGTAGGGATCGTTCGGCCAATCCTTCAGCATTTCGCCGATCTTGGCCTTGGCGCCCGCCGCATCGCCGGACGCCAGCATGGCGGCGGCCAGGCTGCGACGTGTCGGATACCAGATCATCGGCGGATCGCCGCCCTCGGGCGCCATGGCCTGGATCGCCGCCGCCCGGCCATAGGCGGCGATGGCGGCGGGATAATCGCGGTCGATCATGGCCGCCCGTCCCTCTAGCACCTTCTGGAACAGTTCGGCGAAACCGGTCTGACGATCCGCCATCGGGCCCTTGAACGCCTTGTCCGCCAGCAGGGCGGCGATGGCCTGGGCCTCGACCCGAACCGCAGCCGCATCACCGCGCCGCGCCGCCGCCTCACCCCGCGCATAGCGCCAGCCGACCCGCATCAGCGGCCGTCCCGCGTCCGGCTCGACCAGCGCCGCGACCTGGGCGTCCGATCCGAACCGGCCGTAAAGCGCATAGGCGTCCGCCGCCATCACCTGACGATAGACGACATAGCCGTCCTCGCCCGCCTCGGGCGGCCCCGCCAACTGCGGATAGGTCGCCATATACCAGTCGGCCAGCTCCAGCCCCCGCTCGGCTCCGCCCGCCATCAGGGCGCCGCCCATGCCGAAATGGATGTTGTGGGCATGCAGCCGCATCCCGCGAATGCCGCCGGGCGGGCCGACCAGTTGGTCGTAACTCTTGTCCAGCGCCACGGCGTTGACGTTGGACATCATCGCGTCCTTGTAGCGCCCGACACGATAGAAGGTGTGCGACGGCATATGCACCAGATGGCTGGCGCCCGGCGCCAGCAGGGCCAGCCGCTCGCCATAGGCCAGCGCCCTGTGTGGATCGTCCGACCATTCGGTCAGGTGGATGTACAGGTGAATGGCGCCCGGATCGTTCGCCTTGACCGTCAGGGCGTGCTCCAGGATCGTCATGGCGCGGGTGACGGCGGGGTCTGTCGCCTTGCCGTCCTTGTCCCACCATTCGCCCTCGGGCTGGAGCATCCAGGCGTCGGCGGTGATCGAGGCGACCGATACGTCGTCGGCATGACGCTTTGCGATCCGGTCCATGGCGCGGGCGTAACGCAGGGCGCGGGTCTTCTCCTTGCCGGAATAGCGCTGGATCAGGGCGTCGATCATCTGCCGCTGCATCGGCCTGGCGTCTCGGGCCAGACGCCTTGCGTCACGTGCAACGCGCAGGCCTGTAGCGATCGATTCGGGATCGCCGCCGCCGCCATTCAGGTTCGGCCCGATCGCCCAGGCCTCGCCCCAGGCGCACATGCCGCACGACGGGTCCAACTGCCTCGCCTTCCTGAACGCCCGCACCGATTCCGAATGCTCGAACGCCCAGCGCAGTCGCACGCCGTGGTCGAACCAGGCCTGGGCCTCGGGGTTCTGCGTATCGACCGCGAAACCCTCGTCGCCGAAGCCTGGGGCCATGACCATGTCGCGTGTCGGCTGGACATCGCCGACGGCGCCGACCCGGCCGCAGACCTGCGGATTGGTGATCAGGGCCAGGGTCGCCGCCGTTGCAGTGGCGTCTGCGACCGCCACGGGTGCAATCAGACAGGCGACCGAAACCGTCGCGACCCACAGACTTTTGCGCATCTTCGCCCCTCTACCTCTGGCGACCAGTGTGCGCTCAAATCGTCGGCTCGCCAATCACCCCATCAGGGCATGGTGACGGGCAAGGTGTCTTGCGCCCGCCCGTCGCCAGCCGGCGCCGCGATCCCAAGCATCCGCGCCAGGAAGGGCTGCACATCGACGCTGTCCAGATCGGTCAGCCGACGCCCGGCGACCACGCCCGGCCCATGGGCGATGAAGATCGCCGCCATCTCCGGCGCCTGATTGTCATAACCGTGGGCGCCGCCCGCCCGCGTCACCGGCCGATCCCGCGTCGCCGTCAACCAGCCAGTCTCGACCAGACAGACGATCTGCGCCACGCGCGGGTTGGATCCATAGACCAGCCGCGCCGGCACATCGGCCTTGTTCCAGCATTCCATATGCGGATGGCGCCCGACCAGCTTCTGTTGCACCTCGGCCTCGCGGCCCGGCGCCGGATCGGCGGTTAGGACCGCTCCGCCATAGCCGATCTTCAGCGCAGCCGGATCGATGATGTCGTCGATCCACACGACCCGGTCCGGCGAGGTCGCGGCCATGCCGTGATCCGACACCACGACCAGCATCGTGCGATCATAAAGCCCCCTCGCCTTCAGCCCCTCGATCAACCGTCCCATCGAGGCGTCGACCGATGCGGCGGCGGCGCGCGTCTCGGGCGCATCGGGGCCGTTGCGGTGACCGGCCGTGTCGACGATGTCGAAATACAGCGTCTCCAGCTTCGGTCGCTGATCCACCGGCAGGTCCAGCCACGACAGCAGACGATCCACGCGCGCATCGCCCGGCATTCCCTGGTCGAACGGCGCCCACTGGCTGGGCCGTACGCCGTGGATCTCGACCTCCGATCCCGGCCAGAACATGGTGCCGGTGCGCACGCCCGCCTTTTCGGCCGTGACCCAGATCGGCTCGCCCTGATCCCAAAAGCCGCTTTCCTTGCTGGCCATGGTGAAGGCGCCCAGCTGCGCGTCGTTGAACCGGTTGCCGACCACGCCGTGATGGTCCGGGTGCAGGCCCGTCACCAGCGTATAGTGGTTGGGGAAGGTCACGCTGGGGAACGACGGCCGCATCGACCCGAACGCGCCGCCGGCGACCAGTCCATCCAGCACCGGCGTCTGCCCCTTGCCCAGATAGGCCGGCGAGAAGCCGTCGATCGACACCAGGATGACCAGATCGGGACGGGTCGTCTGCGCGGCCTGCTCGACAATCGGAGATGTAAGGGCGGGTTGCGGAGCCCCGGCGCAGGACGCGACGGCGAAGGCGGCGGCCACGGCCAGGCTGGCGGCGACGAAACGAGACATGAACTTACTCCAAGGCGACACTGAACCATTGCCTAAACTTAATGGACGACAGCCACGCGACGGCTTGTGCGACCGGCGTTCACTCGCCAAGCTTGGCGTATGGAAACCGTCATCGACATTCGCGGCCTGACCAAGACCTACGGGACGGTGAAGGCCTTGGACGGCCTGACCTTGTCGATCCCGCGCGGCGGGGTTTACGGCATTCTGGGGCCCAATGGTGCGGGCAAATCGACGCTGTTTCGCACCCTGTTGGGTCTGATTCGTCCGACCGAGGGCGTGGCCACGGTGATGGGCGGTCGGATCGGCGATCCGGCCTCGACGCGGCGCATGGGCTCGATGATCGAGACGCCGCGCTTTCCGCCGTTCATGACCGCCCGCCAAGTGCTGGAATGGCTGGCCCGCGCCCATGGCGGCGTGTCCTCGGCCGAGATCGACAACTGGCTGCAACGCGTCGGACTGACCGAGGCGGCCAATCGGCGCGTGAAGGGCTTTTCGGTCGGTATGCTGCAACGCCTGGGCGTCGCCGCCGCCCTGATGACCAAGCCGGATCTGGTCATCCTGGATGAACCGACAAGCGGCATGGATCCGCCCGGGATCCAGGAGATGCGCGCCCTGATCCGCAGCCTGGCCGACCACGACGGCGTGACGGTCATCCTGGCCAGCCACCAGCTTCAGGAGGTCCAGCGCGTCTGCGACCGTGTCGCCATCTTCAACAAGGGCAAGGTGATCACCGAGGGCCGCGTCTCCGATCTGACCGCCTCGGGCGAGCGTCTGCGCCTGTCCGTAACGCCTTTGGCAAAGGCCCTGTCGCTGCTGGGCGACCGCGCGGTGCTGGAGGGCGATGCGGTGGTGGCCGCCGTGCCTCGCGCCGAAGCCGCCGCCGCCATCAAGGCTCTGGTCGAGGGCGGAGTCGATATCGAAGAAGCCCGCTGGATCGGCGCCGACCTGGAAGACGTCTTCATGAGCGAAACCGGCTGGACCGGCGTGCAGGAGCAAAACCGTGCTGGCTGACGCGATCCGTTCCGAAACCTACCGCCTGTCCAAGAACCGCACCGCCCTGTTCTGGAGCGTGCTGTTCATCCCGATCATGGGCGTAATCCTGGCCACCCTGGGCTTCGTGGTCGCCAAGGCCAATGAGGCGAAACTGGCCGGCAAGCTGCCGCCCGACATGATGAAGGGCGGCCCGCTCGATCTGGGGATGGCCCTGGTCAAGAGCGCGGGCGACTTCGCCAATCCGGCTATCCTGATGTTCGTCCTGATCGGTGCAACTACCATCTATGCCGGCGACTATCGCTGGGAGACCTGGCGGCTGATCAGCGCGCGCAACACCCGACCGAATCTGCTGACCGGCAAGGTCGCGGTCGTGGGTCTGGTGATCGTGCTGGCGACCATCGCCGCCCTGATCTCCGACGTGATCGCCAGTGTAATCCAGGCGGCGGTGTTCGGCCGCCCCCTCACCTTCTCGATGACTGGCGCAGGGGCGGCGGACTTCGGCCTGCTGACCCTGACGTCCTGGGCGCGCATTCTGCAGTTCACCATGCTCGGCCTTCTGGCGGCCGTAGTGACGCGCTCATTGCTGGCGGCACTGTTCGCGCCGTTGGTGATCGGCGTAGCCCAGTTCTTCCTGCCCCAACTGCTGCTACCGATGGGCGTGACGCCAGACGGCTGGCTTCTGCCCCTGCTGTCGCCGGGCATGGCCACCGACCTGCTGAAGGCCACCATCGAGGGCGGCATGGCGGCGACCGAACTGCCGGATCACGCCGTACTCAAGGGCGTCCTCAGCCTGGCCCTCTGGATCGGCGTTCCCTTCGCCGCCGCCGTCGCCTGGTTCAACCGCCAGGATTTGTCCAAGGAATAGGCGGCGACGGACTACGCGCGCCTTCCGCAACCAGCCAGTGGCGGAAGGCGTCTACAGCCGCGTCCTGGACGGCTGAAGCCGCTTCTCCATGAAGACATCAGCGCGCTCGTAGGGCGTGGGCCGTGGCGGCAGATGCACGAAGCCGGCGCTTTCATACAAAGCGATCGCGGGTTTCAGGGCGCTGTTGGTTTCAAGATAGAGCCGGACAGCGCCAGCTTGCCGAGCCGCCGCTTCGCAGGCCTCAAGCAGGCGTCGCGCCAGACCCAGGCCGCGCGCGGCGGGCGTGACCGTCATCTTGCAGACCTCCACCCCGTCATCGGTCGGGACCATGGCGCAGCAGCCCACCGCCTCGCCATCCTTCTCAGCGATGAAGATGCGCCCGCCCTTGTCCAGGAACACGCCCTGCGGATCATCGATCGCGACCCGATCCTTGGCCTCGATGGCGAACCCGCCCTCGATCAGCCAGGTGGTGTTCAACTGCGCCCAGGCGGCGGCGTGATCGGGACGGAAATCGACGATGGCGACGGTCATTCAACCGTCATGACCGGTTTGCACGCAAAGCAAAAGGGCGGTCGGATCGCTCCGACCGCCCTTCCGGCGTTTGGTCAAACGACCAAATCTCAGTCTTCTTCGTTGCCTTCGAAGGCCAGGACCGGACCGGAGTCCTTGCCCTTGGCTTCGACGTCGCGGTCGACGAACTCGATGACGGCCATCGGGGCGTTGTCGCCGTGGCGGAAGCCGGCCTTCATGATGCGGATATAGCCGCCGTTACGCTCGCTGTAGCGCGGGCCAAGCGTTTCGAACAACTTGCCAACTTGCGGCACGTCGCGAACTTGGCTGATGGCCTGACGACGCGCGTGCAGGTCGCCCTTCTTGGCGAGGGTGACCAGCTTCTCGACGAAGGGACGCAGTTCCTTCGCCTTGGGCAGGGTCGTGGTGATCTGCTCGTGCTTGATCAGCGAGGCGGCCATGTTGGCGAACATGGCGGTACGGTGGCTGCTCGTGCGACCGAGTTTACGATGGGCGGCGCCGTGGCGCATCTGGGTCTCTCCTACTCCGGAACCGGTATCCTCAAGCGGACCTGGAACCGTAATCTTCTAACCGCCCCGACATTCTCCCGAAGGAGACGGGCGGAGGGTTGAACTTAGATCTGGTCGTCGAACTTCTTGGCCAGATCTTCGATGTTTTCGGGCGGCCAGTTCGGCACGTCCATGCCGAGGCTGAGGCCCATCGTCGTGAGAACTTCCTTGATCTCGTTCAACGACTTGCGGCCAAAGTTCGGGGTGCGAAGCATTTCGCCCTCGGTCTTCTGGATCAGGTCGCCGATGTAGACGATGTTGTCGTTCTTCAGGCAGTTGGCCGAACGAACCGACAGTTCCAGCTCGTCCACCTTCTTCAGCAGCGCCGGGTTGAAGGGCAGGTCGGGCTTGCCGTCCGACTGCTCGACAGCCTTCTTGGGCTCTTCGAAGGTGATGAAGATCTGGAGCTGGTCCTGCAGGATGCGCGCGGCGTAGGCCACGGCGTCAACCGGCGTGACCGCACCGTTGGTTTCGACTTCCAGCAACAGCTTGTCGTAGTCCAGTGACTGACCCTGACGGGTCGGCTCGACGCGGTAAGCCACCTTCTTGACCGGCGAATACAGGGCGTCGACGGCGATCAGGCCGATCGGCGCATCTTCCGGACGGTTCAGCTCGGCGGCGACATAGCCCTTGCCGTTCTGGACGGTCAGTTCCATGCGCACCGATGCGCCGTCGTCCAGCGTGCAGATGACGTGGTCGGGGTTCAAAACCTCGATGTCCGCCGGCACGTCGATCTGGCCGGCCGTCACCGGGCCGGGGCCCGTGGCGCGCAGGGTCATGCGCTTGGGGCCTTCGGCGTGCATGCGCAGCGCCAGTTGCTTGATGTTTAAGACGATATCGACCACGTCTTCGCGCACGCCTTCCAGCGACGAGAATTCATGAACGACGCCGTCGATCTGGATGGCCGTGACGGCCGCGCCTTGCAGCGAGGACAGCAGAACGCGACGGAGCGCGTTGCCGAGCGTCACGCCGAAGCCACGCTCGAGGGGTTCGGCCACCAGGCGCGCCTTGCGCTGGGCATCGGAACCGGTCTCGATCTGGGGCTTCTCGGGACGGATCAGCTCTTGCCAGTTTCTTTCGATCATTTTGTCCCTCGAACGGGTTTCGCCTGCTCCGGCCTTGTCGACGAGGCCATGATGGAGCGGACGGAGATTGGGGGTGCCTTAGAACGCTATCGCTTAGACGCGACGACGCTTGGGCGGACGGCAACCGTTGTGCGGCATCGGAGTGACGTCGCGGATGGTCGTGATCGTCAGACCGACAGACTGCAGCGCGCGCAGGGCCGATTCACGGCCAGAGCCCGGACCCGAAACGTTCACTTCCAGCGTCTTCACGCCGTGTTCCTGGGCCTTCTTGCCAGCGTCTTCCGCAGCCATCTGAGCGGCGTAAGGCGTCGACTTACGCGAACCCTTGAAGCCCATGTGACCCGCCGAAGACCACGAGATCGCGTTGCCTTGGGCATCGGTGATCGTGATCATGGTGTTGTTGAACGAAGCATTCACGTGGGCGACGCCCGAGGTGATGTTCTTGCGCTCGCGCTTCTTTACGCGACCCGGTTCCTTGGCCATGTGTCTGCCTTACTTCTTCTTGCCGGCGATCGGCTTGGCGGGACCCTTGCGGGTGCGGGCGTTTGTGTGGGTGCGCTGGCCGCGGACCGGCAGGCCCTTGCGGTGACGAAGGCCGCGATAGCAGGCTAGGTCCATCAGACGCTTGATGTTCATCGACGTCTCGCGGCGCAGGTCGCCCTCGACGGTGTGATCCTTGTCGATCGTTTCGCGGATCGACAGGACTTCGGCGTCCGTCAGCTGGTTCACCCGGCGGGCGGGCTCGATGCCCACCTTTTCGGTGATGTCCTTGGCGGCGGCCGGGCCGATGCCATGGATATACTGAAGCGCGATCTCTACGCGCTTGTTGGTCGGGATGTTGACGCCAGCAATACGGGCCACGAAATTCTCCAGATACGCGTTAGTCAGACGCAACAAACGCTCCGGTTAACAAACCAGGAGCGTGGCGCCCTTCGCGGGAAGGCGCCCTTATACAGATGATTCACCGGGCGTCAACATCCGCTCCCGCGCGGCGCCGCTTCAGCGTGGCGGGCGGCCGAAATCGACGCCGACGGTGACCCGCTGGCCCTCGACCGGTCGACCGTCTTCGGTCGGCGGCTGGAAGCGGAAATAGCCGGACACCTGCAAGCCGGCCGCGCCGAAGCCCAGGCCGGGAGGCGTCTCTTGAACGACGCGGCAACCGTCCAGCCGGCTGTCTAAACGAATGACGCAGGACAGTTCGACCCGACCGTAACGGCTGCGGGCGCCCGGCGGGTGGTTGGCGCGAATCTGGCCGATGGTGGGGCCGGTGACCAGACGCGGTCCGGTCGAGCCGCTGCCCGGGCCGGACCCAGAGCCGACGCCGGATCCGCTGCCTGTCCCCTGCCCGCCCTGGCCGAAGCCGGGTTGCGGCGACGGCGACGGTGCGATCCCGACGACGGGCGCAGGCTCCGGCGCCTTGACAGGCGGGGCGGGAACTTCGCGGGGGCGTTCCTTGGGCGGAGGCGGCGGCGTGTGAATGACGGATGGCGCAGCGGGGGCGCCGCCGCCCGTCTCGGGCGCCGGGGGTTCGGCGGAAATCGGCGGCGGCGGGTCGTAGAGAACGACCTCGAACGGCGGCGGCTCAACCACTGGCGTCGGCGCCGGCCCCCTCACCTGTCCTAGCCACAGGAACAAGCCGATTTCCGCGACAGCAACGGCGACGAATATGCCCGCCATACGCCAGCGACGCAGGCGGGTCTTCTCGGGTTTAGGATCGTCCAACTGGGTCATCAGGCGATCAACGCCCGAAACCGCAAATCAGGCCAGGGCCTCGTCGATCGCCTTGGCGACGGACTCGATCGAGCCCATGCCGTCAGCCTCTGTGAGCTTGCCTTGGGCTTCATAGTAGGGAAGCAGAGGCGCGGTGTTGCGGTTGTAGGCCTCGAGCCGGACCTTGAAGGATTCCGGATTGTCGTCTGGACGGCCCTGTTCGGCGAAGCGCTTCGCGATCCGTTCGGTCAGGGCGGCGTCATCGACCTTCAGGCGCACGACGGCGTCGATCTGAACACCGCGCTTGGCCAGCATCTCGTCCAGCGCCTCGGCTTGGGCCACGGTGCGAGGGAAGCCGTCAAAGATCGCGCCGCCGGCGGCCTCGGCCTCCGTCAGGCGATCTTCGATCAGGGCGATGACGATCTCGTCGGTGACCAGATCGCCGCGCGCCAGCACATCCTTGACCTTGAGCCCCAGTTCCGAGCCCGAGGCGATGGCCGCGCGCAGCATGTCGCCGGTGGAGAGCTGGACCATGCCCTTCTCTTCCACCAGCCGCTTGGCCTGGGTGCCCTTGCCCGCCGCCGGCGGTCCGAACAGGATCAAGTTCATGCTTCAGCCCTCCCCTGGGCGTCTGACAACCTAAGACTTAGCGGCGGACGGGCGTGGGAGCGCCGCGACCGCCACGACCACGCAGCTTGGCCTTCTTGATCAGGCCTTCGTACTGGTGCGCCAGCAGTTGGGACTGGATCTGGGCCACAGTGTCCATGGTGACCGAGACGACGATCAAGATAGACGTTCCGCCAAAGTACAGGCTGTTGCCGAACTGGCTGACGATGAACTCGGGCAGCAGGCAGACTGCGGTGATGTATGCGGCGCCGATCACGGTCAGGCGGGTCAGGACATAGTCCAGATATTCCGCAGTCCGCTTGCCGGGACGAATGCCCGGCAGGAAGCCGCCGTATTTACGCAGGTTCTCGGCCGTGTCTTCGGGATTGAAGGTGATCGAGGTGTAGAAGAAACAGAAGAAGACGATGAGGGCGGCATACAGCGCCATGAACAGCGGCTGGCCGTGCGTCAGCTGAGCCGTCACCAGCGGGAGCCAGCTCATCCAGCTGGGCAGGTCGGCGTTAGCCGTCATGGTCGCGACCGTCGTCGGCAGCATCAGCAGTGACGAGGCGAAGATCGGCGGGATAACGCCTGCGGTGTTGACCTTCAGCGGCAGGAACGAACGCTCGCCGCCGGCCATTCGGTTGCCTTCCTGGCGCTTCGGATACTGGATCAGAAGACGGCGCTGGGCGCGTTCCATGAAGACGATGAAGACCACGGTAGCCACGGCCAGAATGGCGATGAACAGCAGGGCGAAGGCCGACATCTGGCCTTGTTGGGCCAGGCCCAGCAGGCGGGCGATGGTGGACGGCAGGACCGCCACGATACCGGCGAAGATGATCAGCGAGATGCCGTTGCCGACACCGCGCGCGGTCACCTGCTCACCCAGCCACATTAGGAACATGGTGCCGCCGGTCAGGGTCACGACCGTCGAAATGATGAAGAAGATGCCGGGGTTGTCGACCAGGCCGGCCGTGCTGTTCAGACCCGCCGCGATACCGAAGGACTGCGCCAGCGCCAGGAACACCGTCAGATAACGCGTGTATTGGTTCAGCTGCTTGCGGCCGCTTTCGCCGCCTTCCTTCTTCAGCTTCTCCCAGGGCGGATACACCGTGCCCATCAGCTGCACGATGATCGAGGCCGAGATGTAGGGCATCACGTTCAGGGCGAAGATGGCCATACGCTCGACCGCGCCGCCCGAGAACATGTTGAACATGTCCAGGATGCCGCGCTGACCATCCGGGTTCTGGAAGAACTGCAGGAAGGCCTGCGAGTTGATGCCCGGGATCGGCACATAGGTGCCGATGCGATAGACCAGAAGCGCGCCCAGCGTGAACAGCAGGCGTTTATGCAGCTCGGTCGCTTTCGCGAACGAGCCCATATTCATATTGGCGGCGAGTTGTTCTGCGGCCGAAGCCATTATGCGTCCCCACGACTGATTGAGTCGTCAGATAGGCGGAAAGCGGCCCTCATGCGAGGGCCGCTTCCGTTCTTTCGTCGTCGCAGATGTAATCAGGTCACGACCTAATCGCCGCGACGACGCGTGACTTAGGCTTTGGCGGCGGTGCGCTTGGTACGGGCCGAGATCTTGTTCTCGTCGCCGCGCGGCGCCTTGGGAGCCGGAGCCTTGCCCTTGGCGGCGTTGCGCTTCTCGACGCGCGCGGCGGCCTTGGCTTCGGCTTCGATGCGTTGCTCGACGACCGAGCCGCCAGCGGCCTCGATGGCCTTCTTGGCGCCGGCGGTGGCCGACCAGACGACCAGGTTCAGCGCTTGCTTCAGCTCGCCGGTGCCCAGCAGACGCACGCCGTCCTTGACGCGACGGATCACGCCGGCGGCGACCAGGGCGTCGCCCTTCAGTTCGGACTTGGCGTCCAGCTTGCCGGCGTCGACGGCGTCTTGCAGGCGCCACAGGTTCACTTCAGCCAGCTTCAGAGCATTGGCGTTGTTGAAGCCGCGCTTGGGCATACGCATGTACAGCGGCATTTGGCCGCCTTCGAAGCCGCCGATGGCGACGCCCGAACGCGACTTCTGACCCTTGACGCCACGGCCAGCGGTCTTGCCCTTGCCCGAACCGGGGCCACGGCCGACGCGCATGCGCTTCTTGTGGGCGCCTTCGTTGTCGCGGATTTCGTTCAGTTTCATGTGCCTGATCCTTTCGGGTGCTAGCGCCCGGACATCGTCCGGACTCGGCTTGGAAAAAATGAAGGGCCGCTGATAGGCGACCCTCTGGGTATTCGCAAGTGCAGAAACGCCCTCCCCCGGGTGCGGGAGAGGGCGAAACGGCTTACTTTTCGACGATCTCGGTCAGGTGGGCGACCTTGGCGATCATCCCGCGAACCGAAGGCGTGTCTTCCAAGGTCGATTCACGACCCAGGCGGTTCAGACCCAGGCCCACCAGCGTGGCGCGCTGGTCGTTCTTGCGGCGGATCGGCGAACCGGTCTGCTTGACGGTGAGGGTTTTCTTCTCAGCCATGACTTAGGACTCCACGGCTTCGGGCGCCGAGGCGCCGTCGTTGCGGCGGCCCATCAGATCCGCGACCTTCTTGCCGCGCTTGGACGCGACTTGACGGGGCGAGGATTGGACCTTCAGCGCTTCGAACGTCGCGCGGATCATGTTGTAGGGGTTCGACGAACCGGTCGACTTGCCCACGACGTCCTGGACGCCGAGGGTTTCGAGCACGGCGCGCATCGGACCGCCCGCGATGACGCCGGTCCCGGGAGGGGCGGCGCGCATCATGATCTTGCCGGCGCCCCAACGGCCGTTGCCGTCGTGGTGCAGGGTGCGGTTCTCGCGCAGCGGAACGCGGATCATCGTCTTCTTGGCTTCTTCAGTCGCCTTGCGGATGGCTTCCGGCACTTCGCGCGCCTTGCCGTGACCGAAGCCGACGCGACCCTTGCCGTCGCCGACGACCATCAGGGCTGCGAAGCTGAAGCGACGGCCGCCTTTGACGGTGGCGGCGACGCGGTTGATGTGCACCAGCTTCTCGACGATGTCGGAATCCGGACCATCAGCAGCGGGACCGTTGCGGTTGTCACGACGGTTGCGATCGTTGCCGCCGCCGCCGCGTTGGGGTTGTTGCGCCATCTGTCGCGTCCCTTAGAAGTTCAGGCCGGCTTCACGCGCGGCTTCCGCCAGCGCCTTCACCCGTCCATGATAGATGTACTCGCCACGGTCGAAGACGACGTCCTTGACGCCCTTCTCGATGGCGCGTTCGGCGATCAGCTTGCCGATCGCGGCGGCCGCAGCCGTGTCCGAACCGCGCTTGCCCTTGCCGCCTTCCAGCGACGAGGCAGCCACGACGGTCACGCCCTGGGCGTCGTCGATGATCTGGGCCGAGATGTTCTTGTCCGAACGGTAGACCGACAGACGCAGACGACCGTTGGCGACAGCCTTCAGGCGGCGACGCGTGCGCTCCGAGCGACGCTTGGCTTGTTGTCGAAGAGAAAGAGCCATGACTTACTTCTTCTTGCCTTCCTTGCGACGGACCTTCTCGCCCGCGTAACGGACGCCCTTGCCCTTGTAGGGCTCCGGCGGACGCAGCTTGCGGATGACCGAGGCGATCTGACCGACGGCTTGCTTGTCAGCGCCCGAGATCTTGATCTCGGTCTGCTTCGGCACAGCGAAGCTGACGCCGGCCGGCGGAGCGATATCGACTTCGTGCGAGAAGCCGAGTTGCAGCGAAAGGGCGTCGCCCTTCATCGCGGCGCGGTAACCCACGCCGACCAGCTCCAGCGACTTTTCGAAGCCCGTGGTGACGCCGACGACCATGTTGTCGACCAAGGTGCGCGACAGACCCCACATCGCGCGAGCGCGAGGCGTGTCCGAACGCGGCGTCAGCGACAGTTCGTCGCCTTCCTGCTTGACTTCGATCTCGTCGGCGACGGTCCAGGCGCTCTCGCCCTTGGGTCCCTTGACGGTGACGTTCTGGCCGTCGAGCGTGACAGTCACGCCCTTCGGCACGGCGATGGTTTTCTTGCCAATACGGGACATATCAGTAGACCCTGCAGAGGACTTCGCCGCCGACGTTAGCGTCGCGGGCGGAAGCGTCGGACATGACGCCCTTCGAAGTCGAGAGGATCGAGATGCCGAGGCCGTTCTTGACGGGCTTCAGATCGCCGATCGCCGAATAGACGCGGCGGCCCGGCTTGGACACGCGCGCGATCTCGGCGATGACGGGCTGACCGTCGAAGTACTTCAGCTCGATCTCGAACTGCGGAAACTCACCCGGGTTCTGAACCAGGTTGTAGCCGCGGATGTAGCCTTCGTCCTGCAGCACGTCGAGGACGCGCTGGCGCAGACGGGAAGCCGGGGTCAGCACCTTGGAACGCTTGCGGGTCGCCGCGTTCTTGATGCGAGCGATCATGTCGCTCAGGGGATCGTTGATCATCATGTCTGTTCGCTCCCCTTACCAGCTGGACTTCGTCAGGCCGGGAATCTGGCCCAGGTTGCCCAGTTCACGCAGCGCAATCCGGCTCATCTTGAGCTTGCGGTAGAACGCCCGCGGACGACCCGTCACTTCGCAGCGGTTGCGAATGCGGCTCGGCGCGGAGTTGCGCGGCAGTTCGGCCAGCTTCAGGCGCGCGTCGAAGCGCTCCTCCAGCGGCAGGTTTTCGTCGTTGGCGGTCGCCTTGAGGGCGGCCCGCTTCGCGGCATACTTCGCAACCAGGGCCTTGACGGCTTCATTGCGGTTTACGGCGCTTTTCTTAGCCATTGTGCTCTTCCCTTCCCGCTCAGTTCTTCACGAACGGGAACTTGAACTCGGTGAGGAGAGCCTTGGCTTCCTCATCGGTCTTGGCCGTGGTGCAGACGACAATGTCCATGCCCCACATCTGATCGATCTGGTCGTAGTTGATCTCCGGGAACACGATGTGCTCCTTCAGACCCGTGGCGTAGTTGCCGCGACCATCGAAGGACGTGCCCTTCAGACCACGGAAATCCTTCACGCGCGGCAGCGCGATCGTGATGAACCGGTCCAGGAACTCGTACATCTGGTCGCCACGCAGGGTGACCTTGCCGCCGATGACCATGCCTTCGCGCAGCTTGAAGCCGGCGATTGAGTTACGGGCC
This sequence comes from Brevundimonas sp. 1080, assembly GCF_040545985.1. Taxonomy (NCBI): domain Bacteria; kingdom Pseudomonadati; phylum Pseudomonadota; class Alphaproteobacteria; order Caulobacterales; family Caulobacteraceae; genus Brevundimonas; species Brevundimonas sp. 1080. The sequence goes on along the minus strand of NZ_JBEPMW010000003.1, from coordinate 13,918 downwards.
TTGGTGGCGACGGCCTTCTGACCGGCGATGGCGGTCAGATCCTTGAGGGCGGTGTTCGCCTTCTTGGAGTCTGCGACGGCTTCGCCGATACCCATGTTCAGGACGATCTTGTCCAGCTTGGGCACCTGCATTTCGTTCGTGTAGCCGAACTTTTCTTTCATCACCTGGCGGATCCGAGCGTGATACTCGTCCTTGAGGCGCGGGGTGTACTTTTCGGTAGCCATCAGATGACGTCTCCCGTCGTCTTGGCGATGCGGATCTTCTTGTCCCCATCGATCTTGAAGCCGACGCGGGTCGCCTTGCCGTTGGCGTCGGCGATCGCGACGTTCGACAGGTGAAGCGAGGCTTCCTTGTTCTTGATGCCGCCCTGCGGGTCAGCCTGGCTCGGGCGCGTGTGGCGCTGAACCATGTTGACGCCTTCGACAAGGACGCGGTTTTCGGTGGGCAGGACCTTCAGCACGTTACCCGTGCGGCCCTTGTCCTTGCCGGTGAGGACGACGACTCGGTCGCCCTTCTTGATCTTGGCGGCCATGTTACAGGACCTCCGGAGCCAGCGAGATGATCTTCATGTGGTTCTTGGCGCGCAGTTCGCGAGGAACCGGGCCGAAGATCCGCGTGCCGACAGGCTCGTTCTGCTTGTTGACGATGACGGCGGCCGACTTGTCAAAGCGGATGACCGAGCCGTCCTTGCGTTGGATGTCCTTGGCGGTGCGCACGACGATGGCGCGAACGACGTCGCCCTTCTTCACACGCCCGCGCGGGATGGCTTCCTTCACGGAGGCGACGATTGTGTCGCCGATCGAGGCGTAGCGGCGCTTGGAGCCGCCCAACACCTTGATGCACATGACCCGGCGGGCGCCCGAATTATCGGCCACTTCCAGGTTAGTTTGCATCTGGATCATAAGATCAGATCCTTCTGATTACGAGGCGGAGGCGTTGGAAAGGACTTCCCAGCGCTTCAGTTTGGACTTGGGGGCGCACTCGACGATGCGAGCGATGTCGCCGACCTTGAGCGCGTTGGCTTCGTCGTGCGCATGGTACTTCTTGGACGACCGGACGGTCTTCTTCAGAAGCGGGTGAAGCAGGGTGCGCTCCACCTTCACAACGACAGTCTTCTCGCCCTTGTCGGACACGACCACGCCTTCAAGAATTCGCTTGGGCATATTCGTTTCCTTACGAGGCCGCACGCTTCTCGCGCAGAAGCGTCGAGATGCGAGCGATGTCTTTGCGGACTTCACCAACGCGGTGAGTCTTTTCCATTTGGCCGGTGGCCGCCTGGAAGCGCAGGTTGAACTGTTCCTTCTTGAGCTTCAGCAACTCGTCGGACAGTTGGTCGGTCGTTTGCGACCGCAGATCGGCGATCTTGGTCATTAGGCGGCAGCCTCCACATGCGCGACGCCGGCGTCGATACGGGTCACGACCTTGGTGCGGACCGGCAGCTTGGCGGCGCCGAGACGGAGTGCTTCGCGGGCGACATCGTCCGGCACGCCGTCGATTTCAAACAGGATACGGCCCGGGTGGCAACGCGCGGCCCAGTGGTCCACGGCGCCCTTGCCCTTACCCATCCGGACTTCGGCCGGCTTGCCCGTGACGGGTAGGTCGGGGAAGACGCGGATCCAGACGCGGCCCTGACGCTTCATCTGGCGAGTGATCGCGCGGCGAGCCGCTTCGATCTGACGCGCGGTGATGCGTTCCGGCTCCAGCGTCTTCAGGCCATACGACCCGAAGTTCAGCGAGAAACCGCCCTTGGCCGAGCCATGGATCCGGCCCTTGAAGGCCTTGCGGTATTTGGTCTTCTTCGGTTGCAACATGACTTAGTTCTCACGTCCCCGGTCGCGACGCGGACCGCGGTCGCCACGGGGGCCGCCGCGTTCGCGGCCTTCGTTCGAGGACGGACCCGACGCTTCCTGGGCCCAACGCTTGTCCTGCGCCATGGGATCGTGCTCCAGCACTTCACCCTTAAAGACCCAGACCTTCACGCCGATGATGCCGTAGGTCGTCTTGGCTTCGTAGAAACCATAGTCGATGTCGGCGCGCAGCGTGTGAAGCGGCACGCGACCTTCGCGGTACCATTCCATACGTGCGATTTCGGCGCCGCCCAGACGACCCGAGACATTCATACGAATGCCCTTGGCGCCCAAACGCATGGCCGACTGCATCGAACGCTTCATGGCGCGACGGAAGGCCACGCGGCGCTCCAACTGCTGCGCGATGTTCTCGGCGATCAGCTGCGCATCGGTTTCCGGCTTGCGGACTTCGATGATGTTCAGGTGAACTTCACCCTCGGTGCGCGCCGAGATGTCCTTGCGGAGCTTCTCGATGTCAGCGCCCTTCTTGCCGATCACGACGCCCGGACGGGCGGCGTAGATGGTGATGCGGCACTTCTTGTGCGGGCGCTCGATGATGATGCGCGACACGCCGGCGGCGGCCAGGCGTTCCCGCAGCCACTCGCGCAGCTTCAGGTCTTGGTGCAGCAGGCGGGAGTAGTCGGCGCCGGCGGCGAACCAGCGGCTGTCCCACGTGCGGTTCACGCCGAGGCGCAGACCGACCGGATTGATTTTCTGTCCCATCAGGCGGCCTCGCCGGCTTCACGGACCACGATGGTGATCTCGCTGAACGGTTTCAGGATGCGCGACGAACGACCGCGAGCACGGCTCGCGAAACGCTTCATCACCAGGTTCTTGCCCACGAAGGCCTCGGCGACGACCAGATTGTCGATGTCGAGGTTGTGGTTGTTCTCGGCGTTCGAGATCGCCGAATACAGGACCTTGCGGACGTCGCCGGCGATGCGCTTACGGCTGAATTCCAGCTCGTTCAGCGCCTTCTGGACCGGCATGCCGCGGATCGAAGCGGCGACCAGGTTCAGCTTTTGCGGGCTGATGCGCACGTTGACCAGCTTGGCGCGGGCCTCGGTCGGGGCGACCCGACGCTCGTTTTTTGTCTGGGCCATCGGTTACTTCCTTTTGGCCTTCTTGTCCGCCGCGTGACCCGGGAAGTTCCGGGTCGGGGCGAACTCGCCGAGCTTCATGCCGACCATCTCTTCCGAGACCGACACGGGCACGTGCTTCTGACCGTTATGGACGCCGAACGTCAGACCGACGAACTGCGGCAGGATGGTGGAGCGGCGCGACCAGGTCTTGATCACGTCCTTGCGGCCCGACGATTGAACGGCGTCGGCCTTCTTGAGCAGATACCCGTCGACAAACGGGCCTTTCCAGGAGGAGCGGGCCATTCTTAGCGAGCCTTCTTAACGTGGCGGGTACGGATGATGTACTTGTCCGTAGCCTTGTTCTTGCGGGTACGAGTGCCCTTGGTGTCCTTACCCCACGGCGTGACGGGGGTACGACCACCAGAGGTCCGGCCTTCACCACCACCATGCGGGTGGTCGATCGGGTTCATGGCGACGCCGCGAACGTGCGGACGCCAGCCCATGTGACGCTTGCGACCGGCCTTGCCCAGGTTCTGGTTCATGTGGTCGGGGTTCGAAACCGCGCCCACCGTGGCGATGCAGCCGTCCAGAACCATGCGCAGTTCGCCCGAGCCGAGACGGATCTGGGCGTAGCCCTGATCGCGACCGACCAGCTGGGCGTAGGCGCCGGCCGAACGGGCCAGCTGGGCGCCCTTGCCCGGCTTCATTTCGATGTTGTGGATGATCGTACCCACCGGCATCGAACGAAGCGGCATGGCGTTGCCCGGCTTCACGTCGGTCTTTTCGCCCGCCACGATCGTGTCGCCAGCCTTAAGGCGTTGCGGCGCGATGATGTAGGTCTTCTCGCCGTCCTCGTAGGTCACGAGCGCGATGAAAGCCGTGCGGTTCGGATCGTATTCCAGACGCTCGACCGTGCCGACCATGTCCCACTTGCGACGCTTGAAGTCGATCTTGCGGTACAGGGTCTTGGCGCCGCCGCCACGGAAGCGGACCGCGATGCGACCGCCCTGCCCGCGTCCGCCCGACTTGGTCAGGCCTTCGGTCAGCGACTTTTCCGGACGGCCCTTGTGGAGTTCCGAACGGTCAACCAGCACGAGGGCGCGACGGCCCGGCGAGGTCGGATTGTAATGTTTCAAGGCCATCTGATCAGAGCCCCGTGGTGACGTCGATCGACTGGCCGTCAGCCAGCGTCACGATCGCTTTTTTGATGTCGACCCGGCGACCCAGGATACCCCGGAAGCGCTTGGTCTTGCCCTTTTGAACCAGGGTGTTGACCTTCAGGACGTTAACTTTGAACAGGCTTTCGACCGCCGCGGCGATCTCGTCCTTGGTCGCCGTGTCAGCGACGCGGAAGACGACCTTGTTCTGCTCGGACAGGATCGTGGCCTTTTCGGTGATCACCGGGGCCAGGATGGTGTCGTAGTGCTTGGCGGTAGGTTGAGCGGCCATTACGCGGCTTCCTTATCGCTGAAGCGGGCTTCGATGGCCTCGATGGCGGCCTTCGTCAGCACCAGCTTGTCAGCCCGCAGGATGTCATAGACGTTCAGGCCGGCGTTCGGCAGCACGTCGATGTGCGGGATGTTGCGTGCGGCCAGGCCGAAGTTCGTATCGACTTCCGGACCCGCGATGATGAGCGCCTTGGTCCAGCCCAGCTTGCCGAGCGTTTCGCGCAGCGAAGCGGTCTTGGCTTCCTTGACCGAGACGGTGTCGACCACGATCAGGTCGCCCGACTTGGCCTTGGAGGACAGGGCGTGACGCAGAGCCAGCGCGCGGATCTTCTTCGGCAGCGAGAAGCCGTGATCGCGAACGATCGGGCCGAAGGCGCGCGAACCGCCGACGAACTGCGGTGCACGGCGCGAACCGTGACGAGCGCCGCCGGTGCCCTTTTGCTTGTACATCTTCTTACCCGTACGAGAGTTCTCGTTGCGGGTTTGAACCTTGTGCGTACCGGCGCGGCGCTTGGCCAGTTGCCAGTTGACGGTGCGGGCCAGGATGTCGCCGCGGATGTCGGAGATGCCGAAGACGGCGTCCGACAGTTCCACGTCGCCAGCAGCCTTGCCGTCGAGTTGGATGACAGAGAGTTTCATTACGCTTCACCGCCTTCGGTCGCTTCGACGGGGGCTTCTTCAGCCGGGGTCGAGGCGGGTTGAGCAGCAGACTTGCTCGACTTCAGCGCGCCGGGGAACGGAGCGTCGGCCGGGCGAGCCTTCTTGATGGCGTCGCGAACCTTGACGTAGCTGCCGTCGTGACCGGGGACAGCGCCCTTGATCAGGATCAGGCCACGCTCGGCGTCCACGCGGACGACGGTCAGGTTCTGGGTGGTGACGGTCTCGGTGCCGTAGTGGCCGGCCATCTTCTTGCCGGGGAACGTGCGACCCGGGTCCTGACGGTTACCCGTCGAACCGTGCGAACGGTGAGAGACCGAAACGCCGTGGGTGGCGCGAAGGCCGCCGAAGTTCCAGCGCTTCATGGCGCCGGCGAAACCCTTACCGATGGTCTCGCCCTGGATGTCGACCTTCTGGCCCACCAGGAAGTGTTCGGCCGACAGTTCGGCGCCCACGTCCAGCAGACCGTCCGCATCGACGCGGAACTCGGTCACATAGGCTTTCGGTTCGACTTCCGCCTTGGCGAAGGTCTCGCGTTGAGCCTTGTTGGTGTTCTTAGCCTTCTTCGTGCCAGCGCCCAGCTGGAGAGCGACGTAGCCGTCACGCTCCTGGGTACGTTGGCCGACGACTTGGCAGCCGTCGAGCTGCAGCACAGTGACCGGTACGTGCGCGCCGTCATCGGCGAACACGCGGGTCATGCCCAGCTTCTTGGCGATCACGCCCGTGCGCATCGGATCCCGCCTCTTTCTACTTTAAATCTTGATCTCGACGTCCACGCCGGCGGACAGGTCGAGCTTCATGAGCGCGTCCACGGTCTGCGGGGTGGGGTCGACGATGTCGAGCACGCGTTTGTGCGTGCGGATTTCAAACTGCTCACGCGACTTCTTATCGACGTGCGGAGAGCGGTTCACGGTGAACTTCTCGATCAGGGTCGGCAGCGGAATCGGACCGCGAACGGTCGCGCCGGTGCGCTTGGCGGTATTAACGATCTCGCGCGTCGAAAAATCGAGGACGCGGTGATCAAAGGCCTTGAGCCTGATGCGGATGCTTTGATCCATATCGGTGCTTACTTCCAATGCGGTCGGAGGACCGCGTCCCTGTGAACCATTTCAAAGACCGAAGGCCTTCGGGCAAAAAGCCCTCAGGGAACGCAAATCCGCAAAAACGATCGGCCCACGCAGTCGCCCGCGAAGGCCGTTGATATCCCAAGAAGCTGCAAAGAACAGTGACTTAGGTCGTTCTTGCGAACCGCGTTTGCAGCGAACTGCACAGCCGGTCCAACAAGAGTGGTGGCTTATGCCTATCGATTCTGATTTCGTCAAGCGCGCAAACCCGGGCTGACACAGGATTTCGACGGGGTCTTCCCCGAGGGCTGCGCACGGCGCGACGACACATTCGGCGGCGACGTCGGCGCGTTGGACGCCCTCTTTATAGTGCATGAGCGCGACTGCGACGCGCGTTTAACGACTTGCCCCACAGATCGCCAAGTCGTGACACATTCTCGCCGCAACGCGTGGCTGTTGCGCAACAACCTTGCCACTCGAAGCCAATCGAACGTCGGTTTATTGCTCCGCTTGGTCTTAGGCTGATAGCAGCGCCCCTCCCCGGACCCCCATCCGGGTGCAGACTGCTAAGGACAAAAGAAAAATGAAGACGATCCTCCTCGCCACGGCCGCCGCCGCCCTGTTCGCCGCCCCGGCCTTCGCCCAAGACGCCATCGGTTCGGTCGGCGTGACCTATTCCAACCCGTCGATCGAAGTCGCCGGCGACGACGTCGACGCCGACGTCTGGACCGTTGACGGCTCGGTCGCCCTGCCGGCCCAGGACTGGACCGTGACCCTGAACGGCGCGATCGACTACACCAAAGCCTTTGGCGAAGAAGACGTCACCGGCGCCGCCGCTGCTCACCTGACCAAGATGTGGTCCTCCGACGTGCGCGCCGGCGCCTTCGTCGCCGCCAACGGCATCGGCAGCGGCAACGAGCCGATCTGGACCGTGGGCGCCGAAGCGCAGAAGTATCTGTCGAACGCCACCCTGACCGGCCAAGTCGCCTACACGACCGCTGACAACGTGGACGCCGACATCTGGACCGTCGGCGCCGACGCCGCCTTCTACGTCATGCCGAACCTGCGCCTGAACGCCGGCGTCGCCTACAACAACGTCGACTTCTCGGGCGGCGACACCGACGCCTGGACCTACGGCGTGGGCGCCGAATACGAGTTCGAGAACACCCCGTTCTCGCTGGGCGCCGCCTACACCCGCGCTGACATCGATTCGCTGGACGTCGACACCTGGTCGGTCGGCCTGCGCTATTCGTTCGGCGGCGGTCTGCAAGCGCGTGACCGCGCCGGCGCCAACCTGGGCGTCTCGGCCATCTCCAGCGTCCTGAACGTCTTCTAAGCGTCTCGGACCTGATCCATGCGAAGAGCCCCGGCGGAGCGATCCGCCGGGGCTTTTTGTTTGGCCGGAAAAGGCCCCCGGGGTTCCACGACCCGGGACCTTCTCGTCGCTCGGGTCTTACTGCCCGATCTGCAGGGTTCCCGATCCGACGACGGAGCGAGAAACCGATCCCGTGGCTGAGGCGACTCGGACGCTGCCCGATCCGGCGATCGCCACGTCAAGGTCGCGCGTTGCGCCGCCGTAGCGAACATCGCCCGAGCCGCCGATGGCGACCGACAGCTTGTCCATTCGGCCCTGCCGCACATTCACACCGCCCGAGCCGCCGATGGACAGTTCACTGCGTCCGCCGGCGCTGGCCACCTCGACATTGCCCGATCCGCCGACAGCCGCCTTCAGGGCTCCGGTCGCTCCGGCCGAGATGGAGCCAGACCCGCCGACGCTGGCGTTCAGCGATCGAGACGTGCCCGCGCGGATCGCGCCCGAGCCGCCGAGTCCCAGTTCCAGATCGCCGTCCACATTGGCCACGTTCCAGTTGCCGCAGCCGCCGTTGTCCAACTCGACCGATCTCGCGCCGCGTCCGACCGAGCCGAAGACCGCGCCGCTGGCGCTGACGTCAACGGCGCGCGGCGTGCGCACGACGATCAGCGGCGCGTCTTCCAGGCGGATCCGCCCCAGGTCGCGCACCTCAACGGTCGCGCCCTGCCCCGGCTGGCCCGCATCGCTGCGGCCGGAGTTGCAGCCGCGAATGGCGCTGCTGCCGCCCCACATGCCGTTGCGGCGCAGGCCGCCGTCGATCTTCACGTCATTGTCGTCGCGGCGAACCTGGATGGCCGGCAGACGCGTTTGGCCTTGCGTGACCTCGACGCCGATATCCTGACGATCCTCGACGATGACCACCACACGGGCGACGGCGTTGCGGATCTCGACCTCGGCGGCCGAAGCGGGCGCCACGACAAACCCGGTCAGGGTGGCGACGGCCGCGGCGGCGATCAGTGCGGTTTTCATGAGCGTTTTCCCTTCCCGGATGTGAGGAGCCCGGTTCTGAAGAGAAGGTGCGCGCCGCCCGCGCCCAAGTCATTTTAACTCGAGGTCATGAACTCGAATTAACGCCCCAAGCTTATGACGTCGCGTTCAGCGCGCCCGCGCCGTCAGCCGCGCCGATCTCCGGCTCGAAGTCGCGCTCGAAGTTGGCGATCTTGCTTTTCATCGCGCCCGCCTTCTTCAGCACCAGCGACGCGGCCCAGCGCGCCGCCAGCTCCGGCGTCGTCATGCCGTCGGTGAAGCGCGGCCGCCCGCCCCGGCTGCGGATCACCGCATTGGTGAACAGCGCGCCGTTGCGGAACCGCGACGGCCAGGTCTGGAAATCCATCGACAGGCTGACGCAGAAGCGGTCCAGATTCTCCACCCGGTGCGGCGCATACAGCGGCCAGGTCAGGGCGCGGCCTGGCTCCAGATCCATGACCTGCGCATCCTGTTCGAACGCCAGCGTGTAAGGCAGCTCTTCGGTCGTCTGGCGCGCGACCACCTGTTCCATGTTTCGCTCGGGCAGATGCCCCTCGTCGCCGGGATAGACGAACAGTCGCTTGCGCCCACGAAGATGGAACAGCACCACGCCCGCCGCGTCGAAATGATAAGGCACGCGCGCCTTGGGCGACGACAGGATCAGCTGCCCCGCGTTTCGCACCGCCCGCATCCCCGGATAGGTCGCTTGGATCGCGGCGAAATCCTTCATCGCCGCCGCCCACAGTTCGGGCCAGCCCGTTTCGACCCCGCGCAGATTGACCCACAGCCGACCCTGTTTGATCGCCTCCAGCAGCTCCTCACCTGACAGCCGCCCGCGCGCGCCGGTGCGCAAGGACACCTGCCCCTCCTCGTCGTAGTCATACAGGTTGATGTCGAACAGCTCGGCCGGATAGCGATCCAGCACGGCGGCCAGCGCCGCGTCCTCGGCGAATCCTTGCTCGATCAGGGTGTGGGCGTGGGTCTTCGCCTCGGCGATCGGGCCTGGATAGCGGGTGCGACGTTGGGTCATGTCGATGTCCTCAAACGTGGGCGACGCGCGCTGGCGTCTTCTTCTTGGCGGCCGCCTTCTGGACAGCCGACCGTGCGGCGACCGCCGCGCCCCTCAGCCGCCCGACGGGCGTCGCCTCACAGGCTTCGATGGTGGCCCAGCGCCGACGCAGGGACGCCCGCACCGCCTCGCCGCGTCCGCCCGCCCTGTTCAGCGCCGCGACCGTGATGTCGCCCAGCGCCTGGGTCACGCCCGGCTGCATCACCACGGCTTCGCGCACCGTCTGGCGCGCGTTGACGAAATACTTCTTGTAGGTCTCGCCCTCGAAGCCGAAGTCGAACACCCGGAAGCCCTCGGCCGCCGCCAGCCGCATCGTGTCCATGCTCAGCAGGATGCCCGGCGAGCACCGCGCAAGCGTTGGCTCATAGGCCGGGAACCAGAAATGGTAATGCCGCCCGGCGTGCAGCGAGAACTCGATCGCCACCAGCTTGTCGCCTGCATGCATAGCCGCCATCGAAGCGCCGAAGCCTTCTCGCGCCTCGCTCATCAGAGCGTGCAGCAGATCCCGCGTCCATCCGCAGGCGAAGATGTCATGCAGGCCCGAGCGCCGATACTGCGCCGCCTTCAGCGCGATCAGATGATCCAGCAGCGCCGGATCTCTGAGACCCCGCTCCACCCGGATCGGCCCCAGTTCGGCCTCCAGGCTGCGGCGCGCCCGCTCCTTGTCCTTGAAGTATTTGCCGAAGGTCTTGCGACGCTCGGCGTACCAGTCGTCATAGCCCGCCTCGGGCATGGCCACCTGCACCGTCTCACGCGCCTGGCCTGTTTCGCCCGCGCCGATCCACCCAGGCACGTTCAGCCGCTTGGCTTTCAACAGCCGTGCCACGTCTTCCAGCGTGATCATCTCGTCCGCCGGGGCGATCACGCCGTGATAGTCGTTCATGGGGGCACCCAGCGGCTGCACCGCTCCGCCGCGTCGCTGATGCGGGAAGAAGCCGACGATCTCGTCATCTCGCCGGAACACGGCGATCGCCGCACCGGGGCAGACCCGCGAGGCGATCTCGGCATAATCCCAGCGGAAATAGGGGCTGGCCAGATCGGGATTGCCAGCCGTCCACGCACGCCACAGGGCGACGGCGGCGGCATCCATCGCCGCCGCGTCCATGATCTCGACCTGCAGCATTCCGGCCATACGCATCCTCTTAGGACCCTGTGCAGCAAGGTCCATTCCACATCGCATCCTGCCCTATGCGCGTTTCATCAGGGTTCACCGTCATGGTGAATGCACGTTGAAGGAGCCGCGGTCGCCCTGGCGCGTTTGAGTGACCCAAGGAGAAGACCATGACCGATCAACGCCCTGACAGCAAAGCCGTCGAGAACGAGAACCTGCGGCCGGACGCCGACGGCCAGCCGCCGCGCCCTGCGACCGAGCCCAAGGGTTCGAAGGACTCGTCCAACTCCGGCGAAACCGAAACCGACCCCGCGACCGGCGAACCCAACTGAACACCGACCGACTGCACTCACCGTCTCGAAAGTCTCTTATGAACCGTCCTGCCTACCTCGCCGCACTCGCTGTTCTCTCTCTGGGCGCCTGCTCGCCGAAGGAAGAGAACACATCCGCCCCAGCGGCGCAGACGGCCGAGACCGCGCAAGTGGGCCAAACCGGCCCGCTCTCTCGAGACGCCATCGAAAACACCGCTTATGCGCCGCCGCCCGCCGCGCAAGAGGGGCAGCCGGCAGCCGCGAATGCCGCCCAGCAGCAGCCGCAGCCCGCCCTGATCCGCGCCCAGGTTCTTCTGGAACGCGCCCGCTTCTCGCCCGGCGCGATCGACGGCCTGGCGGGGTCGAACATGCGCCAGGCGATCTCGGCGTTTCAGGAAGCGAACGGCATGACGGTGAACGGCGAGTTGAACGCCGACGTGATGGGAAGACTGCGCGCCGCCGCCGGACCGGGCGCAGTGACCACCACCTACACCATCACTCAGCAGGACATCGCCGGACCCTACCTCGGCGTCGTTCCCACGGAGTTGGAAGCTCAGGGTCAGGCGGCCCACATGGGCTACGCCAATATCGTCGAGGCCTTGGCCGAGCGCTTCCACGTCACCGAGGCCTTGCTGCGCGCCATGAACCCCGGCGCCGACTTCAATCGCGTGGGCCAGGGCCTGCTTGTCCCCGCCGTCAACACCGCCCCCCTGCCCGCCGACGTGGACCACATCGACGTCGACAAGAGCGAAGGCTCGGTCAAGGCGTTCGACGCCGACGGCAAGCTGATCGCCTACTTCCCGGCCACCATCGGCAGCGGCGACAATCCCACCCCGACCGGCACGGTCAAGGTCAACGGCGTGGCGCGGAACCCGGACTACACCTACGACCCGTCGAAACTCAGCTATGGCGACGGCAAGAAGAAGGTCGTCGTCAAACCCGGTCCGAACAACCCAGTGGGCGTCGTCTGGATCGATCTGAACAAGCCCAGCTACGGAATCCACGGCACGCCGGACCCGCATCTGGTCGGAAAGACGGCCTCGCACGGCTGTGTGCGCCTGACCAACTGGGACGCCTGGCTGCTGGCTGACAAGGTCAAGCCGGGCGTCACCGTCCGCTTTATCTAGTGAACGGCACCGAACGGCGTCCCATCCCAGAAGTCGCAGTGGTGACGCTCGAAGAAGGCGTCATCCATGACATCGCCTTGTGGCTTGAACACCCGCACCGGCCCCGCACCCTCGACGCGGGGCCATTCGGCGGCAAAGGCCGAACGGCCGAACGTCGCCCACAACCTTTGCATCCTCTCAGACAGCGCCTTCTGCTCCGGCGTGAACCGCTTGGGATCAGCGAACACCCAGCGCGTTCCGAACACATAGGCCAGCTCGCTGGCGTGATAGGCGCCCAGGTCCAGACCGACGATCCAGTCGGGCAGCACGAACGGCGCCCCGCGATCCGCGAACTCATAGCCCCACACCGGCACATGCTGAGCCAAAAGGCGTCGCAAGGCCTGTGACGGACAGGCGAACCTTTGATCGGTGAAGTTGGTCGCAATGGCGTAGGCCGGGCCGTCTTCACCCACCGGATAGCGCGCCAGCACCCGCTCGCCCTGATCGCCGTACATCCAGATCGTCTCCTTCTGATAGCGATCCATGTCCTGCACCTCGTTGGCGAACAGCCGCCCCTCATCGAGGTTCGTCCCGACGAGGACGGGCACGCGCGTGAACCGCCCTTCCCGGATCGCGACCGCCGGGCTTTCCGGCACAGTGGCGTCCGTGTGCACCGGTCCCCACGACCCCGGCCCGTTGATGCCCGCCCTCAATGACGCTGCCCGCGACAGCCGCCAAGCCGGAAGCGCCTTCAGGCACGCGATCTGATCCTCGCCCGTGCAGCCCAGCCTTTCGGCGAACATCGGCCCCGACTGGGCCGCGTCCTGCGCCCTGACCAGGGACGACGGCTCAAGACATCCGCCGCTCTGCATGATAACCCGCTGATACAGCCCTTCCGACTGCGGCGACGCCATCAGGTAACAAGCCGTCCAGGCCCCGGCGCTTTCGGCGAACAGGGTGACGTCGCCCGGGTCGCCGCCGAAGGCCGCGATATTCCGATGCACCCACTTCAGCGCCGCCTGCTGATCCATCAGTCCGAAGTTGCCGCCGAAGCCTTCGCCGGTCGCCTCAAATCCGGGATGCGCCAGCCAGCCCAGCGCGCCGAGCCGATAATTCATCGTCACGACCACCCGCCCCTGCTCGCGCGCCAGTTTTGACGGGTCGTAGTTGGCGCCCGCCCCCACGGTGAAGGCGCCGCCCGGAATATAGACCATCACCGGCCGCGCCTTGGCCGCGTCTCCGCCCGGCGCATAGATGTTCAGATACAGACAATCCTCGGACCCGACGACGATCCCGCCGCCCCCGCCCAGGATCGAGCGTCGCCCGATCGCCTGGGTGCAGTCCGATCCAATCCGCGTCGCATCCCGAACGCCCTGCCAGGCCTGAACCGGCTGCGGCGCGCGCCAGCGCCGTTCGCCGACGGGCGGCGCCGCGAACGGCACGCCTAGGAACGCTCGCGTCCCCGTCCCCTCGACGCCGCGCACCATCCCGGCTTCAGTCGTCGCCAATATCGGCTCGGCGTCCTTGGCGAACCGGACTTGATCGACCTTGCCGGGATGCGTGGCGCAGGCCGACAGGGCGACAAGGCACGCAAGCAACGAAATCAGACGCATCGTGAACCTTGGCTGTTGGGCAGACGATCTCAACGCCTGAGCGTCCGGCCCGTTGCGGACCCGGCAGTCGCCCAAACAGCAAAACGACCCCCGGATTGCTCCGGAGGCCGTTCTGTTACGCTACTTTGTCTTTGGCCTATGCGCGCCTCGCGGAGGCGCGCGGCTTGAGGCCGCTTAGCTTAGGCGATGATCTTGGCCACGACGCCGGCGCCGACGGTGCGGCCGCCTTCACGGATGGCGAAGCGCAGGCCCTGGTCCATCGCGATCGGGGT